>CAVQYP010000024.1:0-484427 GCA_963718155.1 Terriglobia bacterium | reverse complement strand
GGTCTGCCGAAAGCATCGGCGCCGCGGTCGAAGCCATTCGCCGGCTCCGTCCCGATATCTGCCTCCTTGGTTGGCCCGCTAGTGCGCCCGGCAGTCAGAAGGTTTTTGCGGCGATTCAGGAAACAAAAGCCCCTACCCGCGTCATTCTTCTGGTCAGTGAAGACGTCAAGGAAGATTTCCTCGAAGCTCGTCCGGCAGGGATGCTGCGGCATCGTGTACAAGCAGACTACCGCCGGCCTGCTCATCAAGAGCATTCGCAAGGTGCACGCCGGCGAATTCTGGCTTGACCGCGTCTCAACCGCGGACCTCATCAGACGTCTTGCGAAGAAAGGTTCCACAAATTCGGCCGTCGGCGCGCGGCTCGGTCTGCGGGAGCAGAGCGCCGTCCTGAGCCTGCGTGAGCGGGAAATCGTCGTGCTGGTCGCTCAGGGATTCAAGAACAAGGAAATGGCTGAGCGGATGTTTATCAGCGAACAGACCGTGAAAAACCACCTTCACAACATTTTCGCGAAATTAGGCGTTTCGGATCGCCTCGAACTCGCTCTTTACGCGATTCACAACAATCTTCACGAAGTTTCCGAACAATAATATGGCAGATTATTCCCGACCGGCATCTGCGAGCACGCATCTTGCGATAGAGATTGCTTCGTTCGAGGCCCAGAAGCTCCGCCGCCCTGGCGACATTGCCGTTTGCTCTCCTCTAGTTTTTTCTGGATGTACTCCCGCTCGGCCGCTTCCCTGACTTCCTGCAGACTCCCATAGCGCTCCACGGGCCGGTCGGCGGCGCTCTTACGCGCGAGTTGCAGCGGAATGTGTCGCGCATCGACGCTGCTCTGCGGATTGAGAATCACGATCCTCTCGATCAGATTCGCAACTCCCGAACATTTCCCGGCCACTGGTGAGCCTCGCTAGCGCCTCGAAGCGCCTGCGGGGTCAGTTCCTTGGGTTTACGCCCGTAGGCTCGCGCGAACTCTCGCAGAAAGTAAGCCGCCAGCGCCGGAATATCCTCTCTGCGCTCCCGCAACGGGGGACGAAGAAGGGAATCACGTTCGAGCCAGCAGAGATCCTCGCGAAAATTGCCCCGCTCGATCTCCTCCTCAAGATTCTTGTTCGTCGCGGCAACGACGCGTACATCTACCTGGATCGATTCCTGCGCGCCCACCGGTTCGAAGCGCTGGTCCTCGAGCACTCGCAACACCTTCGATTGCGTACGCAGACTCATATCGCCCACTTCGTCGAGGAATAGTCGTTCCGCCGATCGGCCTTTTGAAACTTGCCCGATCTTGCGTTCGTGAGCGCAGGTGAAGCTGCCCTTGTGTGGCCGAACAGCTCGCTCTCGATCAGTCCTCCGGAAATCGCTGCGCAATTCACTTCCACGAAAGGTTTTGAAGCCCGGGGACTCAAGGCATGCAGAGCGTGCGCCACCAGTTCCTTGCCCGTGCCGCTTTCCCCATATATCAGCACCCGGCCGTTCGTAGCGGCCATCAATCCGAGCTGCTGGCGTAGCGCTTTGCATCGGCACGCTGTCGCCCACGATATCCGCCACGCCATCCGCGGATTCGCGAAGCGGCTCGTTCTCCAGGCGCAGACGCCGATGCTCGATCGCATGGCGCGCGACGAGGACGAACTGCGATCGATGGAAAGCGGCTTCTCCAGAAAATCGAATGCGCCCAGCTTGGTCGCCTTCACCGCCGTTTCGATCGAGCCGTGTCCGGAAATCATCACCACCACCGGGCGGTCGCGAAAGCGGGATCCCCTGAATCCGGCTAAGAGCCTCAAGCCCATCCATGCCGGGCAGCCAGATGTCAAGCATCACCAGATCGAAGATCGAAGTGGCCAGCCTGTCGAGACAGGCCTCGCCGCTCTCCAACGGTTTCCACCTGAAGAAGCTTTCGTCTTCGAGCACGCCGCTCACGACTGTCGAATGCCGGGTTCGTCGTCGACGATCAGAATACGCGGGGATCTCATTCGTCGGGGGCCGTCACTTAATTCTTGCAGCCTCGCCGCCGCGGCTGAAACCTGCCGAGTTCAGCAAAAACGCTTTACCGAGCCGCGCGCGTCAGCAGCTCAGCCGGGCGCCGCAGCCATTCTGGCTTCTGGCTCCTGACTTCCTCGTTTTTCGTCAGGCAATCGCCCCGGTGACGACGGGTACCGGCTTTGTCGGCTTGCCTGTTCACGACTTGCTTGTCCACCTGAGCCACCGGAACTTCGACCGTAAACCATGCGCCGCACGGCTTATTGTCCTCGACGCGAATGCTCGCATTGTGTTCAGTCAGAATGTGACTCACAATCGCAAGCCCGAGGCCCGTTCCACGGCCCTTGGTAGAGAAATACGGAAGAAAGAGCTTCTCCTTTTGTTCGGGCGTAACACCGCATCCGGTGTCGGCGAAAATGATTTCGACGGTATCGGCAGGTCCGGGTCGGGTCTGAATATTCAGCATTTTCACGGGGGAGTCCTGCATCGCCTCGGCTGCATTGTCGATGAGGTTCACGACCACGCGCTTGAACTGTTCCGGATCGATCGAGACCGCGGGCAGTTCCGCCGCCAGATCCACACGGACTTCGATACCGTCAAGCCGTCCCTCGAAAACACCAATGCCATTAGCCACCACCTCGTTCAATTCGCACAGAATGGGCTGGGCCGCCGGAAGTCGGGAGAACTCCGAGAATTCGGCGACAAGCCGCTTGACGGAAGCCGTTTCATCGAGGATGATCGCTGCGCATTCGCGGACCACCTTGTCCACGGCCACAGGCAAACCACCGGCCTCTCCACTCGCCGGAAGACGTCCGATCTGGCGCACAATGCGCTCCGCCGAAAGCGTGATCGGCGTCAACGGATTCCTGATCTCATGCGCCACGCGCCGCGCAACCTCGCTCCACGCCGCGATCTTTTGTGCCCGCAGAAGATCGCTCGTGTCCTCGATAACGATGACAAAACCCGAGCCTCTGCGTCCTTCGATAGCTGACACAGTGACCGCGAGGTGCACGGTCTTTTGTGCCGTCTTCACCTCCAGTTGCTGATTCGCGTGGCCCACCCGGCGCGCCCGGTTCATAAGGTATCGAATCTCAGCGGCATCCTCGCGCCCGAAAAGATCTTCCAGACGACCAGCGTGGCGCGGATCGGAGTCCGGAAAATCTCCGCCAGCGCCTTGTTCACAAGCTGGATACCGCCGTTGGCGTCGACTGAGATCACGCCGGTCGGAATGCTTTCGAGAATCGCCTCCGTGAAGCGTCGCCGCGCCTCGATCTCACTGCGGTTCGCCTCAAGATCCCCGGTCATTTTGTTGAACCCGCTCACCAGCAGCGCCAGTTCGTCGACCGCGTTCACCTTGACCCGATATCCGAGATTGCCCTTGCTGATTTCTTCGATGGCCCGTAACAGCGCGGAAATAGGCCCGCTGATCTGCCGCGCGAGAAAGTGCGCCAGCCAGCCGGCCACCACGAATACAAAGAGCGCGATCAGCGCCAGCAGCCACAGATAGTTGTGCCAGATTGCCCGGCGCTGCGCACTCAACTGGTCAAATGCATGATGGTAGTCTCCAAGTGCCTGCTGCTGCTGCACGACGTCGACAGGAACCGTCATCGCGATCCGTACCTTTGATCGCTCCACGGGCGCCCCCGCCATAATCGCGGGGGCGTCTTTTGGACCCGGAAACGCACCAAAGCTCGCGATTGGTTTATCGCTCTCGGCGGGAATAATGCTCGCCGCCGCGATTCCGCGCCTCATGCAGAACCGGGCGAGCCACTCGGTATCCGGGGAAAGCCCCGCGAGCGTCAGCTTCGTGTCCGGATTGACCGCCAGAAGTTCCGCTTCGGCTTCGGCTCTGTCCCGCATCTGCCCATCAAGGGCACTGGCGATTTTGTCGAACTCAACCAGCTCATGCTGCGCAGGTCGGCTGAACCACTTCGATATGGTGTTGCTTAAAACGTCGACGCTGAAGAGCACCATGAAAACAACCGGCAGTCAGGCTCAACAGCAGAGCGCCCACCACCAGCTTCGTCCGGATGCGCGACCCCGGATGGTCGCTCCGGCGCTCCATCCAGAGCTTCCAGATGAGACGCACGAGGGAAAACCCGAGCGTCACCATCAACAGAAAAATCAGAATGGAGATGCCGGTCGAAGAAAACAAAGATCTCCTCGGTGTCATCGGGGCCGAAGAAGCGCAAGCTCGCCGGGAAACGAAACGAGCCCTGCCACACGATCAGCGTTACGGAAAAAAGAAAAAGAACCGCGCCGAGACCGTAAAGAATACGCTTGGGCATGGGAAGAAACTGGTTTTAGTATAGCCGCGAGAAACAAAGCTCGCTTTGTGGGGCGGACGCCTGCGTCTGCAGCCAACGCGTTCGTCGGCTTCCTCGGAGCGTGTTAAAAGCGATACTTCAGCCACAACTGCACGGAACGGCCGCCTTCGTACGTGATGTCTTTATTCAGGAAGGTCGTCCCGTTCAGGTTTCCGCTGATGCCCGGAACCGTGGAGCCGTCCTGCGAAGTGCCGCCACCCGCATTCGGATGGTTGAACGTGTTGAAGGCTTCGGCCCGAAACTCGAGCTGGTGATTCTCCCGGCGAGGCAGCCTGGTCACACGGGTTATAGCCATTTCGTAGTCCTGGCGCCCGGGGTTGGTCAACGTATTGCGACCCAGGTTCCCGTTCGGTCCGATTCCCAGAACATTTGTGACAATATACCGGAACTGGCTCGCCGTACCCGGCGCGCCGCTCCACCAATCGCTCAGCGAACCGTCGGGATTGATCTGTCCCACCCCACTGATACACGTTGTACTGGTGAGGCAGGATGCGCTGTAGTTTACCGGCGCGCTGGGGTTCGAAAGGTTCGGCCTGTCATTTCTCGTGCTGGAATCGCCGTTCTGGTTGTACCCATTTATATATACGGTTTCAGGGGCGCCCGTCTGGAAGCTGAAAATCCCGGAAACCTGCCAGTCGCTCACCGCAAAACTGAGGGCTTTCGCCAGACTCGAACCCCTGAAGCGCGGGGTCGTATAGATCCATGTAATTACGGCGCGCTGACGCCGGTCAAACGCCGACGGACCCTTTTCGAGGCTTGAATTAAACTCGTCCTGCGGAACAAAGGTGCCTCCCGAGGTTGTAAGAATGTCCGATCCATTGTCGAGAGACTTGGACCAGGTGTAGGCGCCTCGCACCGTAAGTCCGCGGCCCACCGAGCGTTCCAGGCTCACGGCAAGGCCGTGGTAAATGGAATTACCAAAGTTGGTGCGGGCGAGGATGGACCCCCGAGCCGGATTCACATTCACTCCCACAATCCTGGGGTTGGCGTCCTCAGTAAGAAAAGGCGCTCGCCCCGGGTACCGATATAAGCGATCCGGAACAGAAAGTTCGACGGGAGCGAACGTCCAACATTGAAATTCCACTGATAAATAAGGGGATTGACCAGATTGGAGTAGGCCGTATATTGCAGCAGGAGAGGATTCAGGGTCGCCGGGACCGCTGCGGGGAGTTGGAATGCCCCAGTCGCTCCACGGCCCGTATTTGAGGCGACAAACGTTCCACCAAGAGCGGCCGGTGGGCCGGCGGCGATGTTATCGCCGATATTAGAAAACAAAATATCGTAGAAAGTGCCGAATCCAGCCCGAATCACTGTCTTATTCTCGCCGAACAGACTGTTCCACCCGCGAGGCATGTAGGCGAATCCTGCCCGTGGGCCGAAATTATTCCGGTCCGGCTGTTGCAGGACGCGTTGAGTTGCCGGCTGAAATGTTCCCGCAAGGCCCGGATAGATCGTGGGGTAGGCCAGAGCATTCAGAGGTGTCCCCTGATACTCATATCGCAGCCCCCAGGTCAGCGTCAGATTCGGGCGAAGCTTCCAGCTGTCCCTGAAAGTAATAAGACTGCAGAGTTTGGGGAAAGCTGAAAAACGGACTACCGTATACCCGCCCGTACTGGCCCGTTGGGCCCGTATAGTTATCAATGAAGTTAGCGAGCGGGGTGCAGGTCCTGAGGCCGACTGAAGAGCAGTCGCCGCCACCCGTAAAACTCAGGGCGCCAATTAAATTGAAAGGAAGAGTGTCGTTAACACTGATGTGGATTATGTCGGCGCCCGCCTTAAAACTGTGGCTTCCGGCTGCCCAGGAAAATGCATCCTGATACTGGTAGGTATCGTGTGCCCGGCCCTGAGGAAAATTAGGGTTCAGACCTCCGAATGTCGTTCCCGTAAGACCTGGTATGGTGATGTTCGGATATGCTTCCACCGGGCTCGTTGTGGTCGACGGCAGAGGCGTGAACGAGAAATCAATCTGTTGGGCCGTAAACCGGACTTCGTTCACCTTGGTCGGACTCAACAGGTGGGTCCAGTAGACCCCCAGCGATCTCGACGGCCCCCCTTGAGATGTATCCTGCGTCGGCAAAGCCCCCGGGTTCGCGAACAGATCCGGGCTGAGACTGCTATGCGATCCGATATATCTGGCGGAAAGGGTGTCCTTTTCAGTCGCGGTATAGTCCGCGCGCGCGATCCACTCATAAGAGCGCGACAAAGTTGTGGGGACGCGAATCACCTGCCCGACCTGCACCAGACACGGGCTGCCGCATCCCGAGCGATTCCCGATGTTAATGCTGCCCGTCGGCGCGGGCGCCGTCAGCCCTGCGAGCGAGTCGATAAGGATGGCAGCGTTCTGGGCCGTGCTCTGGGTAGCTTCGATGGATTGTAAGGCGGAGATGCCCGCCGACGTCGGAATGGTGAACTGCGTCCCCTCAACCTGAGCATTCTTGATCTGCCACTGCGAACTTCCAAATACGAACAACTTGTTTTTGACGATCGGGCCTCCAACATCAAAGCCGAATTGGTTCTGAACCAGGTGGGGGGGAACGGTTATACCCTGATTCTTCAGTTCCACGGGAATGGCATTGATCGCCGAACCGCTGTATCGCTCCCACATGGCTCCCTGCCAGAGATTGGTACCATTCTTGTAGATTACGTTCGTCAGCGATGATCCGCCGCGGCCAAATTCCGGCGCATAGGAGTTCGTCTGGATACTGACTTCCTTTATTGCCTCCAGGTTGGCGGGCTGTAAGGCCTGGCCCGTAACTCCGTAATCATTGTTGTCAAACCCGTCGATCAGGAAATTGTTGCCGCGCGCCCGCAGACCGTTCACGGAGAAACTCTCACCGGCCGTCAGATTATCCCGGCTGGCCACTGTAACGATGCCGGGCTGTGTCAATGCAAGATCAATCGGATTGCCCGTAATGATCGGCAACTGGCTGATCTCCTGGCTGGTGATGGTGGCGCTAAGTTCGCCGCTATCGGTTTGAATCAGTGATCCGCCGCTTTCCACTGTGACGGTTTGTGAAACATCTCCCACGGTGAGTTGCGCGTTAACTGAGTTGACCACGGAGGCGGTTACTGCAACATTCCTGATTTCTTTGGTGTTAAAGCCGGGTTTCGAAATGGTTATCGAATAAGCGCTGGGCGTCACAGCCTCAATACGATATTCTCCGTTTGCACCAGTCTGAACGATACGGTCATCACTGCCGATCGTGTTCCTGGCAGTGACCTGCGCTCCGCTCACCGCTGCGCCTGTAGGATCTGTTACCGAGCCGGCGATTGTTCCCAGACTGGTCTGCGCAGTGCCGTATCCGGCGGTCAGAGCCAACATTGCCATAACCGGGAAAAACCGTGGGCAGCTCATTCGAAATCCTCCCTGGCATTTGCTCAAGAGGTGATGAAGAAAGCCGAAATCCGCTTGCTTCCGCGCGCCGCTCGGAAACCTGTCCGCATATTTCCCTTTGGTTATCGCTTGTCGGCAGGCGCAGCTCGCCAACACCTTTTCTGACTCAAAGCACACGTTTCCGAGCCGCGACCGGCAGGGAGCGATTGGCGGGCTTTTTTCGCACCCTGCTACCGGTGCCGGCTCGGGAGCGAGTGCTGTTCGAATAACCCTTTTCAGCACGCTGCTTAAGCTAAACGACTAAAAGTTAAAACCGGTACTTCAACCACAACTGGAGTGAACGGCCGCCTTCATAGGTAATGTCCTTGTTCAGAAACGACGCCGTGTCAAGGATGTTACCACTGACGCCCGGAACCGTAGAACCATCCTGGGTAGTCCCGCCGCCGGCGTTGGGGTGGTTAAAAACATTGAAGGCTTCGGCTCGAAACTCCAGTTGATGAGACTCGAGATGCGGAATTCTGATGATCCGCTGCAACGCCAGTTCATAATCCTGGCGGCCCGGATTATAGAATGTGTTCCGTCCAAGGTTTCCGTTGGGTCCGGCGCCCACTACGTTCGTCACGATATAACGGAATTGATTGGGAGTGCCGGAAGCGCCCGTGTTCCAGTCGACAAGAGACCCGTCTGGATTAATCTGCCCCACACCAGTGATGCAGCTCGTACTGGCCAGACAGGCCGGGCTGTAGTTGACCGCCGCCTTCGGATTCGAAAGATTGGGGCGGTCGTTGGCCGCGCTAAGGTCTCCGTTCTGATCGTACCCGCCGAGATACACGGTTTCCGGAGCGCCCGTCTGGAAGGAAAAGATCCCCGAAACCTGCCAGTCGCGAACAGGCCAGCTCAGAACCTTAGCCGCCGCGGATGCGGGCTTGAAAGTCGGCGTCTGATAAATCCAGGTAAATACCGCGCGCTGCCGGCGGTCGAACGCCGATGGCCCCTTCTCCAGACTCGAATTGAAGAGGTTTTGGGGACGCGTCGTGTCGCTCGAAGTCGTAAATGGATCCGACCCGTTGTCCAGAGATTTCGACCACGTATACGAGCCGATCAACGTGAAGCCGCGTCCGAGGGTACGATTTACGAGGAGAGCGAGCCCGTTGTAATTCGAATTTCCCAGATTTGTACGCGCCAGGATCGAACCGCGCGCCGGATTAATGCGGGATCCATTAACCCCGGGGTTCAACTCCTGGTTCAGATACAAGCGTTCGCCGCGCGTGCCCACATAAGAAGCAGTGACAAGGAACTTACCGGGCAGGGCGCGTTCAATGCTGAAATTCCACTGATAGATGAGCGGATTCACGATGTTGGACACGATGGATGTGACGCTGCTCCTGGGATTGAGAGTTCCTGTCACCTGGTTCACCAGAGCCAGCGCGCCGGCGCTTCCCCGGCCGGTAGAGGGCGCGACCAGCACACCACCGAGAGTGTTGGGGACGCTCTCGGCGTTGTTGTCCCCGAGATTGGAGAAAAGAGCGTCATAGAATGTGCCGAAGCCGCCGCGAATAACAGTCTTATCCTCACCGAAAATGCTCTTTCCTTTGCGGGGAGTGTACGCAAATCCGAAGCGGGGTCCAAAATTATTCTTATCGGCCTGCTGCGTCACGCGCTGAGTTATCGGCTGAACGGGTGCCAGAGCGCCCGGAAGGCACCGTGGGATAAGGCAGAGTGTTTAAAGGCGTACCCTGGAATTCATATCTGAGCCCGTAAGTCACAGTTAAGTTGGGACGAACTTTCCAGGTATCCTGAAAGTAATAAGACTGCAAGGTTTGGGGAAAACTGAAAAACGGAGATCCGAATGATCTTCCGGTCTGGCCGGCCGGACCCGTATAGTTATCGATATAATTTGCAAGCCCGGTGCACGTCTGCAATCCGATCGCGGAGCAGTCGCCGCCGGATTGAAATATCGCCGTGCCGATCGAATTGAATGGCAGGGTGTCGGTTACTCCCAGATGGGTAAGGTCACCGCCAATCTTAATATTATGGTTTCTGACCACCCACGAGAACGCGTCCTGATACTGATACGTGTCATGCGCGCGGCCCTGAGGAAACGTGGGGTCAAGGCCGCCGAAAGTCGTTCCATCGAGGCCGCTGATCGTAATATTGGGATCACCCTGCAGAGGGTTTGAGGAAGTGGAGGGCAGAGGGGAGAAGCTGAAATTGATTTGCTGCGCCGTAAAGCGAAGCTCATTTACTTTCGTCGGACTTAAAACATGTGTCCAGTAAACACCAAGAGTCCGGGCAGGACCCCCTTGAAAAGTGTCCTGAGTGGGCAGTGCTCCGGAATTTGCAAACAGGTCAGGGCTAAGACTGCTGTGCGCTCCGATGTATCGCGCGGAAATTGTGTCCTTCTCGGTTGCGCTGTAATCACCCCGCGTAATCCATTCATAACTGCGTGAGAGTGCCTTGGGGCTGCGAATTACCGGACCAGTCGGAATCACGCAGGGGCTGCCGCATCCTGGTCGGTTGCCGATATTAATACCGCCTGTGGCCGCAGGCGCCGTGACTCCCCCAAGCGAGGCCACTATAATCCCGGCGTTCGTGTTCGAACCAAGAGACTGCAACGCGGAAACTCCCGCGGCGGTCGGCAGCGTGAACTGGGCGCCGGCTTCGTCGAAATTGTCGTGATCCCATTGCGAACTCCCGAAGATGAACAGCTTATTCTTGAGGATCGGCCCGCCGACATCGAAACCAAACTCGTTGTTGACGAACTGAGGCGAAACCGTGATGCCCTGATTCTTCAGTTCCACCGGTATAGCGGTCAGGGCCGCGGCGCTGTACCGTTCCCAACCGGCCCCGTGCCATTCGTTCGTGCCGTTCTTGTAAATTACGTTGGTCACCGAAGAACCGCCGCGCCCGAATTCCGGGGCGTAAGAATTTGTCTGAATATTGACTTCCTTGATCGCTTCCAGGTTGGAGGGCTGCAGAGCCTGGCCCGTAATTCCGTAATCATTGTTATCGAACCCGTCAATCAGGAAGTTATTGCCGCGCGGACGAAGGCCGTTCACCGCAAATGACTCGCCATTGGTCAGATTGTCGCGGCTGCTCACCGTGACAATTCCCGGCCGCGTCAGCACCAGGTCGATCGGATTTCCGGTGACGATCGGGAGTTGGCTGACCTCCCG
The DNA here is from genome assembly GCA_963718155.1 of Terriglobia bacterium. Classification (GTDB taxonomy): domain Bacteria; phylum Acidobacteriota; class Terriglobia; order Bryobacterales; family Bryobacteraceae; genus BOG-234. Next base: position 473,615 of record CAVQYP010000024.1, on the reverse strand, counting down.
GCTGCTGATGGTCGAGCTCAACTCGCCGCTTTCGGTCTGGATCCCGGCGGCGCCGCCGGTCTCGACCGTTACTGTCTGCGATACATTGCCCAGCTCAAGTCGCCCGTTAACGGACGTAACCACAGAACCCGGCACCACGACGTCCCTGATTTCCCGGCTGCTGAAGCCCGCCTTCGACACCGTGACTACGTACGTACTGGGAGTGACCGCGTCGATCCGATATTCCCCGTTGGGGCCAGTCTGGACCGTCCTGTTGTCGCTGCCGACCATGTTCTTTGCCGTGACGTTGGCTCCGGCGACCGCTGCGCCCGAAGGATCGGTAATAGTCCCCCCGATGGTGCCCTGACTGGTTTGTGCAAGACAACAGAGACTGGTCGATACGGCTAATGAGGTCAGTGCGAGAAGGCGCAGTCGGTTCATTGAAACACCCCTTGGGAAATCTGTCCGAAACTGAGACGCGAATAACCCAGTATTACATCAGCGTGAGCGGGAAAGCACCAATTTATAGCAACAAATCGGCCTCTGGACGAAGATATAAGTTTGATATAAATAGAAGAGCCGCCCCGCTTTCAGACACGAGAGGCTCTTCCTTTCCGGAGGAAGTTTCCGTGACTTCTACGGTACGGCGCGCTCGCGACGATCGAAAGCGCAATCGCACGAAACGCGGCGAACCGGCCGCCCGCAAGTTTTAAGCTTGGCGCCAAACGATAACGTGACACGTTCCGTGATCGCTACCTCTTTCATCAGCGCCGGATTCCGCGTAGAAGAGGTGGGGTCCGTAAATAGTGTTGCCTCTTATCATCCCGAAGTTCGGCAGGTTCTCGACCATCTGACGCTTAAACGTAGTGGTCAAGTCGGCGCTTTCCGTCTGAAGAAAGTTCGGCATCTCCACCACTTCCACTGTCTGGACCGCCTTGCCAGAGCCAGTTGCGTTTACCGCGGCTGGGTGCCCCGCGGCAAACGCTGACTCCGCTGCAACCGTAATTTTGTATTTACCAGGTGGATCGAACGCGAAGCGATAGCCCCATCTTTAGTAGTCCTGCTTTGGTCGGTCGCCCTGGTGCTGAAGTTGGTTTATCGCTCGAAATGATCGATTGCCTGTAAGATGCCGGTATGCCCTGAAGGAAAGCTCCGAGACGATAAGCAAGGCTGCGGAGAAAACGCCTTTGGTTTACGATTGCGCGCGCGGCTCTGTGCCTTCCTCGGATTCCACGCTTACAGAGCGAGGGCAAACAATCCGCACGCAGTAACGGTTCTGTGTCGAATAACTCGTTTCCGATCCTGGAAGAAATCAGGGCTTCAAACTTCCGACCTGGCGCAAATTAACGCTATAATCCCGAAAATGGACGTTATGCCGCCAAATGCGTTGGACCCGTTAAGAGCCGTTCACAAATTTTGGAAATAATTTTTGGCCATCTCTCACCTGAAAACAAAGCACTTTCACGCCGCGCCTCCTGGCGTAGGCACGCATCGCCGAAAACGCGTGCTACCTTTCAAATCGAAAGAACCTCGTCGCACCCATTGGCGTACGGGGGCACTAAACCACGCGATTCCTCGAGGCTCCGTGTGGCATAACGTCGAAACAATGGGCCGCAGGCGTTAGCCGGTTATTATGCGCTCCCGGTCTCGTGGCCACAGGCGAAGTCGTACGGTCAACTTATCGGAGGACAAGTTCACCACTGCGTCTGCGTTCATCGTCAAGACAACAAAACGGCGGCCGTCTGAACGAAATCAGGCATGGGGCGCCCCAAATTTCTCAAGAAGGATTAAAAAACAAACGCAACGAACGCCGTCCCGAACACCTTTGACCGGCGGTCCGGACCGTTTCGAGCCGCGACCGGGAGGGAGCGACGCCTGCCCCCTCGACTCCTGGCCAAAAGCCGAACTGCGGCTAAAATAGGAGGGTAACTTACGTGAAACCGCTTAAACTCCTGCTCCCGCTTGCGCTTGCTGCCTCCTTGCCTGCCCAGAATCTGCAGGAATTTGCGAAGCGCGTCACTGAATTCACTCTCGCCAACGGCATGCACTTCATCGTGCTCGAACGCCACGAAGCGCCTGTAGTCTCTTTCCACACCTACGTCAATGCGGGCTCCGTCGACGATCCCAAAGGCCGCTCCGGCCTTGCGCACATGTTCGAACACATGGCGTTCAAAGGCACCGAAGGTATCGGTTCCACGGATTGGACTGCCGAGAAAAAGGCTCTTGAGGATGTCGAACGCGTTTACGACGAGCTCGATGCCGAACGCGACAAACTGGCCAAAGCCGATCCCAAAAAAGTCAAGACCCTTGAGGAGCAGGTCCAGAGCGCGATCGAGAAAGCCGACGCCTTCGTCGTACCCAACCTCTATCCGCGCATCATCGAGGAAAACGGCGGAGTCGGCATGAACGCGAGCACGGGCGAGGACTCCACCGATTACTTCTACAACTTCCCCGCCAACCGCGTTGAGCTTTGGTTCTATCTCGAATCCTCCCGCTTTCTCCATCCCGTGTATCGGGAGTTTTACAAGGAGCGCCAGGTGGTGCGTGAAGAGCGGCGCATGCGCGTCGAATCGGACCCGCAGGGCAAGCTCATGGAACAGATGCTGGCCACCTCGATTCAGGCGCATCCCTACCGCATCATGCCGGGCGGTTGGGCCAGCGACATCGAAAACCTCCGCGTCAAAGACGCCGAGAGGTTTTTCAATGAATATTACGTGCCGGGAAACATCACGATGGCGATCGTCGGAGACGTCAATCCTGCGCGCATCCGCGCCCTCGCCGATGAGTATTTCTCGCGCCTGACCAAACGCCCCCTGCCGGAGCCCGCCATCACCGTCGAACCGGCCCAGGAAGGGCGCGAAACATGTCGAAGTGGCATCCCCTGCGCAGCCTATGGAATTCGTTGCGTATCATCGGCCCGATCAATACGACAAAGACGATCCCGTCTTCGACGTAATTTCAAGCCTGCTATCCGGCGGACGCACCAGCATCATGTATCGCGATCTCGTTCGTGACAAGCGGCTCGCTCTCGAAGCCGGCGCCGAGTCTCGAGTTCCCGGGCGGCAAGTATCCGGCGCTTTTCTTCTTCTATCTGATCCCCGGCCTGAACCACACGGCGATCGAGAACGAGAAGGAACTGGATTCCATCATCGCGAATCTCCAGAAGGAGAAGGTCGATCCGGACGCGCTCTGCGCGCGTCAAGCTCCGCACGCGGGCGGGCCTGATCCGTCAGCTCGCCGACAATGCCGGTCTCGCCCAGTTGCTCGCGAGCTATTACGCGAACTACGGTGATTGGAAAAAGTTGTTCACCTCACTCGACGAGATAGACAAGGTCTCCGCCGACGACGTGCAGCGTGTCGCCCGCCAATACTTTACCCCCAACAATCGGACCGTGGCAGTGACATTCCAGCCCGAGGCAGCCGCACAATGAACCGAACACGTCGCTTGCTCCCTTACTACTGTTCCCCCTGGTCGCTCTTGCTCAGCAATCCCCCATTCCCTCCTCCTAGAAGGACTTGAAATTCGCTCCGCTGAAAGAGCTCGAGCTTCCCAAAATCGAGCAGTCCACATTGCCCAACGGGATGAAGATTTACCTTCTGGAAAATCACGAACTCCCGCTCATTCGCGGCCTGGCGCTCGTCCGCACCGGCAATCTCTTCGATCCCTCAGATAAGGTAGGCTTGGCGGAGATCACCGGCTCGCTCATCCGCAGCGGCGGCACCACCGCAAAAACCGGCAACCAGCTCGATGAACAGCTGGAGAACATCGCCGCGTCCGTCGAGAGCCAGATCAGCGAGAGTTACGGATCGGTCTCCTTCTCGACTTTGAAAGAGAAGACCGATGAAGTCCTCGCAACCTTCTACGACGTTCTCACTGCCCCGGCATTCAGCCAGGACAAACTCGACCTGATCAAGACCCAGCTCCGCAGCGGCATCTCCCGCCGTAACGACGATGCACATGGCATCGCCCAGCGTGAATTTTCCAGTCTGATCTACGGCCCCAAAACACCCTATGGCTGGCAGCTCGAATATGCGACGGTCGATAACATCCAGCGCGACGATGTTGCGGCATTTTATAAGCGTTACTACTTTCCGTCCAACATTATCCTTGCGGTGCAGGGGGACTTCTCCGCGCCGGAGATGAAGGCGAAACTCGAAAAACTCTTCGGCTCGTGGAACGCCCAGCAGCCGCCGGTTCCTCCCTTTCCGAAAGTGCAGCCCGATGCGAAACCCGGGATTCACGTAGCCGTGAAAACGGATGTCACTCAGACCAATCTCGTGCTCGGCCAACTCGGCGGCGAACTGAATAACAAGGATTACCCGGCGCTCGAAGTGATGGCCGACATCCTGGGCGGCGGCTTCCAAAGCCGCCTCTTTCAGAAAGTGCGGACACAGCTTGGCTATGCCTACGATGTTTCGGCTGGTTGGGAAGCCGATTATGACCATCCCGGCACATTCGAGATCAGCAGCAGCACCAAATCCGCCAGCACCGCCGCGACCCTCAAAGCGATCGACGCCGAAGTCCAGCGCATGCGCACGACCGAAGTCACCGAGGACGAGCTGAATTCGGCCCGCCAGACCGTCATAAATGGCTTCGTTTTTAACTTTGACACTCCATCGAAAACGCTGAACCGTCTCCTGACCTATCGTTATTACGGCTATCCGGACGACTTCATCTTCCAGTACCAGAAAGCGGTCGAGAAGGTCACGCGCGCCGACATCCTGCGCGTTGCGAAACAATATCTCGATCCGGCGAAATTTGTGATCGTCGCGGTCGGCAACCCTAAGGATTTCGGCACGCCGCTGACGTCGTTCGGTCTTCCGGTGAGCGACATCGACCTCACTATTCCGGCGCCGAAATCGAGTCAGGTCAGGGCGCCGAATCCAGCCCCCGCTCCCACGGCAAAGCAGGCCGGACCGCCGCAGCCGAAGGGCGCCGCTTTGCTCGCGAAAATGGCTCGAGGCGATGGGCGGCGAATCGAGCTTCGCTTCCATTAAGGATATGACGCAGAAGGCCGAACTGAATCTCGATCCGGCCGCGGGTGGCCTCAAAGTATCCGAAACCGAATTCTGGCTCGCGCCCGACATCTATCGCGATGAAAATGCGCTTCCGTTCGGCAAAGTTGTAACGTATTTCGACGGCCAGACGGGATGGGCCGCCAGCCCTCAGGGTGTCACGGACTTGCCGGCGGAAGAACGAAAGCAGATGGATCTGGAGCTCTTTCGCAACTGGCCGCGCTTGCTCGCGAGCGCTCAGGACTCGAATCGCCAGATCAAAGACGAGGAGAACGGAACCCTCCGCATCTCCGACAAAGCGGGAAACTCGGTGGTCCTCACGATCGATCCCGCCACCGGTTTACCCATGAGTCAAAGCTACGCCGAAGGCGGCCCCAGCGGTCAGGACGTTCTTGAGACCTATGCCGACTGGCAGGACACCAACGGTGTGAAGCTTCCCCACAAAATCACCATCACCCAGAACGGGAAGCATTTTGCCGACGTCAAAGTGGTTAGCATCGCAATCAATCAGGGACTTACCGCGGAGCAGCTTTCGAAAAAACCGTGACCGGAATGAATCGCAGGAAGTTTGCTCTGGCCCTGGCCGCCGGCGCTACGCAACTCAGAGGAGAAACAGCCAAAGAGCGCGGCAAACTCCTGGCAGACAAGGTCGTCGAGGGGCTCGGCGGCAGCGCCTTCCGAAACATGCAGACGCATACGGAGATCGGTCGCGCCTATTCCTTCTATCACGAAAAGCTCAACGGCCTCTCGGTCGCGCGCATTTATACCAAATACCTGCAGCCGGATAAACAGGCTGACGGCATCTTCCAGCTACAGCGCCAGGTGTTGGGAAAGCACCTGGAAGATGCGGTCATCTTCACCACGAATGAAGGCTACGAGGTCACCTACCGCGGCGCGAAACCCCTTCCTGATGACCAGGTAATGCGCTACCACGAGACCACGCTTCGCGACATCTTTTATATTCTCCGCGAGCGTTTCGACGAGCCGGGTATCGAGTTCGAGTCGAGCGGCGCCGATGTCGTTGAGAACCAGTCTGTTCTGAAGCTCGACGTTTACGACTCCGAGAACCGGCAGATCACCGTGTGGGTAAGCGCGACCACGTTCCTTCCCGTCAAGCAGCGTTTCTACAGATGGGATCCGGTGATTAACGCCCGTCGCGAAGAAGTAACCCGTTATTCCAAATATCGCGATATCGGGCAGGGCATCATGTGGCCATTTGCGACCGAACGCGAGCGCGATACCGAGAAGGTCTACCAGATGTTCTCGGAGCAGGTGACCGCGAACGAGACCATGGCCGACAGCCTGTTCGAACTCCCGAACGGGATTAAGATGCTGAAGAAGTGAGGACTGGCGTGTGCTCCGGCGAAACGCTCGGCGCCGGCAGATCGATTTCCACCAGCAGCCCCGGCCGCTGATTCGAAGCCCGCATCGCGCCGCGGTGTAGTTCGACGGCGCGTTTTGCGATCGCCAGCCCGAGGCCGACGCCTCCACTGGTTCGGCCACGGTCCTTTTCCACCCTGTAGAACGGATCGAAAATGTGGGCGAGCGCTTCTTCCGGGACTCCTCCGCCAAAATCGCGGACTGCAACCCGGTAGACTGCATCGATGCGCCTCAGACTCACCTGGACTCGGCCGTTCTCCGGTGAATAGCGGACTGCATTGCGCACAATGTTCTCGATCGCGCGCCGCAGCAACTCGGGATTGCCTTCCATCTCCGCTTCGCAGACGTCGAGGCTGACATCGATGTGATGCCGCTCGGCTTCGATGTGAACGTCATCGACGATCACTGCGACCAGGTCGTCCAGCCGTACGGGTTCGGTGGTGAGACCGGCGGGATCGCCTTCCGCGCGCGTGACCTGGATCAGTTCGCCGACCAGCATATTCAGACGGTCCGCCTCGCGCTCGATCCGATTGAACGCGATATCGGCGTCGCCGCCGCCCCGCGCCAGTTCCACCGCGACGCCCAGACGCGCAAGCGGTGAACGCAGTTCGTGAGAGATGTCCTGCAGCAGCCGCCGCTGCGATTTCAGCAGCCCTTCGATACGCTCCGCCATCTGATCGACGGTGCGTCCCAGCTGCCCCAACTCGTCGGCCCTCCGGGAGTTGACACGCGCCGTAAAATCGCCGCGCCCGAAGCGTTCGATAGTCTTCTGCATCTTCCGCAACGGAGAGGTGAGCTGGCGGGCGAGCGCATAGCAAAGGATCGCGAAGATGACCAGCATCCACCAGGTCTCGCGCGGCACCTGGACCGACCAGCCCTCGCGACCGGGGTCGCGCACGGGAAAGCTCGCCACGAAATAGTATTTCTTGTCCCTTGACAACGTAGCTGTGGTGAAGGCCCGATTGCTCTCGATGCGGACGAAGGGCCAGAAGGGAAGGAAGGCCCGCGGGGTTCGGGTGTTGAGCGCGTAACGGATATCTTTGTTCCAATCGCGGCCGGTCAGCAGATCGCGCCCGGAGCCGTCGGTCAGCCCGGCATCAGCGCCGGTAGCATCCTTGAGCCGGTTCAGAAACCGCTGCAGCCCGGCCGGCCCTTCCATCTCCCATGCGGCGCGCGCTTCGCGCAGCTCGAACGTAAATCGGCCGGTCTCAGGCTGGCGCGCACGGAGAAAAACACTGGATACGTAGAAGGTAACGCTGAAGGTAAGGATTACGGTCAGGAGAAACCAAAGCAGGATTTTGGTGAAGAGGCTTCTCATGCCGCTACTTTCATGCCGCCGCTTTCATGCCGCAACCATCATGCCGCAACCTCGGTCTCCGGCGACCGCACAAACTGGTAGCCGACGCCGCGCACCGTAATAATCAGGGGCTTCTCGCCTTCCAGTTTCTTTCGGAGATGGCTGATGTGCATATCGACGGACCGGTCGAACGGCGTAGCCTTGCGTCCGTAAAGCTCTTCCATCAGTTCGTCCCGCGAAACCACCCGGCCGGCAGACCGCATCAATGTCTCAAGAATATCGAATTCAAAGGTTGTAACTTCCACTCCGGAGCCTTCCCGCATTACTTCGCGCGTGCCCGGGTCGATCGCGATCCCGTTGATCTCCAGCCGCCCCCGGGATTACGCTGTTCCAGCCGCCGCATGATAGCGCGGATACGGGCCACGAGCTCGCGGGTGTTAAACGGCTTCGGAAGATAGTCATCCGCCCCGAGTTCCAGTCCTATGATCCGGTCTTCGTCCTCGCCCCTGGCGGTAAGCATGAGAACCGGTAATCGTGTTTCGCGGCGGACGCGACGAAGAATCTCAAAGCCATCGAGACCCGGAAGCATGACATCTAACACAAGAAGGTCGAAACCGCCGCCTAATGCCGCCGCCAGGCCCCTTCGGCCATCGTTCTGGCATTCGACGCGGTAGCCTTCACGAGTCAGCAATTCGGTGAGAAGACTCGACAACTCCTCGTCGTCATCCACGATGAGGATGCGCACGATCATGAATTTATCATTGCTCGGAAGTGCCATGCAGTAAAGCTTTGTAATGGGAAGTGTACGGAAAAAACCGACACCGGATTCGATTGGTACAAAACGCGCTGAGACTTGGCGGAGGCCAAACATGGCAGATAAAAGTAAAGAAACGTGCGCCCACCCGTCGTGCAACTGCCCGCCGGCGAAAGACAGCAAGTACTGCAGCGCGTTATGTGAAGGAAACGCGGGACATCCCGATATCATCTGCGGTTGCGGGCATGCCTCTTGCGGCGCGGGAGCCCGGACGGGTTCGGCCGGCGAGCGTTACGCCGGCTGACGCGCCTGGATTCCGCAGAGGTAACCCTCATAGACCTTTTCAAACACCGCATCCCACGATTCTCCGAGGGCTTGTACCCGGGCTCGATGTGCCATGCGCGACCGAAGCTCCGGATCGCATAGAAGCTGTGCGGTCCGGTTCAGAAAGTCGGTATCGGTGTGACCCACGAAGCCGCTGACACCTTCACGGACAATGAACTTCGGACCGCCCGAGTTCGTCACCACTGCGGGAACGCCTGAGGCGAAAGCCTCAAGCAGCACGTTGCCAAAAGTATCGGTACGGGAAGGGAACGTGAAAACATCCATGTTTGCATACGCTTCCGCCAGCGCTTCGCCGCGCAGAATTCCAGGCAATTCGGCCGACGACAGGTTGTGCGAAAGCCACTCCATCTCGCTGCCATCGCCGACAATCAGGAATCGGAACGGCGGCGTGTCGGCGTGCCGAAGTCCAGTCTCCAGTTCATGCAGAAAGCGGACGCTCTTCTCCGGCGTAATGCGCCCTACATAGCCCAAACGCAGGATCCCGTCGTTTACTGTCCGCCGGACGGGCGAAAAAAGCTCCGTATCGATGCCTCGCTTCATCAGAAACACTGGTTTGCCGGTTTGCTCGCGAAGCATTTCGACCAGTTCGTCGTTGGGGGCATACAAAACATCGCCCATCCGGTAGAAGGCCAACATGGCGTTCAGAATCTGCGTCTCGCTGAACTGGACGATACTCTTGCGTTCCTTTTCCGGAACCCAATCGAGCAATCCTCGCAAGACGCATCGCGCCGAATTCATGGAGGTTTGTGTGCCAGGAGATGGCGAGCGGAAGTTTGCTTCTCCGGCGATATAGACGCCGACCTCACTCACATCCCCCGGGCTGACCACATGAATGATGTCTGGTGCGAATTCGTCCAGTTCCTGCGCAACCCGCGGGTGGTGCCGCCAGAGCGTGGGATCGTGCCGGAGGCCTTTATCCAGATCGAACGCCAGCGCGCCGCGGCAATTTCCAGATGGGTGATGGAATCGTCGCGCATCAACCGGGTCTTCTCCGCGCCCCGAATGCAGAAAAGTGGATAGCCGGGTTTCCCCGATTCACTCATGGCATTTCCATGAATAATCAGTGACGCCTGAAATTTCTGCATATCTCGGCTGATTCTTCCGTGTTGCCACCCCGGTCGTTCGCTGTAAGTTATTGAAAAATAACGTATTTTTATGGTACTATACGTGCTATAGTTGGCTCGGGACCATGTACGGATGGAAATCCCAGTCCCGCCTGGAGATTTCACAAATGATCGGATGGATGATGATTTTTGCTTTGATGGCGTTGCTGTCGGCGGTGGCCGATGCTGTGGCCGGTCCCGGTGCGGCGTCTGTTTCTCTGAAAGTGGCAACAGCGATCTTTTCAGCACTCTTCTGCGCTTGTGTCCTGACAAGCGTTGTGCGCCGCCGCGCGTAAACGGGCAGGCGGGCCGATGACAGGAAAGCCCCTGCGGATCGTTCTCGCCTTTTACCCTTCCGCGGAAACCCCGGCGGATCAAACATGGCAGTCCCTCGAACGAATCGCCCGGGTGTGCCGCGTCGACGCTGAAACCACAGATATTAACTCAAAATGTAAACGGTACGCGCCGCTTCGCCTGCAAGGTGAATCCCTTGTGGTGGCCGAGACGGATCCGGTCAACGTCGAGAGCGTAGTCGCCAGTCTGCGGCTTACCGGCTCGCCTGCCATCTTCGTAGGCCGGCCTGAGTCTGCCGATGAATGGGTTATTGATTTCAGTGCGGAGACCGCAAACTCTCCAGCTGTAGCCGCTCTGACCAGGCGGGCCATTCTGGCGCAGCTCCAGGAGGAGAACCTGGCGCTGGATGCTGCCTGCACCGATCTGGCGGACGCCGCCCGGCTCGGCCACGCGCTTTCACCCGCCGCGGAATGGATTCTCGATAATTCCTACCTGGTAGAGACCCAGATCTCCGAGGTGCAGCAACACCTTCCGCGCGATTACTCGGCGTGGGCCTCGAACGGTCACGCAAACGTCTACGAACTGGCCCACGAGCTGGTAAAGAAGGCCGGCCTCTCAGTAACGGAAGCCAACGTCCGCCAGTATCTTCGCGAATGCCAGGCCGAGACGCCGCTGACGATTGCGGAACTGTGGGCCTTCCCGCTCTTTTTGCGCGTCGCTCTGATCGATGGGCTGACCCGGCTTGCCGTGCGGGTGAGCCAGGGCCAGCAGTTACGGGAGTCGGCCTATCTCTGGGCCAACCGCCTGGCCAGCAGCGCAAGAGAGGGAAACGACGTCTTCGACGTCATGCTCGACCGCCTCGAAGCGGAGCCCATCGCGCGGCAAGACTACTTCGTAACCGCGCTGGCGGAACAACTCCAGGATGAGGAGCTGGCGCTGGGGCCCGCCCAACACTGGATTGAGGAGCGGTTCAATAAGTCCCTGATCGATGTCGTAAGAGCGCAGCACACAAGAGAAGCGGCAGAAACCGTTCTAACCTCGAACGCCTTCGGCAGTCTTCGCTCGCTTGGACGGCTGGATTTCACAAAGATCTTCGAAGATGTCAGCCGGGTCGAAGCCGAGCTGCGTAAAGATCCGGCCGGCGTTTATGTGCAGAGCGATTTCGCTACCCGCGACCAATGCCGGCGCAGCGTCGAAAAGATCGCGAGATACAGCGGGCTGGACGAACTGGGTGTCGCGCAAAGGGCGATTCGCCTTGCGCGCGAGTCGCAGGACCCGGCTACAGGCCATGTCGCCTGGTATCTGCTTTCAGGTGGCCAGGCGAAACTCGAAGCCGAGACACGAGCGCGCATACCGTTGCGCACCCGCGCGCTTCGCTCTCTATGCCGCCATGCTACCGGCTCTTACCTGACCGGGATTATCGGGCTCAGCGCCTGCTTCACGGTGCTCGCATGTCTGCTGGCAAGGGAAGCGGGAGTTCATCGCGAAGCTTTTCTTATTGCCCTGGCGGCGCTCGCATTATTTCCGTTAAGCGAGCTGTCGGTGCAGATCGTAAATGTTCTGGTGATCTCGCTCCTGCCGCCCGACCCGCTGCCCAAACTCGATTTCCGCCGCGGCATACCCGTCTCGAACGCCACTCTGGTCGTGATCCCGATGCTGCTGAGCAGCGCGGAAACCCTGCGTGGGGAGCTGGAAAAGCTCGAGGTGCGCTATCTCGGGAATCGGGATCAGAATCTATTTTTCAGCCTGTTTCCCGATTTTGTCGACGCGCCAGAAGAGACTACGCCCGAAGATGAACAACTCCTGAACCTCGCCCGCCAGGGGATTGCCGATCTTAACAAGCGTTATCCGCTCGCTGCCGATTCGGCCAGTCATGGTGAAGCCGGCGACCGTTTTCTGCTCTTTCACAGGCCGCGGAAATGGTCCGAGAGCGAGCAAAAGTGGATCGGCCGGGAACGCAAACGGGGCAAGCTCGAAGAGCTCAACGCGTTTCTTTGCGGTGAGGGTTCGTCGCGGCCGATTGCTGACGCTCGCGGCTCGGAAAAGGACGCGCGCGGCTCGGAGAATGACGGACCGGGCTCGGAAGCAAGCGTCCTCGACACCGGGCGTTTGCCTGTTCAGATCTCCTATGTCATCACTCTCGACGCGGATACGCAGCTGCCGACCGAAGCGGCTCGCCGGCTGATCGAAACGATTGCGCACCCCCTGAACAAGGTGCAAATCGATCCCGTCAGCCACACGCGCAGGCACGGCTATACGATCATTCAGCCTCGCGTCAGCATCACTCTCCCTGGCGCCACCGCAACCCGCTTTACGCGCGTATTCGCCGACGCCGCAGGTACCGACCCCTACTGCAGGACCGTCTCCGACGCCCAGCAGGATTTGTTTCTGGAGGCGATGTTTCACGGAAAGGCGATTTACGACGTTCGCGCCTTTCACGAAATTCTGGGAAACAGGTTTCCGCCGGATACCATCCTCAGCCACGATCTGATTGAAGGGGCTCACGCCGGCGTGGGGCTCGCCACGGATATCGAACTCTTCGAGCACTTGCCGACGGGGTATGGCAGCTTTGCCGTCAGGCAGCACCGATGGCTTCGAGGAGACTGGCAGATCGCGCGTTGGGCGTTCCGCTCCGTGCCGGCTGCGAACGGAAGCACGACGACTAACCCGCTGAGCGGCATCAACCGCTGGCGCGTGATGGACAACCTGAGGCGCAGCCTGGCACCCGTCGCGGCAATGCTGCTTCTTCTGCTCGGATGGCTGATTTCCGCAGCTCCGGGCGTCTGGAGTCTCGTCGTGGGTCTGGCAGTTGCGATTCCCGCGATCGCTCCGTTGCTGGACAGACTTGCGCGGCGAGTCCAGGGTACGGCTCATCGGTGGCAGGGCGCGGCCGACGAGTTGTTTCGCGCCGGCGTAATGATCGCGTTTCTGCCGCATCAGGCCTGGCTCTCTGTCGATGCGATCGTGAGGGTCTTCTACCGGCGCCACGTCAGCCACCGCAGGCTGCTCGAATGGCAGACCGCCGCCCGCGCCAGTTCGGATGCGCATCATCACATGAACGCCACGTTCCGCCAGCTCCTCATCATTTCGGGGCTATCGGCGGCGCTGATGATCGTACTCCTGGTCGAAGGCGAGTTCGCCCCCACCTCAATATTCGTGATCCTGTGGATCGCTTCTCCGCTGCTGATGAGATGGCTCTCCGGCACCGCGCCATCGCGTGCGCGGAGGAAATTGGGAGCCGGCGAAAATCTCTTTCTCCGCCGGGTTGCGCGCGAGACCTGGCGTTTCTTCGACGATCTTGTCGGCCCGCAGACGAACTGGCTGCCTCCGGATAACACGCAGCTCGCGCTGCGGATCGAGGTAGCTCCGCGCACATCGCCCACCAACATCGGACTCTGGCTTACATCCGCGCTGGCGGCGCGCGATTTCGGCTATCTGACACCGGACGAGTTCTGCCGGCGCTGCTCGCGCACCATGGAAACCCTGGGCCGCATGGAGCCCTATGAGGGACATCTCTTTAACTGGTACGACACTGGAACGCTGGAGCCGCTGAATCCGCGCTATGTGTCGACGGTCGATAGCGGCAATCTGATTGCGGCCTTATGGGTGCTGCAGCAGGGTTGCACGGACGTGCTGAAGGCGCCGATTCTCGGGAGCACGGGATTGCGCGGCCTCCACGACACTCTGTCGATTCTCGAAGAGAAGTGCGGCGACGATCCTTCCGTGGCGGCTTCCCTGCAAACGCTGCGGCGTGTGTTGCAGGGGACGAGAGAAGGCCATCACCTGATCGCGCATTATCGCGTCGCCGGAGTTCCGCTGCAGAAACTGGAGGAGGCCCAGAAGTGGCACTTCTCCACAACGGACGACAGGAAGTACTGGGCGTCGCGTCTTTCCGCCGAGCTCGCTTCCTGGATGGCGATAGTGGAGCGGTACCTGCCCTGGATGGAAACACTTGCATCGCCGCCCGACTCGTCTTTGCTCGCGATCGGTCAGGACGCGGTCCGGGTGCGGCGGCGCGCTCTGCACCGCATGCCGTCGCTTCAGGCACTGGCGGAGGGTGGGACCCTGATCGATACGATCCTTACCTGGAGAGAGGCGCGCGATCTGCGGCCCGAACTCCGCGAGTGGCTCGACCAGCTTGCGAGCGAATACGAGGCCGCGCGCGTGAATGCCGCGGAAACGGTCAGGAGTATCGAAGCCCTCAGCCAAAGTGCCGCCCGGCTGGCGGACGGCATCAACATGCGATTTCTTTATGACGCGGAACGCAAACTGTTCGGGGTGGGTTACGCGGTGGGTGGTCCGCGGGAGTTCGGCAGTTATTACGACCTGATGGCGAGCGAATGCCGTCTCGCGAGCCTGGTCGCGATCGCAAAAGGCGATCTGCCGGTGGAGCATTGGTTCGCGCTGGGCCGCCCCTGGTCTTACACTTCATCCGGCCAGACGTTGCTGTCCTGGAGCGGGACCATGTTCGAGTACCTGATGCCGCTCATCTTTACAAGAACGTTCAGCAACTCGATGCTCGAGCATGCGTGCGACGACGCCGTGCGGCGCCAGGTTGAATATGGGAATGCGAACCAGATGCCGTGGGGCGTTTCCGAATCCGCTTACAGCGCGCTCGACGTCCACCAGATTTATCAATACAGGCCCTTTGGCGTTCCCGCCCTGGCGCTGAATCCCGGCCTCGAAGACCGGCTTGTGGTGTCGCCCTATTCGACCGCGCTGTCTCTGCTGGTGGACCCTGCGGCTGCCGTAGATAATCTGGCGCGATTGAAGCATCAGGGCATGGAAGGCCCGATGGGGTTCTACGAATCGATCGATTTTTCGCGCGAAAGCACGGAGGGGGGGGCGCGCGGTGTGGTCATTTACTGCTACATGGCTCACCACCAGGGTATGAGCCTCATGGCGCTTGATAACCTTCTGCATCGGGACACCATGCAGCGCCGCTTCCATCGCGATCTGCGGGTGCGTTCGGTCGAGACCCTTCTCTTCGAAGGAATTCCAATCAGCCGCCTTCCGATCGTCGAAACCAAGCCGAGACGCATGCCGATCCGCTCGACCCGTGAAGAAGAGGCGGTCGACCGCGTCTGGACCGAGGAAACCGCCGCCCCGCGGGTACACCTGCACGGCAACGGGCGCTACGCCCTGATGATCACGAACTCGGGCGGGGGGTACAGCAAATGGAACGGCTTCGACGTGACGCGGTGGCGATCCGACTCCACCCTCGATCCGTGGGGCAGCTTCTTCTACATTCGCGATCTGAAGTCGGAGGAGATCTGGGCCGCCTCCCATAAACCGCTCGGAAATGTATCGGGCGAGATCATCGTTCGTTTCGCGCCGGACCGTGCGGAGATCCGGCGGCGCGTTTCCGGAATCGAAACCACGCTCGATCTCACGGTGGCGGTCGAAGACGATGCGGAGCTGCGGCGCATCCGAATCACGAACCGGTCTCTGCGCGGCCGCCAGCTGGAATTCACCAGCTATATCGAGCTCTCGATGGCGCAGCACGCGGCGGACAAGGCGCACCCGGCCTTCGCGAAAATGTTTATCGAGACGGAGTGCCCGGAACCCGGGGTGCTGCTGGCACACCGGCGACCGCGCTCGCCGGGCGAGACGCCCATCTGGACAGCACACTTGCTGATCGTCCCGGAAGAAGACGCCGACGGCATTCAATACGAGACGGACCGGGCGAAGTTCCTGGGCCGCGGCAAAACGCCCGAGAACCCGGATGGTTTGCGCAACCGCCTCAGCGGCTCAACGGGAACGGTCATCGACCCGATCTTCAGTCTTCGCTGCCGGGTCGCGCTCGATCCGCGCGAAAGGAAGGAACTGACGTTCATAACGGCGGCTGGACCTTCGCGCGAAGCAGTGCTTGCGGTCGTGCACAAATATACGGACCGGTTCGCCGTTTCGCGCGCCTTCGAAATGGCCTGGACTCGCTCTCAGCTCGAGTTCCGTTTTCTGGGTGTGGGACCCGGGTCGGCGCACCTCTTTCAGGAACTCGTCAGTCAACTCATCTATCCGAATCCGCGGCTTCGCCCACCCGCGGATCGTTTGATTCGCAATCGCCTGGGACAGGAAGGGTTGTGGGCTTACGGAATCTCCGGCGATCTCCCGATTGTTGTGATCACGCTTTCCGACGCCCGCAACCTGTCGCTTGTGCGGGAAGTGCTGCTGGCTCACGCATACTGGCGGCTGCGAGGCTTCCGCGCGGATATTGTGATTCTCAACCAGGAGGCTCCGAGCTACGACCAACCACTGCGCACGCAGATCCTGCGGCAAGTCGAGGCTCATTCGGCGGAGGCGGGAATGGACCGGCCAGGCGGCGTGTTCCTGCGCGACTGGCACGCGATTCCCGAGGAGAGCCGGACTCTGATTCTGGCGTCTGCGAGCATCCTGCTTAGCGGAACACGCGGCTCGCTTCAGCAGCAGCTCGTCGCGTCGATCGAAGGACCTCCCATACCGGAATTCGTGGCATCGGGAGGCCATCCCGAGGAGCCTTCCATTCCCCTGCCGTTCCTCGAACTGCCGTACTTCAACGGAATCGGCGGCTTTACGCAGGACGGCCGCGAATACGCGATCTATATGAAGCCGGGAGCCAGCACGCCGGCGCCCTGGGTGAATGTGATGGCGAACGCGAACTTCGGAACGATGGTCAGCGACAGCGGCCTTGGATTTACGTGGTTCGGAAACAGCCAGTCGAACCGGCTGACGCCGTGGCACAACGATCCGGTCTCCGATCCTCAGTCCGAAGTCGTCTACCTGCGGGACGACGAAAGCGGGGACGTCTGGACGCCCACCGCGCTTCCCGATGCGCGAAAAGGACGCCTATCGCGCGCGCCACGGGCAGGGCTATACCATCTTCGAACACAACAGCCATGCGATCGGGCAGGAACTGACGGTGTTTGTCCCGGTCGGCGACGACGGCGCCGGCGACCCGGTGAAGATATGCCGGCTACGGCTGCGGAATGATTCGTCACGTCCGCGGCGCCTGACGGTAACGTGGTTCGCGGAGTGGGTGCTGGGATCGAATCGCGAAGATCAGCAGCTCCACGTGCAGCCGTCGCGGGACAACATGTCCGGAGCGCTTCTCGCCCGGCAGTATTGGACCGGCGCATGCGCGGGGCCAGTTCGCATTCGCGGCTTCAGTCCCGAGAGCGTCATCGTGGTCGACCGATCGCGTACAGGTGCTGGGGCGGAACGGGTCGACCTCAAATCCCGCCGCGCTCGAACACACCCGTCTGGACAACCGGCCGGGACTCGGTACGGATCCCTGCGCCGCTTTACAGGTGGTGGTCATGCTGGATCAGGGCCAGGAAACCGAGATCACTTTTCTGCTGGGCCAGACGGACACCATCGAAAATGTCCGGGCACTCGTGGCGCGCTATGAAACGCCAGGAGAGTGTCGCAAATACGCTGGCAGCCACACGGCAATGGTGGGATTCCACGTTGAGCGTCGCTCCAGGTCAAGACGCCTTTGCTTTCGACCGATCTCCTGCTGAATCGCTGGCTTCTGTACCAGTCTTTGAGCTGCAGATTCTGGGGACGGTCCGCGCTTTATCAATCCGGCGGAGCGTTCGGCTTCCGCGATCAGTTGCAGGATTCGATGGCGTATGTCTATGCGGCGCCGCAAATCACGCGAAAGCATATTCTGCGCTCGGCTGGCGCGGCAGTTTGTCGAAGGCGACGTCCAGCACTGGTGGCATCCCGGGACCGGTATGGGCGTGCGAACGCTCTGCTCCGACGATCTGCTCTGGCTGCCGTTCACCGTTGCGCAATATATCAAGGTCACGGGAGATACCGGCATCCTGAATGAAAAGGCGCCGTTTCTCGAAGGCCCCGCACTGATGGCAGGCGAACACGAAAAGATGTTCGAACCTTCGATCTCGTCTCAGACGGCGTCTATTTGGGAGCACTGCTCGCGCGCGTCTCGATCGCGGCTGGCAATTGGGACCGCATGAACTGCCGCTGATGGGCAACGGCGACTGGAACGACGGAATGAATCTGGTGGGCGTCGGAGGGCAAGGGCGAAAGCGTCTGGCTGGGGTGGTTCCTCTGTACGGTCCTGGAGTCGTTCGCGCAACTGGCGGAGACAGAACCGTCGCGCGCGGAGCTGGCGTCGAAATGGCGGCGCTGGGCTTCGGCTATGAAGCATGCCATCGAAAACTCCGCATGGGATGGAGAGTGGTATCTGCGCGCGTACTTCGATAACGGTGCGCCGCTCGGCTCGCATGCGAACGAGGAGGCGAAGATCGATTCGCTGCCGCAGTCCTGGGCCGTTATTTCGGGCGCAGCCGATCCGGGGCGAGCGCTGCAGGCCATGAAGTCGGCAGAGCGCAAGCTGGTGCGCGAGCGGGACAAACTGGTCGCGCTCTTTACGCCGCCGTTCGATCATTCCGAGCCGAATCCTGGCTACATCATGGGCTATCCGCCCGGCTTGCGCGAGAACGGCGGGCAGTATACTCACGGATCCCTCTGGATGGCGCTGGCCTGGGCGCGGATGCGACAGGGTGGGAACGCGGTTCGGTTGCTCCAGTTGATGAGCCCGATCGAGAGCAGCCGTACGCCTGAAGACTCGGCGCGGTATCGGGGCGAGCCTTATGTGGTGACCGCGGATGTCTCGACTGCGAGGGGGCGTGTCGGGCAGAGCGGCTGGACGTGGTACACCGGGTCGGCTTCGTGGATGTATCGCATCTGGATCGAAGAGGTACTGGGTCTGCAGATTCGGGGAGACCGATTGTCAGTCAATCCGGCGATTCCGGATGAATGGCCCGGCTTCGAAATGGCCTACCGTTACCGCTCGGCCAGATATGAAATCAGTGTGCGCAAGCGGGAGGGAAAACCTGCAATTGAGCTGGATGGCGTGCTGCTGGCCGATTCGTTTGTTCTGCTCAGGGATGACGGCCGCACTCACCGGGTAGCGATATCGATTGCGGCTGCGTCGCAAACTGCAGCAAAAACGGCGCCGCCAGTTGCGGTGAAAGAGGGTGTCCCTACGCTGGCCAGGGAATAATCCAATAGCGCTGATATAGTACTATTTTCTTAAAAATCCAGCGATTTTTCATTAGAAATGCAGTGCCCGCGTTGCCATTCTGACGATACTACACGCAGCCGACGGACGCGTCTGGATCGGCTGATTCTGCCTCTCATCCGCGGCAAAGTTTTTCGGTGCCGCGATTGTCATAAGCGGTTTTGGGTGGGAATCGAGTGGAGTTCGCTTATTCTTGGCACGTTGACCCTGGTAGTGACGGCTGCGATCGTGCTCGCCCTCGTGGTGGTTTCCGCGGCTCGACATCAACATGTGATTGAGCATTCACCGTCAGTACCCCCGCCGCACAATGAGGGGACTTCTCTGCCGCCGCCTTCGTTAAACAATCAGTAATCGCGGGTACGCTCGCCTGGCTGAACCAATTACAGAAAGATCGGGCAGCAGCAGCGAAGTATATTTCGCGACGAATTTCTCGCGAAGCTTCTGTTCCTTTTTCGATGCGGAGAAACCACGGACGAAATCAATCGCTTTGCTGGTCAGAACCAGGTCAGCCCTGCCCCGCGCTACTCATTTGAAGCGTCCGTCGTGCTTGATAAGTGTTAAGTTACACGCTACGGTTTGCCGATGAAGGTTCGCGGCTTCGCACACGATGCAAGAGGCCGACGAATTGCGGGCACTCCCAAGCTGGAAAGTTCACACGTTTGACCGGCGACCGCAAAGGTACATGGAGTTTAAGCGTGACGCGGAATCGCCGTCTGACGTTCACAATCAACGCCGAGCGCGAGATCTGCGGTCTGAATTTGGAGGATTATCACTAGCAAAGGAGTACAAATATGCCCATGAAGAACCTGCCGCATCCCGGCGATTTCATTCGCACGGAGATCATTGAACTGGCTGGCCTGTCCGTCACCGCGGTCCCCGCCGCGCTTCAGGTGTCGCGCCCTGCCCTGTCCAGCTTGCTCAACGGTAAGGCGGACCTGTCGGGCGAAATGGCACTACGCATCGAAAAGGCATTCGAAGTGAAGATGGAAACGCTGATGCGGATGCAATCGGCTTTTGACATTTACAAAACTCGCAGCCGGGAAAAGGAAATCCGCGTGCGCCGCTTCCATCCGCGCGCCGACGCCATCCATAGGCACGTCAGTCCGCGAACAACCTGTAAGATCTTGGCCGTCGTCGATGGCTTGGCCTTCGGTTCCCGGCGCTTGCGGCTCGAATTGTGGCGAAAACGGCGGCGCGGGCAGAACGAGCATTGGGAACCTCACTGAGGGGTGAGGCGGTAATAGTAGAGTTTCTGCGGCGGCCCGGGCGATTGGGGCGCCCAGCAGACCGGACCCGTGGCGATCTGGCCACCATGAACGGCTTGCCAGCGAATATTGCCGCGCTGGTCCCGCAGCAGGAGTTCAAGGTCTCCGGTGCCACCGCGCCAGCCAGTGGGTTCGTTCGTCGAACCGATTACTGTCGTTCCCGCGGTAAAGGCGCCGGTGACGTTTGCGTCATGCACGGCGGCCGGCGCGCAGGCGAGGATCTCGCCGCTGGCTCCCGCGGAAAGGGGCAAGCCCCAGAGGGTGCCTTTCGGATCCTGGAAAATTCCGACTCGTTCGCCGGTGCCATGCTGATCGGGAGTGGGATGATTTCCCGCGGTAACGAGCGGTCCGTAGACGGCCTCAACCTGGGCAAGGGGCGTCCACGGCGCGCTTTGCGGAGCATGGCGTTCTCCGCATGCCGCAAGCAACGCTGCGATAATCCCCACTGCGCCGATCGCGGCCGCGGTCAGAAGCCGTGACATCCTTCATATAAGCTTAAGCCGTCACCGAGAACGCCTGCGCGCGATTCGAACCTCCCGCGAGCATTTCACCTGGCGCGGACTCGATGCCGAGGCGCCGCATTTTTGCGATCAGGGTGGTACGGGCAAGCCCCAGACGAGCCGCGGCGCCCTGCCTTCCGCCGACAACCCATTTCGTGTCCTGCAGAGTCTGGAGGATGTGATCACGGGTCGCGTCGTCGAGAGTCTTCGGGCGCCGGGGGATGACGTTTGATGGCGATTGAAGCTGGCTGAGCGCCGGCCGGAAAATGCGACCTTGAGTCACAATGACGCCGTGCTCGATGAAATTCTGAAGCTGCCGTACGTTCCCCGGCCAATGGTATCCAACCATGGCGTCCATGGTCTGGAGGTCGATATCATCGATCACCTTATTTATCCGCGAGGAGTAAAGGGCGATGAAGTGCCGCGTGAGCACCGGAATGTCCTCGGGCCGATCGCGCAACGGAGGCACCGTAATGGGGAACACGCTCAGGCGATAGTATAAGTCCTCGCGAAATTCCCTGTTCGTCATCATCTGAAAGAGGTCGCGATTCGTCGCAGCCACAAGACGCACGTCCACGCGAGTGCTTCGCCGTGCGCCGAGCCGTTGGAACTCCTGGTCCTGCAGCACTCGCAGCAGTTTCGCCTGCAGATCGGGAGCGATGTCTCCGATCTCGTCGAGGAACAGCGTTCCGCCGTTTGCCCTTTCGAAGCAGCCGATGCGCTGGGTCAGCGCTCCGGTGAATGCGCCTCGCTCATGACCGAACAACTCGCTTTCGATCAAGCCGGAGGGGATGGCGGCGCAATTCAGCTTAACCAGCGGACCGTCGCAGCGCGGGCTCATGTCATGAATCGCCTGCGCAATCAGTTCCTTGCCGGTGCCCGTTTCGCCCTGAATCAGGACAGTCGCGAGGGTGGGCGCAACCATGCCGATCTGTTGCATCACTGAGGTCAGAGGACGGCTGGTTCCGATAATTCCATGAGGGCCGGTCAACTGCTCGTAATCGTCACTAAAGGCTTGCCGTGTCATCTCTCGTTGACTCCTGTTCGGAAGTGCCTGATTTCGGGATCCGCCTGGTGAAGCTTTCACCATGGAGACATGGTAAGAGGTCTTGTCTCCCCGGAAAATCCTCTCTTGGTAGGATGCGGCCACGCGTTTTATGAGTGGGTGGCTAAGTGGCTATTGAGGGGGGATAAGAATACCGGCAACAAGATTGCCCGTTCTACCTTCGCGTCAGACGATTGCGGAATGAAGAGCTTTGAACAGGATCTCGCGGCGCACGGGTTTGCCCAGAAGCTCTACCGCTCCGTTTTTCAAGGCACGCTGACGCGAAATTTCGTCCGCATGAGCGGTGATGAAGATGATCGGAATGCCATGCCCCTCGGTTCTCAGACGGTCCTGGAGCTCGAAGCCATTCATACCGGGGAGGTAAACGTCGAGAATCAGACAGGCGATCTCGTTCCCGAGTCCCGACGCGAGGAATTCCTCGGCCGAACCGAAAGAATCCACATGAAGTCGAACCGCGCGCATGAGACTCGTGAGCGCTGCACGTATTGAAGCGTCGTCGTCCACGATGGATATCCGTCGCGGCGGGGCACTGTCTGGCGCTGCGTCCGCGGTGGATTCGACACTCATCTGTCTTTATCCTACGCACCACGTCAATGGGAAGCCATCCTACGTTGGTAGGACAGAACCAGGACAGAACCGAGCAGAACAGAACTGCCGTTTATCTTTGGATATGCGGCTTCAGTCTTTCGGACATTCTGACAAGATCCGCCAGGGATTCCGCGCCCATTTTGTCCATCACGCGCCCGCGGTGGGTTTTTATGGTCAACTCGCTGGTTCCAAGCTCGCCGCCAATCTGCTTGTTCAGAAGTCCGGCCGCCACCAGGTTGAACACTTCTTTCTCGCGCGGCGTGAGGGAGTCATAACGGCTGCGAATCTCCGCCGTCTGCGCCCTGTCCACAGCCGCCTTGCGGTCTTTTGCGATGGCATCCTGAACCGCATCCAGCAATTCCTGTCCGCGAAACGGTTTCGTGAGGAACTCGACCGCTCCGGCCTTCATCGCGCGCACGGTCATGGGGACATCGGCATGACCCGTAATAAAAATAATCGGGATCTCGACGCCGGCCTCGGCTAACTGGCGCTGCAGTTCGAGCCCGCTCGATTCGGGCAGGCGCACATCGAGAATCAGACATGAGGGCCCGGGCGGGCGCTGGTGACGAAGAAACTCGGCCGTCGATCCGAATGTCTCGACGCGCAAGCCCACGGTTGAAATCAGCTTCCCGATAACTTCGCGAATCGCGGCGTCGTCGTCGACGACAAAAACAATCGGATCGGAATCGTTCATGAGGCAGTGTCGCGCGGAACGGGAATCGTGAACTGAAGGGTCGCCCCGTATCCGCGGTTGTTCGCGGCCCACAGCTTGCCGCCATGGTTTTCGATGATCGAATGACTGATCGAGAGGCCCATACCCATACCTCGGGCCTTGCTGGTGAAAAAGGAATCGAAGATCCGCCGATCGTTCTTCGGATCGATTCCGACGCCGGAGTCCTCGACAGCGACCAGCACTTCTCCGGAACTCAGCGCCTGCGAACGAATCACGATGCTCCGCGGTCTCTGCGTGACGCCCATGAACGCTTCGATTCCGTTTTGCACCAGATTCACGACAACCTGCTGCAACTGAACGCGGTCGCCGAGCACGGCGGGGAGTTCGGGCGCCAATTGGGTCTGAAGCACGGCGTCATTTCTCCTCGCCTGATTTTGCATGAGAGCGTCAACCTCGCGAATGAGCTCGTTGACATCCAGCATGATTTTTTCCGGCGCGGTCTTTGTGAACATCCCGCGAATTCCGCGGACCACATCGCTGGCGCGCGTTCCCTCGCGGGCGACGGCGTCGACGGCCGCGCGCGCCTCCTCCAGATTGGGCGGGTCAAGCGAGAGCCACATCATGCAGGCGTCGGCATTTGCCACCACCGCGGCAAGGGGCTGGTTCACTTCGTGAGAGATGGAAGCCGCCAGAGTGCCCAGTGTGCTCATTCGGGTCACGCGAGAGAGTTCAGCCTGCGCGTCCGCGAAAGCGTCTTCCGCACGGCGGCGCTCGGCTATCTCGGCGAGCAGCTGTTCGTTGGTTTGCTTCAGGTCGGCGGTCCGTTCCTCGACGCGGATCCGCAGATCGTCGCGGGCCTGCTGAAGGGCCGTCTCTGCTTGTTTACGCCGGGAACTGAACCAGCCGACAATAGCGGCTGTCGCCGCGAACTCGATGAACACCGGCCAGGAGTAGTTGTCGAGCACGAAGGAGTACAGCGGGACTGTGAAAAAGTAATCGACAAGGAGCACGCTCAGGATGGCGGCAATACCTCCGGACCATTTTCCGCCGAACCAGGCGCTTAGCACCACGGCAGTGTAGAAGAACAGAAATCCGGCTGTCGAAATGAAATTCTTCAAGAGGAAGGTCAAGGCCAGGGCCAGCGCTACAAGCGCGACAGCCAGTCCGCTGCGAGCAAGAATCGCAACGGTTTGCCGCGGCGCAGCCGGAGTGTTATTCGGCGGAGTCATGAATGTCCGGTGTCGAGATGCGACGACGGCCTCCTGAGGTTAACTGATGCGAACCGGGGCGCCCTGGCAACATGAATGATGACTTTTCAGTTTAATAGTCCCAATTTGGGTTGCGATAAGATCAAACGCATGGCAATTAATCGCCTGTGCCGCATTGCGGTTCCTGTTGCGGCGCTTATTGTGGCCAGTTGTATTCCGGCATTCGCTCAAACAGTCTCATTCGCCGGTTTTTCTTCTCCGTCCGGTCTCACGCTTGCGGGAACGGCGGCAATCGCCAAAACAGATGACGGATCAATCCTGCGCCTCACGAGGGCCGCGTGCTGTTCGGCGGGAAGCGCCTTTACAGCGAAGCCGGTAACATTCGTGATCAGCGCCGACACGTTCAGCACTTTCTTCCAGTTCCGCCTGACCAATCCGGGCGGCCTTTCCGCCGCCGACGGGATCGTCTTTGTCTTGCGAACGGCGGACAGCCGATCGCTCGGGCAGACCGGCAGTTTCGAGGGCTACGACGGCATCGGTCAGAGCCTCGGTGTCAAATTCGACACCTTTAAAAATGATGGCGAGATCAACGACAACCATGTCGCGATTCAGACGAACGGCGTCGTGCGGGAAGAGTTTTCACAAACTCCCTATGGCGTGCAGGCCTGCTCGGCGCCCGTCGGGGTAATCGGGTGTATGGCGAACGGGCACATCTGGTCCGTCTGGATTGACTACGACGGCGTGAATCTCCATGTGGCGCTGGCCGACAACTCGACTGTCCGTCCCGCAGACCTGATTACAGCCCCACTTTCCCTCCCGACCCTTTTGAACTACGCCACCGCGGCCTATGCAGGTTTCACCGCGGGAACCGGCGGCGGTTTCGAAAATCACGACATCCTGAACTGGCGATACGACAATACGTTTAACCCGACTGCTCAGGGGACGCAGCAGGCTCTACCGGCGCAGCCTTTACCGACGCTGACTTTCTCCCAGCCGCGGGCCTGAGACTTTCGGTTTATTACACTGGGGGTCTTCGTCATGATTGTCAGCCGCGATCGGGTTCTCGCGACCCACGTCGGAAGTCTTCCCCGCAAACCTGCGCTTTCCGCGCTGCTGGTCAGCCGCGAGGAAGGCGCCGATATCGATAAGGCGGAACTCGATCGCGAAATGGATCGCGCAGTGCGCCACGTGGTGGAAGAGCAGGTGAAAGCGGGCATCGATATCGGCAACGACGGCGAGCAGCAGCGGGTGGCATTCACGACCTATGTACCCCAGCGCATGTCGGGCTTTGGGGGCGAATCGAAGCGTCGCAGCGCGCGCGATTACGACGAATATCCCGAACTCATCGAGGATCTGAAGCGGCGATTCCCGAAGCGCAGCCGTATGCAGAACGCGCCCGAGGCCAGGAGCGAGCTGTACTATCCTGATACCGCCGCCATCGGGCGGGAAATCGCCCGGCTGAAGACCGCCATCGGGGCGGTTCCCGGTTTCACCGAAGGCTTCATCACGGCGCCCTCGCCGGGAATCGTCTCGACAACGATGTACAACGCTCATTACGACTCTCACGAGGCTTATCTGGCGGCGCTCGCCCGCGAGATGAGCAAGGAGTATCGGGCCATTTTTGATGCGGGGTTCATCCTGCAGATTGATTCGCCTGATCTCGCGATGGATCGCGCGATGTTCTATCGCGAGCTTTCGGACGAGCAATTTGTCGCGGCCGCCGAGAAGCATATCGCGGCGCTCAACCGCGCGATCGAGGGCCTTCCCCGCGAACGCGTGCGCCTGCACTGCTGCTGGGGTAACTGGGAGGGGCCGCACCTGCACGACGTTCCGCTCGCGCGGATTCTGCCGGTGCTCTACCAGGCCAACGTGGGGGCGCTGAGCATCGAGTTCGCCAATCCGCGGCACCAGCACGAGTACGAAGCGATTCGCCGCAACCCGCTGCCGGATCACATGGCGCTCATTCCGGGCACGATCGATTCGACAACCAATATCGTCGAACACCCGGAAGTGGTTGCGCGGCGCGTTCTCGAAGCGGTATCGGCCGTGGGCGACCGCGAGCGAGTCATCGCCGGCGCCGACTGCGGCTTTGGGACCTTCACCGGCCGTGAGTGGGTGATCGAACCCGTGGTGTGGCTGAAGCTGAAAGCTCTCAGCGAAGGATGTGCCATTGCATCGTCTCGCCTATGGGGAAAGGCGCAACAGGAACAACATGCTTGACGAACAGGAATTCCGCGACCGGTCCGACGAAGCCCTGAACGCATTGCAGCGGGCGCTCGAAGACGCGTCGGATCGCAATGATTTCGAAGTGGACCGTAATCAGGGCGCACTCACGATTGAGTTCGGAGATCCGCCGGCGAAGTTCGTGGTCAGTCCGAACGCTCCGGTGAGGCAGATCTGGGTCTCGGCGCGCGTGCAGAGTTTCAAACTCGACTGGAACGCAGCCACGAAGGCGTTCGTGCTATCCAGCGGCAGAACGCTGAACCAGCTGATGTCCGACGTTATCAGCCAGCAGTTGGGCGCTCGGGTCAAGCTGGGTTAATCGAGAACCTTGAGCTCGATCACGGCGAAGATCGCGTCTTCGTCCCCCGTGCCGGACACCTTGCCGAGCACGGTTTTCTGGCCTTCCTGAAAGTCGCCGGAGGTTTTCAGACCAATATTCAACGTGCTGTTGCCGTACGGCAGCGGCGCGGTCAGGAACTCGAGGCAGGGTCATGCCGAAGTTGATGCCGTCTGCGTGAGGGTGAAGTGAAAAGGTCAGCCGGTTTTAATATTGCGCAGCTTGCCCTGTGCCAGGGTAGGCGCCCACAAAAGTTAATGTGTCGCCTTTCTGAATCAGATTTTGCAATTGCGCCTGAGTGTAACTCCCCAAAGTATTGGAAATGTAGAGATTGAGCGACGGCACGTACTTGAGGCCATGCAAAATGCCGCCGAGAGTACCCCTTGCGATCAAATCGATGGATCCCGCCGCAGCCTGGCTCTGCAGCGTGGCCCAGTCGCTCTGGACGGGCGCGGTATTAAAGTTAGCCGCGGTGATCGTGCGGGTATAGCCGACTGCGGGAGCCGTGCCGGTATCAAAAGAAAACAGGAACGCGCTGATGTCCAATACCTGCTGCGGGCTATACAGGGTAAAGCTCTTTGCGGCAAAGAACCCCGGCAATGTGGTGGATCCGTCATGAGTCAGTCCAAAACCGTCGATGGCCTGCAACCCGGCGGATGTGGGGTACGGAGCTTTCAGAACCTTCTGATAAACATTCCTCAGCTGCGGAACTTTCAATGGTTGGGGCGTGGCGGCCGGCTGGATGATCCGGAGATTTGTTCCCGGCGCAGACGATGCCGTGGTGTGACAGGAAGCGCATGTTACGAGAGCCGTCTCGTTCACCGACAGCTTCAGCGTGAAGAAATCCGTCTGACCCGTGACCGCATTTCCATTCAGCAGGGAGGTCGGCAGGCTGCGATCGAGATTCTGATAAGGGTTGGGGAGGTACAGGAGCGTGTTGACGAAGTTCGTGTAATTCGTCATGTTGGCATCGGAAAGCTGCGAGCCGCCGAGGATAGTGCTGAAGGCCGGATTGAAGGCGGCGAAGTTTGGGTGATCGCCTCGCCAGTGATACGGAGCCAGATTATTAATCCCACGAAACGTTTGGGTGATCATGGGCCCTTTCATCGGATGAAGCTGAAATGTCTGACTCCCTTGAGTTACGGATGCCATACTTCCCCCGGGATCTCCCAGATCCCATGCCATGTGATCCATGTCTCCGTCCACATGGCACGAAGCGCAGGATCCCGTACCATTGCCCGACAGCTTGGCGTCATAGAGGAAGCCTCGTCCATTTCGGATCACGGTCGGCGTAGGGTTATCTCCGATTGGAATCTCGCTGAGAACGGTCTGCTGGGTCGCACTCGCGATGGAAATCGAATTCGAAAGCCGGTTCAGCACATACAGCGTCTGAGAGATCGCGTTCAGCGCGAGCCCGCGTGGACCCTTCTTGTTGATCGGGTCCACGTTGGACCCGGCCCCACTCGCCTGGGCAATTTCGATCCGCGACAAGACGTTGCCGTTGGTATCGACCTGCGCCACCCGGTCGGTCCCGAACGCCGCGACCCACATAAAAGTGCCGCCGGGATCGAACACGACGGAGGTCGGTTGAGCCAGGGCTGTCGCCAGAGCCGATGGGTTCGGAAGGATGGAGTAGTCCACCCCAGGATTCAAATCGAAGGGCGTGACCTGACCCGTCGCAGCGGTGATTCGGGTGACGCGGTTGTTGACGAAATGTCCCCGCAGATTCGGTTCGAAATGAGTCAGGTTGAGCGCATCCGTATTGGTTACGAAAATGTCGCCGGTGGTCGGGTTGACGGCCATTCCGAGATTGATGGTACCGACGCCCGAATAGTACCCCGCCAAGGTTGGGGTGGTACCGGTATTGATGATTGCGACATCGTTATCGGGCATCGTAAATCGCAGTGTCTGGGCCCAATTCGGATCGCTCGCCTTGACGATCAGTGCAACCTGCGGCGGCGGCGGCAGGGCTGGATTCGACGGCATCGACTGCGGCGGCGCCACATTGGCGGGCACCACTGTCGTACCATTACCCGAGAAAGCAATCGCCGCGTAAACTTTGGAGCCGTCAGCGCTGACTGCCAAAGCTCGTGGATTATCCCCATATAACTGAATAATGGCGGCTTGAGCGTGTGTATTCAGGTCGTATGTCGCGATCTGATTGCTGCGAGATTTTGAGACGTAAGCCAGTCCACCAGCAAACACAACATCCATCGGCTCAGTTTTGGCAGGGATGGTATCGGTAACAATTTTTTTCGACACCGAGACCACACTGATGCTGTTTGATACCTGATTTACTACCCAAGCTTCATCGTTCGTTCTGGGATTGACCGAAACCGGCTCCAATCCTACCGGTATTTGCGCCAATAGAACGGGCGATGCGGGCTGGGTAACATCGAAGACGGATAAAGTGGAGTTTGGAGTATTCACTGCGAACAGGCGAGTGCCATCGGACGAAAGCCGGATGGGGCTGGTTTGCGAACCCTCGAAATTCGCATACGCGGGGACCTGGGCGCGTGTTGTCGTGCGCGGCAGCAGTGAGGCGATCAACAGCAGGGAGGCGCCAGTCAAGACGATCCTGGAAATGCCAGGGTTAATGCCCTTAATCAAGTGAAGTTCTCCTTACATTTTTCGGAAAAGCTACTTTTAACACCGCGAAGTGTAGCAGAATACTCCGACAATACGTAAGTCCTGCCCGGAACAACCCCTTACCAGATCAGTACTAAGTCCAATAGGACAATGGGTGGGCCAAGTGGCTAAGAATTGGTTGAAACTGCACTCCGAGATGACTCCCGGAAAATCAGCCCGGCATATCGGAAGCCTGTTGGGTAAGTTACTTAGACAGGTGCTGGCGCGACCAGAGGCCGCGGGCATGCGCTCCGGCCCGAGGGACGGGCACTTATCAGCATGCCTCTCGATGTCTCATTTCGGGACAGCCAGATTGAGACAGAAATTGTCCGCCGAAAAGTATTGGCCCGTCAGCAAGTTTCGCTGAGATAAGGGTCTTCCGCCTTCTTGTAGCAAGTCCTGCTCAAGATCGTCGGGCTTTCGATTGGAGACCGTTTTCCCCACCCATTCAGCTTTTCGCCACCCGATCGTCGTGAAATGTTCATGATTTGTTCACCAGGCGGGGAATCCAGATGGGAACAGATAAAAGCTGTTGCAAAGACCTCCGAAAAACAGACGGATTTCTCCGAAATGGAGAACGCGGTAGTCTCAAAAGAACAAGATCGTTCATTTCGGGCATGGGTTTCTTCACCGACGCGTACGACCCCGTTCATTATCGGCGTCGATATGGTGCTGGGGTAGCCCATCTGGTACGTCCACGGCTCTCCCAACCTCCCCAATCGGCGCGTTGCTCTTTGGCCGGGTCGTCGATATGCTCGGGGCACAAGCGGATTTGTGCGCCCGTACCTTCTCCCCCGGCATCTGGTGGCTGATCGGTTTTCGGGGAGCATGATTCTGGTGTTTACGATGCAGGCCGCGGGGTTACTGTTGGTCATGCTCTGGCTGAGCTCTGCTTCATACGGCGCGCGATGCCACTTGAAAGAAACCCCGCGTTTCTCAAAGCAGCAGGTCCTGAAGAGGACGACTCCGGCGAACGCAGGAGGTCGAAACACTTCAACACCGTGGCAAGTCCGCTCGTGCGTTCGGCGCCCGGTGGCAACCATACGATTCTGCAGAAGACGCTTTACGCAGTTCGGCATCCTCGCCGTTTCGGGGAGCCGGATTATGCGGCCGCGGCGCTCACTCTCGATAAGCTGAAAGCCTTGGCTTCGCAGTCATTGGGGTGACATTCTGCCTGCTCGCCTCATTCGAATATTGAAAAGCTGACGTACCCCTCTGCCATTGTCTACGGCCTGAGTCACTTCTTTACCGAGTTCGGGCCGAATGCCACCACCTTTATCTATCCTTCCGAGATCTTTCCCGTGAACGTGCGAACTACCGGAATCTTAAAGCTGGTCCTGACCATTTTGCTCCTCCTGAAACCAGGGTTAAGAGCCTTGAGGAACTTTCGGAGAGCCGCCACTCCTTTTGAAAGGCCGCCCGAGACCGGAATTGTGTTGGGTTCGTTTTTGCTCGCCTCGTGAGCTGACGTGAAGCTCAGCGCGGGCGGAAGCCCGGCTGCGGACCCGAAGGTCCGCCCCACGACGAAACCGCTGGCGGATCCGACGGTTTTTCGTGGTTGCCCGTGGACCGCCAGGTCCATCTGGAGAGGGCCGAAACCCTGACCCGACGATGGAATGCGCCGGGAGGTGGTTGGGGTGTGCGACATAGAAGTGGAGGTCAAGCCGCCCGGCGAGCCTCCCAGTAGTCCTCAAAGCGGCCGTTGAGATGGCAACATCGCAGGGCGATGATGGCGTTGGCGCCGCGAACGGTCCAGAACATGCCGGATTGTTTGAGGCGGGAACCGATCACGGTCTTGCAGCCGGCTTCGATCACACCGGAGCCGACAAACAGGTGCTGACGGCGGAACTTGGGGTAGCGCATGCGCTCGGCGTTTCTCTCAAAGTAATCGGCCTCGGTGCGAATCTTCTCGACCACTTCGGCGATTGGTGGATTCGATGGAGCGAAGCGAGAGCACCAGCTTTTCGATTTTGCCCTTGTCGAGCAGGCGCTTCTGGTGGACTTTGATCCAGGCTTTCTGGTTCGCCTGGTCGTTGGGGTACAGTCTGCGTGCCAGCTCCCACAGATGCTGGCGAGCGTGATACAGATCGACGATCTGGATCGCGCCGGGAAAGTGCTGGTCGGCCAGATTCCAGATCCATTCGGCCCCATCGCCCATGACGACTTTCTTTGCGGCGCGGCTCCAGCCGCGGTTCCAGGCTTCCAGATAGATGCGCTTTGCCGAACTCCTCGGCGGTCTCGATGGCGCCGGTGTAGGTGGTGGAATCCGGATCGCGGATCGGGTAGCCTTCCTCGTCCCACGTGGTCTGGGTGAACACGCATCCCAACTTGACTTCGCGCGTGTGGGCTGGCTGGCCGTCCGTCTTGCCCTTGCGGCCCACCGTCTCTTTCTTCACCACCGGCACGCCGGTCCCGTCCATTTGCACATACAGGATCGGAATCGGCTTGCCCACCACGACGGGCAGATCCAACTGCACGGCTCTTGCGGATTTCCGCCTGCTCGCAGTGCGGCGATATCCTCTCCGATGGCCTCCGCTGTCCGCTCCACCGCTTTGGTGGTCACCTCCAGATCGGCGAGCAGCTTCATCTGCTGGCGGCCGTGATCGAAGGGCGCCTCCTGGCCCACCACCGCCTGCATGCGGCGCACTCCCGGAGAGAAGCTCCGTGTTTTCGATGTCCAGTTCGACGTCGGCGGGGAACTGGCCGGTGTGGCAGTGCGGGCACAAGTAGCAGGGGCGCGACACTTCCACCTTGCCCAGACTGCGGTCAGAAGCCGGCTTGGAGCGCAGTTCCCGGTAGTGAGCCTGATGGCCGCAAGGACAAGGAATGGTGCGCGTTGCCGGCGGCCGGCTCGGGAAACTGCAGCAATTGAGTCAGCGCGTCGCGCCCGCCTGATGCATGGCCGAGCGCACAGCCATCTCGATGGCCTCCAGATCCAGCCGCCGGTCTGCGTCCGCTCGGGAAGATGACGCGCAACAGCTGGTCTACTTCGCGCGCGATCTCCTGTTGGATCGCTTCCGCCGTTTTTTTTCCTCTGGTGAGAGCGTATCCTCGACCGGGCGGGCCCGGCAGATCTTTTCGTTGACCTCAACGAAAGATCGCTCCAGTTGCCGATAGCGGTGAAAGGCCTCGATCTCCCGCTCGGCCTTGTGCAGGTCCGCAGGCGTGGAGAAGCTCTCGGTAACGGTTTTGCCCTTCACCTTGTGTGTCAAACGCGGATGCGGGCGATGGCCCGGATCGTCGGCACGATGACAATGGCAAGCCGGATTACCGCAACGACCACCGGTCCCGGTAATCGAACCGGCGCGAAAATCTTCCAGCTCAGAAATCTGCCGCAGAACGACAGCCCGTTGCTGTTCCATATCGGCGAGCGACTCGGACATGAGCACTCTTTTAGCCGCGCGTATCATATACGCTCGGCTAAAAGACCTAAAAAAGGATTCCTGCTGATTCCTCATTCTCATGTCGCACACCCAGGTGGTTGCGGCGGGAGGGAAACCCGTGTTCGGTATGATAATCTGAATGTTTCCACTTCCAGGAGTTTCATAGAATTATGTTTCGTTCCCTGGCCCTTCGCGCGGGCCTGACGTGCCTCGTCCTTGCGCCTCTCGCCACAGTCGCCTCCGCGCAGATCAAGATCGCAGTCGTCAATGTGCAGCAGGCGATGCTGGATTCCGACGAACTCAAGAAAGCGTCCGCCGCGCTCGAAACCAAGTACAAACCGAAGCAGGACGAACTGCAGAAGCTGCAGACCGATCTCGAGTCCATTCAGCAGCAGATCAACAGCGGGAAGTTGAATCCGCAGGCACAGGCCGATCTGCAGTTCGACGGGCAGAAGAAGCAGCGTGAGGCGCAGAGGTTGTCCGACGATCTGCAGCAGGAGTTCGACCGCGACCGGCAGGACATCCTCGCCAAGTCCGCTCAGAAAATGCAGACTGTGGTGAAAAAACTGGCGGAAGAGAAGGGCTATGATGTAGTCGTTGATGTTTCCCAAATGCTGTACTTCAAGCCCGCGCTCGACATCACGCCGGACGCTCTCGCCGCTTACAACAAAACGTATCCTGCCAAATAGGTTCTGAAGCCATGCCGGGCTACCTGGATCAATACGGCGTCGGCGAAGAGCAGCGAAACCGGATCATTATACGTTCGGTCGCGGCCGTTCTCGCAATCGTTATTTTCGGTTCGCTCGGCTGGTATCTCCTGAAAAACCACCATCAGGAAAGCGTGGTCAAGAGCTTTGTATCGGCCCTCCGAAGGGGCGATTATCAGGGCGCTTACCGCGATTGGGGCTGTACCGCTGAAAAACCGTGCCCGGCATATCCGTTCACCAGTTTCATGCGGGACTGGGGGCCGGCGTCTCCAGGCGGCGGGAGTCTGGCGAATCTGGGAATCACCGACAGCGAATCCTGCAACACCGGGGTGCTTCTGACTCTGGCGGCAGGCGCTTCGCGGACGGACAAGCTCTGGGTGGATAAAAGCGACGATGCGATCAGCTTCGCGCCATACCCGATCTGCCCGCACAAGAGCCCGTTCGCGATTATGATGCACCGGACGATCGGACGTCTGCGGACGCCATTGCTCAAATAGACTGCTGTTCTAGACTGGATAAAGAAAACACATGAGTTCGACTACGGTTACCACTACTGGCGCGGGGCTCGAAGGCGTCGTCGCCGGCGAATCAGAGATCTGCTACATCGACGGCTACGCCGGCGTTCTCAGCTATCGCGGGTACAACATCCACACCCTGGCCGAACACGCCACCTTTGAAGAGGTGATCTGGCTGCTGTGGAAGGGCAAGCTGCCGACGCAGAGCGAGCTGGACAAGCTGAAGTCCGATCTTTTCGCGAACTACGCGATCCCGCCGCAGGTGGTGGAATTTCTGAAGGCGAACGCTCAGGCGGGGCCCGATGGATGTCCTGCGGACGGCCGTTTCGATGCTGAGCCTTTACGATGCCCAGGCGAAGGATATGACGCCGGAGGCGAATCAGACGAAGGCGTTGAAGCTGATGGCGCAGACGTCGACCATCGTCAGCACCATGGGCCGGTTTCGCGCGGGAGAGCAGCCGCTCGCTCCGGATTCGAAGCAGAGCTTCGCCGGTAATTTTCTCTATTGCCTGACCGGGAAGAAGCCGGACAAGGTGATGGAGCACGTCTTCGATGTAGCGCTGATTCTGCATGCGGATCACGAGCTGAACGCTTCCACGTTTGCGGCTCGCGTGACGGCAGCCACGTTGTCCGATATTTATTCGGCCACGACGTCGGCGATCGGCGCGCTCAAGGGACCGCTGCACGGCGGGCGCGAACGAGGACGTAATCCGGATGCTGCTGCAGGTCGGAACCGCGGACAAGGCGGTTGAGCGGGTGCATGAGATGCTCGCGAAAAAGATCAAGATTCCCGGCATGGGCCATCGGGTGTACCGCACCGACGATCCGCGCGCGACGCATCTGCGCGTGATGTCCGAAGAGCTCGGGAAGAGCACGGGCCATGAGGATCTCTACCTGATGTCCAAGCGGGTGGAAGACACGGTTCGCAAAGAGAAAAAGCTCAACCCGAACGTGGATTTCTATTCGGCGTCGACCTATTATTCGCTTGGGATTCCGATCGAGCTTTATACGTCGATTTTCGCGGTGAGCCGCATGTCCGGGTGGACGGCCCACATTCTGGAGCAGTACCACAACAATCGCCTGATCCGGCCGCGCGCCGAGTATAAAGGCAACCCCGACGGCATGCCTTGGGTGCCGATGGCAGAACGGTAGCGGCTGCTGTAAAAGCCAGTTCGCTTCCTGCCCGTTGCGGCTCGGAATGGTTTTTTAGGGCGTTGGATTCAGGGCGCGCGCTGGCACGCAAAAAAACAATAGATAATAGGCTTCGTGGACGAACGCGCTTATTATTCGGAATCGCCGGCGAAGAGAACCGCGACCCTGAATTGCCCTTCCTGCCACACGCAGGATAACTACGAGTTGAATTACCTCGTACGGACAAAAAAAGACAGGCTGCCCGGCGGCGCCGACGAACGCGATCGCGCGAAGTTCGCAAAGGCGCAGAGCTATATGCTCCTGGTGGATACGCAGGCGATGTGCAAGAACCAGCGGTGCCGCAAGCGGTTCGATATTTCCGGCATCAAAACTGTGGCATTTTTGTAAACCTGTCGTAGCGCCTCGTTGTTAGAGTGGAGGCGGGGTCACCGATATGTCAGATTCCGCCGACGTCCACTCCAGCACCGCCGTTCTCACGCGCGGCTTCGACCCCAGGCTGTCTGTGGGTTCGGCGCGTCCGGCTGTATTCCGCAGTTCCACCTACGTATTCGAAACTCCTGAAGAGGCGGAGCGCGCGTTCGCGGTGGTGCACGGCCAGGCTACCGCCGAACCGCATGAACGGGCCGCGCTGATTTACGCCCGCATTTCGCATCCGAACGCCGAGATCCTGGAAGATCAACTGGTACCGCTCGAGGCGGGGGCTACGGACGCGCTGGCGTTCAATTCCGGCATGGCTGCCATCATGACGGCGTTCTTCACGTTCGCCCGGCCGGCTTCAACGATCATTTACACCATGCCGCTTTACGGCGGCACCACGGCATTGATCCACACCTTTCTCGATCCGTTCGGAGTGAAAGGCATTCCCGTCCGCGCGGGAGATACAAAGGGCATCGCCGAAGCCGTTGCGGCTGCCGTCGATCCTTGCATCGTGCTGATCGAGACTCCCGCCAATCCGACCCTGATCATGACGGATATCGAGAGCGCCGCGGCGGCGGCGAATCGGCATCCCTCGAAGCCGCTCGTGATGGTGGATAACACATTCCTGGGACCGGCGTTTCAGCACCCGCTGAAGCTGGGCGCGAGCCTGGTGCTGTATTCCGCGACGAAGTATCTCTCGGGATTCAGCGATCTGGTAGCGGGAGCGGCGCTCTCGAACGATCCGGTGGTCATTGAACGGCTTCGGAGCCGGCGGACGATGTTCGGCAACATCCTGCAGCCGGACGAATGCTGGCTCCTGAATGGGCGCCTGCCCACGACCGCGTTGCGCATGAACCGGCAGAGCAAGAACGCCCAGCGTATCGCCGAGCGACTAGCCCGGGCAGGGGGCGATTATCGCGTCATCTACCCCACGCTTTTCGACCGACCCCGAACAGTGCCGGATTTACCGCAAACAGTGCGATTACCCCGGCGGCATCTTTTCGATCGATTTCCATGGCGGCAAGGCCGCGGCGTTTGCCTTTCTGCGCCGCCTGAAGATCGCCCGGAACGCCGTTTCGCTCGGCGGGGTCGAGACGCTCGCCTGCCATCCGAAGACGACCACCCATTCGGGGGACAGTCCCGAGGAACTGCAACAGGCGGGAGTGACAGATGGTCTGGTGCGGGTATCGGTAGGGATTGAGGACTGGCGGGATCTGCTCGCCGATTTCGAGCAGGCGATTGAAGGTATAAGTTCTTGAGGCTTCTCCGCCGCAGCTGGTTTCTTGCGCCCGCGGCGTGTTTGCTGGCTTTCGCCGGGTTCGTTTTTTCGGGTCAACCTGCGGGGCCGGACGATTTTCACTTCGTCATTCTGGGAGATCGCACGGGCGAGACCCAGGGCGATATTTTTCAGAGGGTTTGGCGTGAGTCCGGCGCAGGAAATCCGGCGTTCGTGGTCACCGTCGGCGACACCATTCAGGGATTCGATGAGAGCCGGGCGGACTCCGAATGGCGAGAGGTTGAGCAAATTTTCGGGCCGTACCGGCGCGACCGCCTCTTCCTGACGCCCGGAAACCACGACATCTGGTCCCCTGCCTCCGAAAAACTCTTTGTGAAGTACGCGGGCCATCCGCCGCACTACAGCTTCGATTACGGGACGGCGCACTTCACGATTCTGGACAACAGCCGCTCGGACGAGCTGTCGGACGAGGAGATCCGGTTTCTGGAAACGGATCTGAAAGCCCATGCTTCGCAACCTGTGAAGTTTATCGTTTCGCACCGGCCTTCGTGGCTTTTCAATGCGGTTGCCGGTCACACGGATTTCACGCTGCACCGGCTTGCCAGGCAGTACGGAGTGCAGTACGTGATTGCCGGGCATCTTCACGAGATGCTTCACTTCAGGCTGGAGGGGATCGATTACATCTCAATGCCCAGCGCAGGCGGTCACCTTCGAGGAAACCAGAAGTATGAGGACGGATGGTTCTTCGGCTATCTCGGTGTCGACGTGCGACAAAACAAAGCCAATTTTCGGATCCAGGTTCGGGTCCATGAAGTCCCGCTTTCCGGTCAGGAAAGGCGGGTCACCGAGTTGAGCGACTGGGGTCCTGTTGGCTTGGGTACGCCCAAAGGATAGTACCGGTTACGCACATCGAATCAGCGATTTCGGGTGCGTGAAACTTCCCTGCTGATGTAAACTTGGGAAATGCGTGTTACGGTAATTGGCACCGGATATGTAGGCACCGTTACGGGCGCTTGTCTGGCTTACCTGGGGCATCGCGTCACCTGCGTCGACACCGATTTATCGAAGATCGAAAAGCTGCGCGTCGGCCAGACTCCGATTTACGAGCCGGGGCTGGAGGAGCTGATCGCGGTAGCTAACGCGGGCGGCGGAATCGACTTCCAAACCGAGCTTGCCGAGCCCGTTCGCGAGAGCGACGTCATTTTCATCGCCGTGGGCACGCCGCCTCTTCCTTCAGGGGAGGCGAATCTCGCATATCTTGAGAGTGCGGCCCGCGGTATCGGCGCAGCTATGGACGGCTCGCGTTTTCGCGTGGTGGTCAATAAGTCCACGGTCCCGGTGGGAAGCGGAAACCTGGTGGAGGCGCTGGTCCGGGAGGGCATGAATGAGTCGCATCCCGATATTTCCGCCGCTGTTTCGTTCGGCGTAGCCAGTAATCCGGAGTTTTTGCGCGAGGGATCGGCAATTCACGACTCGCTTTATCCCGACCGTATCGTTGTCGGCGCGGAAGAAAGCGCGACGGTGGACATTCTGCGGGAGTTATATCGACCTTTGATGGATCAGAATTTCGCCGATCCCTCGTTTGCTCCCCGTCCGGAAAGTTTGAAACCGGGGATTGACCGGGTTCCCATGGTTGCAACAACCATCACCAGCGCCGAGATGATCAAGTACTCAGCCAATGCCTTCCTGGCGCTCAAGATCAGCTTCGCGAACGAAATTTCCAATATCTGCGAGCGGGTCGGCGCGGAGGTCACGGAAGTGATGACCGGCATCGGCCTGGACAACCGCATCGGGCGCGGATTCCTCAATGCGGGCCTCGGCTGGGGCGGCAGCTGCTTCGGTAAGGACATCAGTTCACTTCTGCATACGGCCGGGGAATACGGTTATCAGGCGCGCATTCTGGAAGCTGCGCTCGCAGTAAATAAGATTCAACGCGGTCTGGTGATACAGAAGTTGCAGGAGAAGCTCTACATTCTGAAAGGCCGCACGGTAGCTTTGCTGGGGCTGGCGTTCAAACCGAATACGGACGACCTTCGCGACGCGCCAAGCCTTCAGATTGCCGAAAAGCTGATTCAGATGGGCGTGCGGGTTCGCGCCTACGACCCAATCGCCATGAGCGCGTGCCGGGAACAGCACCCGGATCTGCGCATCTGCTACTGCAACGACGCCCTTTCCGCCGCCGAACATGCCGATGCGCTTGTGCTGGTTACGGAATGGCCGGAATTTGCGGGTTTGAACCTCAGGCAGCTTGCCGGCCGGATGAATAAGGCCGTACTGATCGACGGGCGTAATTTGTTCGATCCGGAA
The DNA here is from genome assembly GCA_963718155.1 of Terriglobia bacterium. GTDB lineage: Bacteria > Acidobacteriota > Terriglobia > Bryobacterales > Bryobacteraceae > BOG-234. The sequence goes on along the minus strand of CAVQYP010000024.1, from coordinate 434,213 downwards.
AAGGCGCGCGAGGCCGGTTTTGAATACGCGGGCATAGGTCGAGCCACGCAGCGGCTGAATGGAAACACTGCTCAAATTGCAAAAGGGGCCAGCACGGTTGATGCCGACTAGCGCCGGCGACTAAATCCGCCGGATGGGTCACGTAATTGCGATCGACGGCCCCGCCGGAGCCGGCAAAAGCACCATTGCGCGGCGGTTGGCCGAGCGGCTCGGCTACACCTTCATTGACAGCGGCGCGATGTATCGGGCGGTAGCGCTTTGGGCGCTCCGTCAGAATGTGGGTCTTGACGATGCCCATCGTCTGGAACAACTGGCGCTTGCAGCTCAGATCGAACTTCTTCCTCAGCGCAAGGTGCGCCTGAACTCAGAGGACGTGAGCGAGGCCATCCGCGTGCCGGAAGTTTCAGCTGCCGCTTCCCGCGTTGCGGCAATTCGCGCCGTTCGTTCCGCTCTGGTTCGGCAACAGAAGCACATGGCAGATACGGGCAATGTGGTGATGGAAGGGCGGGACATCGGAACCGTCGTGTTTCCGGATGCGCGCGTGAAGATTTTCCTCGACGCCGATCCGCGGGAACGGGTGCGCAGGCGGTCCGGAGAGCAGCCCGAGGTTCCTCCCGAGGACTTGGCGGCGCAGATCGCTCAACGCGACGAGCGGGATCGCCACCGCGCGGAATCTCCTTTAATCCAGGCACCCGATGCGGTCTACATCGATTCTACGGGTATGAGCGCCGATGAGGTGGAGGAGGCGATCCTGAAGCTTGTCCGCGCCCGTATTTCGAACGGCAAAGAACACGGCAAAGAACACCGCTCTCGGGCGTCCTGACAATACGTCAGCACTACACTGAATATTTGGACCGACTTCTTGTGATGAAGTTCGGCGGGACCAGCGTCGGGTCCGCCGAACGGATGAAAGCGGCTTGCGACCTGATTGCAGCCGAAGCCTCCCGCCGCCCCGTAGTCGCCGTGGTCTCCGCGATGTCGAAGATCACCGACCTTTTGCTCGATACCACCAGACACGCCGAGGCCGGCGATCAAGCGGGTATCGACAACAACCTCCATCAGCTCGAGCTCCGGCATTATGGCGCTGCGGGCAGTCTGCTCGGCGCCGACGCGGCGAGCACCGCTCAGAGAATCGGCGAGATCATATCCGAATTTCGCCGGATTGTGAACGGAATTCAGATGCTGGGCCACCGGCCTCCGCGCGCGATCGACGAAGCGGTTGCGGTGGGAGAACGGCTCTCGGCGTTGATGATCGCCGGGTATCTGAAATCGATCGGGATCTCCGCCGAAGCGGTGAACGCGGCGGAGGTGATCGTGACCGACGCAGTCTTCAATAACGCATCCCCGCTCATGGAGGCGACGGAAAAGAAGGCAGCGGCCCGTCTGGTTCCTCTGCTCGAAGCAGGGAAGATTCCGGTTGTTACGGGGTTCAACGGCGCGACTACCGACGGCCGGCCTACGACGCTGGGGCGCGGAGGATCGGACTTTTCGGCGTCGATTCTGGCCGCCGCCCTGGAGGCAAGTGAGCTTTGGATCTGGACCGACGTGGACGGCATTATGACGGCGGATCCGCGACTGGTCCCCGACGCAAAAATTCTCGAGGAGATTACGTACAGCGAAGCCGCGGAGCTTGCTTATGCGGGCGCGAAGGTGCTGCATCCGCGGACTCTGGCGCCGCTGGTGGAACGCGGGATTCCGGTCTGGAGCAAGAACAGCTTTGCGCCGGAGAAACCGGGGACCCGAATCGTGCCGACGCTGGGGGCGGACAATCCGGGCGCGCGCGCCGTAACTTCGATGGCTAAAGTGACGTTGCTGTCGCTTGAACCGGCCAACGCAGGCGCGGGGGGAGTCCATATCATGGCCCGGACGATGGATGCGCTTGATCGCGCTAACGTGGAAGTGCTGGCCGTTTCCGGCTCGAGTTATCGTCAGAGCTTCTGCCTTCTGGTGCGTAATGAGGAACTGGCGACCGCGACCGAGGCCATCGAAGCGGCGCTTGCGCTCGAACTGGCGCACGGGTATGTGCGGAATATTGAAATCGATCCCGACGTCGGGTTTACTTGCCGTGGTGGGCGAGGGAATGCGCGGATTTTCCGGGGTTGCGGGTCGAATATTCACGGCAATTTCCCGCGAAAACGTCAATATCATCGCCATCGCGCAGGGGTCGAGCGAACTGACAATTTCGATCGTGGTGCGCCGCGACGGTCTGGAAAAGGCGGTGCGCGCCGTTCATGCCGAGTGCCATCTGGCGGCGCAGCCTACAGCAATTTATCAGGAGTGATCGGTGCCTCGCCGCAGTGGGTGAGGGTTACAGGATCAAGTAGAGAAAAGGTTTACGCCGGCAGTTCCTCCACGGTGGAGTAGCCGTGCGTTTTGCGTCCTTCGTCACCGTCGTACTTTTTCGTGGTCTTGAAGAGCTCATAGCGCCCGTCCGAGGCGTCATTTTTGCAGCGCGCGCGCAAGGCCTTCATCTCCTCGGCAGGTAACGCTTTGAATCCACGCGCGACTGCGAGGTTCTGGCTGAGCACTTCCGGAGACTCCATCCCGCTGATCGTTACGGCAATCGGCAAACTCATCGCGTACCGCAGCCCTTCCGTCGCGGTAACGCCTCCGTGGCGGACCATTTCTCCGCTGCCACCGAGGCTTTTCATCCCGAGCACTGCGATGCCGCGGCGGTTCGCTTCCGGCATCACGTGCTGCTCGAAACTGCGGAATGAAGCGTCGAAGCAGTTCAGGGGCATCTGCACCGTGTCGAAGGGATAGTAGTGAGAAAGCATCTTCAGGTGAATTTCCGGGTCTTTATGTCCGGTAAAACCGACAAACCTGACTTTGCCCTGTTTCTTTGCTTCGGTGAGAGCTTCGATGGCTCCGCCCGCAGCAAAAATCAGATCGGGATCGTCGTAATAGATCACCTCATGGATCTGCCACACATCGAGGTGGTCCGTCTGGAGACGGCGGAGCGATTCCTCCAGCATGCGCATGGCAACATCTTTGCCGCGCCCATGGGTGCAGACCTTCGTCATCAGAACGATGCGGTCCCGCTTGTCTTTGAGTGCCGCTCCCAGCCACTCTTCGCTCTTGCCTTCGTGGTAATCCCAGCAGTTGTCGAAGAAGTTTATGCCGGCGTCGATGGCCTGGTCGACGATACGCTTCGCGGTGCCTTCGGATTCGGCCGAACCAAGGTGATAGCCTCCGACGCCGAGGATGGAGACTTCGAGGCCGGTTTTTCCCAACGGACGCCTCGGAATTGCGTCGGTATTGTTCTGTGCGAGCCCCATGCCTGCTGACGCGAGCACGCTTTGCCCCACAACGGCCTCTTCCAGGAACTTTCGCCTGGTCATTGATTCTGCTCCAGTTGCGGAAAGGGACGGCCGGTGTTTTCCGTAGACCGCATCATTTCCTGCACTTCTTTCTGCCTTTCATCCAGCGGAAAGTCATGGGCCATGCGTGCTTCGGGATTATCGTAGTTGAGCGAAACCTTGAATAATTCGAACCGGCCGTCCGCCGCGGGACCGCTAACGCGGCTGGAGAGCGCCTCCATTTCCTCCGCGCTCATGGGTTTAAAACTCTGGGCGATCTTCAGATTCTGTTGCAGGACCTCCGGTTTTTCCATGCCGGTGATGGTTACCGTGACCCCGGGGACGCTCATCGCATAGCGCAGCGCCTCTTCGGGCGTGATGACACCCTTCTTGACAGGGTCGGCTGTGCCGCTGAAGGGCTTCATTCCCAGAACCGCCATGCCGCGCCGGGCAGCCTCGGGCACAACCTCCCGCTGAAAGCTCCTGAAACTCGCGTCGAAGGGGTTGATCGGCATCTGAACCGAATCAAACGGGAAACCGGTGCGCAGCATTTTCAGATGGATGGCCGGCTCTTTATGGCCGGTGAAACCGACGAACCGTACTTTTCCCTGCTTCTTCGCCTGTTCGAGCGCTTCGGCTGCTCCTCCCTTCCGGATAAACAGGTCGGGATCGTTGTCGAAGGAAACTCCGTGGATCTGCCAGAGATCCAGATGATCCGTCTGAAGGCGCACCAGCGACTGCTCGAGCATTTTCATCGCGAGGTCTTTGTCGCGGCCGTGCGTGCACACGTTCGTCATCAGGAATACCCGATCCCTTTTACCCTTGAGCGCCGCGCCCATCCAGTCTTCGGATTTGCCGCGATGGTATTCCCAGCAGTTATCGAAGAAGGTGATTCCGCCGTCGACCGCCGCGCCCACCAGCGCTGAGGCGGTTTGCTGATCCTCTGCGTCGCCCAAGTGATGGCCGCCGAAGCCGAGTGCCGAGATTTGAACCGATTTGTTCTTCCCGAAGGGACGTTGCGGAATTGCCCCTCCGCTGCCTTGTTGCATGGCAGGCAGAGGAGCATCCGTCAGACCAGTGTTTGAAAAATCGCCGTCCTATTAGACGGAGCCAGGCGGCGATCGGGCGGCGCAGCCCAATCCGCAGGCCGCGCTACAATAGTAATGCTCAGTTTCAGCAGGAGATTTCCCCCCAATGTTTAATCTATTTCGGAGCCGCGACAAGGTAGTGCGTATCATGTTAACCGGCCTCCTCGGAGTCGTCGCACTCTCAATGGTCACGTATTTGATTCCCGGCTCGGGAATGGATACGGGCAGCACCGCTGATTCGAGTGTTCTGGCGACGATTGGCAAAGACCAAATCACTTCCCAGGAAGTTTCGAAGAACATTCAGAACATGACGAGCAGCCGCCAGTTGCCCCCGTCTCTTCTGGCCATTTACGTTCCGCAGATCGTTCAGCAGATGATTTCGGAGCGGGCGATGGCGTATGAAGCCAACCGCCTCGGGATCAGGGTTACGCCCGACGAGACCGATAACGCGATTATGGACAGCCTGCCGGCGCAACTCATTAAGGACGGCAAGGTGGATTCCGCGACGCTCGCGGCCGTCCTGCAACAGCAGGGGATGACGATGGCGAACCTCAAGAGCGACACCGCCCGACAACTGATGGTGAATCGTCTGCGGCAGATCATCGCCGAGGGAGTGGTTGTCTCTCCCCGCGAGATTGAGGCCGAGTATCACCGCAAGAACGATAAGGTCCGAGTTCAGTACGCCGTTCTTACTTCCGCCAAATACCAAGCCGAAGCCGAGCCCACCGAAGCGGAACTCAAGGCATACTACGACGCGCACAAAGCCACATTCCAGACCCCGGAGAAACGCAGCCTCGCCATCATTCTGCTGGATCCGGGGAAGATCAACGCCCCTGCTCCGCCGGACGCCGAACTGCGCAAGGAGTATAACGCCAACCTGGACAAATACCGGGTGCAGGAGCGCGTCATGGCGCGTCACATTCTGATCAAATCCGACGCTTCGAACGATGCCGCTATGAAAGCAAAGGCTGAGGGTATTCTGAAGCAGATTCAGAACGGTGGCGATTTCGCGAAACTGGCGAAGGATAATTCCGACGACCCTGGATCGAAGGAAAAGGGCGGGGAACTCGGTTGGATCGTGAAAGGTCAGACCGTTCCCGAGTTCGAGAAATCCGCGTTTTCTTTGCAGCCGGGCCAGACCAGCGGCTTGATCAAGACTACCTACGGGTATCACATCATTCAGGTCGAGAAGCACGACCAGGCTCACCTGCAGCCCTTCGAAGAGGTGAAAGACCAGCTTTCCCTCGACTACCTCAAGAACGAATCGAATCAGCAGTTACAAGCGCTGGCGGACAAAGCGTCATCCGCACTGCACGCAGACCCGCTTCATCCCGAAAAGGCGGCCGCGGTAGCCGATACCACGGTTATTCATGCTGACAACATTCAAGCCGGCGATCCCATTCCGGAAGTCGGAGTGTCGAAGGAGATTAACGACGCGGTCGCGCCGCTCCGCAAGGGCGACGTGGCTGGACCGGTCGTACTGCCGGGGAACAAGGTAGCCATTATCTCGGTCACGGACTATCAACCGGCGCGTCAGGCCACATTTGAAGAGGCGAAGGCCGAGGTTCGGAACAAGGCCACGCAGGAGAAACTGGAAAAGATTCTTGCTCAAAAGGCCAATGACCTCTTTGCCAAAACCCAGTCGATGGGCGGCGATCTTGAGAAAGCCGCGAAAGAGATGGGCGTTGAAGTCATGACTTCGATGGACGTGGATCGCACAGGTGCAATCGATAAGATCGGCACCGCCTCCGCCATTCCCGACGCCTTCACAAAGCCGGCAGGCGCCGTGATCGGGCCGATTACCGTGACGGGCGGCCGAGCAGTCGTGAAGGTCGCGGCCAAAACCGTTGCCGACCCCGCTCTGATGGCCGGCCAGACCGCGAACATCCGCAACGATCTGAAGCAAAAAATGACGAACGACCGGCAGGCTCTGTTCGAGGCTGGTTTGAAGAAGCGTCTGACGGACGAGGGTAAGCTCAAAGTCCACCAGGATGTGCTTTCGCGGTTAGTTCAGAACTACACAACGCGCAGCTAGTCTCTGATTTATCGCACGCCCGATTTTATGCACGATATCCTGGACTTCCTGAAGTCGTTGTATAACGCCGAGCGGCTTCTTGAACTGGCTCGCACTCTGCTGGGCAGTTCGCTGGGCCTGTTCGGATTATTCGGTATCGTGTTCGCCGAAACCGGCCTGCTGGTCGGATTCTTCCTTCCGGGCGATTCGCTCCTTTTTTCCGTTGGTTTCGCCAGCGGAGCGGCGGGCCTGAATCTCTATCTGCTTTCGGCAATGCTGATGGTTGCCGCCATTGTCGGGGATAATGTCGGGTATTTTCTCGGAATCAACGCCGGACCCCATATCTTTAACCGCCCGAAGTCGCGTTTCTTTAATCCGGAGCACCTCCAGCGAACTAAGGTGTTTTATGAGAAGTATGGCTCGCGGGCGATCGTCTATGCGCGCTTCATTCCAATCGTTCGCACGTTTACGCCTTTCGTTTCGGGTGTGGCCGAGATGCCGTACCCGCGGTTTCTGCTGTTCAGCCTGCTCGGCGGATCGCTGTGGATCGGCTTCATGATGATTCTGGGCTATCAACTCGGCCAGGTGACCCATTGTGCGCCGGAACTTCGAGAAAGCGATTCTCGCGGTGGTCTTTATTTCCCTGCTTCCGATGTTCCTGCAAGCGTTCAAGGCGTGGCGCACGAAGGCGGCCGCCGCGGGAGCCTGAAAGCCTCCTCGCGTGGTGGGTCGACTGTTACACCTGCTGCGCCGGACCCTCGTTCGCCTGCTTTGACGACGGGTCTGTTTACCATCGCAAAGGGCGCGGCTTACTCCGCTCTGCTTTCCTTATTCCCCGTTCTGGCTACCGCGGCCACGCTTCTTGTGCAGACTCGGGCACAATTTGTGGAGCGAAATCTGATCTCTTTCCTGTCGCGTGTTCTGCCGCCCGGAACGGAAAGCACGGTTCTTCAGCAGTTTCGCTTTCGCGGCCAGCGGCCACTCTCTGCTTGCTGATCGTGGCCGTGGTGTTCTCGCTCTGGGCGGCCTCGAGCGTCATTAAAAGCCTGATCGACGGCTTCAATGCAGCCTACCGGGTGCCACGGAATCGCTCTGTGATGTCGCACGCCGCGGTCGGCATGATGCTCGCCCTTCTCTCTCTTGTTCCGTTGCTGGGGGCGACGACACTCATTCTCTTTGGAGGCACGGTGGAATCGACGGTGCTGCGGATGATCAAAGTCGACCCGCTTCTGAATCCGTTCAGCGGCGGGTGGGAACTGCTGTCGCGCGTGATGCGTTATCTGGTGGCGTTCAGCGCGATATCCAGTCTCACCGCGATTCTCTATTTCTATGGGCCATATCGCAAACAGCGCTGGGACGGCGTATGGCCGGGCGCGATTCTCGCTACCTTTCTGTGGCTGCTGGCAACGATCGGCTTCGGATGGTACGTACGCCATGTCACGAATTACAACGTGCTGTACGGCAGCATCGGCACCAGCGTGGCGTTGCTCATCTGGATGTATCTGCTGGCGGCAATTGCGCTCTTCGGCTGCGAGTTCAACGCCGAAACCGAGCGAATGCGGGTGGCCAGGCTTCCGATCAGGGGAAATCTCCGGTCTTAGTTACGAGGCCACTTGATTCCCGGCGGCGTGCGCCAATCGGGTGCGGTGCCGTCATGGGTTCGCCGGCTGCTCGATCGCGCTGGAACTGCAGCGCCGAGAATACCTTATTAATTTGAGCGCCGGAACGCCTACCGGCCGCCGCCGCTGAACGGGAACGAGTTTCCGATCTTCGAATCCGCCGCCCGCTGGCGCAGGATGCTCGTGATCATTTGGGCTTCCATGTGGAGAGGGTACAGGGAGCCTTCACCTGGACGCACTGTGAAGCCGTGTCGATCCCAAAATGGATCCGGCCCTGCCGCACGATTTCCACGATCCTTAATTAATACCGGAATAACACCAAGGGACCGCGCCATGATTTTGTCGAGTCCCGAAATTGCCGCCATTTTCTCGCCGATTTCTCTGAGAAAGCTGGAGGGTATCTCTACTATGTATTCGGATGACAACTGATCAGGGCAAGACCGAGGTCCTTCCGCGAATCCTCTGGATCGGCGCCGGTTTGGAGTTCGCGCAGGAAGAATCCGGGATCCCCTTCTCGCGTGAGGGCGATCTCGAGGCCGGGCTTGGCCGGCTTCAGGACTCCTCACTCGACTGTGTTGTTGCGCGGCTGACCGCGACTGCCGAATGCGAACCTCTGATCGAATTGCTTCACCAAAGACCACAGACGATTCCCGTCTTTGTTCAGCTGGCGGAAAACAGCGTCCATCTGGCGGCCCTTCTCGCACAGAGCGGAGTGGCGAAAGTGTACGGACCTCAGATTTCCGCAGCCGAGATCCTTCTCGATGCGCACGAAGCGGCGGCGAGTTGTCGGCGTCTCGCCCTTTCGATGGCCCAGGGGGCGTGGCGTAAAGCCATGATCGGTGAAAGCGACATCATGCGCCGTGTCGGCGACCTGGTGGCGCGGGTGGCTGGGAGGCGATCCACCGTGCTCATCACCGGCGAAAGCGGCACCGGTAAAGAGGTGGTCGCCAGCGCTCTTCATGCCGCGAGCGGCCGCGCGCATCGTCCCTTTCTCGCCGTGAACTGCAGCGCTTTACCAGAAGGCTTGCTCGAATCCGAACTGTTTGGCCACACACGCGGGGCGTTTACCGGAGCCGTGCAGAACCGGCAGGGATTGTTCGAACTGGCTAACGGAGGGACAGTTTTCCTCGATGAGATCGGCGACATGCCGGTCTCCCTCCAGGCAAAGCTTCTACGCGTTTTACAGGAGCAGCAATTCCACCGGCTGGGTAGTTCCGAACCGGTCCGGGTGGATGTGCGCATTGTCGCCGCCACGAATACGAATCTGGAGCGCGCCATTGCAGGGGGCCGCTTCCGCGAGGATCTGTTCTATCGTCTCAATGTCATTCCGATTCAGCTTCCCGCCCTGCGGGAACGCATCGAAGACGTTCCCGTGCTGGCAGCGCATTTCGTCGAGAAGATCTGCCGGGCGGAGGGCATTCCGCTCAAAATGCTGACGCCTCCGGCGATCGCACGGCTCTGCCGCTACACGTGGCCAGGCAATGTTCGTCAGCTGCAGAATGTGATCGAAAGGGCCGTGGTTATCGGAAGCGGCGAGCGGCAGATTTTCCCTGGGGACATCGAGATTCCCGAGCAGCCGTTCGCCGCGGTCCCCCCGGTGCTGGATGCGATCGATACCCGGCAGGGGCTCGATTTCGAGCGGACTGTCGGCACGTTTGAGCGCACCATCATCGAACAGGTTCTCAAGCAGACGTCGGGGAACAAGACACGTGCGGCGGAACTCCTCCGGTTGCGGCGAACCACGCTTTCCGCGAAACTGCGGGCTTTGGGCGCGGCGGCGTAATCGGTAACCTGACTGGTTCCTGAATGCAAATGAGTGCCAGCACCCCTAACCTAACAGGCTGCTGAAAAAAAGGCAGTAGTCGCTTCTGAGGGGTCGCGCCAAAAACAAAGGACTTACGCGACGCCCTCAAGGTTTTACCTTGCCACAAGCGAGAGCGTCGCTCCCTTCCGGTCGCGGCTCAGAACAGGGTGTGTTCATTTCAAAGGACTTGCCGGGCCGCGCGTGAACCACGGCGGTTCGCCAATCGCGACTGATCCAGCGGTCGAGGTACTAGCGCAGGATCTTATAGAGATTGCTGTAATCATCGGTCCAGGTTCTGAGACCGGGAATCGGCGTGATCTTTTGGGCCACGCCTTTGATATTGGGCTGATCGAAAAACCCGGGGCGGGACGTGACCAGCACCCAGTCAGAAGCCGCCCCTTCGGTCTCGGCATCCTCGTCCACGCTGACCATCATCGCCTGCTTGCCATCCTCGGCAGCTGCCAGGGCCACCACAGGCGCCAGGTTCAGGTAATGGTTTGACACATGGACCGCGAGAACCCCATCCGGTTTCGCGTGCCGCCAGTAGAGCGCGAAGGCCTGGCGGGTGAGCAAATGTACGGGAATGGCGTCGCCGGAGAATGCGTCCACCGCCAGCACATCGAACTGCTTCGACTGCTCGCGTTCCAGCGACAAACGCGCATCACCCAACACGATCTGCTTGTTTGCAGGTGAGTCCCGCAGAAAGCGGAATTGCGTGTTCGCAATATGCGGGACCAGCGGATTGATGTCGTAAAAGGTGTAATTATCTCCCGCGCGGCTATAGGCTGAAATCGTTCCCGCCCCCAAGCCGATTACGCCGACGTTGATGGGACCGCTGGCCTGAAGGCTTCGGATCGCCAGTCCAATACCGGAGGGCGTGGTGTAGTAGCTGGTGGGCAGGCGCTCGAACGTCGGAGTCAGGAACTCTTCGCCGTGGTCGATTGTACCGTGCATCAGAATGCGCACTTCGCCCTTTGAACCGTCGCTGTTCGTATCGTAAACGCGGAGCGCGCCGTAAAAATTACGAACCAGGACGCGAGTATCGCCGACCGAATTCCATTGATCGCGCGCCAGAAATCCGGCGATTCCAACGGCAATGCCAGCCGCGATGACGAACATCACCCAGCTTCCGACTGCCCATCCGGCGACATTCGAGTCATCCTCGAGCGTCCCGCGCCCGCGCCAGAGAACATACAGAGCGATCGCGCCGGCAATGCCGAGCATCACACGGGTATCGTAGCGGCTGTGCAGAAAGGCCTGGTGCAGGAAAAGCGATGAGCCTGTTTTCGCCGCGACCAGACGCACCGCGATATATCCGAACAGCGCCGTGATCAGAACGCCGATCACCACTTTGTCGTAAGGCGCATCCAGAAACTTCACGGCGCTTTCCTCCTCACCCGTGCCCTTGCCGCGAGTTGTCCATAGCAGATAAACGAGAAGGAAGCCTGTTAGTGAGACCACAATCGGAAGGTCGTACAAGGCGTTCAGGAAGTAGGGCGCCGCGAAGCCGATCAGCAGTCCGCCGATCGCGCCTCCTACAGACACCATGAGATAGAAGGAAGTCAGGTACGCGGGCGCGGGCCGCCGACGCGCCAACTCTCCGTGGCAGACCATGAACAGCACAAACAATACCGAGCAGAAGAACGCTACCGCGACCTTGAGGTTCGATAAGTCGCCCCGCCCGGAAATCTCGTAGGCAAGCGCCGGCAGCGCTACCGCAGCGAGGCGAGTGAAAAGCCATCGGTTGTACCAGCGATCGCTATCGAAGCAAAGAATGAAACTAAGCAGGTAAAGGCTGAGTGGAAGCACCCAGAGAAAAGGAATTGCCGCGACATTCTGCGTCAGGTGGTTCGTGACCGCGAGCAGCAGGGCGGATGCGGCAGCTGCGAGGCCCATCCACACCAGGCGTTCCGACCATTGCGGCGCGGCGCCGGCCGCATTCAGGGCGATCTCGCGATGACTGTCGCTGCGTGAGCGGAGCGCGACCGTCCCGCAGACCAGAACAAACGCGATATACGAAATCGACCACATCCACGCCTGCTGGCGGTTTGTGAGGTTGGGCTCGACCAGGACCGGATAGGTCAGGAGGCCGAGCATCGAGCCCGCATTCGAGAGGGCGAAGAAGCGGTAAGGCATGGCCCCGCCATTCGATCGCGAATACCACGATTGCAGCAGGGGGCTTGTGGAAGACAGCAGAAAATAAGGCAGACCGACCGTCGCTGTCAGCAAGCCCAGGATCCGGAGAAGCGGGTCCTCTGCTCCCTGCGGCTTCCACCATGGCGAGGGCAGAATCGGAAGCGAGAGGAAACTCAGCGCGAGCAGCGCCACATGGATCACCGTTTGCATACGGCCCGACTGTCCGTTCAACCAGTGGGCATACGCGTAACCTCCGAGTAAAGCAACCTGGAAGAACAGCATGCAACTCGTCCATACCGCCGCTGAGCCGCCGAACCATGGCAGGATCAGCTTGGCAATCAAGGGCTGCACCTGAAAGAGCAGAAATGCGCTGAGCAGGATAGTCGCCGCGAAGAGGAGCGCGGGGACGCGCGGATTGACGCCAGCGGCGCTACTTGTAAGCGGGGATGCCGGTGACGCGCTCGCCGATGACGAGAGCGTGGATGTGGTCGGTGCCTTCATACGTCTTTACGGTTTCGAGATTGCATAGATGTCGCATGATAGGATATTCGTCCGTAATGCCGTTGGCGCCCAGCAGATCGCGGCTCACGCGGGCGCATTCGAGCGCCATCGTCGCGTTGTTCCGCTTCAGCATGGAAATGTGTGCCGGCTCCAGTTTATCCTGATCCTTGAGGCGTCCGCAGTGGAGGGCCAGCAGTTGAGCCTTCGTGATCTCGGTGATCATCCCGGCGAGTTTCTCCTGTACGAGCTGATGGGACGCGAGCGGACGGTCGTCGAACTGCTTCCGCACTGTAACGTAGTCGCGGGCGGTTTCGTAGCAATCCATGGCGGCGCCGATCACTCCCCAGCCAATGCCGTACCGCGCCTGGGACAGGCAGGAGAGCGGGCCTTTCAGACCTTTCACGCCCGGCAGCATCGCTGATTCGGGCACTTTGCAATCGCTCAAAGACAGGCTCGACGTCACCGACGCGCGCATCGACCATTTGCCATGGATATCGGAAGTGGTGAAGCCAGGTGTTCCCCGTTCCACCAGGAAGCCCCGGATGCCGTCTTCCGCTCGCGCCCAGACAATCGCAACATCGGCCAGCGATCCGTTCGTGATCCAGGTCTTTTCGCCGTTCAGAATCCAATTCGATCCGTCGCGGACGGCCCTGGTGCGCATCGCCGCGGGATTCGACCCGAAATCCGGTTCGGTCAATCCGAAGCAGCCGACCGCGCGTCCGGATTGCAATTCGGGCAGCCATCGGGATTTTTGTTCGTCCGATCCATACTCGTGGATGGGATACATCACCAGCGCGCCTTGCACGGAGACGAAGCTGCGAAGACCGGAATCGCCGCGTTCGATTTCCTGCATGATGAGCCCGTATTCCACGTTGCTCATGCCGGCGCAACCGTAGCCCTCGAGATTCGCGCCCAGGAATCCGAGTTCGGCCATTTCGGGAATCAATTCGCGGGGGAAGCGGCTTTCGCGGAAACAGTCCCGGATCAACGGTGCGATCCGTTCATCGACGAAGCGCCGGGCCGTTTGCCGCACCATGAGTTCCTGTTCGGAGAACTGGGTATCGATCAGCAGGTAATCAACGCCGCGGAATGCCACGAGTCCAGTGTAGTTCTGCCCCTAAAGTTTTGGCGGTTACCTCCGATTAGTAGTTATGCTCCCGGAAATGAAACTGAAACTGGAAATGGCGGCCAATAACCTCCGCCTCGAGAATCGATTGGCCAGCACAGAAAGATCGCCGCTCATGGTTTCACGGGGACAGGCGGGATTTAGCGCCCATTCGACCAGTTTCTCCGTTCAGCTCATGAATCTGCAGAATGCTCTCAGCCGGGTGAATCGCACGGACCATTAAGTTCATGCGGTTCAGTTCCGGCCGAATGGACTATTTCTCGAATACCTTCTCGATGTCGCCGACTTTTTTCTGAATCTTGCCCCCGACCTTTTCAGCCGTTCCCTCGTCCTCGAGATCGGGATTATTTGTGGCGCGGCCAAGCTTTTCTTTTAACGTGCCTTTGACGTCGTGAACTTTGCCGGCCGCCTTATCTTTCGTGCTATCTTCCATTTGTCAATCTCCTTTACGGACCCTGCGAGAGGAGCACGTTCCGTTCCGAAGGGCTATCAAATCGACCGAGGACAGGAACGCGAAACGTGGAATCGTGTGATACCACCCGATTACTTTGGAATTCTCCTGATGGTGTACTTCCATCGAATTCCACGGGATTTTGTGCCCAGGTACGCTGACGACATCCGGGCCGGTGCAAGCGAAACCGTCTCACGATGAGAGCGTTTTCTCATTTCGGTTCACCAGTCACCCCCCCGGGATATCTCCTCCGCTCCCCGAAGGCCTGAGCTCTTCATGTAAAGCCCACATAACAGAGAGGCAGGAATCGATGGCGAAGGTTCTGGCTGCACAGTAAAGCGCAGATTCGTTCGGCGTCAGGAATGCCATTCCGGGACTGTCTTCCGCAATCGAAAAATATTCGCGGCAGATGCGGCATAATCCGCCGGTCGATTCGAGGAAAGGGGAAAACATGATGAGCGAAATTACTGGCCAGAAACCCAAGCAATTTGAATTAGGGGCTCGTGGCGCGCCGCCACGCAGCCTGGCCTTGTTCTGTGAAGAGGAGGTCCTCGCGGCGGGACTACTGTCTCTTCTTCCGGCCGAGATAAACGTGTCCGGCCGTTACAACGATCTCCGGTCGCTTCAGGATGGTCTGAAGGCCTCGCGTCCGGACCTTCTGCTGATCGAGCTCGGTTCTTCAGTTACCCTGACGACGATCAGCGATTTGTGCTCACAGACCTCCGGAACGCGAATCATATTGTGGGTCGATAGGGTGTCCGGGGAATTCGTTTGTCACTGCCTGACATTGGGCGTGAGCGGAATTCTTTGCAGGAACAGCAAGGCGGAACTTCATCTGAAGTGTCTGCTCGCTGTTGCTCGCGGAGAGCAATGGGTGGATGGAAGCCTCGCCGCTACCTTGAAGGAGAGCCGGCAAGTTCACCTTTCCCCCAGGGAGCGGCAAATCACCAGTCTCCTGCTTCAAGGTCTTCCGAATAAAGAAATCGCGTGGCAGCTTGGCCTTAGTCCCGGCACGATTAAAGTCTATATGTCGAGGCTGTTTGACAAGGTGGGCGTGGGCGACCGCTACGAACTCGCGCTGCTGGCATTGAGGAATTTCACGGTTGACACGAGAAGTGCGTTGCGCCGACCCGGCGACGTGACGACCGGCTGGCTTCCCTCGGCGATCATCAGTACGCCTCGACTGGCGGCGGCATGAGCGCGAGGTTTGGTTACCTAAGCCAAGCTAAGGCAACTGAGCCGGCGCGTTTACGTGCTGCAAGTCTATGTTGTTCTCCTGGCAGATGTATTCCAGGATCTCTTCGCCAGGCTGGAGACGCGCCTTCCCGGCTGTCGTAAAAGGCTTCGCGTAAGCTCCGGGGTCGATGATGGTGACCTCAATCGTCATATTGCCCCTATCAGTTCTCGTATATCGTTCGATGGTATGGAGCTTTTCGGTATGCGGGTGCCCCAGATAATCGAACCAGAACTTGTCATTGAATCCGATCGTATCGACCACCAGCGTATCCTTCTCCCAGTGGCCGATCGAGTGCCCGTACCATGTGGGATCGGGATCTTCGGGATGCTTCGCATTCATGAAGATCTGCCGGAAGCTGTGGATATTACCTTCATACAGGATAAAGATGTGGGTAGCCGCGGTATGTGTCGGAGTTTGCACGATCCGCCAGGGATATGGGGCGCCCCGCGGTACGCCGAACGGCAGGCAATTCGCCTGCGGGTCATCCTGCGATTTCCGTCCCTTCATGAGCTTCTCCGCCCAGGGCAGCATGACGACCTCCTCACCGGGCTTGAGCCCTTTTGTAATGTCGCCGGAATTGCTGCCGCCGCCCATCCAGACGCCGGAAAGATCCGGAGTACCGTCGGGTAATCTGGGCGTTGGTCCCGTCGGTAGTGCTGGTCCGGGGGCCCGGCGCGCCGGCGTGGTCTGAGCTGGAGGGGAGGAAACCGGAGTCTGCGCCGCAAGGAATGAGAGGCCGCCCGTCATGATCACGGCCGCATATCGGGCCAGAAAGGAAGTGTTCATTTTGCAGGACCGTCCGGCGCTGCCATAAACGTCAACTTGCGTCCATCCGGCAGCGTGACTGTTTCTACGCTCGCGGTATTCGTTGCATCTTTCGCGGGAGAAGCGACGACAACCACCTGATCGCCCTCTTTAAGGGAAGTTCTCCTCCAGCCGTTCCGAACCAGCATGTTTGGACTCGCCAGCTCCAGGTTCCAGTTCGCCACGTTTCCATCCTTATCCGTGACATTCAGGTAGAAGTGGGCATGGGGGTTCATCCATTCGAATTTCGTCACGACTCCCTTCAACTCGACTTTTTTTGAAGAATCGTACTCCGCAGCGAAAGAGTGGTGCGCGAGTAGCGGCGCTCCCAGGATCAGAAATAAGGCGAAGGCTGTCAGGACGCGTCGTCGCGGAAGAAGCATCCAGATATCTTACGGCATTTGCGCAAAGCTGTCGCTCAGCGCATTCGACGAACCACCATGACAGTCTGATCGTCAGCTTGCGGCGCGCCACAAGAAAAATCCTGGACTTCCTTTAAACAATTTGCCGCGAATTCGCGAGGCATTCGCCCACGCCATTCATGCGCTAACCGCGAAATTCCCTCGATACCGTAGTCGTCTCCATTTGCGTCGCGTGCTTCGGAGATACCATCGGTGTAGATCAGAAGACTGTCTCCGGATTCAAGAGAGGTGCGCTCGAGGGTATAGCAGCTTGTAGCAAACATGCCGAGGGGCAAGCCGGTTGCTCCCACCTGCCTGATCCCTTGCCCTGAAATGATCAGGGCGGGACAGTGACCGGCGCTTACGATTTCCACTTCTCCACCGCGACCGGCGCGCCCGCAAATCAACGTGGCGAATTGCCCGGCCATTGTGCTCTCGCAAAAGAGACGGTTTGCCGCTTCCAGAAGATTATCGATGCTGTGGCCGGAACTCAACAGGCTCCGGAAGACGGCGCGCAGATACGACATCAGCAGCGCGGCCGCAACTCCCTTGCCCGACACGTCGCCGACCAGAAAAATAAGCCCCTGATCACCATCCGGTTCGATTATGTCGCAATAATCGCCGCTGACGAGGGTGGCCGGCTTGTATTCGTAGCCGATTTGCCAATCCTGTGAACGAACACCGCTCGGCGGAAGCAAACCGCGCTGGATGGTTGCCGCGAGTTCGAGGTCGCCCTCCAATGCGCGGCGCTCTTCACCGCTCAGGTGATCGAGACAGAATCGAACCAGGGGATCTTCGATCAATCGGTCACGCTCGACTGTGTCGTTGCAGACCTCGCAGATCCCATAGGTCCCGGCGTCCATTCGCTCGATCGCGGAATCCACTTCGGCGAGAAGGTCGCGGAACCGCATGGCCGGCGCGGCGACGGGCGTTGAAGCAATTGCGATGGTCAGCCGCTCTCTTCTTTTTTCGAGCTGCTCGCGGATATAGCTATCGGTCACTGCCGGCATTGAAACGCCTCCGATTCCGGGATTCTCGCGTCCCGGGGCAATGATTCTATTGTGTTACGCCCGTTGCGTCACCGATTAATATTGACTCGCCGAGAGCCCGCCGGGATTCCGCCACGATGCTTCGGGGAATCGAAAAAATGAGAGGCGCGTTCGGTACCGCTATCATTCATAAAACGAAACCACCTCCGGCCGAAGGAGGTCGAAGAAGGTTGAGGTTCATGAGAGGGCGGAAATTGCTCAAGGCCGAACGTGAGTATTGTTCGTTTCCGACACCGCGCAGACCCTTTCCGGGACGGTTCGTCTTTGCCGCCGTGGCTTTGTTTTCCATTGTGGTTTCCGCCGCCATTGCCGCTCCTCCGTCATATCCCCGCATCGGGAGTGTCTGGTGGGGGGAACGAATTTACCTCGTGAACCCGGCACAAGCCGAAAAAATCCAGCTCTTTCTGGGTCCGAGCTTTACCCCGGCTGCGGCCCAGGCGGTGAAGCTGGCAAATCCGGGCACGCTGATTCTCGCGACCATCAACGCAATGGAAACGGCGAATGGCACTCCGGCCGTGCCTGACAGCTTTTACCTGCTCGACTCGAACGGCAACCGGATTCAGAATTGGCCGGGAAATCCGGGAAACTTCCTTCTCAACCTAACTGATCCGGCCG
The DNA here is from genome assembly GCA_963718155.1 of Terriglobia bacterium. Taxonomy (GTDB): domain Bacteria; phylum Acidobacteriota; class Terriglobia; order Bryobacterales; family Bryobacteraceae; genus BOG-234. The sequence goes on along the minus strand of CAVQYP010000024.1, from coordinate 416,069 downwards.
TCGCTGAGTTCATGGCGCAGTATGCATGGCAGAAAATGACCCAGACCGGGGTGGTTTATGACGGCCTCTTCTTCGACAATTTCCAGCTGAAAATTTCCAGCTATAACAAGGATTACGCGGGCAATCCGGTTCAGATCAACGACAACTACCCCGGATCGGCCGATGGCGCGGCGGCGCTCGATGCGAAGTGGAGTGCGGGGATGCTCACCCTGATGTCTGAGTTCCGCAAGCTGGCTCCGCAGGCCTGGGTTTCAGTGCATGCCCCGCAGTCGGCGCAGGACCCGCGGGCGTTCGCTGTCGAGAACGGCGAGTCGCTGGTGTTCGATGCGGTGAACGTGCGTGAAAGGAAGCTGGCTTTCGGAAACCTTTGGAACACCTATCAGCAATGGTTCGCCCCGGGTCGACCTCCGGCGATTGCGGCGGTTCAGTCTTCGCCGCCCAGTCAAATCGCCTATGGTTACGGTTACACCCCTCTCTCGGCGGCGCTGCCTTCTACGGTTGCATTCGCTCAGTCCTGGTATCCGAACATGCGTTTCGGATTGGGACTCGCGCTGATGAATGATGGGTATTTTATTCATGATTTTGGCGACACGACCTCGCCGGTAACGTGGTGGTACGACGAATACGATTTCGATCTTGGCACGCCGATTACGCCGGCCACGCCGATAGGATCCGGGGATGGCTCTAACCAGATTCAGAATTCGGCATTTGACGGTCACTTGTCGCCGTGGCGCCTCAGCGTGAACAACGACGGTTCCGCCAGCGGCACAGCGGCAGTCGACGGCACCGGGGGGGTGGACGGCGGCCCGGCGGCTCTGATCAGCGTTACGTCACCCGGGACAGCCGCCTGGCACATCGATTTTCAGCAGGGCAATGTTTCGCTTCAAGCCGGGCAGGAATATGTGATCCAGTTCGAGGCTCGTGCCAGTTCTTCGCTCGCGTTTCAGCTCAGTATGCAGGGCGGTAACTCTCCGTATCCCTATTACGGGCTGGCCGGGACCAACCTGACAGTCGGTACGAGCTGGGCCCCTTACTCGGTTTCCTTCGTGGCCCCGGTAACGGCAAACGACGGGATACTTGAGTTCCGCGTCGGGGGTCAGGCGGGTGATCTGTGGCTCAACAAAGTGCAGCTTTTCGCGGCGCCGAAGCGTGTCTACCGGCGGGACTTCACCAATGGGGTGGTGCTGCTGAACGGAACCGCCAGCCCTCAGACGATCCCGATCGAGCCGGGGGTGCGGCGGTTCAGCGGTTCTCAGGCTCCACGGGATCAATACATCGTGGATGATTCCGATCCGGCCTTTACGGCCACCGGCTCGTGGGCCGTAAACATGGTTGATACAGGGCGCCGGGTTGCAACAGGGCCTTATTATCACGCTTGGCAAGGCACTCTGCACGAACTGGATAGCCAGGACGGAAGCGCGGAGTGGAACCTGAATCTTCCCGAGGATGGCAATTATACGCTCCAGGTGTGGCTGCCCGCAGCACCGGCAGCCGGCAGTTGGACCACTAACGCCGTTTACAGCGTGATGTCGGGCGGGCAGGTGGTTGCGACCGCAAACCTCGATCAGAGCCAGGCCGCCGCGGGCGACCAGTGGTTCACTCTTTTTACCGATCTTTCACTCGCGGCAGGGGGCGCTCCCCGGCTTACCTTGCAGAACGGAGACTCGGGCCCGCTCATCGCGGACGCGGTACATATCTATTCTTCCCGTGCACGCTATAACGATGGATCCGCGGTGTCTCAGATCACGGTGGCTCCGTTTGACAGCATTTTGTTGGAACGGCGGGCCCCGGTCAGACCACGTTCCGTGCGCTAAGCTGTCCGGACCCCTGGATAGTCCAGCGGAATCCCTGGCGATGACAAGATCCCCGCGAGGATCTGCGAAACTCACCTGTATGAGCGACATCGCGAATTGGCCGGCCCTGCCCCTGAAAGAGTGGGAGGACACCTACCACACGCTCCAGCTCTGGACGCAGATTGTGGGCAAGATCCGCATGACACTCTCGCCACAGCTGAACCATTGGTGGCATGTGTCTCTTTATGTCAACTCGCGTGGACTCACCACGGGTCCGGTCCCGTACCCGGCCGGGGTCTTCGAAATCCAGTTCGATTTCCAGAGACATGAACTGACGATCTCCACCAGTGAGGGACAATTCGCTTCGCGGCCGCTGCGGCCGGAATCCGTGGCCGACTTCCATCGCGGGGTGATGGAGGCCATGGCCTCGTTGGGCATCGATGTTTCCATCAACACGAGGCCTCAGGAGCTTCCTCACCCCGTCCTCTTCGAGGAGGATTATGCCAACTGCTCATACGATGCTCCGTGTGTTCGGGATTTCTGGCAAATTCTGGTATCGAGCGCCAAAGTATTCGAGCGGTTTCGCGGGCGATTCATTGGAAAATGCAGTCCCGTTCACTTTTTCTGGGGAAGCTTCGATCTCGCCTGCACGCGCTTTTCCGGAAGGACCGCGCCGCCGCGGAAGGGCGTTATCAGCGGACCAGCTTACTCGCACGAGGTCTGCAGCGCCGGATTCTGGCCCGGCGGCGGCGGAGTTGACGGTCCCGCATATTACGCGTACGCGGTGCCACGGCCAGCGGGCATAGAGAACGAGCGCGTACGACCGGAGACGGCGAGCTGGAATCCCCAGCTTTCGGAATTCGTCCTCATGTACGAGGATGTGCGTCGCGCCGAACCTCCCGAAGAAGCTCTGTATGCATTTCTGGAGAGCACATTCGAAGCTGCAGCCCGCGCCGCCCGGTGGCCTGCGGAATTGACGATATAGTGCATGAATGATCGCGGAAGTTCGGTCGCCAGGACGCGCGGTGCTGATAATAATCGGGTAGATGCCCTGGACACATCGCGGATTCTGGCTGGGGCCGCTCATCATAGCGGCGATCCTTGGGCTGCTGTCGCTCGCCGTCTCCAGCTCCCGACTGAAGCGGATCTACAAAGAACGCTTTGCCGAATCGCGGCGTGAACGGCTGTTTCTGGCCTCCGTCGGGTTCTTCACTTCGGTGCTGGTGGTCCGCGGCATCACAATCGCAATTCACAACGACATCGGCCCGTTTCACGACGTCGAAATGCGCGGGCGCCACATCCACCATCTCGTATGGGGCATTCTGCTCCTGCTGCTGGTAGGGTACGGATGGCTGCTTGAGATCGGCGATGGAAGTGACCGATCGTGGCCATTGATGGGCCGCCTGATGAGTCTGCTGTTCGGCGTCGCGGCGGCTCTTACTCTCGATGAGTTCGCGCTGTGGCTCAATCTTCGCGACGTCTATTGGGAGCGGGAAGGCCGGGAAAGCTTCGAGGCCATGGCGCTCTTCGGTGGACTCCTGGGGATCGGCGTAGCGGGAAAGCCTTTTTTTGCGGGCATTATCCGCGAAATCAGACGCATTTTGCGAATTCAACCGTCGATTGCTCCCGGAGACGGGAATCGGCCCGAATAACCGGGAGATCCGGATACATGGCATCGCGCGGGTAAGCGTGGCATCGGGCCAGCCTGCTTGCAGTGCAATACCCAACGGTTCGGCCGGCTGCCGTCCGTTCTCCTGCAGGCTTCCTGGCAAGCAGCCTTCCGTCACTGCGCTCAATCACTAGCCCGACACATCCCGTGCCTGCATGGATCCTGGTGTAGAATACGCCGTCAGAAAGAGGCACGGCATGACCAAACCAACGCTCGTCGTTCGCAATGCTGGCTATGGCGGTATCCGGGCAAGCCCAAACCTGTACCCGCGCCGCACTGAAGGCAATGGCCGCAAACTATTTCAAGGCCGTCGAAACGCATTCGCCTGTCCGTACTGCCGTTGGCCGCGAATGTGCGAATCACTGAAAATGCCGCCGAGATGAAGCCCGGTGACGGTTTTGTCAAAACAGGAGGCAAATCTCAACTGCAGCGTTCCATCGTCGATACCGAACGATGCGGCATACTGACACAGGCCGTCGTTGATGAAACCGCTGCCGGCAAAAGCGGCCCTGTGCTGATGGCGGTGCGCCTGAAGGTGGACTCGGGCAAGGTCAGCGAAATCGAAACAGTGATCGCGCGCACCGGGGATTTCGCGTTTAAACCGCAAGGCGTACTCGACACCAAAGACCAGGATTGGACCACACCTGATGCCCGCCTCGCAACGCCGCACGCGCGACTTTCTCAACGGCCAGGCGGACAAGTATTACGTGATGTTTGAGAACCACAGCGTCGACCCCGGGTTTGCGGCGCCATGCAATCGATGGGAGAACGGCACCTATACGACGCCCAAGGGTGACTGCTCGTGGAAAGACTCGGTTATGACGCATCCGCGCCGCCGATTTCCCGTGACCGATGTCGAACTCGGCGCGACCGCTGCGATCACAAACTTTCGCGACGACTGGCTGGATGTCCACATCTTCAAGTTCAACAAGGATGGCAAAATCGAATTGATCCAGGCTGTGGATGGACCGGGACGAAGGGCACGGGCTGGCCGTACGACAAGTAGCGATTTCTATCGCGAAGCGACTTCGCGAGTCCTGACGTCCGATCGGTCAATCATACGTATTAGAAATCCTGATATGATACGTATATGGCGAAAGCTCACCTTGAGTGTGAATGCCCGCGTGGTTTCGCGCGCGAAAGCAATACGCGAAGCTGCAAGGAATCTCCATTTCAAAGATGGTGGAAACCTGGCTCGCTGCGGTTGCCGAATCGCCCTGCTCGCTCTCCCGGCACGGCTCCCGATTCTTCGTTCGTTCGCGGAGTTCTCAGGAATGCGGACGTCGACGAGTATCGGAAGCATCTCGCGGCGAAATATAAGTGAAGAGAATCCTCTTCGACATCAATGTCATCCTGGACGTACTGCTTGATCGGCAACCCCATGTGACGGCCAGCGCGGCGGCGTGGGCAGTCGTCGAAGCAGGCATCCTGGAAGGCATGCTGGCCGCTCACGCGGTGACGACGATCCACTACCTTGTTCGAAAAGAGAAAGGCACCGTTAAGGCCGCGCGAATCGTTTCGGCAATCCTGAACGTCTTCGGAGTTGCCACCGTAGATAGTGCAGTCATTCAGGAGGCGCTGCGATTGCCCTTTTCCGATTTCGAAGATGCCGTTACCGCGACGGCCGCGCGGTTGGCTGGTTGTGAGTATATCGTCACGCGAGACCCAAAAGGGTTTCGCGGATCTCCCGTGCGCTGCCTTACGCCGGAGTCGGCAACGCCGCTTCTGCGCAGAAGTGGACCGGCGAATTGAAGCGCAAGCACCTGTCGCTCATCCTACTGCACTCTCCGGGCCAGGGGATGCTGCCGTTGAACGATGGAAACTGTATCGGTCGCGCTCTCGGGTCCATTCGGGTCTCCCCCACCAGACACGCTGACCACATTTACCGCCGTAGCCGGGGCGTCGGCCGCCACGCTCACGACCACGGCAATGGGCGGCTAGCGTCTGGCCCCCGGTGAGCACATCACTACGGGAACAAGTCGCGCCCGCGCAGGACCATCCGGATCCGTACATTGACACCAGCGTCAATCCGGCGGGAATCGTTTTCCGTCACCGTGACGGCGCCGCTGGTCGGAGCCGCGCCCGTTCGCGTTCGAAACCGCAACTGTGAAAATCGCACGCGCTGCCCTTGCACAAAGGGACCGTTGTGAGTCTTCGCAATACTCAGCGAGGGCGAAGGCCTTGTTCGTCAGCAAGCCAAAAACCCCGACGCCGTTTGTCGTTCCGACATATACCTTTCCGTTCGCGACGGTCGGAACGATGAACTTGTTCCCGTCGCCGAACTGGTCTCGATTGTTGGCCGCCTGGTTGCTGTTGTACAACTCAGTCGCCAGGTTCGTGGCATCGTAAGCGTGCAACACCGCCGGCGAACCGTTCTCAACCGTCCACACGATCGCCGTCTGAAGTCCCATTGGCGGAGATGGACGGTGTCGCCCCTGGATAGGGAAATAAATTGGCGGACTGCGACGTGAATGAAAACGCTCCCGCTCCGAATTGAAATGTCTTCAGGCTGTCGTTTACACCGCCGTAGTATAGGGTTCCGTTAAACCACGCCGGGCTTGACCAGGTCCCCGACGGCAGCGCATGGGACATCAGCTGATAAACCGAGTCCATGCTGGGATTGAACCCGCCCATGCCGCTCTGATTCACCACGTAGATATTCCCGTCCTTGCCGGCGCCCACCAGCAAGGACACGGGCTGGCCCTGGGCGATTATTCACTTGTGGAAGCAGGAGTAGCCCCGCGGATCCCAGGTCTACGTCGCCAGCGGATTCGGAAACCGTGTTCGTCATCGTAAAGTAATCCGTTGATCGACATGCCCCCGGATGACGTCGCGATCTTCACGAACGCAGTTCCCGAAATCGCCCTCAGCCGGGAACCTGGACGAGTTGAGCCTGGTATCGAACGTCCCGTTTGCCGTAAGCAGGTAAATATTTCCGTCCGCGTCCGCGGCGGGACCGGCGCCCGCCCCCCAGATCGCTCCATCGGCGCCGTTCGGCTCGAGGTTAATTACTCCAGCCTGTGTGAGCGTGGTCTCGTTATAGCTCAGTACCCAACCCGCATAAGGCGGCCGATCGCAGTGCGATCCCCACGCTGTATACACAAACCCATTGACGACAAGAAGGCCTGGCCTTTCGACATGCTGGGCGGGAACAAACGTGTTTTCGGCGCCATTCCCGGGCGCGGTAGCCGCGATCTCAACCGGTCCGCCGAACTGCTCAGTCAGCGTACGTCGGATCCAGAGCATGCAGGCGCTGATGGTATCCGGAATTCGCATCCTTCGACATCGCGATGACGTACATCGTTCCGTCGTGGTCCCGCCATTAGATCGATCGCCGGCGTGGCCGTGATGCCTATTTCAGGCGTTACCTGCGTGCAATTGACGATCATCCGAGGGCGTCTCGCCGCTTCCGTTCAGCGATACCTGAAGCAGTTGCGTGAATGTATCCGCGTCGAAGGCATAGACGCTGTTGTGCTCGGTCGCCACGTAAAGCACGTTGTGCACGCCCAGACCGGGGATCGAGAGGGCCGGAACGTACAACGGTTGCGCATCCACTTTGCCATCGACATTGATGGTCGCCAGCCTTCCGAAAGTAGTAACGTTCACGTTCGCGGGAGTCAGGATCGTCTCCGCCGAATTCTGACCCGTCCGGGCATTATCGTTATGCCACGTCAGCACAGCCGGCGATTGCCCGTAAAGCAACGCCGTCCACAAGCACCGCAATTCCCCATCCCATGGACAGCTTTTGCATCACCCCGACTTAGCAATCCCGGTTCCATTCTAAGCTGGATTGGCAACGCGGTTGCTTAAACGGCGGCGTGTCAGGCCTGCCGACCGATCCGATAAAATCCGCTGTCGCCGCCGGCTTGAGATACGTGACCTGCAGTTCGCCCGGGTTGCGCCGCCGCAGAAGTGGCAAAGGGTTCGCGTACTTCGATACGAGCGGCCGTCTGGTCAGGGACCGCGATCTATTGCGGCGTATCCGGTCTCTTGTCATTCCGCCCGCCTGGGATCATGTATGGATCTGTCCCCTCGCGCACGGTCATCTGCAGGCGACCGGCGTAGACGCTCGCGGGCGCCGCCAGTATCGTTACCACCCGCAATACCGTCAGATTCGCAACCAGACGAAATTCCACCGAATGCTCCAGTTTGCGGCCGCGCTGCCCCAGATCCGCGAGCGGGTCCGGCGCGATGTCAATCGCCACAGTCTTTCGCGCGAAAAAGTGGTCGCAACCGTCGTAATGCTGCTGGAAACGACCTTCATTCGAATCGGCAATGAAGAGTATGCAAGAGAGAATTCATCCTACGGACTTACCACGCTTCGTGATCGTCACGTGAAGATCGAGGGTGACACTCTGCGTTTTCACTTCCGCGGAAAAAGCGGACAAATGCATGACGTAAGTATCGAAGACCGGCGTCTTGCCCGTATCGTGAGAGAGTGCCGAGACCTTCCCGGCTACGAACTGTTCCAATATGCTGACGAGTTCGAAGAGTTGCACGCGCTTGACTCCTCCGACGTAAACACGTATTTGCACGAGATCAGCGGAGAAGATTTTTCGGCCAAGGACTTCCGTACCTGGGCGGGCACCGTCCAGTGTGCTCTCGCGCTGGCCGCGATCGGCCCCTGTACAAGCGAGACGGAAGCGAAACGGAACATCGTCGAGGCCATCAAACGCACCGCCGCGCGTCTCGGAAATCGCCCCGCGACCTGCCGGAAGTACTATGTGCATCCTGCCATCCTCGATGCGTATCTCGATGGCTCGCTCATCGAGTCGCTCGGATGCGCATCCGAATCCCAGGAGCCGCCTTCTCTCACCGAACTCCGTCCGGAAGAGAAGTGCGTCGTCAAAATCATCCGCAAAGAAGCGAAGGCCGCCGCGATACCCTGAACACTGAATGAATCGGCTCGATGAACTCCGGCGCCGGCACGCCGCCGCCGAAGAAGGGGGAGGTCCGGAACGCCAGGAGCGTCAACACCGCGAAGGCAAACTCGCCGTGCGCGAACGCATCGAACTGCTTCTCGACGAGGGCACCTTCGAGGAGATAGACAAGCTCGTCCAGCACCGCTGCCAGGATTTCGGAATGGACGAGCAGGTCATTCCCGGGGACGGTCTGGTAACCGGCTTCGGCCTCATTAACGGGCGTCCCGCCTACGTGTTCGCGAACGATTTCACCGTATTCGGCGGCTCCATGTCCGAAACCAATGCGCGCAAAATTTGTAAGATCATGGACCTTGCGCTCAAGACCGGGGCGCCCGTCATCGGCCTCAACGATTCCGGCGGCGCGCGCATTCAGGAAGGCGTGTTGTCGCTCGCCGGGTATGCGGACATCTTCCTGCGCAACACACTCGCCAGCGGGGTGGTGCCCCAGATTTCCGCCATCATGGGGCCCTGCGCCGGCGGGGCCGTCTATTCGCCCGCCATCACCGATTTCGTTTTCATGGTCGCCGATACCAGCTATATGTTCGTCACTGGCCCCGACGTAATCAAGACCGTCACCCATGAAGATGTCACCAAAGAAGAGCTCGGCGGCTCGATGACGCATAACTCGGTCAGCGGTGTCGGGCATTTCGTTTCACGCGACGACACCGAATGCATCCAGATGATTCGCGAGCTTCTGACATTTCTACCGCAGAATAATCGCGACGATCCACCTCGCCATCGCTCGAGCGATCCTGTCGATCGCGCCGATCCCGAACTCGACTCCATCGTCCCAGCCGAATCCAATCTTCCTTACGACATGAAAGACGTCATTCACCGGGTGGTAGATGACGGCTGGTTCTTCGAAGTACACGAACATTGGGCCCGGAACATCGTCATCGGATTTGCGCGTCTGGACGGGCGGCCTGTCGGTATCGTCGCCAATCAGCCCGCTTTCCTGGCCGGATGTCTCGACATTAACTCATCGGTGAAAGGAGCGCGCTTCGTGCGCTTCTGCGATGCCTTCAATATTCCCCTGATCACGTTTGAAGACGTTCCCGGGTTTCTGCCCGGCACCGAACAGGAGTTCGGCGGCATCATCCGCCACGGCGCAAAACTGCTCTACGCGTTCGCCGAAGCGACCGTCCCGCGAGATCACGGTCATCACTCGCAAAGCGTATGGGGGCGCCTATTGCGTGATGGGCTCGAAGCACATTCGAACCGACGTCAACCTGGCGTGGCCCACGGCCGAGATCGCCGTCATGGGCGCCGAAGGCGCCGTGAACATCGTCTACCGCCGCGAGCTGAATGGCGCCGACGGAGGCCTCCGGCAGCAAAAGATCGCGGAGTTCAATGACCGTTTCGCCAGCCCGTTCGTGGCCGCGGAACATGGCTTTATCGACGACGTGATCGAGCCGCACGAAACCAGAGGCCGGCTCATCCGGTCGCTCCGCATGCTGGAAACGAAAGTCGATACCATGCCGAAGAAGAAGCATGGCAACATTCCGCTGTAGGGTGGCGGCTGTAAGGGGACGCAAAGCAAAGATGATCATCAAAGACCAAACGACGTGACGAAGGCCGTTCTGAGCGAAGTGGAACGCGCGCCCAATCGGCGAACCCGCGAGATCCTTTCCGCTCTCGTCCGGCATCTGCACGATTTTGCGCGCGAAGTGAAGCTCACGGAAAAGGAGCTTCGCGAGGGATGCGCGTTGGTCGTGGAGCTGGGCAAGCACACGAATGAGACGCATAATGAGGCGGTTCTGATGTCCGGTTCGCTTGGCCTTTCGAATCTCGTCTGCCTGCTCAATAACGGCAACAACGGGCAAATGGAAACCACGGCGAATCTGCTGGGTCCATTCTGGCGCCTCGATTCGCCGCGAACGGAAAACGGCGGATCCATTGTGCGCTCGCCGACGCCTGGCGCTCCGCTATTCGTGACCGCAACCGTTAAGGACGTCAGCGGCCAGCCCCTCGCGGATGCCGAAGTGGATGTATGGCAGTCCTCCACAGAAGGCTTCTACGAAAACCAGGATCCCGCTCAGGCTGACATGAACCTGCGCGGCAAATTTACGACAGACGCGGAGGGGCGTATCAGTTTTCGCAGCATCAAGCCTGCGGGATATCCAATTCCCGTCGACGGACCGGTGGGCCAGTTACTGCGGGCGCAGGGTCGCCACAATATGCGGCCCGCTCACGTTCATTTCCTGATCTGGAAGCCCGGCTATAAGACGCACATCTCGCAGATCTATGTCAATGACGATCCGCATCTCGAGACGGACGTCCAGTTCGGGGTCACGCAAGCGCTGGTAGGCAACTATGTCCGGCACGAAGACCCTGCGGGCCCGTGGTATTCGCTCGACCAGACGTTCGTCATCGAGTCAGGTGACGCTGTTCTACCGCGCGTGCCAATCACGGGAAAAGCGGCTGGAGAAAGGCCTGAGCTGGTTCGCCTCGAACGAAAATAGCGGCCTCACAAAAGAAACGCGGCCCACACCAGTACGGGCGAAAGCACGGTCGTCAACAAACAATAGAAGCAAAACGCCCCGAATCGCGCCATGTCGTAAACGCCCAGTACGTTCGCCAGAGCAGCGAGTACAGCAAGCGCGCGCAGCGCGTACCGAATCCACAGGATCTCCGGTGCAACGATAACCAGCAGGATCACGAGCCCATACAAGCCCGCGGCAATTAACCCGTCGGGAATTCCGAACGGCCGGGCGAACGGCGCATCCGCCACAGCTTCACATCCGTGCTTGAGCAGTGGACAACTCATATGCTCGACCGCGCGAATCTGATACGCGCCGACATACAACATCGCAGCCGCGCTGGCTGCCGAAGCGACCAGGAGAATATTTCGAGCGCTGAGAAAAGACACGGGCTTCACTGCAATAATTAACGCAGAATGACCGCTGAGTGCAAGACAGATGCGGACTACGTTTTTTATGAACTGACGCGAAGCATCTGCCCTGAGTGCCGCCGCGTCATCGACGGCCACGTTCTGATCCGCGACAACAAAGTCTTACATGCGCAAAGCGCTGTCCCGATCACGGCGTCTTCGAAGGGCTGGTCTACGGCGACGCCGAGCAGTACACGAGTTCCTCGAAATTCAACAAACCCGGCACCATTCCGCTCGGCTTTCGCTTCCGAAATCAAGGACGGCTGCCCGCACGATTGCGGCCTCTGCCCCGACCACCAGCAGCACGCCTGCCTCGGCATCATCGAGGTCAACAGCGCGTGCGATATGGCGTGCCCGCTCTGTTTCGCCGAAGCGGCTCCCGGCTTCAATCTGACGCTCGAAGAAGTGGAAGACATTCTGGACCGCTTCGTCGCCACCGAAGGCAATCCGCAGGTCGTGCAGTTCTCGGGCGGCGAGCCTTCCATCCACCCGCAGATCATTCCGATGATGCGGGCGGCGCAGGCACGCGGCATCCCCAACGTCATGCTGAACACCAACGGCAAGCGCATCGCGAACGGACGACCGCTTTCTCGCGGAACTGGCCGAAGTCCGTCCCAACATCTACTTCCAGTTCGACGGATTCGAAAGCGAAACCTACCGCATCATCCGCGGCGAGCCGGATCTTCTCGCCACGAAAATGCGCGCGCTCGACCGCCTGGCGGAGATCGGCTGCACCGTCATCCTCGTGCCCGCCATCGAGCGCGGAGTCAATGAGCACGAGATCGGGCGCATCGTCCGCTTCGGCCTCGATCATCCCGCCGTGAAGGGAATCAACTTCCAGCCCGCATTTCACGCCGGCCGCCACGCACGGCACGATCCCATGCAGCGCATGACGAATCCCGGACATCATCCGGCTCATCGACGCGATCAGACAGAGGGCCTGTTCCGGCAGACCGATTTCGTCCCTGTGCCCTGCTGTTTCCCGACGTGCAATTCGGTCACGTACGCCTACATAGACGAAGAGCGCAACGTAACGCCCCTGCCGCGTTTCCTGAAAGTCGACGATTACCTCGACTACATTTCGAACCGCGTGATGCCCGACCTCGGCGCCGAGATACGCCGCGCTCTCGAAGGCTTGTGGTCGTCTTCGGCTGTGCTCGGTTCGGAGAAGGTCGCTCGCGAGTTTGCGTTTTCCTGCTCGGCCTGCGGCTTGCCGGATGGCGGACTCGACGTGAACCGCATGTCCGACTTCATCTTCATGATCATGCTCCAGGACTTCATGGACCCGTGGACTTTCAACCAGAAGAACCTGATGAAGTGCTGCAAGGAGTTTCTGCTGCCCGGCGGCAAGCAGATTCCCTTCTGCGCCTACAACACGGTGGGCTATCGCGAACAGGCGCGCACGCAACTCGTGCGGCAGGAAAAGGAACGCAAAGCGGCGCGGCGCGAGAGGAAGTGAAGTATGCCGTTCGGAGCCCGTCACATTCACCTTCTGACCGCCGCGCCATTTGAAGAGTTGCTGCGCCGCGGTCTACCAGAGCGATTTCGCCCGGATGCTGCTCGGCGAATCGTTTCATCCGGGAGGGCTCCGGCTCACCGCGCCGGCTTGGCGAACTGATTGAGCCTTGGCGCGGGCATGCGGGTTCTCGACGTGGCAAGCGGCAAAGGCGACAGCGCGATCTTTCTGGCGCAGCCAGTTCGGCTGCGAAGTCGTGGGCGTCGACTTCGGTCCGGACAACGTGACAGAGGCGAATGCGTGCGCAGAGGCGACGCGGCACAGCTCATCTCGTCTCGTTTGTCGAGGGCGACGCCGAACGCCTTGACTTTCGAGGACGCAAGCTTCGACGCGGTGATCTGCGAATGCGCATTCTGTACCTTTCCCGATAAGGAGCGGGCCGCAGCCGAATTTGCGCGCGTTCTGCGGCCGGGCGGTCGCGTCGGTCTGAGCGATCTCACCCGCACAGGCCCGCTGCCGGATGAGTTGGAAGGCTTGCTCGCCTGGGTCGCCTGCATCGCCGATGCGCGCCCAGTCGAAGAGTACGCGCACTTCCTGACCGCAGCCGGCATCTCCGGGATTCGACGTCGAGGCCCATGATGCCGCACTGATCGAAATGGTCAGAGAGATCAAGGGCAGGCTGGTCGCAATCGAGCTTGCCGGCAAACTCGGAAAACTGAATCTCGAAGGCATCGATCTCGAACAGGCAAGGTCCCTCGCGCGGCGCCGCTCTCGACGCCATCCGCACGAAGCGTCTCGGATACGCGCTGATCGCCGGAGTGCGCACGTAACCGAAGTGCGATCACGCCACGCGTTCGACCGGCAACAACGACAGCGCGGGTCACCAGTTTCTGCATGCCCGTTCGCGCACCTTTGTAGTTATCGACGAAATCAAAATTCCCTTTGGTCAATTCGAGGACTGTCACGTCCGCCACGGCGCCCTTCCGGAGAGCTCCCGTATTGGTGAAACTCGCTGAACGATCGGGCCGCGCTGGATGTGACACACGCGATCACCTGGTTCAACGGCATGCCGAGCGTGAGAAACTTCGACATCACCGTCGGCAGATCGAAGACCTGTTCGGTGCGGCCCACGACTTCAAGGTCGGTCGAGAGCGTGTCGGGCGGGAAGCCCTGCGCCAGACCGCTTTCCGCAACGGCCCACGTCCAGTGCTCATTCCGGCCGTTGCCGAAGTCGAAGCGAATGCCACGCCGGCGCGCGGCGCGAACCTCCGGGAGGATGCGCCCGGCGTCGTCCTGAATACCATGTGGAGGCGGAGCGTAAAGATGCGTGACAATGTCTCCCGGCCGCAGAAGTTTGAGAATTTCCGGAAGCGGTGAAGCTGTGTCCCCCATATGAATCATGATCGGAATCCCCGAAGGCGTCGCGGCTTCGACCGCCAGCCGTAATACTTCGAGATCATGACTCGCCGCGATATTTCGCGACAGACGCGCTTTCATCCCGATGACCCACTGTCGATTCGCTTCAATCGCCGCGCGGGCTTTCGCCACGTCGGCAAGCTCGACGCCATCGAGAAACTCGCCGCGTCGGGCCGGATCCTGATTCGGGTTGTTGCCCAGCCGGCTGATGTTAATCAAAATGCGCATCCGGTTGGGTGCATTGCGCGCGATTTCGATAACCTGCCCGAGATTGTCCGCCCCGCGCGACCCGGCATCCACCATCGACGTCACGCCTGTCGACATGATTTCCGGCGGAAGAAGCGTGGCATCGCGAGCGTGCACATGAATATCGATCAGGCCAGGCACTACCAGTTGACCTTTCGCATCAATGGCTTTGGCGGCAGCTTTTGCGGGGATGTTCGGACCGATGGACGCAATACGGCCGGCGCGAATTGCAACATCGGCAACGCGGTCGATTTTCTGCCCAGGATCGATCACGCGGCCGCCGCGAATCACAAGATCGTATTCGGCCGCGTGGACCGAACCGGGGAGCGTAAGCAGTGCGGGAAAGCCGGCGGCGGTGCCAAGAGCAGTTTGAAGAAGAGTTCGGCGCGTCATATTTGGTCGGCTCACGGCTTCAGCGGACGGGTCTTCCACACTGTGCGAAAATTCTGCGGCAGGTCCAGCTTCTCACCCTTGTAGAAGAACGCCGCCACTCCTGGGAGGCTGTACAACGACAGGCTCTCCATGGTTCGCCGGGTTGACAGGCCGCCCGACAGCGGGCTGTCAGCCTCTATCGTCGTGGTGTTTTGAGTTGAAAGCCTCAGTTCCACGCCTGGCGCTGGATCGATAGCGACCAGGTCCGCGTAAAAGATATAACGGATTCCCTCCGCCTCCACTTCAGTGAACTCAAGCCCCACAATGAAGTATGGGAATGGATCGCTGTAGCGCTCCATGCGGCGAATGCGCCCGCGCACCACCGAACCCGCCGGAATCGCCACCGTGCGCTTCTCCTTCACATCGCCGGCCACCACGCCCTCGATCAGCGTGCCGACGGCCATCTCGCCTGAGATCCGGCTATTCAGTTTCACAGCGACCTGCAACCCGCCGGGCAACGATCGCAGTGTCTGATCGACGGACGCCGTCCCGAAGCCAGGAGCCTGCTCGGGTGAGTCCGGCGCATCAAAGTTGATCGTACTCTCCGCCCCGAAGACGCGGCAGTGCGTGAAGTCGACGACGTTGTGGCTGACCTCCCCGGACTCAAGCACCAGGCGCAGATCTGCGGTCTCGGGCAGCAGCGCCGTCAGATTGTCGTTGAGAACGGTTCGCCCGTAATCGATACGCGTCGTAAATTCCGTAACCGGCAGGGTCGGAGGAATGTTGTCAGCCTGCAATTCCAGCCGGACCGGATCGTAGTTCTCCGGGTCCACCAAGTACGAGCCATGCAGACCCACCCTGCCGGATCCTCCCGGCACGTCAACTGTCTGCCCGCTCCACATGACGGAGATCTGGTAATCGTAGCGAGCGAGGCGTCGCGTGCCGGTGACTTCTTCTCCTTTGTACTGGCTGGAGCCGTACGCGTTGAGCACGATTTCCCCAAGATATAAGCCAAACAGCCCGTTGCCGAGCATGCCGCTCCCCACGTAGCTCATCGGTTCCCGCTCCGAAAACTTCCGGCCTTCGGGAGAGGCATAGAGTTCTTTTTGACCATTAGTCAGGACCTCCAGCCGAACCGTGTCAAGCGGCCGCATCTTGCCCCTCGGCGGCTGTTCCTCACGGTGCACGGTTTCCACGCAACTGATAGTGGTCAGTCGACGCAACTCCTCATTCAGGTGGCTTTTGACGCGCGACAGCAGAAGCGCTCCCGGCGGCAACTCCTGAGCGCTCACCGCGCCGGCTGAAAGAAATCCCGCGATGAAAAACATGAGCCGCCGCATGGATTGGCTTCCCGGGTATCATACGCCAAAATCACACGCAGGGCGGTTATACGATAGAGAGCTATGCAAACTCTCCCCAACCGAACGCCAGCGATCTGCGCGTTTACGCTCCTCTGTCTTACCCAAATCGCCATGGCTCAAGCCCCTGCCCCGGCGCCGGCGGGCGGGCGCGCCGCCCCGGCCCCCCTCGCCATACCCAACCCCAACTACGTAACGATTCCGTTGGAGATCAACGTCAACCGGCCCGCCGCCGAGGTGTGGAAGCGCGTGGGCAAATACTGCGACATCGGCGAATGGCTGCAGTTCGCATGTACGATCATCTCCGGCAAAGACGGCGAAGTCGGCGCGGTGCGCTCGATCGGAAATGAGGTTCTCGTAGGCAAGACAGAGCTTTCGTACACCTATACCCAGCCGGTCCGGACCGGGCAACCCTACAACCTTTATCACGGAACGCTCGAAGCAAGGCCCGTTACCGCAACGACCTCAAAGCTCGTCTACACTCTGATCTTCGACAACTCGATGCTGCCCGACGACGAAGCCCGCGAAAAAGATAAAGCCCAAAGGACGACACAATTCACGCGCGCGCTCGAGAACATGAAGACCCTCGCCGAAGGCGGCACGCTGCCCCCTCGCCCGGCCCGCGGCGGCCCCGGCAGGTAACCGCGCCGTAGAAGGGTATCTTGATAAGCGACCACGCAAAAGGCACATTCACCGTCGACGTTCGTCCGCTGATGCCGCCGCCGGCTGAAGGACTCGCCCGGTTTTCTATCGACAAGCAAATCCATGGAGATCTGGAAGCGATAAGCAAGGGCGAAATGTTCTCCGGCGGAGACCCGAAACAGGGTGCTGCCGGATACGTCGCAGTCGAGGTCGTCACCGGCATACTCCGCGGCAGGAAGGGCAGTTTCGCCTTGCAGCATACGGCCACGATGGACCAACGTGGGCCTCAGATGTCGGTAATTATCGTTCCCGGATCGGGAACAGGCGAACTGAAGGGAATTTCGGGAACATTCGACATTCAAATCAGTGATGGCCGGCACTCGTACGACCTCGAGTACACCTTGCCGGTCAGCATCCCGGTTTAGAACTTCGCGGAACAGGTGGGGCGGTCCCGGGACCGTGGCCGACGCCCACGTCGGCCAATCACCGCGAACTGAGAAGGATACTGTTGTTCTCTGAGTCTTTCATGACGACGGATGTTCCCCACGACTGTTTCGCCGGCGCTCCAGCGAATTCCACGCCTTTCGCCAGCAGCTCCTCGTATGTCTTTTCGACGTTGTCCACCTCCCACGACGTATTCACAAACGTCCCGACGCGATCCTCCTGGCCATCGGGCGTAAACAACACGATGCCGGTCTCGGCGCCGGGAATCGACAGTTCGATCCATCGCTGTTTGGGGGTAAACTGCTGATCCGTCAGAATCCGGAACCCGAGCTTTCCGGTATAAAACCCGAGCGCACGGTCCTGGTCGCGAACCGGGATGCTGATGAACTTAATACGTTTGATCACGTCAGGCAGAATGCCAGTTTCCGCCGCGCGGAATCAACCGCTGGATCGCAAAATGACAGTGACGATTGCTATAGCATCTATTACTATAGTTATGAAAATTGACCCGTATCTCACCGAGACCCTCATGCGAGACCTGGTCGCGCACAGCCGATCTGCTGCCGCGTTTCTGGTCTATCTCCAGCTCTATTCCCTCACTCACGGATCCGGGCGAAACTCCCTCGCGATGAGCCACGGTGTGCTGGCCGAACTGACCGGCATCTCGAAGCGATCCGTACAGACGGCGATCGGCCACCTCACCGACCGCCGCCTGCTCCGCAGCCGCAAGGCCCGGCCAACATCCGTGCCGGTCTATGAAGTTCTTACGCCATGGATCCGCCGAAGCCGGTAATCGCCAACGAGGCCGCGGATTGAACTCCGAACAAAGCGCGAATCGGCACAGTTGGTTCGTAATAGGTCAGCACAACGCAGGACGGTCCCTTCCCTCAGTTCCGCGGCGAACAGCCACGCCGGAGCCTGAGCCATTCCAGGATGCTCCGGGTCCGGAAGCCCCCTAAAGCGCCACGGCGAACCGCGCCCCGTAACCACCGCTCGAAAACGGCATAGATCTTCCGGTGTCTCCGGCGCGCCGAACCGGGTCAGGAACTGAGGGCCGCGACGAGTATCGTCATCGTCTGAGCGAATGTCGGGCCACCAGTGTGGAGTCGGGAAGATCGCCCGAATTGATCGCCGGATCTAAGCCGTCAGCCAATCCTCGCGGGACTTTCCAAGGCGGCCAGGTTTGTGGCCCCGCGGACCGCTGCGTTGATTTCTGGTTCAATCGAGCAGTGAAGGAATGATGGCGCGCGCCCCTCATCTGCGAACGGCTCATACGCTTCATCTGTGCGCGTAATCCGTAAAAACGTAATCCTTAGCCTTCACGCTCGTATGGCACGCGAAACCGCACTTGGCATCGTTTCCCTGCGGCGGCTTTCCAGAAAGGGTACCGGGGGTGAACTTATCGGATGCAGCGTCGTAGTCGAAGACAGCGTATCCCCACCCGCCACTGTCCGCGAATCGCTTGTTGTCCTTCACCATGAAGTCGACGTCATGCTGGGTGCCCGGAACCGTCGCTGCGGGGAAGGTCTCCATTTTTTTCGGGTTCCAATGGATCTTCGCCAGTTTGGCGCCGTCGGGGAAAGGCTTGCCATTGCCGGGAACGCCGGCCTGGTACGCCTTGATCATCACAGGATTAGCGACGGTCGCAGCAATAAGGTTGCCGTTCTGACTGATGGAGACTACCTGCCAGCCTTCATATCCTCTGAACTCAGAGAACGAAAGCCCATTCGGAACTTTTAGGGTGTACTTGTCCTGCGCGGAAAGGGCCCAGTTGCCTGCAAGGGCAACCGCTCCCGCAATAATCGGCATGGTCACCATTCTTTTGCGCTTCATCGCCAGCACCTCGTTTATGGATTTATAAAGTTTAGCGTCCTTCCTTCTTTTCGTCCTTTACTTCCGGCTGAAGACGCGCCGTTTGGAAGTGACCACCGGGCGTCGGACATTGTCCGGATGGACAATATGCCCGCGGCCTCCCGCACGCAGCTCTGCAGGTACCGGCAGAACTTCAGAAATCGGTTCGGCCAGGTGGCGTGTGCCTATCTGAGGGCTTCCCGGAAAGAAAAAGATGAAGTTGGGAACGCGTGGTTGGCTATCGAAGTGTCGCATCAGGCAGGACGCAACGTGATGTGCGCGATCCTCACGCACTAGCGCGCGTGTGTCTGTGCGACTTATTTCCCGCCCCTTCCGAAGACGAATAGCGCACACCCAGGTGGCGCGCCATGCAGAAGAAGATTTCTGTCTGGCGAAATGGCTTGAAAGTGAAGTCGTCAAAGCCTGCGCGCATCACCTCGTCACGCTCCGAAGCATCTGCAGCCGCGGTTATGGCGGCGATCTTTGTCTCCGCCCCGCCGTCCAACTGGCGAATCCGCCGTGTCGCTTCCGTGCCACTCAACTGAGGCAGATCCAGATCCATCCAGATAAAGTGCGGCCGCCACTGCTGGAACGCCTCGATCCCGAGTGCTCCATTCTCCGCGACCCTCACCTGAAAGCCGGAGCGAGTCAGCATCTTCCGCAAGACCGTGGCGCTTTCAGGGTCGTCTTCGACAATCAGAACGCGCCATTCCGGTTGGCCTGATTCAAGGATGAAGGGATGCCCCGGGGCCAGTTCTACGCCGTAAGTCTCCGACTCCCTTGCCAGTTCCAGCGGCAGTTCGACCACGAAACGTGAACCTCGGCCCACCTCGCTCTCAACAAGCAGCGTCCCGCCCATCAGCTCTACAAATCGGCGAGTAATTGTCAGGCCGAGACCTGTGCCCGTTTGTGGACCGGAATTGCGCACCTGTTCGAACGGCTCGAATATGCGGCCCAGGTCGTGTTGTGGCATTCCCACGCCACTGTCCTCAATATCGAAACAAAACCGGGCGCGCCCGGGTTCGTCAGCCGGCTGAGCGCTCAACCGTAGCTTTACGGTTCCTTCTCTTGTGAATTTAATGGCGTTGCCGAGCAGGTTGATGAGGATCTGCCGCAACTTCGGCGCATCTACGCGGACGTAGCGCGGCACTTCAGGAGCTTGATGGTAAACGAGCGCCAGATGCTTCTCCTCCGCCCGGCCCCGCATCATTTCAACGACCGTTCGCACCGTGGAGATCAAATCGCTGGCTGCGATCGCGAGTTCCTCTTTGCCAGCCTCGATTTTGGCGACATCAAGCACGTCGTCGATCAGTCCCAGGAGATGCTCGCCGCTGCGGCCGATCGCGGCGATGTCTTCACGCTGATCGGCGGTTGGGTTACTCTCGCTCAGGAGGTCGGAGGATGCCAGGATGACGCTGAGGGGCGTACGAAGTTCGTGGCTCATATTGGCCAGGAACGCGCTCTTGGCCCGGTTGGCGGACTCCGCCTGGTCACGCGCCTGCACAAGTTCGTGCGTGCGTTGATCAACCAGCGACTCAAGGTGCTGCTGGTGTCGCTGCAATTCCTTAAGCGTCTCCCGCAGCCTGCCGATGATCTGTCCCACCGGGATGGCGTTGATCAGGACGGCCTGTACGATCATGGCCCAGATTCCCAGTGGCGTTGCCATACGCTGGAACGGAAGACTCACGTGCGTCATCTCCAGAACCGTAAATACCAGCGCGCTGAGCAGGCACCCACCCGCTGTCCATATGGCGGCTGTGTATCCGAGGAGCCAAGCCGCCGAGGCTGGCAAGGACACGTAGAGCAGCGCTCCCGGGCTGTGTATACCGCCGTAGGAAAAGGAGAGCGAGCGTCGCCCAGATCCAAGTGCCTGCGAGGTAGGCCAGACTGGCGCGCCGGAAGTGGCCGAGCCGGAGCAGCACGAGTGCAGTGACGTAACTCGCTTCCAGGACGAGCGGATTGAATATCCGTGGGAAGCTCACCGGAGCGAACGGTATCGTGGCGACCCACGCCGGCTGCCATCCACACGGCGAGAGTCGCGAGGAGAACGTGCAGCATTCTTGCCGTCTGATCGTCGGCAAGCGAACCTCGAAGCCCGATGAACGGCGTGACGCGATTCATAGTTCGCCGAAAGCCAGGCCCAAAAGTCAAAATTGCTCCCGTGAGCGTCGGGTCACCATAGTATACAGAATTCCGCGCGCTTGATACGGCAGTGATCGCGCCGGCGGTTCCCCGTTGTTGCGACCCTACTCACGCTCCTGCGGCAGGGCCGATGACCTTCACGTCCCTTTGGTGGGCTGCTGGCGATGTGAAAGTATGTCTGGCACTCCCGCCATTGGCTCAGCTTCCATCGGGAAGTTGTTCGTGACCCGGTTCTCGCCTCACCGCATGGAGCACGGCTAACGCTCGCAAAAAAAATACCTCGACGCCCTGGAGGCTCTCATCACCTCATCCAAGGCTGAATATCGGGCGATAAGAGTAATGCTGCTGTAACGGGCGCGGAAGCTTCAGCGATTGGAGTGTATATGAATCGGATTGAAGAGCACAGAAAGCTTGACACCCGCATTCGCGGAATCGTCCTTGGAGTTCTGATCTTCATAGCTGTATCGGCCGACTCAGGCACTTCCGCGCGGTCCATCATTATAGGGCCGACTGGCGCGTTGAACACGGAACTCGCGGGCTTTGATTTGGGATTAAAGCTTTCCGCTCGCCCGGCTCTGTTCGTCGAACAGACAGAGGGTAAAGACACCGCGGAAGGCTCACCGAGGCAAACCACGTTTGGCGGGCGGATATTCGAGCCTCAGCCCGCAACAGCAAAGCCTTGTAAACGATTGGTTCCAGCGGTTCAGCACGATTGTCAAAAAGCCCGTTAACCCGGTGGAAGGGTATGAACAAATACCTCTCTCAGCCAAAACCACGTTTGATGCCGTGACCCATGCTTTGGGGAAGACCGAACTGACGGACGAATCCGGGAAGAAACTCGCGGAATCGGCTCTTGACCTGGTCGACAAAATCGACACGGTCGCGGGTCAGATTCTGGGGGCCGGAGGGGACGAGCAGTTCCGAATTTATGTCCAGATGAAGCCCGATGCTGTGCGACTTTTAAATCAGAGCCGGGAGTTTAAGCACGAATCCGACAACACTACGTATCACAAGGGCTATCCAACCTGTTATCGAGGCAAGAGTGGCACACCATCTATTCAAATATCGCTAAGCCGTGATGCGGAACGGGCCGACATAGATGTGGATTACCGCTCCTCCGGTTGGACCGGCCTTGTGAACGGTCACCTCAGCGCAGCCAATTCCGATGTTCGCGCGGGGGACAATCTCGTAAAACATAACAATCAATGGTCGGGACTGCAGAACTGGTGGCGAAATCTCCTGGGATTGCCGCTCCTTGAAAACACCAACGTGGAGGGACAGGTAATCTCGCGGGAGCCCGTTCGCAAGAATGCGAAACCCGCAGATGCAATATTCGATTTCCTCAATGGCTGGCTGGTGGAACAAAAGCCCAATGAATCAATCGCGTACTTTGCTAATGAGGCTTATGCCTGCATGGATGCCGAAACGGAGACAAAATCCGATCGCGGCATGTCGAAATTCCTGGTCCTCCAGAACATGCAGTCTGCGAACGAACGGATCGGAAGAATTTCGTCCCTGCGTGAAGCAAGCGCCGGATTCGCACTGACGAGCACCCGCGTCAAGCCGATCAAACAGGCACATAGTTCTGAATTCGTTCTTTACGACGTGAGAGAAGACCTTGCCGAAGAATTCAAATGCGCCAACCAGACGGAGTCCGCAGACTCTCCGTCAAGGAGATGAAGTCCCAGGACTTCGGCAAGTATGTCGGCGCGGTATTCAGGATCAGTGCTAAAGGCGAGCAGGGACGAAATATCGCTACACTGTGGCAGCGGAACCACGGCTACTGGAAGATGGTCTCATACGACGTCGATCCCGAACTGGAGCGTAGCGCGGTCCCTGATGCCGGTGCCGCACCCGCGAAGGTAGCACCGCTGCCTGTCGTGGACGGCGATAAGGACATGATCAGGGCAGCTTCCGATTTCCTGAAGCTGTGGCTGGTGAAGAAGGACGTCGACAGCGCGCTTCAATATCTCGCTCCCGAATGTCTGGAATGCGCCCGGCTCTATCGTTCTGACGATTCGTCGCCTTCGGCGACCGCGGGCGAATCACTGAAGGACGCTATGGCCCGGATTACCGCGGCCATCGGCCCCGTAAATCGCCTCGACGATGCCATTGTCGCCGCACAACCCAATCATCCGGACATGAAACTCGTGAAACATCGGGACGACAAGGCTTTTGTCATCGCCTCCATACCGGAATACATGGGCGAGGCGGCAAAATGCGATCGACGCGACACGGATGGGGACCCCATCTTCAGCCCGGCTTCGGCGACCGGGTATGGCAAATACTATGCCTCCGGATTCTCTGTCAACGAGGGCAAAAACAGTCAGGCCGCCCTTTGGATTATCTGGACCAAAATGAACGGTTTCTGGAAGGCGTCGGCTTATGTGCTGCTCACGCGGTAACGCAGGAATTGGCACTACGATGGTTGGCAACCAGGTTCATCCGCTGGTTCACCGGGAAGTGCAAGTCTGGATCCATGCATTTATCACGCCTGCGCCCGGATCAACTGGAAGATCGCTCGCAAAACCCTTCGCGGCAAGTTTAGCTGCAAGAAGCCGTACCCGACGTTGGTCTGAAATGACCTCCGAAGCACCCCGCGAAGATCTATGTTCCGAAAGATCTATGCCGGCCCATTAGCCTCCATGGATTCTGTTCTGATGCCGTACTTAGCCAGCTTGTAGGCGAGATCGCTGCGTGAGAGCTGGAGCCGTCTGGCCGCTTCCGCCTGCACCAGGCCGCCGGATTTCAGCGCTCGCAGGATCAGCCCCTTCTCGACCTGTTCCAGCAAGTCTCGCAAATTAACTGTTTCCGGCGCCGAATTGATCCAGTTGAGATAGTCCCCGCTGCTGTCCCGGCTCTTCTCAGAGTTCAAGGCCAGCGGGAAATCTTCCGGCCCGATCTCGGCTGCGGTAGAAAGGATCGTCGCGCGTTCGATCAAATTCCTCAGCTCGCGGATATTTCCAGGAAAGTCGTATCCCCTCAGCTTGTCGATTGCTGCCGCGCTGATCGGACGCACGGGCATCTTGAGCTCTCTCGAAACCTGGCGTCCGAATAACTCACAAAGGCCCGGGATATCTTCGCGCCGCTCGCGGAGCGGCGCCAGCGCTATGGGAACAACGGCAAGGCGGTAATAGAGATCCTGCCGAAACGCTCCCTGCCGAATCCGTTCCTGCAGGTCTCGGTGCGTTGCGACCACCACCCTGACGTCAACATCGCGGGGTTTGGTCGATCCTACGCGGACAATCTTGCCTTCGGCGAGAACGCGGAGCAACTTCGCCTGTATGGGCTGCGACATTTCTCCCGCTTCGTCAAGAAACAGAGTGCCTTCGTGCGCAGCCTCAAACAGGCCTTGCCGCATACGATCGGCTCCCGTAAACGCGCCTTTCTCGTGACCGAACAACTCGCTTTCCAGAAGTGTTTCAGTGAAGGCCGCGCAGTTGACAGCGACAAACGGTTTCTGGCCCCGCGGACTGCTCTTATGGATCGCGCGCGCTACCAGTTCTTTGCCCGTGCCGGTTTCTCCTGTGATCAGCACAGTCGCGGAGGTCGGAGCCACTCGCGCGATCATTGTCCGCACGGCGAGCGTCGCCGGACTACTTCCGAAAATCTCTCCCGAGCCCTCCAGCCGGTCGACAGTCAATCTGAGCAGACCATTTTCCCGGAGCAGTTCGGTGTGCCCGCATGCTCGGCGGGCTGTCGCCCCTACAACGTCGGGCTGAAACGGCTTGGTAATGAAATCGAACGCGCCCTGGCGCATGCTCTCCACCGCCAGTTCGACTGAGGCGAAGGCGGTGAGAAAAACGACGGCCAGCGCCGGATCCATTTCACGCGCGCGGGCAAGCACATCAAGACCCTGGCCATCGGGCATCTTCTGATCCGTGATCACGGCATCGTAACGGTTCGATGCAAGGCAGGCTGTGGCCTCGCCAACGCCGGCCGCCTCCGTAACAATATGCCCGTCCTGGACGAGATTCGAGGCAAGTATCTTCCTCATGCTGCGCTCGTCGTCGACAATCAGAATTCTGCTCAAGTACGCTCCGCCGCTGATCTTCAGCTGATGGGAAGAATTATCGAGAACTGAACCATCTCCGCGTCATTGCGCGACAGGATCAGGTCGCCGCCGTGAGCCATCACGATACTGCGCGCGATCGCAAGGCCCAGACCTGTGCCTGCAGGCTTGGTGGTAAAGAACGGCTCGAAAATATTTTCGGCCGAGGCGGACGGAATCGAACCCCCGCGATTTTCGATCTCGATCCGCAGCCTGTTGTTGTCACTCATACCGCGCAGCATCACCTCCGCCCCGCGCGGAGAGGCTTCAATTGCGTTTTTCGAGAGGTTCAGCAGAGCCTGCTGCAACAGGCCGCTGTCGACGTCGGCCCAGAGATCGTCTGGTCCCTCCCGGCGAATGGCGACACCGCTTTCGGTTGCATGTGGCCGGCAGACGTCTGCTATGTAGGCGATGGAATCCGCCACGTCGCACCGTTGTCTCGAAAGCGAACGCGGTCGGGCATACGTGAGAAAGTCCGTCGTGAGCTTTTCGAGGCGGCAGGCCTCCGTGGCTGCGATGTCGAACATTTCTCTGCCTTCCGGAGAATCCGGACCACGGCTGAAGGCGGTGGTCAGAGCACTCGAAATCATGGCGACCGGGTTTCGTATCTCGTGCGCGATCGCGCTTGAGAAACGGCCGACGGCGGCCAGCTTTTCCTCGACCAGCAGCCGTGCTCTCGCCTCGTCCAGTTCCACCAGACTTCTGGCCAGTTCCGTTTGTTTCGTTCGAAGGTGGTTGACCAGCGTCCAGACCAGTATGCCGGCGATGGCGTAAATCAGCGAAATCGTACCGGCTTCTATGTATTCGTTGATGTCGTACGGAGGGTGAAGCCGGAAGTAATTCCAGGCCCAGAAAAGAATCAGGCCGTCACTTGCCGCCACGGTCAGCAGATTTGCGCCGAGCGAGAGTCTGAAAGCCGCCTGGAACACCGGCGTGATCATGAGCGCAAAGTACTGGACGTCCTGGCGATAAGAGAGTGACGCCAGCGCAAAGGCTACGCCCATGTTCAGCGCGATCATCGTCCACGTCAGGGCGACCATGCCTTGAGGGCTCAACTCGTTTTTCCCTCTCAGCCACAGCAGCTCCAGGCCGTTCGCCAC
This sequence comes from Terriglobia bacterium, assembly GCA_963718155.1. GTDB lineage: Bacteria > Acidobacteriota > Terriglobia > Bryobacterales > Bryobacteraceae > BOG-234. The sequence continues at coordinate 389,717 of CAVQYP010000024.1, read as the reverse complement.
GAATCCGGCCGCGAGGACGCCCAGAAGAAGCCGAGGTGGGTTCCAGGAATAAAAAAGAATCTGACTCAGGGCGAGGGCGGAAAGAAGAACAAGGTTAAGACTGATAAAGGTGAATTCCTGACGCCTGAATGAACGAAAATCCGGCGCCAGCAGGGACGATTCGCGAACTAACTGCTCAAGCACATCGGCGATCAGTATAGCAGCAGAGCGCAGTCTGGACCCGATATGAAAAGCGCCGGACGGCACGGCCCGAAATTCGATCCAGCGGTTCGGCGGCGCCTGCCCGAGTCTTCTCCGAAGTAGCATTTTCTCGTTGTGAATGCCGGTCCCATAAACAATCAGCCAGGAGGCCTGGATGGGAGGTCCGACACAGTGCGGCTGGGCTCATTTCCCCGTTTTCTTTGTATATTTGTTCCCTGCCGAAGCAATTCGGGGTCCACGTGCTTATAACGCTGCATTACGCATCTCTATCCGCCATAAGGTACATCTTCGCCGCGCGCTAACGTTCAAAAATTTGGACAGAACATAGCCGCGTGTACAGATCGTTGTACGCAGGGGAGATGGGCGTCAACGGATAAAGAGGACTTAAAGAACGGAAGCTCGCTTGCTGACGTAAATCCCTGGCCGGCCTGGTATCTGCCCCGAGGAGCAAGGACTTATTTTGAAAAATTCCGAAGTGATTCGCGCATGGGGCAGGATTTTGCAAGGAGAGAAGCCCTCTTTATCCCTGGAGATTACTCGGGAATGCCCGCTGAAATGTCCGGGATGTTATGCGTACGATGCGGCTCATCTGGGTGGTGGGGTCACACTGCGCGATCTCAATGATTTAAAGGGACGGGCGCTCGTCGATGGAGTCTTCGAGGTGGTCGACCGCCTGCGGCCGCTGCATCTGTCTATTGTGGGAGGCGATCCGCTGGTACGCTATCGCGAACTCGAGGAGATCGTTCCGGAGTTGTCAGGCCGGGGAATTCACGTTCAGGTGGTCACGAGCGCGTTCCGTCCTCTCGCTCCCAGTTGGAGGGAACTGAGCCATTTCAGTGTTGTTGTCTCCATCGACGGGCTGCAACCGGAACACGATGTTCGGCGCGCTCCCGCGACATACGAGAAGATCATCAGGAATACACAGGGCCAGCGCATTACCGTGCATTGCACCGTTACGGGTCAAATGATGAAACGGCCGGGCTATTTACGGCAATTTCTGGAATTCTGGACTCCGCGCGCGGAAATGCGCAAGGTGTGGTTCAGCCTGTTCACTCCGCAAATCGGAGATCAGTTGCCCGAAATGCTGACCGCGGAAGAACGTGTGCAGGCAATCGCGGATATGATGATCCTGCGGAGGGAGTTTCCAAAACTGGACATGCCGGAAGGTTTGATCCGGCAGTTCGCCACACCTCCGGCAGACCCGAGTGACTGTGTCTTCGCGCTCACCACCAGGACTCTGTCGGCGGATCTCAAAACCAAAATCGTTCCCTGCCAGTTCGGCGGAAACCCGGACTGCAGTTCGTGCGGATGCGTCGCATCCATGGGACTCGCCGCGGTGGCGGCACATAAATTGGGTGGCGTCATCCCCGTCGGAGCGCTTTTCCGAACATCCATAAAAATCGGCCGGCTTTGGGCAGAACGACCAGCAGCGAAATCGGGAATCGAGGAGCCGTTTCGCGTTTTGCCTTAGGCGATAGAGGAGGCGTTACATGGGACAGACTGCAACGATGGCTCTCGGGGCTCACCTTCGGCCCCTGCTCGGACTCACGCAGCGAGTGGGGAGCGACCCCCTGCTGACGCAGGGCAGTACCGGGAATAGTTCGATCAAGGTCGACGGAGTCCTCTGGGTCAAAGCTTCGGGCCGATGGATGGCTGACGCGTTGCGGGATGACATTCTCACGCCGCTCGATCTGGCGGAGGTATTGGACTGCCTGCGGCGGCGCATCGATCCCGCCGACCTGTATCCTGGCGCGTCCCTCGAGACTGCGATGCATGCCGCAATTCCGCATAACGTGGTGCTGCATGTGCATTGCGTCGACACGCTCTCGTGGGCGGTGCGGGAGGACGCACCCATGCAACTGGAACGGAGACTCGACGGGCTCAACTGGCAGTGGTTGCCGTACGTATCCTCCGGTCTGCCGCTGGCCCGGGCGATCAGCCGCGCTGTATCCGCGAGCCCCGATATCAGCGTATTCGTGTTAGGCAATCACGGCCTTGTCGTGGCCGGAGAAGATGTCGAGAGTGTCGAGACGCTCCTCGCAGACTTGCGAGAACGTCTGGCCATCTCACCAAGGACAGCTCGCCCGCCCGATTTCGCGGCCTTGCGCGAGGTTTGCCAGGATTCCCGATGGGACTTACCGGATGACGACGAACTGCACACTCTGGCCGTCGATCCGGTCTCCCGGGCGATTGTTCAGAACGGCTTTCTCTATCCCTGCCAGGCGATCTTTTCCGATTCGGGGGCGTCCAATCCGTTCCGCCCGATCTGCTATCCGGACCGGAGTGGGTGCTCGAACGGCAGATACTCTGACCGTCCATTCCTCATCGTTGAGGGGCGGGGCGTTCTGGTTCGCAGATCGATAACCCCTCCAGAGCTTGCGATGCTCTCAGGGTTGGCGCAGGTAGTGCGCCGGCTCAACTCATCGGCGCCACTGCGTTATCTCACCGATTGCGAGGTGACAGGCCTGTCCAGTGAAGCAGCCGACCGCTACCGGAGACTTTCCTGTTCGGGTCGAGCGCCGAAGGAGCGATGATGCCTCGCGGGGATGGTGCTCATCTGCGAACGCTCATACCGCTTCACCTGTGCGCGTCGTCCGTGAAAACGTAATCTTTTCTTTTCATGCGCGGCTGGCAGGCGAGGCCGTAGTCGAACACGGCGTATCGCCTGGCTCGCGGCCGGCGGCAAGCACGCCCCCCGAAGTTCTCATTGATTAGCAAAGCCTCTTGTGTCAGGGAGACGAAAGTATCTCCGCATGCGAGTGCCGTCTCGTCCATGGTTTGAATGTTCCACTCAGCCGCGATCTGCTGCATCAATCGCGGCTGTCCGCGAGCGGCGGGCTTCCGCCACCAAACGACACTCCGGAAATGATGTTTGGGATTCGTGAGCCCAGCACTCGAAAGATGCGCCGGACGGGCGAATCCGAGCAGTGTGGCGTTTGAAATTTCGAACGGACACACCCGGTTGTCGAAATTCCTGGACAAACGCAAGTCGTGCCCGGTAAGCAAATACGCGGCTTACGATCGGACACACAATTGCCAAACCATGGCCGAGGATTACTTCCCGGGAATGGTTGCGCTCCAGCTGAATAACCCCGATTCAGGGGTTCTCCCCGAATGAAAAGACGATGGCATATCCGGATCAAAGCCCGCGTGTTGATGATTCCGGTCATGCTCTCCGGATCGTTACTGCCGGCCGAAACTCTGTCCCTCCCAAAAGCTTTGGAGACGGCCGAGCGCCAGAATCCACTGCTGGGGGCCGCCGACGCTGGGAGAGCCGTCGCCCAGGCAGGTATCTTAACCGCCCAGGGCCGGCCAAATCCGGAGGCCACCTTGATTGCCGGAAAACAAACCGGTCAGTTGCCGGGGGCGCCTGAGAACGGCGTTCCCTTCTATGCGTTCACACAGCCCCTCGAACTGGGCCCGCTGCGAAAGCGCCGTATCGAACTGGCTCAGCGCGGCAGGGACAGCAGTGGTTTTGCTTTCGAAGAAGTTCGCCTCGCGGTGCTCTCTCAGGTCCGGCGCACCTTCTATCAGGTTCTGCGCAGAACCAGAGAAATTGCCATCGCGACTGACAATCTTCGCGCCGTGGAAGATTTCCGCAACCGTATTCGGGTCCGAGTGAATGTCGGGGAAATCGGCCGGCTCGAACTTGTCCGTGCGGAGGCTGAAGTTGCTTCTGCGCGTTCACAGGCATCGAGCGCCGAACTGGAGCGAGTAATCGCCATGGGGGAGTTCCGCGCGGCTGTGGGAGGACCGCTCGATCCGAACATTGAATTGCAAGGGGACCCGGATCCTCCGCCCGCATTGCCCACCATCGAGGAGATGCGGCGGGAAGCTATCGATCACCATCCCGCGCTCCAGGTTGCCCGCTCCGAGGTCCGGCGTTCGGAAGCTCGTCTGGAATATGAGAAGTCGCTTCGACGCCCGCAACCCGCACTCCGAGCCGAAGTTGACATGACCAGCCCGTCCTATCGCCTGGGGATCATACTTCCACTGCCGGTGTTCAATCGCCGCGAGGGTCCGATAGCCGAGGCGGTCGCTTCAGTCCGCCAGATTAGCGCGGAGGCGCAGGCGAGACAAATCGAAATCCTCGCGGCCCTCGATACCGCCTATGGCCGTTTCGCCGTTTCAAACCAACAGGTGCAGGCTCTTGAGAGTGGACTTCTGGTTGAGGCCGATGAAGCCGTGCGTGCCGCCCAGACCGCGTACCAGCTGGGTGAGCGCGGCATCCTCGAAGTGCTCGACGCGCAAAGGGTCCTGCGGACGGCGCAACTGAATTTGCTGAACGCTCAGTTTGACCGCGAGGCAGCGCTCATAGATCTCGACGAATTGCGGTCCATCGATCTCAGGAGCAGGCCATGATATTCCAGTCCCTTGCAGAAACGAGGACCCTCGCGGTGCTTGCCGCCACTCTGGCCGTGCTGGGCTCGCTCTCGTGCAAGAGCGTCGCCAGCGATGAACCGTCCTCCGCGGCCGGGGGCAAGCAGGCAGCACCGAACCCGCTGCAGATAAAGGCCGCAAGCCAATTGTTGAACCAGCTGAAACTGGGCCAGTCTTCGTGGGCCGAGGTGAGCACGAACCAGACCGTGCCGGCGCGGATCGAGATCGATGAGACGCGAATCACTCGGGTTGGCTCACCCGTAATGGGGCGCATTACATCCCTTTCGGTACAGGAAGGACAGGAGGTGCATCGGGGAGACATCCTTGCCCAGCTCAACAGCACTGGTCTGAGCGATGCGCAGCTGAGCTTCCTGAAAGCGGTTTCGCAAAGACTGGTTGCATCGCGCGCAGTGGAACGTGCGCAGCTTCTCTTGAAAGCGGACGTGATCGGCGTGGCGGAACTGCAGCGGCGCGAAGCGGATTTCACACAGGCGACCGCGGAAAGGGACGCCGCTCGCGATCAGCTGGAGATACTCGGGATGCCTGGCGACGCCATAGACGAGCTCGAAAAAACACGCTCCATCAACTCCGTGTCACGGGTGGTCGCAAGTATGGACGGCACCGTGCTCAGCCGCAAGATCACGTTGGGCCAGGTGATTCAGCCAGCGGACACCATTGTTGAAATCTCCGATCTGTCGTCGGTCTGGCTGGTGGCCGATGTGCCGGAACAAACGGCCGGCAACCTCCGCCTGGGCCAGGTCGTGGATGCGGAGGTCGCGGCCCTGCCCGGCGTCCAGATCCACACCCGCGTTTCCTTTGTCAGCGCGATTGTAAACCCCGAAACCCGCACTGTCCGTGTCCGAACGGACCTGCGCAATCCCCAGAGAAGATTCAAACCTTCCATGCTGGCGACCATGACAGTCAAGGGCGACACGTCCCGTCAGCAGGTCATCCCATCGACTGCGGTGGTTCGTGAAGACGATAACGAACATGTTTTCATTCAGCTCAGCCCCGATACCTTCGTGCTGCGCCAGGTGAAACTTGGCGGCGAATTCGAAGGGAAGAGGGTTGTCCTCGAGGGCCTTAAGCCGGGAGAAAAGATCGTTCTCGATGGCGCTTTTCACCTGAACAACGAGCGCCGCCGCCAGATGCTGCGCGGCAGCGAGGGTGGCTAGGGATGTTGAGCGCCATCGTAAAGAATGCGCTCCATCAGCGTATCGTCGTGGTGGTGATCGCGCTGATCGCGCTGGCGGCGGGCGTCGATGCCACCCGAAAGCTCTCGGTCGATGCATTTCCGGACGTCACGAACATCCAGGTGCAGGTGGCTACGGAGGTCCCGGGCCGCTCACCGGATGAGGTGGAGCGGATCGTCACTGTGCCTGTCGAGATCGGCATGACCGGCTTGCCGGGTATGACCGAAATGCGCTCACAGAACGAGCCGGGCATTTCCATCATCACGCTGGTATTTACGGACGATACGCCGCAGTATTTCGCCCGGCAGCTGGTGGCCGAACGGCTGAGCGATGTACGATCGCGTCTGCCCGCGGGCATCAATCCCGTGCTGGGCCCGGTTTCGACGGCACTCAGCGAGGTTTACCAGTACACGCTCGAAAATCCCTCTGATGGCGAAAGAGCTTTGACGAAAGAAGAGTTGATGGAGCGCCGTACGCTCCAGGACTGGGTCGCGAGGCCGCTACTCCGTTCCATCCCGGGCGTAGCGGAGATCAACTCCACCGGAGGTTACGTCAAGCAGTATCAGGTGCTGGTGGATCCGGTGAAGCTCAGCTATCACGAACTCACGATCCATGACGTGCGCACCGCACTGGAACGAAACAACGCCAATGCCAGCGGCGGCATCCTGCCGCAGGGGCCTGAAGTGTTGCTGGTGCGTGGCATTGGACTGATTCGCAACGAAGAAGATATCCGGTCGGTCGTGCTGAAAGAGGTGGGGGCGGTTCCGGTATACGTTCGCGATGTAGCTGAAGTAAAGATCGGCAGCGAGGTTCGGTACGGAGCGGTGCTGAAGGGCGGATACACCGAAGCCGTCGGCGGCATCGTCATGATGATCGCGGGCGGTAATGCAAAGCAGATCGTGGAATCAGTCAAGGCCCGGGTGGAGGAGATCAATTCCCGCAACATGCTGCCCGGAGGACTGAAGGTCGTTCCTTATTACGACCGCTCCGAACTTGTGGATGCCGCGGTCCACACGGTTACTAAGGTTCTGGAAGAAGGCATCGTTCTTGTAGTCGTCGTCCTGTTCCTGTATCTGGGCGACCTTCGCTCGAGCCTGATCGTAATCGCCACGCTGGTTCTTACACCGGCGCTGACATTCCTTGTTATGAACCACTACGGCATGTCGGCCAACCTCATGTCACTGGGAGGTCTGGCGATCGCAATCGGGCTGATGATCGATGGCTCCGTCGTGGTCGTGGAAAACGTTTTTGGCCGTCTGGGTCAAAAGCGCGGCGTAGACAAGGTAAAGGTTGTGTACGAAGCGGTGATGGAGGTTGGTACGCCGGTCATTTTTGGCATCTGCGTGATCATCCTCGTCTTTCTTCCTCTTATGACGCTGGAAGGCATGGAGGGCAAGATGTTTGCACCCCTGGCTTACACAATCGCCATTGCGCTGGCGGTCTCTCTGGTTCTTTCGCTGACGCTCTCGCCGGTGCTCTGCGCCTATTTTTTAAAGGGGGGCAAAGAACACGACACACTCTTTGTGAGGATGCTGAAACGGCCGTACGTGATGGTGCTCGGCTGGGCTACGCATCGCCCGAAGACAACCGTGGGCCTGGCCGTAGCCGCCTTCGCCGGGGCAATGGCGCTTTTTCCTTATCTCGGGACGTCATTCATCCCGGAACTGAAAGAAGGCACCATCTCGCCCAACATGGATCGCGTTCCGAATATTGCCCTGGATGAGTCGCTCCGCATGGAAGCCGAAGCGTTGAAGAAAATCCGCAAACTGCCCGGTGTCAAGTATGTGGTCTCGCGGCTGGGGCGCGGCGAATCGCCGGTCGATCCCGCCGGGTACAACGAGAGCGACATGATGATTCAGCTGGTGCCGAGCGAACAAAGACCGGGCCTGACGCAGGATGCGATCGGTGAACAGGTGCGTAAAATCGTGAGCTCATTTCCCGGTGTCAATCCCGTGATGGCGCAACCGATCTCGGACCGGGTGGACGAAATGGTCACCGGTGTGCGCGCCGACGTCGCCGTGAAGATCTTCGGCGACGATCTGGATACCCTGATTCGAAAAGCCGATGAGGTCGCGCGCGTGGCCGCTACCGTTCGAGGGGCCGGCGATCTGAAGGTCGACCGCGTATCGGGCCAGCAGAACCTGAACGCGGTGATTGACCGCCAGGCCATTGCGCGCAATGGCCTCAACGTGACAGACGTGAACGACGTGATCGAAGCATCCGTGGCAGGGGCCGTCGCGACCGAGATCTATGAAGGCGACCGCCGTTTCCAGGCCGTTGTGCGTTATCCGGAAGAACTGCGAAATTCGGTCAGCGACATCCGGGGGATCATGCTGAGAGCAAGCCACGGCGAACGGATCGCGGTGGGTAATCTCGCGAAGATCGAAGTCAGAGAAGGTCTGTCTCAGATCAAACGCGAAATGGCCCACCGGCGCATCAATGTCGGCGTCAACGTGAAGGATCGCGATCTGGGCGGCTTCGTGGCCGAACTGCAGAAGAAAGTGACCGCGCAGGTCAGCCCTTCCGCCCGGTTATTACTTTGAGTGGGGCGGCCAGTTCGATAACCTGCAGCGCGCCCGCAAGCATCTGATGATCATCGTGCCCGTTACGATCGGCGCGATCTTTTTCCTTCTTTTCCTGCTGTTTCGTTCCGTCCGGTTCGCGACACTTATTATCCTTGTGCTGCCCTTTGCTTCCATCGGAGGCGTAGTCGGCCTTTTCGTGACGGGCGAGTACTTATCCGTACCTGCCTCGGTCGGTTTCATCGCGCTTTGGGGCATCGCCGTGCTCAATGGAATCGTGCTGGTGTCTTACATTCGAAGCTTGCGCCAGTCAGGCATCGAATTGCGCCGCGCCATCATGGATGGCGCCAAGCTGCGGTTCCGGCCCGTGATGATGACGGCCACCGTTGCGGCGCTGGGACTGGTCCCTTTTCTCTTCTCGACCGGACCCGGGGCGGAAATTCAGCGGCCTCTGGCGATCGTAGTGATCGGCGGATTGATTACGTCCACAATTTTGACTCTTGTCGTGGTGCCGGCGCTCTACTCGTTCTTTGACGATCGTCCGCTGGGGGGTGAAAAGTCAGTGGACATGGGACTTCCGGTCGAGGAGACCGTCTAAATAGATGATGAAGTCCTTTCTGATTCTCGTTTTGGTCTTGCTCTGTTGGCGGGGACCGGACCTTCGGGCGCAAGCGGCCCTGGTCAACGACGCTCCGCGGAGCTCTGCCGAAAGCCGCCTCGCAAAGTCCGCCGCAGCCCTGGAGACTGTTCCGGGAAAACGCATCCGACGCTGAACGTATGTTGCTGGACAACGCGCTTTGCATCGGCGTGGCGCCTCGCCGCGATTCTGATGAGACAGCGGCGGACGCCAAGGGTTTCGTGAGTTGCAGACCGAACCGGACCGGGATCCTGGAGCAGCCCGGCGGGGATCGTGATCGCAGGCGGAGGCATTTTCTGGCCGGTCTATGGGTCGCGAATCGACACTGTGGTACTCACCACGAATGCCAAAATTGCGGCTCGTTTCAGCCAGCCCCGAAACCTGCTGGGAGTGGATCTGGCTGTGAGGCCCGGTGGAGTCCAGCTGGATCAGTTTCCGAAGCTGATCGGCGACCCGGTTATATTCGCCTTCGGACAGTCGGATGAGGGTATCTCGCCCCTCAATCTAAACGGAGGAACCATAAGCGAAGACCGGGCTGCGAATGCAGTCCTCTATGGGAAAGAGCTGACCAACCTCGCTGTCCTGAGTGGGAAGGGCGGCGGCCAAAAGCCGCTTGCGGCTGATTCGTTTCTGGCTGCCCTCGCCTTCATCAACTTCGGGACCATCCGCCGACGCCGAATAAGGACCTCCAGGACGTGGGTATGGATGACCCACCTTGATCCACCTTGGCTTGCAGCCGTTCTCTCCACGTTATATCTTTGATGCGAGCGTATCGGGAGGACCAGCGATGCAATCGGCGAGAAGAGTGTCCGCGAAATGCCTGCGGCATGTATGGTTATGCCTGCCGCTGGTGGTTCTGCAAGCTGCTCCCGGCATTCCCAGCTGTGTCGGACGCCGCCAGGACCGACGATCTGGCTGCGGTTCGGAAGCTGATCAAAGAGCACGCGGACGTGAACATACCGGCCGCCGACGGCTCCTCCGCGCTTTTGTGGGCGGCCTACCACTCGAACGTCGGAGATGACGAAGGCGCTTCTTGCGGCGGGAGCCGTGCGTGGATGCTGCCGAACCATTACGGCGTGACCCCTCTTCTCCAGGCCAGCCGCAACGGCGACGTCGAGGTGATGCGGGCGTTGCTCGACGCCGGAGCGCAGCCGACGCGCTGGCACGCCGAGGGCGAAACGCCGCTGATGGCCGCGGCGCGCACAGGCAAGGTGGACGCGATCAAATTACTGCTTTCCCGGGGTTCGTTCGTCAATGCCGCCGATCCGTTTCAGGAAGAGACCGCATTGATGTGGGCGTCCGCCGAAGGCCATCTGGAAGTGGTGAAGACACTGCTGGCCGCGGGCGCGGATCCCAACCTCAAGGCGCACGTCTCCACGCTCACGGAGCGCAAGAACGCCGACCATCCCTCCGGCGGCTTTACGGCGCTGATGTTCGCCGTTCGTAACGGACACGAGGATGTCGCGAGGGCGCTGATCGCGGGCGGCGCCGATCCGAAGCTGACCAACGCCGACGGCGCGACCGCGACCATCATCGCCATCGTCAACGACCGCTTCGATCTGGCGAAAGAGCTGCTCGATCTCGGCGCCGACCCCAACGACGGATCCTTGTTCTTCGCCGTTGACATGCACGACGGCACGACCGACATGCGTGCGCACGACGGCTCACGGATGCAACCCATCCATCCGAACAAGCTGACAGCGCTTGAGCCTGGTGAAGGCGCTGCTCGACCTGAACGCGGACGTGAACAAGCCGTTCGTCGGCGCATTGCACTCGACGACGCTGTGCTGCGGCGCGACGATCAACAGCTCGCCGTTTTACCGCGCCGCGACGGCGGCCGACGTGGAGGTCCTGAAGCTGATGCTGGCCAAGAGGCGCGAAGATCGAGTGGAGCCCGAGCGAGATCAAAGCCGAAGGACGGCAAGACCTGCTGGCCCTGGCCGAATCCGACCGCCGGCAAGACGCCGCTGATGGCCGCCTTGAAAGGTGGTCAAGGGCGCCACCGATATCGCGGCGGGCCGGGTTCACCCGGATGGGGCCGCCGCCGTTCCGCGAGCCCGGCAGCCGCGATCCGCTCGAGGCGCTGAAGTCTGCTCCTGGCGGCGGGGCCAATCCGAACGCCAAGGCGCGCCGATGGCTCGACGCCGCTGCATCAGGCCGTGCAGGCGAGAGCACGTGGCGATGATTCGTGCGCTGGTCGCGCCGGCGCAAAGCTGGACGCGGTCAACAAGGACAATCTGACACCTCTGCTTCTGGCCGAGAAGCCTAAGAAGACCGAACCGCCAACGACATGGGCGACTCCGAGCCGTGATCATCCGAAGAAACGATTCGCGCGAGGAGGTCATCGCGGCCCTGCGCGAGCTGATGCACCTGGGTGCCAACGATCCGGCGCCTCAGCCTCCACCCCTGCCGCCGCCGGCCGACAAGAAGACTGACGATCAAAAGCCAGGCCGCCGACAAGGAACAGACAATCGCCTAGCGGCCGTAATGAAGGCAGAACGAACATCATAGTAATCACAGCGGCCCTGGTCTTGCGTCGGCCTGACTGCGTTCGCTCTGGCGCAGACCGCGGCACGACATCCAAGGCCGGCACAAACGTGGAGCAGTCAAATACCGCGCCTTTCTGGACAAGAACTGCGTTGCGTGCCACAACAGCCACTCCGCGATTCCCGGTGGAGCATCCGGTCAATCTGCAACGGCTGAGCTTTGACGACCTGCTCGCGACATGCGGATACCTGGGAAAGAGTCCTGCGGAAGCTGAGCGTGCGCGCGATGCCGCCTCCGGGAGTGCCCCGTCCGCCCGAAGCCGAGTACGCAGGCTTTTACGAACTGGCTCGCCGCATCGCTCGATCGTGCCTGGGAAGGCCAGAACACCCCCGGCCGCTACGTCGTGCATCGTCTGAATCGCGCCGAATACGCGAACGCGATCCGCGACCTGCTGGCGGTCGACATCGACGTGTCCGACCTGCTGCCGACCGACGGCGCGGAATTCGGATTCGACAACATCGCGACGGCGCTCAAAACGTCGCCGCTGCTGCTGGAGGCATACGTGAACGCGGCCCAGCGCGTCAGCGCGATGGCCGTGGGCGATCCGCAGGTGAAGCCCGGGACGACCGAGCATTCGATCAGCCGCGAATTCAGCCAGAACGGATACATCGACGGCCTGCCGCTCGGAACCGTGGCGGCACCGTTGTCCATCACGTTTTTCCGGCCGACGCCGAGTACAAACTGTCGGGCCGGCTCGATCCGCGGTGTTCAGGAAGGCTACTGCGGGCGTGGAAGGAAACGACACTCCGTACACCTTCGTGATCACCGTGGACGGCAGCAGAAGTGTACTCGGCGCCGATCGGCGGTCCCAAAGACCACGAGATACAGGCCGACGATTTGGACGCTGCCCAGCCCATGATCGACAAAAGGATGACGGGACGCGTGCGCGTCACCGCCGGTCCTCACGACGTCGGCTTTACGTGGAGAGAGCGGCCGTTCGAGTTGCAGGACGTCTGGGAGCCGTGCGCGACGCGACAGCCAGGAAATCCACATGGTCGGCGGCATGCCGAAGCTGAGGACCGTATCGATCGACGGCCCGTACAACGTGCACGGCGTGAGCGAAGGGCCCAGCCGGCAACGGCTCTTTGTGTGCCATCCCGGCGTGAGCATCGCCGTGTCGCGGCGAAGAGCGCCCGATGTAGTTGGACGAACAGCTGTGCGACAAAGATCCTCACGAATCTCGCACGCCACGCGTACCGGCGTCCGGTCACCGCTGCGGACGTCGAGGCGCCGATGTCGTTCTACAAGAAGTCGCGGCAGAAGCGGCGGCACTTTCGACGACGGAATCCGCGCCGGAGTCGCGCGCGTTCTTTCCAGCCCGTATTTCCTGTATCGAATCGAGAAAGATCCGCCTGACGCTCGCGCCGGCGTCGCGCATCCGGTCAGCGACGTCGAGCTTGCCTCGCGCCTGTCCTTCTTCCTGTGGAGCAGCATTCCCGACGACAAGCTGCTGGATCTGGCGGCCGCGGGGAAGCTGCGCGAGCCGGGAGTGCTGACCGCGCAAGTGCATCGCATGCTCGCAGACGATCGCTCCGACGCTCTGGTCGAAAACTTCACGGGACAGTGGTTGCAGCTTCGGAATCTGGAAGCGAAGGTTTCTCCGGACCTTATTATGTTCCCGGATTTCGACGACAACATGCGCAAAGCATTTCGCAAGGAAACCGAGCTGTTCTTCGGATACATTTTGCGCGAGGACCGCAGCACTCTGGACCTTTTGAACGCGGACTATACCTTCGCTCGACGAGCGGCTGGCCCGGCATTACGGCATCCCGGGCGTCTACGGTCCGCAATTCCGCCGCGTGAAGCTAACCGATCCCAACCGCCGCGGTCTGCTGGGGCAGGGAAGCATCCTCGTCGATGACTTCGGTGGCGACGCGAACTTCGCCGGTATACCGCGGCAAGTACGTGCTGAGCACTTTCCTGAATACGCCGCCGCCTCCTGCGCCGCCGAATGTGCCTACGCTGGAAGAAAGCAATAAGGACGTCGAAGATTCCGAAGACGGTGCGCGCGCAACTGGAATTGCACCGCGAGCAACCCGCGCCTGTGCGTCGCTGCCATCGCGTGATCGATCCGGCCGGATTTGCGCTCGAGAACTTCGATTCGGTGGGAAAGTGGCGCAACAACGGTCCCGATGGCTCGCCGCTCGACGTAGCGGGTACGCTTGCGGACGGAAAACCGATCAACGGTCCGATAGAGCTGCGGGAGGCGATTGTGAGCCGGCCCGACGCCTTCGTGACCGTGGTCACCGAAAAGATGCTGACGTACGCGCTGGGCCGCGGGCTGGAGCCGAGCGACATGCCGGTGGTTCGCCGTATTGTCAAGAAAGCCGCGCAGAACGATTACCGGCTGTCCTCTATTGTCATGGGAATTGTCGAAAGCGCACCTTTCCAGATGCGCACCAAGTTGGAAACGACGCTGGAAACGAAGTTGAATAAGGAGTGAACATGTTCATTACGAAGAAGCATCTTTCGCGCCGCACGTTCATGCGTGGGACCTTGGGCGCCGCGGTCGCACTGCCGTTCATGGACGCGATGATGCCCGCGCTTTCGGCCGCGCCCACAGCGCCGTTCCGCTTCGGCGCGGTCTACTTCCCGAGTGGCGTGTATCCCGACTACCTGGCATCCGGATGCGGCGGGGAGCGACTTCGTCTTCAAGCCGGTGATGCAGCCGCTCGAGCCGTTCCGCAATCAGCTCGTGACGGTCAGCAAGATGAAGGCGCCGTGGGGCTCGTCGATCCATCTCGGCGCCAGCTCGTCTTTCCTGAATGGCGATGGGCCGGTGGTCGATCGCGAACGAAAACGGCGACGCCTGCGGCGAGCTTCACTCGAAGAAGACAGTCGATCAGTACATTGCGGATAAAGTGGCGGGCGATACGCCCCTGCGATCCATCGAGGTCGGAACCGAGGACATGGGCACCGCGGTCGGTGCCTGCGATGGGTTTCGCCTGCACGTTCTTCAACACGCTCTCCTGGCGCGACGATTCCAGCCCGCTGCCGGTGGGCATTAATCCGCGCGTGACGTTCGAGCGCATGTTCGGCGAGACGGATTCTTCGGAACGGCGCCTTGCCCGCCTGAAGGAGAAGCAGAGTCTGCTCGATTCGGTAACCGAGGAAACCGCGAAGCTGGAGCGCTCGCTGGGAGCGGCCGACCGGGCCATTCTGGATGAGTATCTCGAGCAACATTCGCGATGTGGAGCAGTCAGCTTGCCCGCATGGAAACGCGGTCTCGGCCACCATCACCGGCAATCGCGGAAGCGCCGGTGGGCTTGCCGGATGCGTTCGACGACCACCTGAACATCACCTATAACCTGATGCACCTGGCGTATCAGGGCGACATCAGCCGCGTATTCTCGTTCATGCTCAGCCATGAGGCGACCGACCGCGGCTATGCGCACATCGGCATTCCCGAGCAGCACCATACGATCTCGCATCATGGCAACGATCCGGAGAAGATGGCCAAGTACGCCAAGATCGCCACGTACCAGATCGTGAAGTTCAGCGAGTTTCTGGAGAAGCTCAAGGCCACGAAGGAAGGCGATGGCACGCTGCTGGACCACGCGGTTCTGTATTGGGGCAGCGGCATGAGCAACGGGAACGCGCACGACCGGAACAATCCGCCCGCTGTGCTTGTGGGTGGCGCGCACGGCCGACTGAAAGGCAACCGGCACATCGTTACCAAAGACGCGCCCACCTCGAATCTGCTGCTCTCGGTGGCGCATCTGTCGGGGGCCGAGATCGAGAAGGTCGGAGTCAGTACGGGCACGATCGATCTTTAGGCTCGATTTTCTACGGGCACTGGTCGGCGACGCGGTTCACAGCCGTGACGTTGAGGCCGTCCACGCCGCCGGCTCCGATCAGGAGACCATTAACCGCGACGCGCGAACCGGCCAGAGCATCGAGGCGCGTCAGAACAAACTTGAGTTGTATCGAACGGTTGCCGAGCGGCCTCGTGGCGTCTTCTGCGGCCCCGGTAGCGCGTTCCGCCCGCTCCGGAGTCGTCGCGTTCGTGACCACCCAATCCGTTCCGCTCCGCGTGAGGCAGCCGACCACGCGAACGAGCGCGTTAGCCGGGAGTTCTGTATGTCCGTCCTTCGGGACGATCTGCACGTCGGTGATGTTGTCGCGCCGGAGCTGAGCGGTTCCTGCGGGAAAGTCATTGGATTTCAGCATGACGGCGACGATATCCCTGTAGGTGGATTCGTCGAGGGATCCGGGCCTGCCGTTCGGCATGTTGGCGCTGACATACTCGAGCAGATCGCCGACGGTCTTTTGCGCGAAACTTGTCCAGAAGGGGTCGCCGACGAGCGGTGATTTGCCTTCCGTTGTGAGGACATGGCAACTCGCGCAGTTCTGGCCGAAGGCCGTTAAGCCGCGGGTGGCCTGCGCTTCGGTGTAGACGCCGTCCCAGACGGTCCGGCGCGGAGCGCTGGTCTGAGCGGTCACGACATCGGCCGTGGACAACACGAGGAACAGAAGGTCAACCAACATGAGCTGCACCTGGTGATCGTGCCAGGTAACGGAAGCGATGTCAAGCTGCGTTTCTCAGGTTCGTTTGGCCAAAAACGAGTTGCGTCCGGATCCGGTTCCTGTCCGGAACACCTCCGTATTCCTCCGATGTTAGGTTCACTTCTTCCGAAAATAACCCTGTGCTCGCCGCCCGATTTCCCTGTTTTCAATGACTTGTTGGGTTCGTTCGTCAATAAATACTCTTGAGGCCATGGATTGGGTTCATTCCTTGTGGTGGACATGGCGGGTGACTGGCGGGTTCGGGTTCCGGCCGAGGAGTGGTGGGGCATAGCCGATTCAGGCCGCACCGAATGCACCGCGACACCGAGTTTGCCCAGCCGGCGCACATAATGACGAATCAGACGTTCCTTCTTGCGCTCGTCCGCCGGTTGATCGGCCTCGCGGTAAGCGATTCCGCTTGCCAGGGTGCGGTGCAGGATCACTGCTAAAGAATGCGCGACAGCAATCAAAGCGGGTTTTGCGCCCTTTCTTGCAAAGTATCCGGAAGCGCTCCTTCAAATGACAATCCTTCTTTGATATTGCTGCCCAGGCGCACTCCACGAGGGTGGTGCGCGCCCACCGGTTGCCTCGGGAGATAGCCGAGCTTCTATTTTTGCCCGCGCTGATTCGGTTGCCGGGACAGACCCCAATCCAGGAGCTGAGTTGCGCCTCGCTCGGAAACACGCTCATATCCGCTCCTGTTTCGGCCAGCAGCGCCGCCGCTGAGATTCCCCGAACTCCCGGGATGCTTTGCAGCAAATCGAACGAAGCCTGATAACCTTCCCGCTCGATCAACTGGAACACTTCGGCGTCAATGGCGTCGATCTGGCGTTCGAGAAAGGCGAGGTGTTCGAGGCTAAGCCGTAACATCCTCCGATGGTGCTCCCGTAACCGGTGGCCTTCCAGCGACTGCAGAATCTCCGGGATCTTCATCCGCGCCCTGCGTTGTGCCAGATTAGCAATGGCTTCCAGATCCGGTTCGCCCTCCAGCAGTTTCTCCAGCATCAGTTGCCCGCTCACGCCGAAGATGTCCGACAGCACGCTGCCCAGCTTTATGTTGGCTTCTTCGAGGACCTTCTGCACCCTGTTGCGCTCACTGGTGGCATCGCCGATCAACTGTCGGCGACGGCGCGTCAGATCCCGCAGATCGCGAATTGCCCAGCGGCGGGATGAAACTGGGGCGGATCATGCCGTGCCGCAGCAGGTTGGCCAGAAACTGGCAATCGTTCCAATCGGTCTTGTGGCCGCGCCGCGCTTTCACATCCTCGCCATTGGCCACAAGCACCCTGATTCCGCTCTCCTCCAGAACCGCATACACCGGCTTCCAGTAAGACCCAGTGCTCTCCATAACCACGTGAGTGCACTCCGTCTCGAGCAGCCATTCCCGAAGCTTGTTCACTCCGCATTGAAACTTCCGAACAGCCGC
Organism: Terriglobia bacterium; assembly: GCA_963718155.1. Lineage (GTDB taxonomy): Bacteria > Acidobacteriota > Terriglobia > Bryobacterales > Bryobacteraceae > BOG-234. Next base: position 372,305 of record CAVQYP010000024.1, on the reverse strand, counting down.
AGTTCGACTGTCGGTTCCCCATCCGCCGCGCCCGTCATAACGCAGACATTCAAAAGCTTCTTCGCAACATCAATCCCGGCGCAACGCTCCACTACTGCCTTCATCGCTTTCTCGCTTTCCGTCGGTGGGCCGGTGTTTCTTGCGAGATCTTCTTCCGCGGGCCTTTCGGTCTCCAATCGTGGGTTCCTGTACTCCGGCCAGGCCAGTTTTGTTTACGGTCAACTACCCCAGTAGTGAACGCGGCCTTGCGTCACCGACGCCGCCATTGTCGAACAAACCTACATGGGTTCGCATTTTCATTCCCCGCGGGAGAGCAACGCTCATAATGTTTTGTTTGGAAATTTCTGTATCAGACATCACCCCCCGGCTGAAAAAGATCTCCAGCCGGGGGTGACTCGGGCGTCCCGTTTAATAAACGGGGTCGGCGTGAACACCTTGCGGGAGTGGGGGCAAGTAAGTTTAAGTTTTCAAAGAACTGTGGACGGATCCGCAACCCCTCTTCGGCGAGGCGGACCAGTTCCGGCATTGCACCCGGTAAAGTATCTTCGAGGCAACGATTAAGTTCATCCGAAGTGTACATGTGCCAAGTGGCGACAGGTGCGCACAAACGAACTAAGGTCTTTCGTTTCAATGCAAAATATTCTTCAAGTGCTGTGACTCGCGATTTCCTCGCGCCTCGATGCCGGCAGAACACACGATATCCACGTGATTGCAAGCGAGGGTTTAACCTTCCCAGTCAGAGACAATAGATTCCCATCCTTTCCATTCATCAGCTTGCAAGCGGCGCTCACCACAGCGCGCTGCGCGACCGGCCTCCGCTGACCGCTTCGTGGTTCAGCTCGGTTACGTTAAGGCTGTCTGGGCCATCGCCCACCGACTCTGCAAAATCGTGAGGAACATCCTGCATAAGGGCGCGCGCTTCGTCGAAGCCAGAAATCCCAAAGCCGTGCAACGCGCCATCAATCATCACCTCAAGGCTCTTCGCAGACTCGATTATCCGATCCCGTCTTCACCAGTCCAACTCGGGGCGGCCAAGGGGTGATTTTCGACGGAGCGGTTGTGAAGAAGCAGGTGGCTTCAAAGAAGGCGACGGCAGCGCAGCGGCCCGAGCTTGAAGCGATGCTGCGAAACTGGCGCTCCGGTGAGACGAAGCGGCAGGGCGTGCCCGGCATTTCGGATCATGTCGGATAAAGTGCTGCGGGGATTGTGCAAGACCCAGCCCAGATCCGCGGCGGAATTGCTGAAGATCCCGGAAATCGGCATCGCCTCATTCGAAAAGCGCGGTGCCCAGATTTATAAGATCCTGAACGACGCTCGGACCTGGACGTCAGTCGTGACTCAGACTAACGCGCGAATACAACAAAATAGTGAAGCCCTTTTCCCAGTAACTGATTGAAGACCGGGGGATAAACGTCGATTGACGTCCTTTCCTCAATAGTGTTCGACGCAACCCTTCCAACAACCTGTCGCCATTCGTCCAGATTGTGATACCGGTACAGGCAAGGTACGCCATAACCGGCATTCGCTGCCCAGTCGAGCAGGCTGATCCTCTTCTGGGCGAGAATACCTCTGCGGAGGTGATCCTTGATGATCACGAGGCGCTTCGAAACCCTTGTGGCTTCGCGCAGAAGCCCTTCCTGATCGTGATCGTGGTGGAGCACATCGGCCAGGATGACCGCCTCGAAAGCTTTGTCTCCGAAGGGCATTTTTTTGCCCTCATACTCGGTAATCGGAATCAGTTCACCGCCCCGGCGGACGCTCTCGATGCCCTCAACCTGGACGCCCGGAACGCTCTTCATTATTGCGGCGCCCAGATGGCCGAAACCGCAGCCGACATCGAGGACACGATCGCCTGCGCGAAGGTGTGGAGAAATGATGCTTACGAGCCGCTTCTGGCGGGTTTCGTAGATGGGCTTGTGAATTGTTCTAAGAATATAGCGGAGCATAAGAGTAGCCAAACCCCGGTTGGAAAATCGGATTAGAAACTGCCAATGTACTTCTGCGCTATTCGAACATATCTTTTGGTCAAACACAACCGACTTTTGGGCAAAAATATACGGTCTGAGAATCCGCAGAGCCGATGCCAGCACCAAAGGCGCTATCGTGAGTCGCGTTAGTTAGAGCGGATTGACGGCGGCGTGCAGGTGCCGCCGCGAGAGATGCACGTATAAGGTCGTGTCCTGCAGCTTCTGGTGACCCGTCAGGAGCTGGAGCGTTGGCAGATCGGTTCCATTTTCGATGAGGTGGGTCGCAAAGGTATGCCGTAGCGTATCCGGGCCGAGGCGCTTGGAGAGCCCGGCCCGGCGCGCACTTTCGCGAAGGCATGCCACACCGCTTTGTCTGTGGCCGCTCCTCCCCGGTTTCCTTGAATCGCGTGGGGAACAAATAGACCTTCGGCTTCACCTTGCAGGCTCGCCAGTACGCTCGCAGTGCTTCGAGCAGCTTCGGAGTCAGCGGCAGTTCCCGATCACGTGAGTTCTTGCCCGCGCGGACGTGGATCATCATGCGCTGGCTGTCGATATCGCCGATCTTCAACTGCGCGGCTTCGGCCCGCCGCAGACCCGTGGCGTACAAAACCAGCAAGATGGTTCGATAGCGGAGGTTGGGCGCGGCTGCGATCAGCTTCTCGACTTCTTCCGGGCTGAGGACGACGGGAAGCTTCTTCGGCACTCTGGTCAGTTGCATGTCGTAAAGCTCGGGATCGTACCGCTTGAGAACTTTCTTGAAAAAGAAATGGAGCGAGGTCATGCGGTTCTCGACGGTTCCGGTCGCCAGTTTCTGATCCCGCAACATGTGCAGTTGGAACTGGCGAAGTTCTCCGCGCCCAACTGGTCAGGTGGTTTCTGGAAGTACGCGGCGAAGTCGCGAACGGTGCGAATGTAGTAGCGAATCGTACTGGGAGCAAAATTGCGCCGCTGGAGTTCCTCCAGCATGCGTTGTCGTAGCTCGGTCACAGAAAACTCCTTTCTGTGACCGACGCTACCGCCGTTCACCCTCGCAAACACGCACGAAGGTGCGTCCGCCGCGCCAGCGGCTTAGTTCTGACGGCGCATCCGGAAGTGGCCGGACCAGACGTGGCGGCGCTACAATAACGTGCCGGGCGAAACCGAAGCGGGCTCTGCCGGGACGCAACCATGCCGAGGGGTAGCCCGGTGGGCCATCGAGACGATGAACGGAGCGCGGCGGCTTCGCTTCTGCACTCCTCGAAGAGAACACATCGGATCGAAAGACCCTCATACCTTGAAAATCCCCGCCCGCCGGGGCGGTAGTCAACGCCTTCTGAAGGGCGGTGTCATCCGACGCTTGCGCGAACGCGTCGGCCGAAACCGCCATTATGCCAAGAGAACCCGTACCGTGCGTTTCATCATGTGACCCCAAGTTCGTTCGCCCGAATCTTCCTCGTCCCGGCGATCAGAGTCAGTATATGGCGGTCTGCGCGACTAAACCGGACAAGTGTTAACAGAGCCCGTCCCGACGATGTAAGCCAGGCGCTATTGCAATGCCGCGGCTTGTACGCTCACGTGGCCGGTGGTTCCCGACGTCAGCGTCCATGTCACCGTAAGAGTCTGTCCCGGGCTTCCCGCAGTGTAAGTCAGCGTATAGTTGCCGTCGTACTGCCCGGCGGAGCCCGTCGCCGTGTCTGTGTAATCCGCAGCGGATTCGTCCGAGAGGTGCGCTGTCAGCGTACCTGCGCCATTCCAGCCCGAAACATGCACCACCAGATTGCGCGTCGTCGTGTCGGCTGGAGCGGTAAAGGAGAACCCGTTGCCGAGGCCGTAGACGAACACGTCATTTGTGTCGCTGGAGGCAATGTCAGGGGGAGTTCCATCCGTCCAGCTCACGGATCGGAGGTCGGTCGATTGCGTCGTCGGCGCCGTCCCGATTGTCGTATAGGTGCTCAGTTGAGCCGTCACGCCCGCCTTCCGGTGCAGTGCGGCGTCTCCCCAATGTATCCAGTCGATGGGCCCCTCCGCGGTCAGATTCACCTCTGCTTGCGAAGTTGTAGCGGATCCAGCCAGAGAACCGACAGCCGCAGTAGTCAACGCCGCCGCCATCAAGGTGACATTCCCCGAGGTGCCCGATGTCATCGTCCAGGTCACCGTAAGACTCTGTCCCGCGCTGGCCGCACTATAGGTGAGCGTATAGTTGCCGTCGTACTGCCCGGTGGAACCCGCTATCGTGTTCGTGTAATCGAGCGCGGAGCCGTCTGAGAGGTGTGCGGTTAGTGTAGCCCCGCTGTTCCATCCACCGACGTGCAGTATGAGCTTCCGCGTCGTCGTATCGGCGGGAGCGGTGAGGGACAAACCGTCGCCGATCGAGTAGACAAAAATTCCATTCCGGTTATTTGTGACACTTCCCGTGGATGTGCCGTCGGTCCAGCTTACAGACCGCGGATCGCAACAGTATTGCAGCGCCGGCGCCCAGCCGACTACGGTGTAGCTGGTCAGCTGTGGAGGTACGCCCGCCTTCCGGTTTACTGCGGAGTCCCCCCAGTGAATCCAGTCGACGGTTCCTTCCGCGGTGAGGTTCACTGCAGGCGCTGACGTGGAAACCGTTCCGCTCAAAGAACCGCTGAGTGTTGGAGGCGTATTTGTAAGACTGAAGATGGCGGATGTCCCCACACCTGCCGCAGTCGCCGTAACTGTATAGCTGCCTGCCTGTCCGTTAGCCGTAAATGCGGGCGCTGTGGCCAGTCCAGCGGCATTGGTCGCAACCGTTGCAGTAGCCGACCCGCCGAAGGTTCCGCTGGCCCCGCTACTCGGCGCCGTGAACGTAACTGGCACCCCGGCTCGCCAGGTTGCCGATGGCATCCGTTATCGTGGCCTGTAGCCTCGTGGCGAACGTCGTGCCCGCAACGGTGCTCTGCGGTGTTCCCGCGCTTGCCGTTACGTTTGCCGACTGCAGGGACGCTCCACTTATGCTTATATTTCCGTTACCGGCGTCCGCGGTCATTGCCCAGGTCACTGTCAGTGTTTGTCCGGCGCTTCCCGCACGATAGGTCAGGGTGTAATTGCGATCATATTCGCCGGTGGCCAGACTGGTGGTATCAATGAAGTCCGGAGCTGATCCATCTGACAGATGTGCGGTTAATTTGCCGGCGCTCTGGTAGCCTCCCACATGTACGATAGCCGTCACCGTCGCGATGCCGGCGGGAGCTGTAATCGAGAGGGTTTGGCCCACGCCGCGGATATAGACTCCACCCTGATTCAGGCTGCCGCTCGCTGTGGGAGCGCCATCGGTCCAGCTGATGGCACGCAAATCGTTGCTGTAGCTGACGGTTGCTCCCGATGCGGCGAGGGTTCCTAACTGGGAGGTAACTCCTGCCTTGCGATTTACCCCTTCCGTTCCCCAGTGCTCCCAATCCGAACTGCCTTCCGTGGTCAGGTTGACAGCAGCGCTGGAGCTGTCTCCTGCGCCGGTCAGGTGGCCCCCGGTAGCCGACGCAAGCAATCCATACACATTCAACACGTTGTCCCACGTGGGTAAGTATACGAAACCATTCGCTATCGTCGGAGGATCCCACTTGGCCCAGCTTCCGGCATAGTCGCGCGCCTTGTTCTGATTACTGTCCCAGAGTTCGGTCGCTATGTTTGAAGCGTCGAAAGCGCGCAATATGGCTGGATGCGCTAACCCGTCATTCCCACCCGCTCCCGGGTATGTGTAGAACGCCCACACGATTCCGGTGCCGGGCGTATTACCGTTTCCGGAGACTGATATCGCTGGTTCTTCGGAATAGTCATCGGGAACGACAAACAATCCTTGCGCTGGGGTTGTGTTGAAAGTCGATCCGTTGAAGGTCCAGGCTTTGAGGACATCTCTTCTTCCCCACGTATATAGAGTGGAGTTGTAATAAGCATTTCCGCCAAAGATACCACCGTCGCCCGTCGTAAGAAAGTCGTATGTTCCCTGCCATTCCTGCACAACCTGGTCGCCCGCTGGATTATACTTACCCAAATTGTTTTCATTCCAGAGGTAGAAGGTCCCGTCTTTCCCCGCGCCCACGGCCAACGACGCGCCCGGGATCAAAATCGGCCCGCTGGAGCCGAGATCGGCGTCATCCGGGTCCATCGCCAGCTGATTCGATGGCGCGAAATAATCGACAACTCCAAGAGTGGGACTTAACTTGACCATGCTGTCGCCGTAATCAGGACCGCCTGTATTTGCATCGAACACTCCCTGACCAGCTTGCACATAAATGAAACCGTTCGCATCGGCCGCTGGAGCGACGCCGCCTTGCCAGACGCCGCTTGTGGCTTTGTTCGGACCGAGGCACTTAATCGCTGTTTGTTGAAGCGTGGTGGCGCTGTAGCCAAAGATCCAGCCCTGATAAGGTAAGGTGTCTTCGTGGGAACCGAAGCCTATATAAACGTTTCCGTTCGCAAGCAGAAGCCCGGGCCGTTGAAGGTGATTCGCGGGTATAAAGTTCAGGAGGCCGTTGGTGCTGCTCGGCGCGGTGCCGGGTACGCTGCCCTGGATAACAACAGGCCCGTTAAACTTCTCTCCCCCTGTCGCTACATCAAGGGCGTGCAAACGGAAAATCGCGTTGCCGCCCTCGTAAGTCATGCCAACCACGTACAGAGTGCCTGTCGACTGGTCGATGACAGGCGTACCGGTGATGCCGACTTCAGGGACCAGACTGTAAGTGATTGCAATTGCAGCGATAGGTACCGACGGCCCAAGGCTCGTCTGCCAGAGTGGAGTCGCCGTTTTTGGATCGTCTGCGTCAAACGCGTAGACGCTATCGTGTTCCGTAGCCACGTACACGATATTATGTACACCTTTATTCGGGATAATTACCGTCGAAAGATAGAGCGGTTGCGCGTAGATTTGTCCGTCCACGTTTCTCGCGAATAATTTGCCGAAAGAACTTGAATTTACGGTAGATGTATTCAGTACCGTTTCGCTTGTATTTGCGCCGGTTCGGCTGACATCATTGTGCTGCGTGGTAACGGCCACTCGGCCCGTCAGAACAGATGGAATAAATAGCAATCCTATTTTAAACAGGCTGACTTTCACTAGATAATCCCCCGTTAAAAGGTGAGATTTTTGTTATGGATTTCACATTATAGCACCGGCCTCTCGTTAAATAAAAGTACATTGCGTACCAAACTCGGTAAAAAAGAACGCGCCGTGTTAAACGCGCGAGCGCCTCAAGTCCAGAATCAAGCGCATCACCCGCTGCTCCACATCGCGCCTCACGGCGCGGTATGGCGTCGGCCTGCGCCCTGAGCCGGAATTTCGCTGCGGATACCTCGATAATCCGGCGTCAATTAGGTGCAAAACAACAACGTTAACCGGAGGCCTGGCTTCCGTCAACCTCTCTTCAGTCGAGCCGGACTATCTTCGGGCTCGACCTGTCTCTAAACCTTCAAAGCGTGGAGATGACGTCCGGGGGCCATATTTACCGTTGTCACGCGCGAACACGGTTCGACATCGAGGTGCGAACCGAAGCCTATATATATGTTGCCGTTCGACAAAAGAAGCCGGGCCGTTGCCAGTAATCGACGGGAATATACTTCATCACACCGTTGCTGCTGCCTGTTCCCGTGCCGGGTACACTGCCCTGGATTGCGACAGGCCCGTTAAACTTCTCCTCTCCTGTTGTGACATCGAGAGAATGCAAACCGAAGATCCCGGCTGCCGCCCTCATAGGTTTCAGCTACCACGTACCATTTCGCTGGTATCGGCGCCGGCTCGGTTGACATTATTGTGGTGCGTAGTAACGGCCACCTGGCCTGTCAGAACAGACGGACTAAGTAGTAATCCTATTGAAAACAGGTTAACTTTCACTAAATAATCCCCGCAAAGATGTCAGTGTTTTGAAGATTTCAAATTATAGCACCGACTTATCGTCCTTTAAAATACAGCCTCCTCAGCGAAATTTGTGGGTAACATTCGAGTCCACGATGGCCCATAACCTCATTAAACCCCTGCCAGATTGAGCGTTCAGCGATGGTCGGAGGTCGCGTGAGTGTCGTATTTTTCACAGGGACCTTTTTTTTGGAGCTGATGCGGGGTCAAGTACGACACCCGTTGGTTCATCCCCGCCATCGCAATCCCTTAGCGTTTCCTCTCGCCCGATAACGCCGACGGCCCGCCAGATAGCGGTTTCGGACGAGTCAACATCCCGCGCTCAGCTCTTTTGGGCGGCACCGCAATTCCGCCTGTCAATGAGAGGTTCAGCAGCGATCATTGGCGAAGTTACCCACAAATTCCGCCGAAGACCCAAAATACATTGCGTACCAAACTCGATTAAAGAAGCCGCGATCTTACACCCGCCGGCGCCGCAGGTCCAGAATCAAGCGACAAATCAAGCGCATCACGCGCTGCTCCAGATCGCTCCTCGCCGCGCGGTAGATCTCTATCGGGGATTTATAAGGATCCTGCACCTGCCACTCGATCAGTTCCTTCGGAGGGGGGCCGGGCAAACGAAATCCGGCCATATTAATGACCAGATCGTAGTTAACTATAGTTAGTTAGCAGATCGTCGCGCCTCGGCACGTGGCGCGAGATATCGACGTTCAGCTCCGCCATCACCTCTACCGTCTCGGGCATTACTGACGGTACCGGAGCCAGGCCGGCGCTTGAGGCCTTTAGAACATCGCTGCCATAGAGGTTGGCGAAGCCCTCCGCCATGGGACTTCTGCACGTATTACCGATGCAGACAAAAAGGACCTGTTTTCAAAGCTTGCTCAGGAATAGCTTATGGACCCTCGTATCCTTTGTAAGTTCCGGATGAAATGTTGCAACCGTGCAACCATATGGCGGCCTTGCTCCACGAGAACGGGATCGCCTTCATATTGCGCGAGTACTCGTACGCCTGGGCCGGTTCGGCGGATGATCGGCGCCCGTATGAAGACCGCTTCCACGTCTCCCTCGCCCGCACGCTGCTCAAACTCGGAACCTGGATGAATATTCGCCACGCGGCTATCGATCTGCCGCCCGTAAGCGTTGCGCTCCACCGTCAGATCGATCAGGCCGAAGCTCTCCTGTGAAGGATTATGGACTTCCTTCGCCAGCAAAATGGCCCCGGCGCAGGTGCCGAAAACCGGTTTTTCGCGCGCGAACTCCCGTAGAGGCTCTTTCAGATTCATAAAATTCAGGAGCTTGAGCATGGTCGTGCTCTCGCCGCCTGGAATCATCAGCCCGTCCACGTTCTGTAATTTCCCCTCCGTCCGAACGAGGATGGGTTTCGCGCCCGCGCGCTCGAGAGCTTTTGCATGCGCCTCGAAGTCGCCCTGCAGCACCAGGATTCCCACCCTCTTCTTCATCACCAGCCCCGCGTCTGCATCAGCTCTTCTTCCGGCAGCCTGGAAACATCAAGGCCCGGCATCGCCATTCCGAGTTCCTCGCTCGCTTCGAGCAGCTTTTCCGGATCGCGGAAGTAAGTCGTAGCCTTCACGATTGCTTTCGCGCGCGCCTCTGCTCATGCGTCGTGCCATGAACTCGCCGGATGGCCACCTCCGCTGTCCAGCGGCGAGGTAATCAGCAATCCTGCAGCCGAGCTCCGGATTCCGAAAAAATGTCAGCCCGCAACGGTACGGAACGAGGACGGTAAGTTATAAAAAATCGAAAACACAAACTCCGGGGCCGTCTATCTCGCTGAGAGAACACCTCTTCCTGAGGACGTTCTGGTCGAGCGCCTGTACCGATGAAGTGACCTGGATGTTTCGGTTCGCTGAGCTCTGTTGCGACACGACCGGCTCCTGAGCCCAATCTGTTGCCCAAGTCGGCGCGGTCGTTTGTCACCTCGCTTGCATCCTCAGCGCTTTCAATGCTTTGGAAGCGGCATTTCGCTCGCTCAAGACTTTTTAAGCTAACGCGAGCGTTTTCAGCGCGAAACGGGCGTCACGTACAAGACGGCCTGGGGATGTTCAAACAAATCCGCAGATGATGTCTGAAGAGATCAGCCTGAAGAGATCAGCCTACCGCCGTAAAGAGGAAGGGCGACAAAAAGAAGGTACCGATTGTTGGAATCGTGGAGCGGGACACTCCCGAACGAAAAGGCCGTGTCGTAGCTCGCGTCACCAAAGATGTGAAGATGGAAATCCTGCAGGGAATGGTACGGGAATATGTACTGCCGGAATCGATGGTCTCTATACGGACGAATTCCCGGCATACTGAAACATCAACCTCCTGATGGACAAGGAGCGAAAGACCGATCTCGGATATCGGCATCGCGGAATCAACCACAGCGAAGGCGAGTCTGTTCAGGGAAACACACACACACAAACACCATTGATGGAACACGTGGACAACATGTGGGCGCTGGGCGGCGAGTTCATCAGTGAACTGAACTCTGATCCCCCTTGAGGAAGAAACCTGTGGACCGGGTGCTGAAGGAACTGGTCCGGCCGGCGGCCCGCGCCTGCGCCACGCCGGCGAACAACAGCAGGCGTCCTTCGACACTACCTGCGAGATGTTCCACAGATTCCTCGGCAAGACGGCTCGTTGAAGCTCGCCGTCACCCACAATTCCTCCGACGAGGCTTTATGACAGAATGAGACGCGGGACTGCAGCTTCAACTCTGGCAGTGTATCGCACGGCTCTTGGCTGGCCGAAACGCGAATTCTCGGAGCAAACCTGTCTTTCGGAGCGAACATCGTGAAGAGTCGAAACGCAACTCACGCCGGGAAATTGGCGGAGCGCCCCCGGGGCGAGGCGAAACGGGCGAGCGGCTTAATAGCCGCCGGCACGGTGCTCGTTCTTGCGTTTGGTGTCATGGCCGCCAGTCCGTCCCTGACGCCCCCTGCTCCGGCAGCCGGTTATCGGCTCGCCTTCCAGGACGAGTTCGATTCACTGGACCTGAGCCCGGACGCTTCCGGCAACCACACGTGGTACGCCAATGTCTGGTTTAACCACAAGCCCCGCCCCATCCAGAATATTTCGGCCTCTGACGGAATTCTGCATTTGAAGTGGACCCGCGGACAGAAATCAGATGACACGAGCATTGAGACGGCTTCCCCGGATGGCCGCTACTTCCATGCCTGGCAGTACGCCTATTTCGAGGCCCGCATGAAGTGGGACGTCGTGAAGGGGGCGTGGCCGGCCCTTTGGCTCCTGCCGATCCAGGGTCCCCGGTATGAAGACCGCTATGATGGAAAACCAGACGCGGGCGAATTCGACATTTTCGAAGGCCAGGGCGACCGGCCCTCGACCTTCTTCGGCACCATCCATCACTGGGTAAATAATAAACAAACGGAAACCAACGGAACTCAGGAACGAAATGTTTATCCACTCCCCGCGAAAACCAACTTCTCGGAGTTTCACGTTTACGGCATGCTTTGGGAGCCGGGTAAAGTCACGTGGTTTTTTGACCAACGTCCCCTGAATTCAGTGAAAACGTATCCGATATTCGATAAACAGCACTACTTCTTCATCCTCGCAATGCAGGCGGGGGCAAACTGGACTGCCGGTAATATGAACGGTGTGGAGGCTGACCGCATGACCATGGATGTCGATTGGGTTCGGGTCTGGCAGAGATAGCCTGAATGGCCGCGGAACGATATTGGACAGATGATGTTGTTTTGTCCGGACGCCGGTCGACGCTGGTTTTTCTATGACTATTGATAATGAAACGCAACTCTCACCCGCGTCCTCCGGTCTTTCCCGCTGTACAGAATCCGCCACCGTGGATTATGTCGTCGCAGCGGTTTCGCTGGCGCTGTTTGCGATCTGGATTTTCACTTTCCGATTTCATGGCGTGTTTGAAGAATACGATCTGTACAACGTCGTGTCGGGCTTGCTCGACGGAGTTGACAGCGGAAAGAAATTCGCGTCGCCTCTGCAGTATGGGCCCTCTTTCAGCTTTGGTTACATCGCGGCGATGTACTGGTTCGTGAATGATCGCGTTCTTCGCGATCCCAATCTCCTGATACCGTTGGTAAATCAGATCGGGAGTTGGGCCGCGATTACAGGAGCCGTGTGCTTCTGGCTGTCGACCCGGCTGCTCTACGGACTGCGGGTTGCAACGATCGCCCTGACCCTGTTCATACTGAGTCCGATGATCCTGGAATCAGCGACGTCGGGCCATCAGATCCTCCTGGCGTTTGCCTTCTTCGCGGCTGGCAGTATATTCCTTTTTTTGCGGACGAGCGGCTGGGCGCGCTATCGCATGCGAAATCGCCGGGTGCTTTCTGTTAACAATCGCGCTCACCGTCCGCGCCGAAATCTTCCTGGTCCTACCGTACCTGGTCCTCGCGCGAGCCGATTTCCGGTCACTTGGAACATTCGTAAAGTCCGCATTTCGTTGTTGTCTCGGTCCCGCTCTGGCGTTTGTTTCATTTTTCCTGATGAAGCATTTTATTGTTGACCGCGCGGCCCCTGCTCCTCTTCCATCAAGTGGCTTCTTCGACAGGTTCTACAGTCTCATTAATATTCCAAAAGGTGTGGTTATAATCTTCTTTGGCTGCGGCGTAGCGACTACGCTGCTCGGATTGATTGCGGTTTTTCGCGCTTATCGCACCGGAGTTGCGGGACCGGAAGCGGCAGGACCGCAACAAGGATTGCGGCGGTTCAGCAGGCTGGTGGGTCCGGCTGCGATGTTCCTGCCGCCTTTCGTATTCTGGATCGCGAATCCGGCGCCGACCAGGCATTTCATACTTTGCCTGTCGGCTGTGGCGATCCTGATCGGCCAATGGCTCGCTTCCTGGCGCCGCGGGCCGGTGATGGCTTATGGACTGGTAGCTGGCATCGTTCTGGCTAATCAGGGAATCGCTGCCACGGCGGGTCCCGTCGTATTGAAATTTTACCCGTCTCCCTATTTACCAGTTCGCGGCATTCCGCGCATCGTGCCGCGCGTGCCCGTTTCTACCAACTGGACCTATCGGCGGGAGATTCTTGAAGAACGCGAACGCGTGGACCGTGTGGCCGATGATCTGGAGAGCACATGCGATCCCAAAGTTATGATGCTTACCGGCTGGCAGCGGCCGATTTTCGTCCATCTGTATGCCGGGGGGCGAAAAGTCGAGGCTCAGCTGACCGATCTGAATGGTTTTCCCGTTGTCTCAGGAAAGGTCGGAGGCCGTGAGTTTGCGATTCTCTCGACCCCTGAAGGCTCGCCGCGCGATCCGGTAGCTGAGGTCTTGAAGGACAGCGCCTATGATTCCTATAAGTTGATGTTTGAACGCGACACCATGTCGCCAAACGAAAAGACTCCGATCCCCCCGGACCGGGCCGCGCGCACCGGATGTCAGGCGATATCATCCCCGGAGGGCGCCCGCCCATGAACGCGGCAGAGGCCCCGGCGAGAGTTCCGTTGTGCGTGGATCTCGACGGAACGCTGCTGCGTGGAGATCTCCTGTGGGAATCGCTTGCGCTTCTTCTGCGCGACAAACCCTGGCTTGTGTTCGCGCTTCCCGTCTGGCTGATGGCTGGTCGCGCGGCGCTGAAGCGCCGGATATTGCAACAAGTACGCGTTCCGGTCGAGTCGCTGCCCTATTTGAAAAGACCTGCCTGCAAGGAGGCATCCTGGCGGTTGTCGGTAAAGCTGAGCAGCATGCGCGCGCGCGGATCGAGCCTCGACTCGTTCCGGAGATGACGGATGGTCGCGAGACAGAGAATAGTGGTCGCGGTGCTTCGTCCCTCGGTTCCGAGGGATGTTTGTTCCCGAAACACGGCGAAACACAGGGAGGGAAGCTTGCCATGAGAGTTGCGATCAGGAATAGCCAGGCAAAATCGACATGGTGCCGGATTCTTGCGGGAATGCTGCCAGGGCTTCTCTTCGCAGCAACCTCGACCCTTGCAACCTCGGCGGCTGCCCAGCAGGGCAAACCAAAACCGCCGAAGTCGGTACGCCTCTATGTCATCGATTGCGGCACTCTGGACAATCCCGACACGTCGGCATATCGGTTTAAAAAGGAAGAGCTGGCCCAATATAAGATGTCGGCTCCGTGCTTTCTGGTGGTCCATCCCAAAGGAACCCTGATGTGGGACACCGGCCCTGTCCCCGACAGCAACTTCAAACCGGGCGGCGGCCCTGCAACCATGCGATACGCCACATCCACCAAACCTTTGACGGCGCGTCTCGCGGAGATTGGTTATGTCCCGTCGGACATTACCTATCTGGCCTTCTCTCACTTTCACTGGGACCATGTCGGCAATGGCAACCTTTTTGCCGGCGCGACCTGGCTGGTGCCGAAGGCCGAACGCGAGACGATGTTCGCCGATCCGCCGTCGCCGCGCACGGAGCCTGCAAATTTCAGCGCGCTCAAAAACAGCAAAACCGTATTCATCACGACGGAGGACTACGACGTATTCGGCGACAAAACCGTTATTATCAAAGCCGCCCCGGGACACTCCCCCGCCCATCAGGTACTCTTCCTGAGACTTAAGAAGACCGGGCCTGTCCTGATCAGCGGCGATCTCTATCACTATCCCGAGGAACGGACTTTCAATAAAATCCCGATCACGGAATTCAACGCCGATCAGACCGTCGCCTCGCGAGCCGCGATCGAGGCGTTTCTGAAGAAGACGGGTGCGCAGCTCTGGATTCAGCACGACTACATCGCGAACGCGAAGCTCAAAAAATCGCCCGCTTACTACGAATAAAACCTCCCGTTGAAGTACGAGTCGGGTTCAACGAATCGACAAAAAACGCTTCCCACTGAGGGTATTCCAATGTCTGATGGACGGCTTCCGTGGCAAGGCTCGAATTCCGGAACCTTATGTCAGTTGGGGGCCGGGTGCTTGTGTATGGAGAGGAAGAAGCTCGGCGCGAAGGAGGCCGGAGGGGCCAATGATCATAATCCTCAGGCTCACTTCGATGGGATTCTCCCGGTGCAACTCTTGTGTGTCCCCGCCCTGTGAAGAGACACTTTCGAAAACTATTTTAGTCAACTCTTCGAAGCACATTCGGTCTATGCCAGCAGTACCGAATCCGTTTATAGAAGCCACAGTCCGGTGTACTTCGCCAGGAAAGGCCCGATGAAAGGCACACCATCTCTCCTGCTACGCCTCTTGCGGGCCGCGTGCCAACAATCGCTTCCCTCGCAAACCCGGTCCGGCGAACGGCCCCAACAGTAAACTCAAAGCCGCCTGTGACAAGGCCGACAAGGCCATCGAGAACACCTTCATCTGCTCCAGGCAGCCTGGGATTGCCCGGTGATTGTTGTAGTCGTTTTGTTCACGAAAAGATTTAAGAAACCAAGAAACAGCTATCCCGGTTGACACTTCCGGCACCGCGATATAGAATTTCGTCGGCGATTTAGCTGGGAGGGTCTGGATGAAATTCGCTGGTTCGGTCGTGACTGTTGCGGCAATGGCGGCGCTTCTAGCGTGCGTGCAGACGCACCTCAGAGCACAGGACGGGGACTCACGCCCTCCCCGCAAAGGACCGGCGGGAAAAGCTCCCCGCACCGCCGACGGTAAACCCGACCTGAGCGGAGTGTGGGGGCCGGAGCACGTATTTATCTACGACATCTCCGTTTCCTTGGACCAGGCGAAGACACTCCCCCTGCAGCCCTGGGCAGCAAAACTGACCAAGGAACACATGTCCAAGGACGACCCGGAAGCCAACTGTCTGCCGACAGGCGTGCCGCGTCAGGCGCCTTATCCGTGGCGGATCATGCAGACTCCCGACATGATCGTCTTTCTCTTCGAAGGCAACATTCACAGCTACCGGCAGATTTACATGAATCGCAAGGAGCACCCCAAGAATCCGAATCCCACCTGGTATGGCGATTCCATCGGGCACTTCGAGGGGGACACCCTGGTGATCGATACGTCGGCTTCAACGATAAATTCTGGTTCGATTTCGCCGGCCATCCCCACACCGAACAATTGCATGTAACCGAGCGCTTCACGCGGCCCGACCTGGGGCACCTGAGTTTACACGGCGACCATTGACGATCCTGGCGCATATACCAAGCCGTTCACGATGCACGGGCAAGTCGCCGCTCCTCCAGAACGAGGAACTCATGGAATACATCTGCCAGGAAAACAACAACGACGTCGAGCACATCGTCGGAAAGACACCCGGAAATAGACGGGGACGAGGCCGTTTTTCCATAACGAAAGTCGATATGAGTAATATCCGAGGAGTAGTGTGTCTATTCGCATTTGCCAGGCTGGCCTTCGCTCAAGGAGATCGCGGCACGATAACCGGCACCATTGCCGACCCCACCGGCGCGGTTGCGTCCAATGCGATGGTGGTAGCCCAGCAATACCGATACAGGGGCGCTCTATCCGACGCAAAGCACCACGACCGGCAACTATACGCTTTCTGAATTGCCTGCCGGACCTTACGAAATCTCGGTCGCCGTGCCAGGATTCAAGAAATACGTCCGGCAAGGTCTGACGATCCAGGTAGCGGCCGACCTGCGCATCGACGTTCGAGCTGGAGGTGGGGAGCGCCACCGAATCGGTAACCGTGAACGAAGCAGCGGCCCTGCTGCAAACCGAAAGCGGCGAAGTCAGCCACAACGTGAGCGCGCAGCGGCTGGACGATCTTCCGGTGCTGCAGACCGGCGCCGGCGCGGGCAGCTCGGCCATCCGCAATCCGACTGCGGCGGTGCGTGCTGGTGCCGGGCGCTTACCTCGATCCGAACGTCAATCTGAAAGTAAACGGCTCTCCGGCCAACACGGCGTCGTTCCGCATCGAAGGACAGGACGCCAACAACGGCTACGTGCCCGGCCGGCCGGCGCAGAACCAGACCAGCGTGGATGCCATTCAGGAAGTCACGATTCAAACCAGCAACTACGCCGCTGAATACGGCCAGGTGGGTGGAGGCTTCTTCAACTACACCATGAAATCGGGCACCAACCAGTTTCACGGCACCGCCTACGACTACTTCGCCAATGAAGTTCTGAACGCGGGTACGCCCTTCTACCAACGACGGCCAGGGAAGCCTGCTTCGGCCCGCGGCGCGGCGCAACGATTACGGCGGCACGATCGGCGGTCCGGTCTGGATTCCGAAAGTCTACAACGGCCACGACAAGACCTTCTTCTTTTTCAACTTTGAACAGTTCCGCGAAAACGAGAACATCAACAACCAATCGATTACCATTCCCACTCCGGCCTATCGCGCGGGCAACTTCAGCTCGGCGATAGTCACCAGCAAGGTGCTGGGCACCGACCCGCTGGGCAGCGATCCATCTTCGGAAATGAGATTTACGATCCCAACAGCCAGACCAACGGTGAACGGCAGGTGGTGCGCGATCCATTTCCGAACAACACCATTCCGATCGTGCGATTCGATCCGGTGGCCGCTAAAGGTTCAGGCGCTGATTCCGCTGCCGAACCAGCCCGGTCTGGTGAACAACGCGATTTTTCCGTACGTCAGCGACCGGGTCACCACCGCTCCGTCCATCAAGACCGATCACAACCTGAGCGCAAAGCCAGAAGCTCTCGTTCTTCTTTTCGGAGATCAAAGACCGCGAGTCAATACTCGAACACCACCGGCGGCGCAGACGGTTTGCCGCCGCTGATTTCGGCGGCGATCGGCACCTTCATTACCTCGCATCTTTTCGATCTGAACTATGAAAGATCATTACTCCGGCCGCTTTTGCTGCATCTCGGCGGCGGGTATCAGGATCTTTACTTCTCCGACGATGTCGTGAACCTGAACTACAACGCGCGGCCGAGCTTGGCCTGAACGGCGCCACGGTCAATCGCATGTTTCCCGCGTTCACCAACGCCAGTCCAACGCGCAGGGTGGCGTGAAGAATCTGGGTCCTACCGGGAACCGCAACATCTAGTATCAAAACCGACGTTCAACCTAAGTCTTACCTTGGGTCAAAGACAACCATCCTACAAGTTCGGCGCGGAAGTCCGGTTCGAAGGCGTGCCGACACTTCTTTACACGGCGACGAATGGCGTTTACGGCTTCAGCGCCGCGGAAACCGCGCTGCCTTACCTCAACACGACTTCCGCTCAACGGAGGCACGGTGGGGTTCGCGTACGCGAGCTTCCTGCTGGGACTCGTCGATAACGTCACATCGCCAACCCGCCGACGGCGCGCGTAGGTCAATACGCGTGGGGCTTCTTTGCCCAGGACAGCTGGAAAGTCGGCCGTAAGCTCACGATCGATTACGGCCTTCGCTACGACTATCAGGGTTACCCGAAAGAGCAGTACGGCCGTTATCCGGACTTCTCGCCCACAACGCCAAACCCGTCGGCGGGAGGCCTGCCGGGAGCCGTGGTCTTCGAAGGTAATGGACCCGGCCACTGTAATTGCAATTTTGCAAAGATCTATCCATTCGCCTTTGGTCCACGGTTGGGCGCGGCGTATCAGATCGATCCCAAAACCGTAATCCGGGCAGGTTTTGGCGTCGTCTATTCCGGCACGCCAACCAACAACCAGACGACCACGGCCATCTCCATTCCGACTCAGGTCGGCTCGGCGACATTCGGCCAGCCCGCTATGACCTTGCAGGGCGGCATACCGTTCACGCCGACTCCCTGGCCAGATCTCGACCCCGGCCAATATCCCTCTCCCGGCACGTTGACTCCGCCCAAGATGTATGTCGACCAGAACGCGGGACGGCCGGCAAGACAGCTTCAATGGAGCATCGGAGTGCAGCGCCAGATCGGTTCAAGAACCTGTCCGTCGAAGCTGCCTATGTCGGGAATCGGGGAGTATGGTGGACCGCGCCGGGGCTTATGGACGTCAACGCGATTACCACGCAGAATCTCGCCGCGCACAACCTCAACATCAACACTCCCGCCGACCAGCAATTGCTGATCTCGTCCTTGAATTCGGCTCTCGCGATCAACAGAGGCTTTCAAAATTCGCCCTACTCCGGATTCCCTGTGACCGCGACAGTGGCCCAGTCTCTGCGGCCGTTTCCGCAGTTCACCTCGATTACCTCGCTCTAGTCGCCGCTGGGCGACACCTGGTACAACTCGCTCCAGACCGAAGGCGACCAAGCGGCTCTCTTACGGGCTGACCTTCACCGCCGTCTTCGCCTGGTCAGAAGCAACTGGTACTCGGCGCCGACATCGCCCCGACGGCAGCGCACGACTGGTGGAGAGGTGGTCAACGATGTGTTCAACCGAGCGCTCAACAAGGACATTTCACAATTCGATCAACCGTTCCAGTTCAACACGGCCATCAACTACACCGTGCCCGCCTTTCATTTCGGATCCAGCGCGGGGGCGAAGGTTGCATCGGTGATAGTCCGCGATTGGACTGTCAGCACCTATCTGGCTATCAGAGCGGACTGCCGATTCTTGTCTCCTATCGCGAATAATAACCTGCAGTCGCTGCTGCTGCGAAATATCGGAACCGTTTCAAACGCCACTTTCATGGACCGCGTGCCAGGCGTGCCACTCTACACCACGAATCTGAACTGTCACTGCTTCGATCCGAATGCCACATTCGTTCTGAACCCGGCGGCATGGTCCGCGCCGCCGGCCGGACAGTTCGGCACCGCCGCGGCCTATTACAACGACTACCGCTACATGCGCCGGCCCGTCGAGAACATGTCCGTGGGCCGGATCTTCAGGATCCACGAAAACGTTACCCTTAACATAAGAGCGGAATTTACTAACGTGTTCAATCGCGCCCGCATTAACGATCCGACCGGTACCGCGGTGTCGAACGCCCAATCGACCCAGACCAGAAACACGGCGGAGCAGACGACCGCCGGATTCGGTTACATCAGCACGGCGATCGGATCGAATCCGATCACCGGTATCGCCCTTCCGCGACAGGGGCAGATCGTGGCAAAGTTCGTGCGTTCTGCAAGGAAGACGCGCAAGTTCTGCCTCCGAAACGCGGCTGGACGGGTGGGTTCCTCCAGTTTTTCGCGCCGCGTCCGGCGGCCCTTGCGCTTTTGAGGAGCACGCGCAAAACGGGTCGCGTCCGCGCCGCCGCCGAGATGCGTGTTCCTTCCGTTTCCTGGCGGCGCGGGACAGCGCCCTTTGCGCTTATGCTGCAACCCATCACAGCGGTTCTGATCACGGCCTGCGCTATTCCGTGCGCCTGGGCGCAGCAGGTGGACTTCGCCAAAACCGAAATCCAGACTGTCAAGGTCGCCGACAATCTCTACGTATTGATGGGCGGCGCGGCGCAGGGCAATATTGCCGTGTTGACCGGGAACGACGGAATGTTTCTGGTCGATTCGATGTACGCCCCGATGCATCAGAAGATCATGGACGCGCTGGCGAAGATTGGTCCCCAGCCCGTCCGATATCTCGTCAACACACACTTGCACGGGGATCATACGGCAGGCGACGAAGCGATGGCGAAGCTGGGTGCGGCGATCATCTCCCAGGAGAATATGCGGAAAAGAATGGCGGAGCAAAAGAATCCGCCTGGCGCCGCGGCGCTGCCTGTAATCACTTACGGGGATCACATGACGCTGCGTTTCGATGGCGAGGAGATCTACATCTATCATCCGGAGCCGGCCCACACGGATGGCGATTCGATTATCTATTTCCGCCATGCCAACGTGATGCATGTCGGCGACGTGCCGGCGTCGCTGCGCTATCCCAACATCGGAGTCGACGACGGCGGATCGGTAGACGGCATGATCGCCGCCGGACGGCAGGTGATGAAGATCGCGAACGAGAATACGAAAATCATTCCGGGACATCTCGGACCGGTGGTCGGGTTCAAAGAGATCCAGCAGCAGCTGGATATGTTTGTCGCCGTGCGCGAGCGGATCATGACGGCTATCCGCGCAGGGAAAACGCTGCAGGAAGTGGTGGCTTCAAAACCCACGGCGGATTTCGACGGGCCGCGCATGGCCGGAGCCATTACGCCCGACAGGTTCGTTACGCTGGTCTACACCGATTTGTCCCGACGGGCGAAATAGGTCGTTAACTTTCCGCGCCGGCGACCCGATGCAGCTTCATCAGGTTTAGAATAGATCTCCCCCAGTTGGCGCCCTCTGGTAGGTGTTGGAACGCCCGTTGCGAGAGCCGGAATCAGCAAGCTCCTTTGAGGAACACGCGCAAGTTATGACCGCCGATACGCGGCTGGACGCGCGGGTTCCTCCATTATTTGGCGCCGCGCCCGGCGGCCCTTGCGCTTCTGAGCAGCGCTCAAAGCGGATGGCTCTGGACCGAGCGGCGTTTTTGGCGATTAGCACCGAAAGGTCGGCTTGTGGACTGTGACCGGTATTCCTCTGGATGTATCACGCGCCACTCGGAGAATGACTCCGTCGGGCTGGACTCTGAGGCGCTACAGGATTCGTTCCGAGGAGATGCGGGTTGGAGAAACTACCGTTGACCAGTAGGCGCCCCCCCCGCATGGCGCTCTCTACGACATGACGACCATACGTCCAGGAAATCGTTCGGGCGGTCGAAGACCTGGGTTCTCGCAGAATGACTTTCTGCGACTCGCCATCGCCTCTCCGCGCAGGGAACTGCACCCGGCAGGAACGGCGCTCCGCACCCGTGAGGCCGACGTTTACTGAACCGCGATCCCCACCGCAGTTCCTGACAATCCAGGCCGCGCTCACCTGAATGCTTGCAGGTCCTTTTGCGGTATCCGGAGGCACCCGAAAGTTCACTTGGTATCCGTCCACAGCGCCGGGTAAGCCGACTGCGCCTAGAACCTCCGCGGCCTTTCCATTAACCATCACCTCGATGGGTGAGTTGACAGTCGCAACCGGACTCGACGGGAATGGCTGGCCAAGATCAACTGCCGGGCTCACTGGGCCGAGGCCCGTCGCAAACAGCGACAGTATCTCTCCTGCCATTGCCGGCCTGGACGACGTGACGAGGGTGAAGTCATTGGAATGGGTGATGGCAGGACCGGCAGGCAGGGCCGCAATTTGCGGCGCGCTCCATTGGGATCAAATGGATTACCCACCGTTGTGTCCCACCTCCATTCCGGCGCCGGTTCGCGGGATCCTCCGTCATTGAAGCTGAGCGTTGTATAGATACGCCCGGCGGAGGATCCTCCGAACCCACCTGCCCCCGAGCGCCGAGAAATGCTCCCGTGCCACCAGTAATCACAATATTGGACGCCGTCACTTTCGAAGGAGATCCTGGCGGCGAGGCGCCACCGATAAATCCGCTGGCCATGATCGTCCCGATCGGCGTACCGTCGCTTTTCAAGATTTCGAAGCTGACCTCGGTCTGCTGCATTCCGCACACCGTCAGCGATTGCCTGGCCGGGACTGGGCGCCGTCTTCAAACCAATGGTCACCCCCACGCGCGTATGAACTCCCATTACCGGCTGGCCGTTCACGGCCTGAATGTCGGCGATGCCGATCTGTCGGTTGAAGTTCTTGCCCGGCAGCAGTGGTGCGGGCGTACCGGGATCAGTCGTAAATTTGGAAACGTCGCCAGTATCTTCGAAATACACGACAGCGTTCACCGTGTCGATCCGCAATACCGAAGCCGTCGGGGCCTGGGCCCGACCTGGTTGACAGAAAGCTACGCCGGATAGAGCGATGGCCAAAGCTGGTTTCCAATACTTCGGTAACATATTCTGCCCTCTTCGCAGGGCATGAAGTCTCGGGGTATTTTTCATATTGCGCTCCTTTTACTGAGAACTACTTTTGGCGTGTCGATCTGGTTTACCGGTTCCAATCGCCTCACCTGGTACGAATAAGGAATCGCGGGCTGGAGGTTACAGCGTATGGAGCGAAAGAAGTAAAATAGGCCCTACGACTTTGGTCCAGATGCCAAACTGCCCGCAATGCGGGGAGGAATTGAGGTCCGCTGATCCCGCGGGCCTGTGCCCGAGATGCCTGATCCAGGGCGCTTTCGATACCCCCCTTGGCGCGGAAGAATCGGAAACACAAAAAATCGACACAGCGACGCCGGCAGTCGGCGATGATGACTTCGGCCGTTATCAGCTCCTTCGACCATTGGGCGAAGGAGGAATGGGCACGGTATACCTGGCAATGCAGCTCGAGCCCATTCGACGGTGCGTGGCTCTTAAAGTTGTGAAGCTTGGCATGGACACCACCCAGGTGCT
Source organism: Terriglobia bacterium (assembly GCA_963718155.1). Classification (GTDB taxonomy): domain Bacteria; phylum Acidobacteriota; class Terriglobia; order Bryobacterales; family Bryobacteraceae; genus BOG-234. Next base: position 349,428 of record CAVQYP010000024.1, on the reverse strand, counting down.
GACGCGCTTCCATAACGAGCGTCAGGCACTGGCGCTGATGGAGCACCCGAACATTGCCCGAATTTTCGACGCGGGGGCGACCAGCAAAGGACGTCCGTACTTCGTGATGGAGTACATCGACGGAACACCGATTACCCACTACTGCGATCGCAGGCGAATGATCACCAGGGAGCGGCTCGCGTTATTTCTCGCGGTCTGCCGGGCGCTCCAACATGCGCATCAGAAGGGTGTAATCCACCGTGACGTGAAGCCGTCGAACGTGCTCGTCTCAGAGCAGGACGGTGCGCCTGTCCCCAAGGTAATCGATTTCGGCATCGCGACGGCTACGGACAAGTGGGCCGTAGAGAACACGTTGCTCACGCAGTTCGGCCAGATAGTCGGGACTCCGGAGTACGCTAGCCCTGAGCAGGCCGACACGATGACGGGAGACATCGACGAGGCCTCCGATGTTTATTCACTCGGCGTGCTTTTATACGAGCTACTGATCGGAGCTGTTCCGTTTGACACGGCCATGCTACGTAACGCCGGTTTGGCGGAAATGCTGCGGATCATCCGCGAAGACGAAGCGCCGTCGTTACCGAGAAAGCTTACCTCGATGGGCGCGGCAGCGAGCGATATTGCCGCACACCGTCAGACGGATCCGGTTTCGCTTCGCCGCTTAGTGGATGGCGACCTGAATTCCATCACGATGAAGGCGCTGGAGAAGGCGCGAGAGAGACGGTATACCTCGGTCTCAGACCTCGCAGCCGATCTCCAGAGGCACTTGGAGGACCGGCCCGTGCTTGCCTCAGCGCCGGGCAGGCTGTACCGAATGTACAAGTTTCTCCGCAGGCACAGGCTGGCCGGCCTCGCTTCCGCGGCGGGGGCCGTATTCCTCGTCTTGAGCGGAGTCACGGCTTGGTCACTTTCGCATTCTGCGTCAAGACCCAAGCTGACCGACAAGGATGCTATTGTCCTCGCGGATTTCGAGAATAAGACCGGCGATCCGGTATTTGACGACACGCTGCGCCAGGGGCTGTCCGTGGAGCTTCAACAATCGCCGTACCTTGAACTTATGTCGGACCAGCAGATCCAGCGGACACTGGCTCTGATGGCGCGGCCGAAGAATGCGCGGCTGAATCCTGAAGTCGCGCGAGAAATCTGCGAGCGAACCGGGAGCGCCGCGGTTCTCGAGGGCTCGATTGCGAGCCTTGGAAGCCAGTATGTTCTGGGTTTACGAGCGGAAACCTGTAATACCGGTAACACCCTCGATCAGGAACAGGCGCAGGCCGCCAGCCGAGAGGATGTCCTCAATACGCTGGGCCTGCTCGCTCGCAAGTTCAGAAGCCGGGTAGGCGAATCGCTCGCCACCGTGGAGAAGCACTCAGCACCTCTGTGGGAGGCCAAAACCTCTTCCCTGGAGGCCCTGAAGGCTTTCACTACCGGACACAAGTTCAGGTTTTCCGCCGGGCCTGCGGCTGCTATACCCTTTTATCGCCGCGCTGTCGAAATCGATCCCCAATTCGCCATGGCCTGGGCGAATTTAGGGATCGAATACAGCGGCAATGGTGAGTCCGTATTGGCGGCGGCGAGCACAACAAAAGCCCGGCAACTGCGCGATCGAGCTAGCGACCGAGAGAAGTTTTTTATCGACTTTCTCTATGACCGGCAAGTGACAGGAAATCTGGAAAAGGCGTACCAAACTCTCGAGTTGTGGCTTCAGACCTATCCGCGAGGAGACGAGCCACCAAGTCCCCACGATTTATTAGGCGGTATATCCACACAGGGGACAGGCCGATTTGAAAGAGCGATCGAGATATCCCGGAGATACGTTGCGATCCGTCCCGACATTGCCTTTGGCTATGGCAATCTTGCGGCCAGCTATTTCTTCCTCGACCGCTTCCCCGAAGCCGAAAGTATTCTTCAACGAGCTTCCGAACACAAGCTGCAGATTCCTCGTCATTGGGTGATGCGATACAACATTGCGCTGTTAAATGGTGACAAGGACCAGATGGATCGGATATTGGCTCTGGCCAAGGGCAAGCATGAAGCGGAACACATACTCGCTCATGCCGAGTCTCTCGCATTGGCTCGTTCCGGCCTGTTACAGGCCGCCCGGCGGTACTCGAATCGTGCCGTGGATCTGGCCTTGCAAGAGGGGAACGACGAGGCGGTCGCGAGTTACCGGGCCGCACGAGCCGTTTGGGAAGCGGCTTGCGGGTACACTGTCGAAGGAAAACAGATCTCGATTGCGGCGCTCGAACTTTCCAAGGGTCGGGACGTCCAATACGCCGCCGCCCTTGCCCTTGGTCTTGCGAGCGACGCTTCTCAATCCGAAGCGCTCGCCGCCGACCTCGAAAGGCGTTTCCCTCAGGATACCTTCGTTAAGTTTACCTACGTACCGGTTCTTCGCGCGTTAGCCGCACTGGGGCGGGGCGAGCCCGCGGATAGCGTGGAAGGCCTCGAAATCGCTCGGCAATATGAGCTGGCCCCGAATGGCCTCGACATCCAGTTTTATCTTGGCGGTTTGCATTCGGCCTATGTGCGCGGCGCGGCTTTCATTGCCGCGCGCCGGTATGGGGAGGCGGCGTCCGAGTTTCAGAAAATCCTCGATCACCGAGGTATTGTGGGGCTCGATCCCATTGGCGTGCTGGCGCACCTGCAACTTGGTAGAGCGTTCGCTTTATCGGGAGATAAGGCCAGGGCGAAAGGGGCCTATGAGGCTTTCCTCGCACTTTGGAAGGATGCGGACTCCGACATTCCGATCCTGAAGAGCGTCAAAGCAGAGTACGCGAAGCTGTAACGATTGAGGTGTAACTTTGTCCTCCGGATTTCCTTATCCTGTTTAGCGGGATACCCGTTGAGGATGAAATGACGAACGGCCAGGCTATGCATACGCTGCCGGGACCAACCCGGTTTCCGACCACACGGTGGACCCTGGTGGTCGCTGCCGGCGATCCACATCGAAAGGAGGCTCGCTCCGCTTTGGTTTCCCTGTGCGAGGGCTACTGGTATCCGTTATACGCGTATGTTCGCCAGCGCGGGTATCCAGCTGACCAGGCGCAGGATCTTACGCAGGAGTTTTTCATCCGGGTTCTGGAAGGCCGATATCTCGATCGCGCCGACCCGGAGAAGGGGCGGTTTCGGGCGTTTCTTCTCACTTCAATGAAATTCTTTCTGGCCGACGAGCGAGACCGTAATCGGGCGCAGAAACGCGGCGGCGGGACCGTCATGTCTTTCGAACTCTCGTCCGGCGAAGACCGCTACCAACGCGAGCCTGCGCACGATGAGACGCCGGAGCGGATCTTCGAACGGGGCTGGGCACTTTCGGTGCTCGATCGAGTCGTGGAGAGATTGCGCAACGAGTTTGTGCGTCACGGTCGCCCGGAGCATTTCGAACGGTTGAAGGTGTTCCTTCTCGGGCAGTCCGACGCGCCGTATGCCGCCTTGGCCCACGAAATGAAGACGTCAGAAGGAGCGCTCAAGGTGGCCATTCATAGACTTCGCAAAAGGTATCGCGATCTCTTTCGTCAGGAAATCGCCGATACCGTGGCCGATTCCAGCGAGGTGGAGTTCGAACTCCGTTTTTTGGCAGCCGCGCTGACAAGAAAGTAGCTGTCTTCCCTCCGTCGGTTCAGTGCACTCGAAACCGCCCGGCGACGAGGCGTTTGCTGCTGGATGAATGGGCTCTTCCAGGTGCCTCGCCGTGCGTGCTGTCTAGCAGCTGGTTGGTTTGTGAACCGTTAACGCGCCAGCCGGAAGTTGTGGTGAACTTGGGCGGTAGCGGTCCACTGGTGGAAAACGCGCTATCCGTCGAAGTACCCGGTTACGTGCGGAGTCGGCAACGCGTACAAAGGATGAGCGGATTGACTAGATAGGGCCGCGGGGGTTCGCTTGTGATGGCCGACCCTTCACCTGGCCGGATAACGCGTCACTCGGACAGAGCGCCGATCCGGCCGCGAGTCAATTCTGGCAAGAATTGACCTTCTCCTCACTTATTGTGTTTCCTCCTTTCGGCCAGATATCGGTAAATTATCGTTAGCCACTCCGGGACGCGCCCACGGCACCTGGCCGGTCACGTTCGTTCGCTCGACAGCTATCCGCGCACACGCACAGAAGCCCCCCTGGCTTCCGTACGAGCGTGGGTTTATCATTTGCTTACCGATGCGCACCATCATCCTCGCCCTGGTCTTTACCGTGCCGGCCCTTGGCCAGTGGCTGAATCTACCCACTCCGGGAATTCCGCGCACGGCTGATGGGAGACCGAACCTGACAGCGCCCCTCCCGCGGATGCCGGATGGCAAACCGGATCTGTCCGGGTTGTGGAAGCCCGAGCTGACTCCGTATCGTTTTGACGTGATCCAGGATATGAAGGACGAGGGGATCTTCCGACCCGCGGCGGAAGCGCTGTTCCTCCAGCGGGCCGTAAACCTGAGGCACGACAATCCGGTGACGCACTGCCTGCCAGCGGGCCCTCAGGCGATCTTTGCCGCCGGATCGACGAGGTTCTACCGAATCGTTCAGTCGCGCGGCGTGATCGCGTTGCTGTACGAGCTCGGCGGCTTCAGGCAGATCTACACGGATGGGCGCGAACTGCCGAAAGATCCGAACCCAACCTGGATGGGCTATTCAATCGGGCATTGGGAAAGCGACACGCTGGTAGTGGAAACAGCGGGGTTCAACGACAAGACCTGGCTCGATATGGTGGGGCATCCCCATTCCGAGCATCTGCACGTTACCGAGAAGTTCAGGCGCACCGACTTCGGACACATGCAGGTTCAGGTCACCTACGACGATCCCGAGACATTGACCAGGCCGCTGACCATGTCCGTGGCGGTCAACTACGCTGCGGATGCGGACATGCTGGAGTACGTGTGCAACGAAGACGAGCGGGATACCGGGCATCTGGTGGGGACGGCGAAAGCCGCGGCCCATCCCAGCCCAGCGGTGCTTGCAAGGTACGCGGGCGAATACAGGTTTCACGACGGTGTCGTGACCTCCAGAGACTTTTTCGGTCCGGATCAAATCGTAAGCGTCCTGCAGGGACAACTGTACATGAAGGATTTTCCGCTGATTCCGCGGAGCGAGACCAGCTTCGATTCGACCGCCGGGACGATCGAGTTCTACAAGGATTCGAGTGGCCGGGTGACGCACTTTATCCTTAGCGCAGCGGAGGGCGATGCTCGATACGATCGCTCTCGCTGACACGGGGTACACGGAAAACACCTGCGAAGGCCTGTTTCACTTCCAGATGGTGTGGCGCAGAAGGACTCCGGAAGATCGGTATCCGGAAGCAGGCCCCCGCGAGATTTCGGTATCGAGCTTGTTGTAATCGAGCTTGTTGTAATCGAGGAGAGAAGCATGTTCCAGAAGACGATTTTTTGTATGGTGTTTTTGGCGGCGCTCGGGCTCTCCAGCGGCTTTTTGAGGGCACAGGGGAGGTCAGCTGCACAGGATCCTGTCGCGAAGATCCGTCTGTTGAAGCCAAATCTCTACATGATCACGGGCGGCGGCGCGAATACTCTGATCCGAGTGACTCCGGCGGGAGTGATCGTCGTGGACACCAAAAATCCAGGCGAGAACAGATACGACCGGATCATGGAAGAGATCAAATCGGTGACGGACCAGCCGGTAAAGTACGTTTTCAACACGCACCACCATCCGGACCATGTAGGCAACAATAAGCAGTTCATCGATGCGGGAGCCACTGTGATCGCGCTCGAGGCTCTGAAGACGAACATGGCCAACGATCCCCGAACAAAGGACATTCCCGGATTGCCGACCCAGACGTTCGCCAGAGATTACGTGCTGAAATTGGGCGGCGCTGAAGTGGATGCGCACGCGTACGGACGCGGTCACACGGGGGACGACACGATGATCTACTTTCCGGATTTGAAAGTGGTGATGGTCAGCGACCAGATTACGGACGGCAATCCGGGCGCTGATTTCGCGAATGGGGGCAGTATCCTGGATTGGAACAAATCGCTCGACGGAGTGCTGTCGCTCGATTTTGAAATGGCGATTCCCGGGCGCGGCGAGCCGAAGACCCGGGCTGAGATTCAGGCGTTCCGGATGAAGATGGCTACCCTGATCACCCGTTGCACTGACGCTGTGAAGGCCGGGGCGACGCGGGATACGCTCGCGATGCAAGTAAATACCGCCGATCTGGGATGGAAGTTCAATCCGCAAGCCTTCGGTGGAATTTATGACGAGATAACGAAGAAGGGCGCAGGCACAAACTAAGAGCCCCTTCGAGAAAACTTCTATTCGGAAGCCCCGACCCGCAACGCGTTTGCCGGGCAGGCAACGCTTCACCGCGGCGGCGCAAGAGTTATCCCGGCGAGTTTTCCGAGGGCGCCAAGCGTCGTCTTCACGGAATTGAATCCGAAACGAAAGTCTTCCTCTCTGTAGTTTTCGTAATTGTCGGTGGGTTCGTGATGATGCGGGTTGGAACCCATCACAATCCCGGTGAGCCTTTCGTTTTCGCGCACGCTGACAGACGCCACGAGATCCTCAAACTGTATTGAATCCGTGCCCGCCATGTTGACGCCGATTGTTGCAGGGTAGTCGCCGGCGTAAGATCGGCTTGCTGCCAGGAGAGATGCCGCCAGGCTCGCGGATTGGGCCGCCATTCTGGAGCGCTCCTGGTACTCGATATTGATGTCGGCATGGGGGCTTTGCTTTAGTCCCGGAGGCATGCCGTGGTCAAACAGCATCATGTCGTGCTGGATAACGCCGAGCAATTTCGGTTCGACTGCCGTAGTCGGACCTGGTACTTTCTCGGCGGCATATGTCCCGCTGCCGTCCATCCCGAACTCTTCGTTGTTCCAAAATGCAAACCTTACGGATCGGTTCGTCCCTATGCCGGGCATACCGAGAACACGAGCCAATTCCAGCACCACCGCGCAGCCCGATGCGTCGTCGTCGGCTGCCTCCCCGCTGCCGCGGCCGTCCATGTGCGCGGAGACGATGTACATCTCTCCGGGTGTGGTCGTTCCGATCTTAGTAGCGTAGATGTCTTCAAGAGGCCCACTGGCGGACTGGAACCGAAGCCGCTCGACGTTGGAATACCCGAAGCGCCGCAGTTGTTTCTCGATCCAGTCGATGGCATCGCGGTTGCGCTGGGTTCCCTGCATGCGATCTCCAAACTGTGCCAGGCCTTTGATGTGCGCCTTGAATTGTTCCAGTTCGAGGCGGTCGATGACGGTGCGCAGTGGATCTACAGGCGTGGGCGCGGTCTGGGCCAAAAGCCCCGCTGCCAGGACGAATGTTCCAAACACGGAACGCGTAAAGATCTCCTCCGTCAATACTACTCGTTGTAGCGGCATCGCGGCGCTCACTGCGCGGGAGGCCACAGGACGGGGAACGACAGGAAGTACGGACGCGGCGGCAAGCGTTCCGTGAAGTTCTCAAGCCGTAACGGTTGATTCAGGTCTGACGGATTTTATATCGATAAGGCCTGGTGTGCGATTCTCGTTCAAATTCCGGGGCTGCCGGGGCTGCTTCTTCGCAGCAAATCGTGGTCGTGATGCCTATCGTTTGGGTGGCGCCGGCGGGGGCGGCTGATTGAACTTCGCAGCGTCAATCGCAACATTCGTTTCCGCCGAAGTCAGCAGTACGTCTGAGCGGCCGTCCGTCCATGTCGTAATGACGTGAAACGGCAGCTTGACTCCAGCCGGGGCGACATCGCGGTAATCACTGTAGTCCACCTGTATCGGTACCCGCCCGATGAGCGTATCGGCGTAGCGCAGCTGCCGCACCAGCAGGCCCGACTGCTTATCAAAGTACAGCTTTACGGGAGAGCGTCCGCTGTTGGCCGTCCCCTGCACGACGACCATATCCTTATCATCAATGCTGGTCGTACCGACCAGCGGTTTCGTTATGGCCTGCCTGATTCCCGCCGGAAAGGAGAGCACCGCATCCAGCCGGGCCGCATCCAGGTCTCCGTTGCTAAACCTGATCACCGGAAATGGCTTATCCGCGGCCGGCGCCGCCGTCCATCCGTTGCTGCCATCAAAGGTCGTGGTCCGGTCTCCGCCGTCCGTACGCACGATCATGGTGCGCTGGTTTGGAACCTTGACATAAATCTCCGCAGGCGCCTTCTGTTCCGCATACCCCTGGTACGTGCCTTTGAAGACGATGCTGGTGATGGCGGCTGCCTTCTGGGCTCCCCCGACCGCCTGGAGATATTTGTCAAAGATCTGATCGGCGGAAGGCGCCCCGGGCGCTTGCAGGCGAATCTCAACTTCATTGGGATCGGGCGTGGGTGGCTCGCCGTACTGCTCCGTCAGGCTTGGCGTGATTTTGGGTGCGCCCTGAATGTTGCGATGGCAGGTATAGCAGGTCACCATACGCGCCCCTCCGAAATTCGCCTTGTTAATGGCCTGCACCATCAGAATCATCCGGCGCGTGATCGCCTTGCGGGGGGTCTCTTCGGCGTAGACACTCCAGTCGCCCTCCACCTTCGGTTCGACATGGCAATCAGTGCAGTTGTAGTTTGTGGATGCGGCAATGAACCCCATGGTGTCCATGAATTCATCCACCGGGATTCCCTTGAGCACGGTAACGTTTTTAAAAGCCTGTTCCGACAGAAGCTGCTTTGCCGGCGCAGTTTGTCCGGCGGCCGAGGCTATATTCAGCAGCCAGACAGCAATCGTCAGCCATGGCCCCGAGCTTCATGATTATCTCCCGTTCCTGAATTCTTAACTTGTCCGATGCGCGTGGGGTGTAGCGATCGAGGTCATCACGAGAAGGCGTGTGGCGCAGCCCGAGTGATGCGGCTCTTGAGCGGCATGGCCGGCCCATCCGCTCGTTAAAACTGGAGGAAGTTCATAAACGCTCGCAGCGGGGTGATGAAAACGGCTATTCGAAGGACACTCCCTTCCAGTCGTGGCTCGGTGAGTGTCTGCAAACATGCGGATATACGGAAGCAAGGCGCTACTTCTTCTCGTCCTCACCCACTCCATCCAGCGGCCGTCCTTCCCAGAACTTACGTTCAATGGAATAGACACAGTATTCTTCCCGCATGTCTCCGTAGGCCGTTCCATCCGCTCTTTTTCCCCAAAGACCCTTTTGCACTTGCTGCGAGCTGTTCAACAGCTTCAACTTCAGCTTCCTGCCGCCCCAGGCCCCCACGTATACCTTCGGATCCGTAAGCGTCAGACTGAACTCCAGATTGTCATGGTCGAGGCGCGTGTACCGCTCCTCCAGATGCATCTGGTCGCTGTGGACCGAGCCGTAGGGGTCGACCCAGGTCCGCTCATCGTAACCGGAAGAATCAACCACCAGGGTATTTCCATCCCAGTGCGCGGTTGCATATCCGTACCACCGCGGCTTTGCGTTAGCCCCCGGGAGTTTGCGCCCGTCCGTCCAGAGGTCGCGCCAGACATGGTCCCGTTCGAAGAACTCGACGAATTCTCCAGGCAGCTTGACGAAGCGGTAGTTACTATAGTCCAGGTTACGGGGATAGCCGGACGGATCGCACTGGAACAGCGGATCATTCCAGTCTTTCTGGTCCTTATAGAATCCAAAAGCCAGCGGCGAATTTCTGGCGGACGCCCTCGTCTTACTCCATTTCTCTTTTCCCCACTCCGTCATGGGAGGACGATTGTTGCCCAACGCAACGTCGAATCCTCCCGGGGTTCTTCCAGATGCCGGAGATGTCATGCGGATCAAAAGCTTCAGGCGTTGCCGCCGAAGCCTTCTGCGCCTGGGTCTGCGGATTCCCCTGCGCAAAAAGAAGATGCGTCCAGGCCCATACGGCCACAAGAGCGACAAACGGGGCCATAAAACGATACCTCATGTGGAAACTCCCTTCATACCGTAAGTCGCAATGGCCGCAGCCCCTTACTTCTCCTGCTCAGACTCGGGCCTCTCGCGGGTGTCTTTCGGCATCTGAACTTCAACTGTCGTGTAGCCCGGCTTTACCGGGAGAGTGTTGGAGTCGACCGCCTCTTTTCCCATGCCGCACCTGCCGGTTACCGCCGAGCCTGTGGCCATCGGCGACAAACACGAATTGAGGGCAAGTTCCGAAAGTTCTGTCGCCCTTGGCCGGAACGAAGCTCACCAGAAGCTGGTCCCCGGGCTTGAATGACTTCTTCGTCCAGCCATTCGCGAGCGCGTTTCCGGGACTCACTGTTTCGACGCCCCAAGTCTCCATCCTCGCCCTTATCGTTCTTCAGGGTGAAATAAATCTGGACATGGGGATTGGCCCATATGTATTCCGTCACTGTCGCCTTCGTTGTGATGCGATGAGTGAAGTCATACACCCCCGCCGTTCCATGATGCGCGAACATCGGGGTACCAATGGTCGAGAAAGCCCAGTGTCATTACGAATAAAGGGAACGCAAGCTTACGTGTCATGTGACATCTCCTTAACCTGAATTTTACGGGTGAACCTGTTGCCAGGCCTTACCGTGGAGCTTCACCTCGGAATATGCGCAGATGCCCTCGGGAAGATCGTTGTACTCCGAGCGGGCCGGCTTTTCCACCAGTTGAAAGATCTTCTTATCGCCTTTCCAGGTTCCGACATACGCCTTGGGGTCGGTGATATTGAGGACCATCTCAAGATGGTCGTGGTCCACGCGACGGTAGCGCTCTTCCACAGTCATCTGGTCGCTGTGAGGGGAACCATACTGGTCGAGCCAGCTGGCTTCATCGAAGTTATTCGAGTTGACGATAAACGTGTCCCCCTCCCAATGGCCAACGGCGTATCCGAACCAGCGTGAGTCCGCGTCGTCGCCCGGAAGTTTTCGCCCATCCGTCCATATGTCGCGCCAGGTGCGGCCATCCTCGAAGAACTGAATCACTTCCTCGGCGGTCTGGGCAAACCTCATGCCGGGTGGCCTGGGGTGCCACATGATACGTGGAAAACCCGTCGGATCACACAGCAGGACAGGGTCATTCCAATCTTTTTCGTTCGGGTAAACCCCGTTTCCCAATGCCTTGCCATCGTATCCCGTCTTCACCTTGTGAAACTTTTCCAAACCCCACGGCGTCATCGGCGGCCGATTGTTGCTCGTTTCGTTCAGGGCGCCAGGTGGCCGCCCGATGTTGGTGATGTCCCAAAAGCCGGATAGATCATGCGCGTCAAAAGGCTTGTTCGAGGCGGTCGGGGCCTTTGTTTTTTGTGGTCCCTGCTTACCGTTCTGAGCGAAAGCGACTGGCGACGCAGCGAGCACTACGGTGATCGCAATCATCACACCCGTCAGGCGACCCGTCATTTTAGAACTCCTTTTCGCACGCTCGTTTATCTCGCACAATCAAGACCTCGCCCGCAGATCTCACGACTACGCATCCCGTGACACCGTAAGAGGAGTATACCTTTCGAACGACAACACCATGAAGTTCTCGTCATCGGCGGAAGGGAGCCTCCCTGCGGGGTGACTATACCGGAGGGCAGTCCCGGTGTCAAGGCCACCCCTTGCCACTGTCGTTAGTATGTGAGTTGTCCGGTCGAGTTAACACGTGATCTGTCCGCAAGCACGGCGGCGGGTAACGCTGGGAGGTGGACGAAGCCCAGCGATATTCAGCCGCCGAGATGGAGCGGATGATGAAGGTACAAGACGTGTTACTGAAGGCGATGGCGAAGAAGATCACCTGGTGGGCGGCGGCAGAAATCATCGGGGTGACGGACCGGACGATGCGACGGTGGAAGGAGCGGATGGAGGCCGGGGGCTACGCGGGGCTGGCGGATCGGCGCAAGGGCAAGCCGAGTGCGCAACGAATCCCTCTGGCCACGGTGGAGGAGGTGTTGCGGCTGTACCGGAAAGAGTACTTCGACCTGAACATCCGGCACTTTCACGAGAAGCTGCGGGACAAGCACAAGATCCATTTAAGCTACACGTGGGTGCAGAAGGCCTTGCAGGGGGCCGGGTTGGTGGCGAAACGGCACAAGCGGGGGCCGCACCGGCGCAGGCGCCCGCGCCGGCCCCTGCCGGGGATGCTGCTGCATATCGATGGCAGCAAGCACCAATGGCTGAACGATGAACGGTGGCACGACCTGATCGTGATCCTCGACGATGCCACCAGCGAGATCTACTACGCCCAACTAGTGGAGGAAGAGTCGACACGCACGGTAATGGCGGGTCTGCGCGACGTGATCGAGAGCAAAGGCCTGTTCTGTGCGCTGTATAGCGACAGGGGAAGCCATTTCTTCGTCACGATGAGGGAGGGAGAGAAAGTGGACAAACACCGCCCGACACAGGTGGGGCGTGCCATGAAAGAACTGGGAGTACAGATGATAGCGGCTTACTCGCCACAGGCGCGCGGCCGCTCGGAGCGCAGCTTTGGGACGTGGCAAGGGCGCTTGCCACAAGAACTGCGGCTGGCAGAGATCACCACGGTGGAGAGGGCCAATGCTTTCCTGCGGGAGCGGTATATCGGAGAGTTCAACGCCAAGTTCAGCGTGACGGCGGCAGAGAAGGGCACGGCGTTCCGGCGCACCAGCCGAAGCGACCTGAACTGGATCTTCACGGTACAAACCGAGCGGGTCGTGGCCAAAGACAATACGGTAGCTATCGGAGATCGGCTGTGGCAGATCGATAAAACGCGGTTCCGAAGTACCTTGGCGGGGACGACGGTGACGATCCACGAACACCTGGATGAGACCGTGTCGATCCGCTTCGGTCCCCACGTGGTGGGCCGCTTCGACAGCAAAGGAGTGAAACTGACCGGCGCTGCAACAGAAAAGCGCCGTGGAAAAGGCGGGAGCATGGAAGCCGGGGAAAACCAGAAGCAGGTTTTAACCGCCTCCCACACTCCCTTGGAAACCCCGCAGAAGCAGCGGGCTTCCCACTTTCCCACCGCGCCGGCTACGGTCTTTGCTGTTTCCAAGGCAAAGACCAAACCCAACAAGGCGGCGGCCTGACGGCCGCATCGCTTTGTATCACAAAGCGGACAGATCACTAATTATTAAAACCGGACAACTTGACTTGTTACCGACAGGCCACCCCTTGCCACCAGCGATTTCGTAACGGATTCGGCGGTGCATCATCAGAGCCAAATGGCGCAATCTCGTTGGCCGAGGCTATCGGCAGGCAACTGGGCCCAGGCTGGAGAAACGAGAGCGGATGCTGGCGGCGATTGTGATCGATCACATGGAGTTGACGCCGCTGGATAGCTGAACCATCAACGAACAGCTTCGTGTCGCTTACCGCATACTGATGCGACGATATGATGCTCCTGAACGTCCCACTGTCGGTCTTACTGAGTTCGATTCCCGGAAACCAGCCACCGAACTTCGCTCAGCCCGATCCAGACAGCAGGTCCTGTGTTTCTTGGGACGTGGCGAGTTCGTCACGTCCCTACCGCGAACTTCCAGATCTTCGCTTCGCCGTTATCGAAGGGGTCACGGCCTTCGCCCGAACTGGTCACCGGCCGAGACTTGCCAAGACATCGAGGCCTGCTCAATGCGAGCAAGTACCTCGTGTGCTTCAACGCGTCTTCTCCGTCATCGGAACGGTGAAGATGAATTGCTGACCGTCCTTCGTGACGTTCTTCCACTGGCCGGGATTCCCTTGCGGCGACATCGGCAGGCGGAAGAGCAGCCTGGGCGTTCCGGCCTGGAACGAAGGCTCCATGGCAATGTCCGCCGCCATGACCAGCGTGTCGCCGGTGGTGATATCGTTGTGCAGATAATAGAGTTCCCTGCCGTCGGAACGCCAGGCGATCATACCGTCGCCGCCGTCTTTCGACACCCTCCATTTCCCTTCGGCGGGCGGAGTCCCGGAGACGCTATCGAAGGGGCGTACCCATATCTGATTTCTCTCCGACGCGTCCGAAACGTATGCCACAAAGCGTGAATCGGGTGAAAATCTGCCCAGAAATTCGTTGTATTCATCCCTCACGTACTCAATCGCTTTGCGGGCCAACGGATCCGTTCCCGTCAGGGCAACCACAAAAAGCGCTCCTCCGGACGAGAACCCCAGGTACTTCCCGTCTGCGGAAATGTCGGTAAGTTGCAGGCTGGCGCCGGGCGTGAACCGGAACAGCTGTTCCGCGCTGCCCGATCCATCCGCGGCTTTGCGATAGATGCTCCAGTATCTTGCGTTCCGGGCGGGAATGGATACATATAGAATCTGTTTGCCGTCCGGAGACCAGATGGGCGTGATGTCCTGGTCTTCATCACTGGTGATTGCGGTGCCCTTGCCCGTGCTCATGTCTATCGACCAGATATCCACATTGTCAGTGGCCGGATCGTTCCGCATGACGGCTACACGGGTCCCGTCAGGTGACAGCGCGGGTGCGTCATAAAGACCAGGCTCGCCTATCTTGCGGACAGTCTTGCCGTGGCGGTCGAGAACGGTGATCTGCCGCAGCCTGGGCGGCGGCGGCACGACCAATGCGAATCGCTGGCCATCACGGCTGACGCTCGCCAGGCCACCCGGCGTACCGGAGACCGGGAAGGAGTTCGGCGCCTTGAACAGCAGTTTCGGCTTGCCGAACTCGAACGTCGGTGAGGTGCTGACCGACACGGACATAATTCCGCGATCGGGGGCATAGTAGAAGAGTTCCTGTCCGTCCCGTCGCCATGCGACCATGCCCAATCCTCCGTCGGATATTTTCCATTTTCCGGCGCCTTTATCCCCAGCGGGCTCGAAGGAACGGACATAGACTTCAAACTTGCCTGACTCGTCCGAACGGTAGGCCAACAAGCGGCTGTCGGGTGAAAGCCGCGCCGCTTGCATCGTGGAAGTGGACCGGGTCACCTCCACCGGTTTGTGCTCACCCTCGAGGGGTAGCGCATACAGGACGCTTTCGCCAAGCTGCGTCGACGAGAAGTTCAGGAACTTCCCGTCCAGGGACCAGTCGCTGAGGATGTACCCGGCGCCCGGGAGCTTGTATAGCAGTTGTTCGGCGCCCTGACCATTCGAGGGTTTGGTGTAAATGCCCTGGCTGCCGCCGCGCAGGGCGAGGTAGGCTAGCTGGGTGCTGTCCGGAGACCATACCGGTGCGATAGCCTGCTCACGATTTCCGCTGGTGGTGATGCGGGTGCGGGCGCCGGTGTCCGCATCGTACACGAAGATGTCGGAGGTTTGTGCGAACTGGTCCGTGCTCTCCGGGTGCAAATCGGTTTCAACCACCGCAATCCGTTTCGCGTCAGGCGAGAAGACCGGCTGCTGGTACAAGCCCTTCGGCCCCACCGTCTTTAACGCCTTGCCGTCGCGGTCGTAAATGGTGAGAACCCGGGAAGCAAGTTCGATGGTTTGGGCGATGTTCCGCGTTCTCGTCGTGGCCTTCTCCTCTGCAGATAGTGCCTGGCCCATGCCAGGAGTCTGCAGCAGGACGAGAAAGAACGCTGCCGCTGCCGTGGTGGTAATGGCCTTACTGAATGCAGGTTTCATGGGACACGCCACTAGCAGTTTTGCGGACACGCCGACACGAATTTCCCACTGGGCAGTGTCATCGTCCGGAGGAGGCCGGTTTTGGAGCCGTCCCGAGCGCGGCTGGCTTCGACCGTCACAGTTTTGCCGAACGCGCCTTCGAAGTCGGCCTTGGTGATGTCGCGTTCCTTGAAGAACACAGGCGGCGGACCTTCAAACGTCCAGGTCTCCGTCTGGCCGTCTTTCTTGACTTCCACCGTCAGTTGAATGTGTGGGTTCCGCCAATCGGCCGTGGTCAGCGTGCCGGTGGCGTTAACGCGGTTGTCAAAATCGAACAGGGCCGACATGTTGTGGTGCGCTCCGGCGGTGCTCGAGAACAGGATCGTCAGCAATGCGATAGCAATGTGGCTTCTTAAAGTCATGCAGTCGCTCCTTGTCCTTGTAATACGGTGGAGTGCCGAAAACGTTCCTTCCTGTGCACAATTAAAATCCCACCACCAGCTTTTTCGACAAGCGGCACTCCCGCGACGTTGTGGGGCACCCCGGCGTTCAAAATATTAGACATTCAAGGCCTGGATGCTGAAGCCCTGTCTGGCGATCGCAGGACACGACCCGTTCCGAATAGCGTGCGCGGGGAGAGGCTGGCGAGATGATGACTGCTTCCCGCGTCTTTGCCCGGAACATCCCGGCGCGTGAAACGGTCAGTTTATCTTTAACAATTTCTTCACGCTCTCACGACAACTCACGATCGTTCTCCCCCGCATACTGCGAGAAGTCGGCCAAAAGCACACCTCGCCGGTTTTGCGAGGAGGTGCGCCTGCCATCCCGAATGTGAATTCGCGCCGTTCCTGCTCCATAGACCTGGTGCGTGTGTAGCAGTAGTTGACAAGGTCGATTTGCCAAATCGAGAAGAGAAAAATGAAGCTGATAGTTTTTAAGACATGCAGTTTGATTACCGCCGTGGCCGCGGCCGCCTTCTGCCAGACCCCGGATTTCATCGCGCCCTCTGCTTACCCTACTGGCGGCAGTTCGGCATACATCGCGGTTTCGGATTTCAACGGCGATCATATTCCAGACATCGTGACCTATGAATCGGCGTCCCAAAGCCTGGCGATCCTCGCCGGCAAACCCGACGGGACGTTCCAACCGGTTGTTTCCCACTCACTCGGATTTCCGGCCACCTGCATAGTGGCCGCCGATTTCAATGGCGACGGGGCGGCGGACCTGGCGCTGTCGAACGCGGGGGGAGTAGCTGTGCTCCTGAGTGCGGGTGACGGCTCGTTTGCGCCGGCCACGTTCTATTCGGCAGGAATCGCCGCAAATTACATTACGGCCCGGGACCTCAACCATGATGGGATTGTCGACCTCATCGTGGCCGGGACCAACGGGTTGTCGATCCTGCGCGGGCTCGGAGCCGGAACCTTCAGTGCTCCTCTCATTCTGCCCGGGGCTTTCGCGCATTACTGGGCAGGCGTCGCGGACTTTAACGGCGACGGAAACCCGGACCTCGTCGTCGATGGCTCTCCTGGGCAGTTTTACGCCGGAAGGGGTGACGGAACGTTCGCTTCTCCAGTGAACAGCATCGCCATCCCATACGACGCCGTAATTGGGGACTTCAACGCGGACGGAAAGATGGATGTCGCATACCTGGTGAACACATTCAACAAGGAGCGAATCGCCGGCCAACAGATTTCGCTGCTGATCGGAACCGGCACCGGACAGTTTCTTGACGCCGTGGACTTCTTCTTCCCAGGAACCGGCACCGGCCAGGTGGCGGCCGGGGATTTCGAGGGCGACGGCCATACAAATCTCGCCATCTGGCTGACCTCGCCTGCACGGCTGTTCCTGATGGTCAACGCGAGCTCGCAATTGGTCAGCGTGCCCGTAGATCTTACTTCGGTGGGAAGTGCGAGCCTGTCGGCTGCCGACGTTGACGGCAACGGCTCCAGCGATCTCTTGTTCCTGAACACGACCACGGCTACGCTGTTGCGGAGCACGCACGGCAATCCGCCGCTTCCCGCGCTTGTCACCGTGGCCCCTGCATCGGTGGTTGGCGGAGTCATGACGCAGGGCACGGTCACTCTCGGAGGACCGGCTCCGGCCGCAGGAGCCGCCGTAGCCCTCTCCAGCAGCGACCCTGCGCTTGCGTTCCCTGTGGTTTCCACCGTCACGATTGCGCCCGGCGCGTCGACGGCGACCTTTCCCGTATCCACCGCGGCGGTGGCCGGAGCCGCATCCGTGACCATTACGGCGACTTACAATTCGGTGACGCAGAATGCGAATCTGGCCCTGGTCACGCCGTACGCGCTGACCGGCCTGACGGTCAACCCGACGAGCCAGTTCGGCGGCTTCATCACCCAGGGGACGGTCGTTCTGAGCGGTCCGGCGGACTCGAACGCGACGGTGTTTCTGTCCTCCTCTAACGGGGCGCTGATCTCATTGCCGGCGAGCGTGACGGTTTCCGCCGGCGCGACCAGCGCCACCTTTCCGATTACTCTCAAAGCGGTAGCCGCCGACGCGGCTGTCTCGATTTCCGCTTCGATTGCGGGAGTAACTCGAACGGCGGGCGTCACCATCCTCCGTCCTCTCGATTCCGTGCAGATCACGAAGGCGGAAGACACAGTTCGCTCGTTTCAGCTGAAGGTCGAAGCCACCAGCACGAATACGGCCGCCTCGCTGACCGTATGGAACGCAGGAACCGGGGCTCTGATCGGCGCTCTTACCCCCGCAGGCGGGGGCAAGTACACGGGATCTTTCACTGTGTCTCCGGCCGCCCTCTCGATTACAGTGAAGAGCAGTCTCGGCGGGACCACGACGGGGCCGGCGACACAAAAGTAGAGCTGATGACGCGGGAGCGCGACAAACGGCAACCACTCTCGGAATGTCTGACCAACCGGCCGAAGCGCGCGAACGCTACTTTAAGAGGTAGACGACTGTCGTCTCAGTGTCGGCCGGATCCGGCGTCGGATCTCCATAGATCTCCCACGAGTGCCCAGCGGATTCCCTCCGATTCGCCACAATCCATTTTCCGATCGCGTCATGCGTCTCGTTCATGCGATTGTACGGGCCGCGGTGCACGGCGACGGCTGCCTCGCCGCCTTGCGTTTCAGTCGCGTACACCTCGCCTTCGGTCTCAAATGTACGCGTGACCTCGACACCGAAATCGCAGAGTATCGGCGCGTCCGGCTGAGCCGGGTGGTGGTAGATGAAAATGTTGTAACCGTTGGTCCACAGGCCTGGCTGGCTGCGAATGAAGGGCCAAACCTTGCCCAGGGCCGGTCCCCACGCCGTGCCCACCGCGCCCGGCGGCGCCTCGCGTCGCACCGCGGCCAACTTGCGAGGATGAACCGTTTGTACATTGACGGAGACTGGCATTTGTCGATTACTCCTGGAGTCCGTCCCATGACCAGCGCGGAATGGTAAGACCGTCAGGCACATCGTCAGCGGACCGGTGATAGCGGGCCATCGTTGTCGTGGTCGCCCAGGCGAAGTAGTCGTGCAGCACTTCTCGCAGCGCAGAGTCGTCGGCCAGTCCGACGTCAGCCAGAGCCTGGTCGAAGCAAAAGATGGCGCGTCGATCCATCTCGTCGTGCACCCCGTTGCCGCTGTGAATCCTGACGACGCCGGTCTCGTCGCCATAAGACTCGGAATACATGCCGGGTCCTCCGAGTGCCTCCGCCCAATACGCTGCAAGACGCTCGACATGCTGCGGATGGAAACCGTGGCTGAACGCATGGCCCACTACTTCGTCGGCCATCACCCGACGATGCCAGGCATCGGCAAGACTCCGCAGCCCTTCGATGCCGCCGCCTGCCTCGAAGACAGTCCGCATCCCTCCATGATGACAAGCGTCCCGCGCCCAGGCAAGACGACGGTCGCAGCGAGTTGGACGGGACTACGGTCGTGTTACGCAAATCCCGTCACCTATCCAGACGGGCCGGGATGACCCGTCTGGCCAACGTGCGGTATAAACTGCTGCTGCTCGAATCTCTTTTTGGAATCTATTTTCCGTGCTTTTTGGCAGCCTTGTTGATCGACGACCCGGCCTTGGCAAGATCCTGCGGGCTCATGACTGGCCGCAGCGAAACTTTGGCGCCGAACGCCTGGAACCACGGCTCAGCGATCGCGGGAATCTGCGATGAATCCTTCATATCGAAAACAACCGAGCCCGATCGCTGACCGTTGTCGTCTGCGAAGAAATAGGCCGCTTCCGGTTTGAGATCGGCCAATATCTCCTCGATCGTGGAACCCAGGGTTCCAGCCGTGGCGGCGGTATTTCCGGCCTCCACAGGAATCGACACTCTCAGTAACATTCGCATATTTTTTCCTTTAGGGTGATGTGTGCTGCCGGCCAAGTATATCCGAATTGGCCGGTGCGCGGACCTGCTGACGGCCGTCATTTTTATGAGATGCGGATTTGCGCCTGTCATACGCGCAGTCCGTTCACAATATGACTGCGTAAAAGGGAACGTCACCCCCCCAATGGATGATCGCTCTTTCACTCTATCCGGGTGTAAGTTCGTCGTCGAGTCGGCCACCGGGCCGTTACCATTAGGCACGTCACTTATCGTCAACGTTTTCTCTAAAGTTTGAACAACAAACTCTCGTCGCCTCCCCGGTCTATAAGTTGCGGATTTCTCAACAGCGGGTCGACAAATCAAGTTATTTGCCGGATACCTGTTAAGTATCTGCGTCGCCATTGAACGAACCCATGTTGCCACTGGTTCGCAGCGGTGGCCTTCGTCCCGGTCCTTTAGCCCCGCGCGGGGCTGGTCAGAAGTGTAGACATGGGGCTGTAGCGTGCCTGTGAAACGCGCAACTGGAAGTTAGCCGATTCCCGTGGCGCTGGCAATGTCCCGTTTGACCATCCTGGATTTGCTGTGAGCGCATGCCGCCTGCAACAGGGGCCTCGTTTTTCATCCTTAAGGCCTGGACAGCCCCACTATATCCGGCGGCTTCTGGTTTCTGCCTTCCTGGCTGACTCAATTCCGGCATATCCATTCGTTGCGTGCGAGGTGTAATATCCTCCCATGCTGTAACGCTTGCGAGTCGGATTTAAGTGCTTTTGCGAATTTTGCGGAACAAGAGCGCGGTTCGTTCGGCATTTAGCGAATCCTTACGCTAGGGATAAGTACGGCGCTTGCCTATCCATTGCGGTCGGTTGAGGGCGGCGCTGCGTTCTCACTCCTGCCAGATTCGTTCTGTCGAGGGCAGGTTATGCGGTTGAGAAACTTTCTGGTGTATGATACGTGTCGAATTCCAGCGAAGTGGTAGTTGACCATCTGACAAGCGCTCGCGGGAGTAAAGGAGAGTTCATGACGCGGGTTCTGTTAGTAGGCTACGATCCGGAGACTGTGGATTTTTCCGACCCTGCTTTGCCACCAGGCATGACCGCTGAGAAGATTCACGCCGGCATCGCGGTTGCCCTGAAGCAGTTCGCTGAACGCGGATGGGAGGTGGACGTCGCTTCTATCCGGCCTGATGAAACCGCCGGCCCTGAAGTGGAGCGTCAGTTAGCTTCGAAGAGCTACGATTGTGTGGTAATCGGAGCCGGCGTGCGCCTGCCGCCCCGGGGCCTCGCATTATTCGAAGCCGTTATCAATGCTGTTCATAAAGGTGCTCCAGGGGCGGCGATCGCCTTCAATACCGTGCCCCAGGATAGCGCCGATGCCGCCGCCCGATGGTTGGCGGCTGGAAGCCGGGCTGTATAAAATAGCGGGGTTCAATAAAACCTGGGCGCTCACCCGGCTGAAATCGAAAGGGATCAAGCAGTGAAATCGCCAATCGCTCTTTTGGCAATCGCCTGGTGCGCGGCTGGTGTTGTCTGGGAATGCGGTGCGCTGGCGCAGAGTCCGTCGTCGTCGTTTCCCCGCGGCAGCAGCATGCAGAGCTGGCAGAATCCGGGAATCAAGAATGTGCTGGCGAAGTGCAGGAATCCCCGAAACCGTTCTCGATTCCGATTGCCGGCCAGTCGGCGAACGCGAACGGGGAGCTTCTGAAAAAAGCTCCGCCGGATCCCGTCCTTCCAGCCACTTCGGCAATTCCCGGCGTGCTGGCGGCAGGGCAGTCGTGGAAAGTTGTCTGGTCGTGGGAAGGCAATAACGTCGACGGTCCCATCGCCGGCGACAACGGCACGGTCTTGTTCGCGAACAATGACGCGAGCAACGTGATGCAGATGGACCCGCGACGGGCCTCGCCAAGATCGTCTATAGCAACACGAACACGGGCGGCGCGGTCTCACGCAGCAAGAACGGGGCGCTGTTCGTCGCGGAACGCGGGCTCGGCTCGGCCATCGAGCAACTGGAGCCTCAGCGAAAGATGCTGGCGAACTCGTTCCACGGTGAGCCGCTCGAATGCGTGGGCGGCGTCGATCAACGATTTGATGGCCGACGCGCGCGGCGGTGTCTACTTCTCGGTCACCGGCGCCACGGGCAGCGGAGTGTTCTACGCCGATCCGAAAGGCGTGGTTTCGCAGTATGGGAAGGATGTTCCGCTCGCCAACGGCATTATCCTGAGCCCCGACGAGAAGACGCTCTACGTCACGAACGGCGCAACGGTGTACGCCTTCGACGTGAAGGCTGACGGATCGCTCGCCAACCAGCGCGAGTTCGGCAAACTGCGCGGCGGCGAAGGCGGCGACGGTTCGGCCGTCGATCAGCAGGGCCGCGTGTATATTGCGACGGGCAAGTCCGTGGATGTGTTCGCGCCCGACGGCAACGTTCGCCGGCAGCATCCCCGGTCCGCAGGGGCTGCACGGCACGTTCTTCGGCGGCCGCGACAAGAAAACGCTCTTCGGCATCGTGTTTTATGGCGGATGGGGAACGCCGAGCGCTCGAAACCGCATCATCGCGATTCCGACGATCGCGCAGGGTTATACCGGGCGAGCGAAGTAGGTGCAAGCGATGCACCAGGCCGAAATCCGAGGGCACCGGGAACTTTGCGGCCACCTTCGAAGTTCGACGGACCAGATGAGAGTCCCGGCGGTGAGGGCTCCATTGGTTGCGTCAGCAGAAGCGGCTTCAACCTTGAGCATCGCCCCGGCGCGGCGAACAGCCACTACATTCGATCGATGATCGCGTTCAGAGTAGCGCTGGGCCGCATCGCTGCGACACACTTATCCTCGTCCGGGAAATAGTACCCTCCGATGTCCACCGGTTTGCCCTGCGCGGACAACAACTCCTGCGTGATCTTGCCCTCGGCCGCCGCCAGCGCGGCGGCTATCGGAGTGAAGCGTTGCTTTAAATCCCGGTCCTCGTCCTGAGCGGCGAGTGCCTTTGCCCAGGCCAACGCGAGATAGTAAGTCGAACCGCGGTTGTCGATCTCGTTCACCTTCTGCGAGGGATAGCGGGCATCTTCGAGGTACTGGCCGATGGCCTCATCGAGGGTTTTCGAAAGGAGGTGCGCGCGCGGATCGCCGCTTGTTGTTGCCATCAGTTCCAGCGATGGCACCAGCGCACAGTACTCCCCGAGCGAGTCCCAGCGCAGATGACCTTCTTTCACCAGCTGCTGCACGTGCTTGGGCGCCGAACCGCCGGCTCCGGTTTCGAACAGCTGCCCGCCCTGGAGCAGCGGCACGATCGAGAGCATACGGGCGCTTGTGCCCAACTCGAGAATCGGGAACAGGTCGGTGAGATAGTCACGAAGCACGTTACCCGTGACGGAGATGGTGTCTTCGCCGCGGCGAATTCGCTCGAGCGAGAATTTCATTGCGTCCACGGGCTTCATGATTTTGATTTCCAGGCCCGAGAGATCGTGGTCGGCCAGGTACGTTTTCACCTTCTGAATGATTTGCGCATCGTGGCCGCGATCCGGGTCGAGCCAGAACACCGCGGGTGTGCCGGTTGCCCGCGCCCGCGTCACTGCCAGCTTCACCCAGTCCCGAACCGGCTCGTCTTTCGTCTGGCAGGCGCGGAAGACATCGCCGCGCTCGACGCCCTGTTCGAGCAGGATCTTGCCGCCGTCGTCCCTGTTCGAGTGAGTTACGATGCGAATCGTTCCGTTGCCCGGCGCCACAAACGTCTTGTCGTGCGAACCGTACTCTTCGGCCTTCTGAGCCATGAGCCCGACGTTGGACACGCTACCCATGGTCGCCGCATCGAACTGTCCGTTCTGCTTGCAGTCCTCGATCACGGCTTTATATGTGGTGGCGTAGCATCGGTCCGGGATCACGGCAACAGTGTCTTGCAGCCCATCCTCTTTGTTCCACATCTTGCCGCCATCACGGATCACCACCGGCATTGATGCGTCGATGATCACGTCACTGGGAACATGAAGGTTGGTCCTGCCCGCACGCGAATCCACCATCGCCAGACCGGGACGCACTTCATAACAAGCTGCGATATCGGCTTCGATCTCAGCCTTTTTTTCGGCGGGAAGCTGGTCCAGTTTGCTGAGCACGTCGGCCAGTCCGTTGTTTACGTTCGCGCCGATCTCTGCGAGGACTCCGGCATGTTTCTGCAGGGCTGGGGCGAAATACTCCGCCACACAGTGCCCGAACATAATCGGGTCGGAGACCTTCATCATCGTGCACTTCAGATGCAGCGAGAACAGCGCATTATCGGCTTTGGCCGCAGCGATCTGCTCCGCATAGAATCTCCGCAGTGCCGCCACGTTCATGACCGCGGAGTCGACAATCTCGCCCTCGGTCAGCGGGATCCTTTGCTTCAGTACCTTCACCACACCGGCGGAATCTACGAATTCGATACGCGCCTCGCTTGTCGAATTGCCTGCGGCGGAGCTCACTGTCGCGGATTTCTCGCTGGCAAAGAAGTCCTTATCGGTCATGTGGGCGACGCGCGTCAACGAGCCCGACGTCCCTGAACCAGACTTAGGCCAGGGTTTCATCTTATTTGGATGCTTCCGCGCAAACGCTTTCACGGACCCGGGAGCGCGTCGGTCGGAATTACCTTCGCGCAACACGGGATTTACTGCCGAGCCCAGGACCCCGGCAAACCGCGCCTGCACCGCACGCTCCTCCTCCGTAGAGGGGTTGTCCGGATAGTCGGGAATGTTGTAGCCCTTAGCCTGGAGTTCCGCGATCGCGTCTCGGAGCTGCGGAATCGAGGCACTGATGTTTGGCAGCTTGACGATGTTGGCCTCGGGTGTCTTAGCCAGCTCTCCCAGGCGGGTCAACTCGTCGGGAATCTTTTGGTTTTCTTTAAGACATTCGGGGAAGGTGGCGACAATTCGGCCGGCGAGCGAAATGTCGGCAGTCTCGATCTCCACCCCCGTTCCTTTGAAGTACGCTCGCAGGATGGGCAGTAGCGCGTACGACGCGAGTGCCGGTGCCTCGTCGGTTTTGGTCCACGTGAGCTTCATATGTGTGAGTGCCGATATGTGAGTGAGTGCAGAGAGAACGCGGTCGCAGAAGCGGTCTCAAACTGAATGCGTATGATATCACCAACGTGCTGAATCAGGCGGCAAACCATTGATTCCGTTGATTTGCTTCTCCGCCGCGGCTGGAGTTCCGATTGCGAACACAAGACGCTCATCCGGGTCGACCCACACGACGATGGACCCGGTCCGAGCGGACCGCCGGCAAGTCGGACTTCCCGAGGATCGGGAAGGAGAAATCGGCTTCGCAAAGTCGATCCCGTCCCATGTTTCTAAACACACATGCCGTTGATGTGCTGCTGTCGCGCCGGCCGGAAAGGGGTGTGCCAGGAGGTCGAAATCGTTGGGGTACACCTCCGCTGCTGACAACTGATTGCGGTTGTCGCATGACAAGGAGTTTCCGTCAGAGAAGGCCTGGATGCGGAAGTTCCGAATGCGATTCAGGGTTCGTGAAGGTCACGATAATGTAACCGGTCAACAGTCCGAGCGAGCACTCATGGGAGATCCCGGTGAAATTTGCGGACGCCAAAAGCTCAGATGGGAGCGCTGAACCGTCGACCCATGCACGCCGACGGTCGCTCAAACTGCGTCGAGAAAGCCGCTGGCGCTGAAATAGAGGCAAAGCTTGCCTTGGCTAAGTGAGGAGTATCCGACAATCCACATCCTATCCGAGACAAACCTGTTCGATAAATATCCCGTCCTGGAAGCCGGTACTGACGTCTACTTTACTTTTTTGTGCGCTTCGCGCCAAACCATAGTTTCAATTTCGACTTAATTTGCAGGACTACTGCTTGCGCGGGCAGACTTTCATGTACAGTTTAGATGCCCAAAAAGGGAGAAGGAGCCTTATGATTCGCTTATCGTTTATCAAGCCTGTGGGAGCCCTCACAGCATTTGCTCTGCTCGGTCTCGCGGGAATGTACATGACGTCCTCACGGGTGCATGCAGACTCTTCCAACACTGATTCACGGGTCGCACTCGGTTACGCTGCTGTGCCCCTCGGCCTCAAGCTCAATCTACGAGGTTTGAACCTCGATCTGGTGGGAGTCGGCAGCTATCTCGTCAACGCGTCGGGAGATTGCAACGGCTGCCACACCAGCAACCCCGCTACGGAATACAATGACCCTGGGAACCCATTCTTCAACCAACATCCCGCCAGAGTCAATCTTGACACCTACCTGGCAGGGGGTAGTGACTTTGGCGCCGTCGGCCCAGGCGTTGCCGGAGGAGTTGTCGGCGCCGGGCCGCACATCATCTCCCGCAATTTGACGCCGGACCACACGGGCCGCCCGGAGGGTGGCCATTCGTTCTCCGATTTTCTGGTCATCCTACGGACCGGTCATGATTTCGACAAGCTTCATCCCAACTGTTCGTCGACCATCACCGATAACTGCTACACCGCCACTCCCGGCAATGAGATCGACGGCGATCTGCTTCAGGTGATGCCATGGCCGACTTTTAGTCACATGTCTGACACTGACATTTTGGCCATTTACCAATACTTGAGTGCGGTCCCCTGCAACGCTAACTCCAGCTCTCCGTACCCCTGGTTGCGCAACGTGTGTTAAGCAGGCTGGCTTGAAACGTGAGAGATGACCCGGCCTGGCCAGGCAGGCCGTGGCTTAGCCTAAGTCGGGTTCGGACTGGGACGGGGGGAATCCTTGCCTGGGTTCTCCTCTTCACTGACGACGAATCTCAAGATTCCCCAAAAGGCAGTCTGTTGAACGGAGTTCATGACTTGGGCCTGTTAGCAGGCCACAAGCCAGGAGGCTGTGGATTTAACTGATCTGCTTCGCCATCAGATATGACTACTGAGAAATTCACGCCGGTATTGTGGTCGCAGGGAAGCAGTTCCGTTGAACGCGGATAAGAGGCCTATGTTGATTCCATCTGGCGTCATGAGACTGCTGGTCTGACAACGCTGTTCATAACGCTGCTCAGGCGCGGCAATTTCCTTCAAGACCGTGCCACACGATAGTGTCGACGCTGCCGCCGATAGTTGCGGGCTGGAAACCATCCGGAACCATGCCCGGCATGAACAGCCCGGCGGCTTTAACAGGGTGCCGAAAAGGGCCGCTCAAAAGACACTCCCTGCCGGTCGTGGCTCGGTAAATAGCTGCGCACATGCAGATACACTTCCGAGCCGCGCGTGGAAGTAAGCGATTTTCCGCCTCGCAGCACGCTGTCAGGTGCGAGCCCGCTGCAGCATGGCACGCATGTAACCCATGGCAAAGGCTTCATAAGTGCGGTTGCCACCGATCATGGGGACGAAATGGTCGAGATGAACGATTCCGTCGTATTTGACATCTACCAGTGCCTTCATAACCTTGTACATGTCATAGTAACCGTCATCTACATACGTTTCGTGAAAGTGCGGGAGCGGAGCACTGACGTTGCGATAGTGGATTTCGTAGATCTGTTTCCGCACGCCGAAATGACGGACAGCGCCCGCGGGGTCGATGCCGATATCTTTGCCTCCTTCGGCCCAGGTTCCGCAGCAGAGACATAAACCGACGTTGGGACTGCCGGTAATGTTGAGGGCTTTCTTGCAATCTTCGAAGGTGGAGAGGACGCGTGGCACACCGAAAAGGGCGGGCACTGGCGGGTCGTCGGGATGGAGCCCAATGACTACGCCTTCTTCTTCGGCGATGGGAACGACCTGTTTGAGAAAGTAAGTCAGGTTGGCCCAGATCTCGTCACGTGAGTATTCACGGCCGAAGAAGAGCGATTTGGCGGAACCCATCGAGACGATGCTGGCAGGGGTAGCGCCGGGGATACCCATGTCGGGGGCGCTCAGATCGAAATCGCGGTCACGGGACCCGCGAATCTCGGCGAAACCGCTGATGGCAATTTGGGCTATGTTGAAGTTGGTGATTGTGTAGTGGAAGCCCGCGCGTCCGATGGTGCGGAGCCAGGTCTTGTAGGCTTCGATCTTTCGATCGCGGTCGGGGCGGTTCAAAACGATATCGGCCTGATTATTGGTGACAGCGAGGTTGCGGACGTTGTGGACCCGGAGTCCCGCGTCGGCGTAGCGCTTTTTAATGCTCAGGACCCCTTCGACGGAGTTGAGGGCGGGAGGGACGGCGCAGTAGACCACGTCAACACCGAGTTGTGCGAAAAAGGTCAGATCTTCATCTGTGGGTTCCGCGGGGGCTTGAGAGCCGAGCTTAACGCCCCGGGGCTGTGGGCGGACGGCAGCAGTTGTGCCTCGGGGCGTGCCGAGAAGAGCGGAGCCGAGAGCCCTTTTGACGAGATCACGGCGAGTCATTTGCGTAAGTTTACTCTATCCGGTTTTCCAGCGCGGCGGAAGTTTTGTCTATGTCCCAAAAAGACTTCCAGCGATGTGGTATACGAAGTGCTGGCGGATTTGAAAAAGGCCTGCATCTGACTCGCAAAACGTTATCAGCATAGGAGGATATCACTCCGCGCGTGCAACGAGTGGATAATGGCGGATTGGGTCAGCTACAAAAAAACCAAAACCGGAATCCGCCGGATCGAGTGGAGCTGCTCAGTCTTAAAGGAGACGGCCTGCAAGGCCTGTCGTTGGCCTGGACGCGCCAACCGCTGATTCCAGGATGCCAAACCGGGACATTACTACCGCGGACTGGAATCAGGAACTTCCAGTCGCTTGATTCAGAAGGTATAGGTTAAAGGCCAGTTTAACGTTCGATTAAATCGGTTTCACAATAGCCGTTTCGTGTCATACTTGACTCACCTCACCCCGGAATGCAGCCGGAGGTATCTTGTCGCAACCCTCTTCCAAAGTATTCAAAGGGACCTTCAGCATTGATTTCAAACTGAAGATTCCAGGTTGCAAGGAGAACGAAAGATGTCTTACACGCGTGCAACAGTCCACTCTGCGGGCGAAGTGTCCAGCCTCAGAACAGTCCTGACGCGCCTCACTCTGGCACTCACGCTCGGCTCTTCACTTGCCCTCGCCCAGACTTTTCATCCAGGGCCGCCGGCGGGTTTCGACCCGCTGAAGGCGTCTGCCCTGGATCTGGAGCAATATGGATTTCCACCTGCGCCGGATAAAACCGCGATTGCTGAATACGCAGTTTGGGCAGCCATGTTGGCCGCAGACAGGACGCGACGCGCCGATACGACGACTCGAACCACCAATATCAGGCATAACCCCGTCAGGGGCGCACACACGTCGGGAATCGTTGGTAACGCCACAGCAGCCACCAGCAACAATTGGAGCGGTTATGCCGTGGCCGCGGCTGAAAACACCTTCACAGGTAAGAATTATGTGTATGGGCAATGGATAGTGTCGGCTGTGGGAGCCGGGAATTGCATCAATGGACCGTTGCTCGCATCCGAGTGGGTCGGTCTCGACGGCTACGGTTCCAGCGACGTTCTGCAGGCCGGTATCAACGTGGCGTGTGGAGGGTCCTATTATGTCTGGTATGAGTGGTTCACCTCGGGCTGCTCGACGAATACGGCTGCGCTGCCTTGTTACGAGAGCGCACTCAGCCTGACCGTCTCGCCTGGCGATCTCATCGATGTTGCGGTCTGGTATACGGCCGCGCCTGATAATGGCCACGCCTATATCCTGGACGTTACCACTGGCGTGTCCGCATCCGTCTCGTTTAATCAACCCCCGGGCTTCAGCGGCTCCGAATATAAGGGCAACTCAGTCGAGTGGGTAGTCGAGCGGCCGGAACTATGCTTCGACTCCACAACCAACTGTTCTCTTGTCAATTTGCCGAATTACGTGGCAGCGCCGATGAATAAGGTCCACGCATTGGGCACCACAGGCTTTTTCTTTCCGTCGTCAAGCCCTTCGGGTTCAACCATCTATGACATTAGTATGGTGTGCCCGCCGTGGAACCCAAGTTCGGCGTGTTCCTCAACCACCGCCATATCCGTCCCCAAATTGTTCGGACTCTGGTCGTTATGGTTCTATCCAGATGGCCCGGCTATTCAGGATAGCGGGCAGAACGGCGAATGACTCCCCCAGTAATCTCGGGGCGGGAACATCTCGGCGGAGCCCGGTTCGTTCTCGCTCACAACAGCCCTATCCCGGCGAGAGTAAGGTCCAGCCCCAGCCGACTTCAAAAAGCGCGACCCGCCACCCCTGACTGGGATGAGATTTAAAACACAGTCCAACTGCAACGGCCCTCTTACCGGCTACCAGGGAGAGGGTTTTTTGTTCACGCCTCAAACGCAGAGTCCTCACCAGCGCATCTCAAACCAGTGGCATGAAACGGCGCCGGCTTTAAGAGCGATAAAGCGGATACCCGATCATCGCCAGCCCCGACACTGCCGCCTTATTTCGCGGCAGCAACCTTCGTGTTCATTGCTTTGCGCAGGATCTCGGCCGCAATTGGAAAATCCTTCCTGTTATTCGCAATATAGATCCCGTTCGCGACCATGAGGGGAGTCCAGCCCAGCCTGTTCTTCGCGTCCACCTGAGCACCCTTCTGAATCAGGTAAGTAACGATCGAGGGCTGATTGCAGATCACCGCGCCATGCAGCGCGGTCATCCCGTCGAAGCGCATGTCGCCGACGCCGAGATCGAGCAGGTCTTTGATATTGTCCGGATAGCGCAGCAGCGTAGCTTCGGGGCTTCCCGTCATCGGGTAGTCGCCAAAATGGGTACGCGCATTGATATCGTTGCCCAGATCGAGCGCAAGCTTGACCGCTTCCAGCCGCTCCGCCTCCGATACGCCCGAGAAGGGTCCCGCCGTTTCCCCCTCATAGTAATCAAGGCATGCGGCGCCCATCAGCGGCGTGACGCCGTATTTCGTCGGCGTCGTCGGATTCGCGCCCGCGGCGGCAAGAATTCGCATCATTTCCGCGTCGCCATTGCGCGCGGCGAGATAGAAGGGTGTGGCGCCCATGTACGTCAGGTAATGCCGCCCGATCGCGAGATCGGGTGGGTTGCGCGAGAGTCCCCCGCCCGGCGCGAAACGGCCTTCCTGAGAAACCACAGTCACATTCGGATCGGCGCCCTTCGCGAGCAGCTTTTTCAGCATGTCCACGTGCGACATCCTTCCCGACGGCCGAGCCACGGGCTGCGGGTCCACGGCCCGACATCGCAAAATCCGGCGGCGCGCCCGGTTTGTGCGGCCCACACCACCACGTGAATTGGATAGCCGCGCACGTCCCGCACGTTCGGATTTGCGCCCGCATCGACCAGGACCGAAGCCAGGTCGAAATCGGCGTTAAGAACAGCGATATTGATTGCCGCGGTGGCAGGACCGCCATTCACACCGGGAACCGAATCGTCCGCGTTTGCTCCATGCTGCAGAAGAAATTTTGCGGTCTCGATGCGGTTATTGCGCACGGCCAGCAGCAGCGGCGTGAATCCGGCCTTTGAACGCGCCCGAATGTTGGCGCCAAACTCAACCAGCATTTCGGCTGCGGCGGTGTTGCCTTCGCCCGCGGCAAACATGAGCGGCGTTTGCCCCTTAAACGACTCCGCGGCGTTCACATTTGCGCCATGCCGGATCAGCACGCGAACAGCGTCGGTCTTGCCGTTCCTCGCGGCCGTCATTAACGCTGTCTCGCCTTCTTCCGAGAGTCCGTTTGCATCCGCGCCCGCGGCAAGAAGCCGTTCCAGAATGGCGGCGTTTCCGGTTTCCGCAGCAATGTTCAGAGGCGTCATGCGGTAGCGGGAGACCGCATTCGGCTTCGCGCCCGCCGCGAGCAGCGCATCTACTATCTCCAGGTTCGCGCTATCCGCCGCCCAAATGAGTGGCGTGGAACCGTCCGCTTCGGGTTCGTTCGCATCGGCGCCTGCTTTCAGCAGCGAACGTACAGCCGATACATCCCCAGACTTCACCGCTTCCGTAAGGCGTCCATCGGCGTAAAGTGACGACGCTCCCAGGAACGCAAGCAAACTCACAAGAGGCGGCCCGAATACAGCGGTTTTTTTCGCATAGAACCCAACTCGACCTATAACAATATATTATGTTTGCGATGGCCCGATTTCGTCGTGCCCTGTTCGTCAGCGCCGCCGCCGGACTCTTCGTCACCTGTGTCCCGTGGCGAGGTCTGTCCCAGGCGCCGGATCGCCCGGGCCGAAACCGCGGCCACGCTGAACCGTTACTGCGTCACCTGCCACAACCCACAACTCAAAACCGCCGGTCTCGTAATCGACCCTTCGCGGCTGGATCACATGGAAAACAGCGCCGAAGTCTGGGAAGACGTGCTGGGTAGGCTGCGATCGAATGCCATGCCCCCGCCGGGCGCGCCGCGTCCTGACGCAGCCGTTTACAAGCGTGTTTCCGAATACCTGATCGCCGCAGCTTGCCGCAAATGCGGCCGCGCATCCCAACCCCGGCAGCGTAATGCCGGTTCACCGCCTGACGCGCACCGAATACAGAAACAGCATCCGCGATCTTCTCGCGCTCAGCGATCTGCCGAAGGAGATGGACTACACAACGCTCCTCCCCGCCGACAATGTCTCGAGCGGTTTCGACAACCTGGCCGACACGTCTGTTCGTTTCGCCCGTAACCATGGAGCGCTATCTGGATGCCGCGCGAAAGATCAGCGGGCTTGCGGTGGGCGATCGCGAAATGGGCGTGCTTGTGAACGTATACCAGACATCCGTCCGCCAGCCGCAGGAGCGCCGCGAGGAAGAACTGCCGTTCGGCACACGGGGCGGTCTGGCGATCCACAGTTATTTCCCGCTCGATGGCGAATACGAGTTTCAGGTTGCGCTCGCAGGGCTGCAGCGTGATCCGCACGAACTCGAACTCAGCATCGATGGCGAGCGGAAGGGCCTGGTGAGCCTCACCGGCCGCAGGGGTGACGATGAAGACCCGGCCTCCGCTGCGAAACAGAAGTTTCGGGCCGTCCGTCAAAGCCGGGCCGCGAACCATCGACGTTGCCTTCATCGAGCGCAGCGAGGCCCTTTCCGAATCCTTTCTGCGCCCGCCGGGACGGACCCGCGGACCGTTGCCCTCCGTCGCGAGCGTCACGATAACGGGTCCTTACAATGCCACCGGCCCGGGCGACACGCCTTCCCGGCGCCGCATCTTCGTCTGCAATCCCCGCACCGCGGCGGAAGAACCCGCCTGCGCGAAGGAAATCGTTTCCACGCTCATGCGGCGCGCGTATCGACGCTCTATTACGGACGCCGATCTTTCGCCGGCCATGAAGTTCTACGCCGCGGGACGCGCGGAGCGCGATTTCGATCTGGGAATTGAACGCGCCATCGAACGCATGCTCGTCAGTCCTCAATTCCTGTTTCGCCTCGAAGGAGAACCGGCGGGAGTAAAAGCAGGGGCGCCGTTCCCGAGTCAACGACGCCGAACTCGCCTCGCGCCTGTCGTTTCTTTCTGTGGAGCAGCATTCCCGACGACGAGTTGCTCACCGCGGCCACCAGCGGCACGCTCCGCCAACCCGATGTTCTTCACAAGCAGGTTACGCGCATGCTGGCGGATCCGCGCGCCGAAGCGCTGGTCACGAATTTCGCCGCGCAGTGGCTGTTCCTGCACGACGTCGAGAGCAAAGAGCCCGATCTGTATCTCTTCCGCGATTTCGACGACAACCTCAAGCCGGCGTTTGAGCGCGAAACGGAGCTTTTCCTCGACAGCATTCTGCGCTCGGACCGCAGTGTGCTCGATCTGCTGACGGCGAATTACACCTTCGTGAACGAACGGCTCGCGAAGCATTACGGGATTCCGAATGTCACGGGAAGCAACTTCAGGAAGGTAATGCTCCCGCCTGGAAGCCCGCGCGCGGGTCTTCTGGGCCAGGGAAGTATCCTCGCTCCTACGTCATATTCAACGCGCACTTCCGTTGTGCTTCGCGGCAAGTACGTTTTGCAGAATCTGCTGAACACGCCTCCTCCCCCGCCGCCGCCCAATGTCCCTTCGCTGAAAACCGAGAGCGGCGCCGGTAAAGCGCTTTCCATGCGGGAGGCGATGCAGCAGCACCGCGCGGACCCGGCATGCGCAGGCTGCCACGCGAAGATGGACCCGATCGGTTTCGCCCTCGAAAATTTCGATGCCGTGGGGCGCTGGCGCGACGACGACGGCGGCAAACCGATCGACGTCGTCAGCACCCTTCCGGACGGCACACGGCTCGAAGGCGTGGAGGGAGTGCGCCGGCTCGTGCTCCGCGATCCCGCTCTGTTCGTCGAAGCCATGACGAGCAAACTACTGATGTACGCTGTCGGCCGCAACGTTCAGTATTACGATGGGCCGGCAATCCGCGCAATCGTGCGTGAATCGCAGAAGCACAATTACACCTTTGCGTCACTTGTGGAAGGCGTGGTCGAAAGCGATCAGTTCCAGATGCGCATCAAACGTGTCTCTGAAAACAGATAGAATTGGGATGGTACAAGAATGAACTTCGTTACCAGGAAGTCGCTGCACCGCCGGACGATGTTGAAAGGCCTCGGCGCCGGTGTTGCCTTGCCCCTGCTGGACGCGATGATTCCCGCGCTCTCGGCTCAGACACGTTCGGCTCAGACAAGGACCGCCCCGCCGCGTCTCGGCTTCGTCTATGTCTCGCATGGCATCATCTTTTCGCAGTGGAAGCCGCAGCAGGCAGGCAGAAACTACGAACTTTCGCCAAACCTTCAGCCGCTGGCGAAGGTGCGCGACCACGTGAACATCTACACCAACCTTTCGCACCTCGAGGCCGACACGAAGGGCGATGGGTCGGGCGACCACAACCGCGCCGCAGCCGCCTGGCTGACCGGAGTCCACGCCTACGACCGCACGCGTCCCGGCGCCGAAATCCGGCTGGCCACTTCGATCGACCAGATTGCCGCCAGAAAACTCGGCCGAGAGACGCAGGTGCCCTCCGTCGAGGTCACTACCGACCCGCCATCGCAGGGCGCCTGCGATTCCGGCGATTGCTTCTACGTAAACACCGTTTCGTGGCGGAATGAAACCGAGCCCAACGCTCCGGAACTCTATCCCCGCGTTGTTTTCGAGCGCCTGTTCGGGGATGGCGGCAGCGCCGCCGCGCGCCGCGCGCAAATGCGCAACTCCGGCAGTCTTCTCGATTCCGTGCTGGAAGAGACCAGCCAGCTCACCGCCCGGCTGGGCTCCGCCGATACCTCGAAGCTCGACGAGTACCTGGGCTCCATTCGCGACGTAGAGCAGCGCATCCAGGCAGCCGAATCTCACGTCGAAGAATCGGTGGAACTGCCGGATCGTCCTGTCGGCCTTCCGGCGAGCTTCGAAGAGCATTGCAACCTGATGTTCGATCTGCAGCTTGCCGCCTTTCGCGCCGACGTTACCAGGGTTTTCTCGCTCATCATGGCGCGCGAACTCAGCGGGCGCTCATATGCCAACATCGGCGTCCCTGGTAATCACCATCTGATCTCCCACCATCGCGAAGACCCGGCACTGATGGCGCAAAAGGCGCGCATCGACACGTATCACGTTCAACTGTTCGCGAAGTTTCTGGAAAAGATGCAGTCGACGCCCGATGGCGATGGCTCGCTGCTCGACCATAGCCTGATCCTCTACGGAAGCGGCATGGGCAACGGCAATCTGCACCGTCACTCGGATTTACCGGTTCTTACCGCCGGCGGCCTCAACGGCAAGTTCAAAACCGGCTACCATTTCGATTACCAGCAGGATACCCACATGGCCAATCTGCTGGTCACGATTCTCGACAATGTCGGCGTACCCATTGAGAAGGTCGGCGACAGCACCGGCCAGTTGCTGCTCGACTATTCGAAAGTCTGATTCAGGCGCCGACCTTAGCCCACGACCACTTCGACCGGCAAATCGTTCAAATCGCGAAATGCGAGTGTGCCTTTTTCCGGGCCTGACTCGGCTTTGATCCCAAGCTTCTGAAGCTTTGCCATCGCGGCAGCGCGATTGAAGGCGGCAACTTTGACGCAAAAATGTGAAAAGCCGGGTTTCTGTCCATTCGCGGCCGGCTCGAGTCCGAGTTTTGTCTCTGCGAGCTTGAACCAGACGCGCTTCCCGTGGTCCTCGCGCGCCGTCTCAGGACCGAACAGCTTTTTGTAATATGCGGCGGACTTTTCGACGTCGGTCACGGAAACCATGATGTGGTCGAGCCCGGTCGGCGTGAACGCGGCAGGTTCGGTCGTGACGCGTCCTCCGGGCATCAGAGTGTCAAAAAGACCATGGGTCGCATTCACCAGCTGCAGCCTCAGATTATCGGGATCGGATAACATCGGCAGCGCGCCAGGAGGCGCCGTCAGGCCCGCGGCAGTGAGTTGGGCCTTTATTTCGGCGTTTCCGAAATCGGCTTCTACGAAATCCACAACCCCGACCGCAATGTGATCGATATAGGGCATCGCATCCGCCCGCGGGCCGAACGCAATATACGCGGAGCCCAGACGAACGTAGAAGCGCTGCACACCCGTGCGTTCGTGGAAGACCTGCGGGTCAAAAATATGGCCGTAGAAGGCCGCTGCCTTCTGGGCATCCGGAACAGTAATCGAAAGATGATCGAGGCCGGTTGTATTCAAGGGGAGTAGCCCCTGGTTCGCCGAGAGACGGCCGACGACCGCCGAACCCGCGGCAAAGCCTGCCGCGCAAGTTAACCATCTGCGCCGCCCCATCAAAACCTTTCTGGACATGGAGAAACTCCTCTCGACCGAAGCTTCATCATACAGAAGTTCATGACCCTTTTCCCTTACGAATTCATTAGCACACTACCTCAGCGATCGACTTTATAATGTACGTTTCGGGTCTCATTTCAGCCACCCCCTGGAGCAGATTACACTACTCCCGTAGGCGCCTGTGTACCATAGAGATATCGTCTATGCTCATTCGCGATTCACGTAATGATATATCAGAATTGCGTTATTCCGACGTCACGCCACGGAGAACCTATCTGAGCCGCCGGCAATTCCTGGCCGCCAGTTCCGTGGGAGCAGGAGTGTTGGCGAGTTCGCGCGCGGCTCACGCCGGAACTAAGCTCAGCGGATATGCAAAGAGTCCCTTCAGCACCACCGAACAGGTCAGCCCGTATAAAGATATAACGACTTACAACAACTATTACGAATTCGGAACGAACAAGAGCGATCCGGTGAAGCTCGCAAAGAATTACCGGACATCGCCCTGGAAGCTTTCGATCGAGGGAGAGGTCGCCAAACCGAAAGTTCTCGATCTCGATGCCGTCATGAAGGCCGCTCCGCTCGAGGAGCGAATTTATCGTCACCGCTGTGTCGAAGGCTGGTCGTTTGTCATCCCGTGGATCGGATTTCCTCTGAGCGCTCTGCTGAAGCAGGCCGAGCCCACATCAAAAGCGAAATATGTGGCTTTCGAAAGCTATTACGATCCGAAGCAGATGCTGTCGCCGCGGCAGAGTGGAATCAATTTTCCCTATGTTGAGGGACTCCGGATCGACGAAGCCATGCATCCCCTTGCGATAATCTCAGTGGGGCTGTACGGCGAAGTTCTGCCGTCTCAAAATGGCGCTCCGCTGCGACTGACAGTGCCGTGGAAGTATGGATACAAAAGCGCGAAATCGATCGCTAAGATCCGCCTTGTCGAAAGAGAGCCGCCCACCACGTGGAATATTTCGTGGCGGCAAGCGTATGGGTTTTACTCGAACGTGAATCCGCACGTCGAGCACCCGACGCATAGTCAGGCGGTCGAGTTCCGGCTCGGCTCGAGTATTTTCGGTCAGCGAATCCCGACCCGCATGTTCAACGGGTACGACCAGGTGGCCGGCCTGTACGCCGGGATGGATCTTCGAAAATATTTCTGAGTTGTACTAAAAAATCATTTAAGGCCAGGTAATCACCCGATGACCAAAACTCAGGCATTACCCGTCGACACTCTGAAAAGGATCCGGTTGAATTGGTGGACCGGAACTCCATTGTTTCTGCTGTTTCTGATTCCGCTTTTCCGCCTGGTCTGGCGTGGTTTCAGGGGAGATCTGACCGCAAATCCGATTCAGTTCATCACCTATTCAACGGGTGACTGGACCCTTCGCTTTCTCATGCTCACGCTCGCAATTACGCCACTGCCCTTTCTGCTCAATCAACCCGAACTGTTCCGCTTCCGCCGCATGACCGGATTCTTTGCCTTCTTTTACGGTTTTCTCCATGTTGTGAACTGGATCTGCCTCGACGAGGGCCTTTATACCGGCGAGATGTGGGACGACATCTTCAGGCAGCGGTTCATCGCCGTGGGTCTGGCCGGTCTTACGATGGTGGCGCCGCTCTCCGTTACGCCGAAGGGGTGGTGGGAGCGCCGCCTGGGTCTCCGCCCATCGATGCTGCTGCATCAGGGAGTCTATTTCGTTGCGACGGCTGGTGTCATCTACTACTATCTGGCAGTTAAGTCTGACGTTCGTTTTCTCCTCGCATACGGGGCGATTTTGTCTGTCCTGCTCTTATATCGGGCATCCGTCTGGTTCAGAGACAAGCGCACAACGGAGTCCGAGTCAGATCTGCGTGCCGCATAACGGGTCCTCGTCGGCATCGGGCCTTGGAAGGCGCGTGGAGCGAAACCCATAGCCGAGTGCCGGCAGCCCGGTTCACCTTTGCAGACGGGACTGCCGGCCAGATCAGATCAGTTGGTGGTTCTAACGAAGGATGCTTTTAGACGGCTGAAAAGCCGCCTTTTCGCGATGTTTGGCCAAATCGGCGCGTTGGGTAACATTTCCCTCGGCATCGGTTCGTTCCACCACGGCATGTTCCCGGCCCACATCCACCTGCCGGGAGACACGCTCCTGAACGCGCCGCCGCTGGATGTGGATCTCCTCTTTCAGAACAAGCCGCTTCTCCACGAACAATTGTTCTTCCACAACCGGGACAATCAGCGTGTCTCCTTCTTCCCGCATCGAGGGCATCACGTCGACGCGCCGATCGACGGGCACCCGCGTCACGCGGATCGCGTCGCGCACAACCGGCATCTCCACGTTCTTCAGGACATGCTCGACCGTTTTGCGAACGCGAACCGCGCCCGTCTTCACCTTGCGGCGTCCGACCTCCAGTTCTTCCTCGATCTCAGGAATAACCTGCGGGGCCGTATCATTCACTTCGTCCATGATGTTCAGCGCTGTCCGGAGACTTTTTCCCAGCCGCGACGCACGCTGTTTTTCACCTCATCCCACGTCTGGCCGGGATACTTGCGCGAGTACTCGTCGCGCAGGTTACTCTCGGATTCCGCCCAGGATCGTCCGCGATACCTGCCGTCGTTGGCCAAATTGTATCCATATTGCCAGGCCGGATCGTTCGCCATATCCGATTCCGCGCGTCCTCCGTCCATTTTCTCGACCCGGACATCCGTGCTCCGCACGTTGTCGCGAACCGTTTCCGTACGCTCGGTCGTCTCCTTACCGACAACGATCTCTTCGGCGACG
The DNA here is from genome assembly GCA_963718155.1 of Terriglobia bacterium. Lineage (GTDB taxonomy): Bacteria > Acidobacteriota > Terriglobia > Bryobacterales > Bryobacteraceae > BOG-234. Next base: position 310,527 of record CAVQYP010000024.1, on the reverse strand, counting down.
CGGGCGCGTTTACTGATCACAGGTTCTTCCGCCATTTCTGTGACTTCGATCGTCTGGTCCTTCAGGTTTCCGAGCTCGGCATCGCTGATATTCCGATTGGCGGGACGGCGCTCAACCCGTACATGCTCTTCACGTAGAGTGATTTGCTCCTCCACGGGCCGGTCCACAACGTGGCTGGATATGCGCACGCCACCCCGTTGCACCGTTCGCTTTCCCACCTGAAGCTCCTCATCGACCACCGGAATTGCAGTGGCATTCTCCCGGTTGGCATAGCGCCCGCGCTCGCGCGCAGCCTCTTCACTTGTATACGGCTGGGCGTTGGCATCATAGCCGGAGTATCCCTCCTTGCGCCACTCCTGCGAACGCCGATCAATGTCTACCGCGCCGCTATTATTCATAATGCGGACGACGGCATCGACCTGGGACTCGGGAACAGTCACCGAAATGACCGCGCCGCCTCGCCGCACCGCTTCCGAATAGTTACCGCCCTCGTCGCTCGAGTCATCGGACCCGAACATGCGATGCCACCACCCGGTAAATCCGCCCTCGTCCGATTCATGGCGTTCCGACCCGCCATAACCAGCCGCGCCCGTTCGCATGTTGGATTGAATCTGAATGTCGCTCCTCGAAATTCCCTGATTTTCGAGTTCGCGCGAAGCCTCCTGCGCTGTCGAATAATCATCGAAAACGCCCAGCACTACTCGATCGTTCGTTTGATTGGCCATGTTGCCTCCGCGCTGGATGAAGCAACAAGGGACCCACTGTATGCTGTCGAACCGCACTCGGTCGAGCAGTCCCCTGACCGGGGCGCTATTCCAAACACTCCGAACTAATCGTAGGGCCCGATGATCCTGAGCCGCTTGCCGGGATGCGCGCACGATCTGCACTGCTGACGATGCGCGTGCAAATGTGTCCACGGCAGCACCTGCAATCTCTCAGACACCTGAACATCGAGGGGAAAAAGCTGTCATCCCCGAAGGCGGGCCGCGTGTGCTGCGGCGCGGCAGCCGCGACTATCAAGGCAGCGAAGCGGCGCTCGTCCAACGCGGCGGGGCCGTGCAATTTCAGCGGGCATATACCGGCGGCGATGACACGCAGGCGAGAGCGCGGCCAACGCAGCCCCAGGGATCGCCGCGAGATCGGAAAATTCCTGCCAGGGCGCTGACCGCCCGCCGGTCTTCAATTCGGGATAGAATGAGCGCCTATGTGGAAGCCGATCCTGGCACTGGCGCTGGCCATGTCTGCCTGCGCCCAGACGCCGCTCGTCAAAGGCGTAGGAAATTTCATCCACGACGTGAGCGATCTCAATCGGTCGGTCCACTTCTATGGGGACCTGCTCGGTATGGAAATACCGCGTCCGCCGGGCGACTGGCAGACGGGCGAAGGCGTGCTGAAAATGTATGGTGCGACCGGCGGCAGGTTCCGCGTTGCGAACGCTCAGGTGACCGGCGTCGCCATGCGCGTAGAGATGGTGGAGTTTCAGGGCGTCGATCGCAATCCGGTGCGCCGTGCGCCGGGTGAACCCGGGGCTTCGATTCTGATCCTCACGGTCGCCGATCTGCAGCCGGTGCTCGACCGGCTGAAAACGCCGGGAAATGATGTGGTGAAGGCTTGCGACGGGTTCGGTATTGCAGTGACGGATCCCGATGGCTTTCCCGTACTCGTCGTGCAACGGAAATCTGCCCCGGAACCGCTGGCCGGCCGGAACGTGGTCGGTTTAGGCTTCGGCTACACGGTCAGCAGCGATGCTGTGCTCAATGGTCCGTTCAAAGCCCTGAATCTCACGGGCGCCACTTTGCAAAGCAGCTGCCGGACGATTGAAGAGACAATCCTGAACAGCCCCGCCGCCACGGTCGTCAAGCTGCCGGACGGTTTCGATGTGACGCTGTTTCATTCCGCCCGTGGCAAGCAAAGCGCGGGAACCTTGCGCCCCCGGGATCCCGGGGCGGCCGTGCTCCGCCTCATGGTGACCGACATCGATGCCGCAGTTCATGCGCTCGGCCAGGCCGGCGTCAAAGTGGTCTCGGAAGGCGGCGCAATTCAGACGCTGCCTCCGGCCGGGCTCCAGGCGGCGATCCTCGGTTCGCCGGATAACCTCTTCATTCAGGTCGTGCACTGACCCGTTCCCTGTCCAGATGGACAGGGAACTTCGACGCCGCAATAACCGTCTTCCACGCGGCTTTGCCTCGTTTACACAACGCGGGTTTGGGTTACGATCACTTCGCGGCGCGCCCGAAACGTCTGGAAGGAGGCGACGGAAGGCGGCCCAATTTCGAGCTACGAGGACAATGAACTCCCAAGCGTCTTCAACAGGTCCCCGAATTGAAACGGCTTGCGAATAAAGCTGTGGATCTGCGGCGCGATCATTGAGCTGGCAATCATCTCCTTGCTGTAAGCGCTGGTCAAAATCACCTTGATATCGGGTTTCGCGTTCACGGCCGCAGCGATGACTTCGTGGCTGGAAGCCCCTGGAATCGTCATATCCAACAGAACTACATCGATTTTCTCCGCGTCCTGACGCAGAAGTTTGATCGCGGAAGAACCCTCGGCAACCTCGAACACCTCGAAGCCGCTTTTACGGAGCATCTTCACAACCGCTTGCCGCAAGCGATCTTCGTCTTCCACAACCAGAACGGTGCGACGCCGGGATGGCGAGGCCTTTTGCCCCTCCCCGGATATGAAGTTGCCGCCGGCGGCAGGCGTGGTCTTCACAGATGGCAGCAACACTTGAAATGTAGTTCCCTTGTTTGGTTCACTCGCCAGATGGATCGCTCCGCCGATGCTTCGTACGATTCCCTGCACGACAGCCAGGCCAAGTCCGCGCCCCGCGGATTTGGTGGTGAAAAAAGGGTCGAATACCCTGGCCTGCGTTTGCGTGGACATCCCGCGACCAGTGTCGGAGACCTCCAGTTGCAGGTATTCGCCATCGGGCAACTTTCCCGATAAGCTCCCAACGGCTTCTCGTTTCCGGGTCACACGCCTTGTGCTCACCCGAATCACTCCATCCCTGTCTTCGATGGCATCCGACGCGTTTGTAATCAGGTTCATCACAATCTGCCTTAACTGTCCGGCACTCGCAGAGACAGCGGGAAGATCCTGATCAAAATAAGTCTCGATCACCGCGCGCTTGGTCACCGAAACTTTGAGCAACGAGAGCATCTCATCCACGGTCTTTGAAAGATCGACCGGTCCGACAGGCGCGCTTTCCTGTCCGGCATAGATCATCAGTTGACGAACGATATCGGAGCCGCGCGTCGACACCTCACAGATCGCCTTCAGCGCTGCTTCGCATGACGAACCCGCATCCAGGTCCATTAGCCCAAGCTCAGCTTGAGCCTGCACCGCACCCAGCAGGTTATTGAAATCATGAGCAATCCCGCCCGCCAGCGTTCCCAGGCTCTCCAGTTTCTGCCGGAAGAGGGCCTCCTCCTGGGCGCGTTTGATTTCGGTAATATCTTCGACCATCGCAATCGCGTGGAGAGGCTTCCCGTCCGGGCGAAAGATAATCGATGCAGTCAGGTTGATCCAGATGATTTCACCGTTTTTCTTCAGATATCGTTTCTGCATGTGGAAGAAGGGTATCTCGCGCTTGAAGAGCCGCCTGGCGAGTTCTATATCCGCGCGCACGTCATCCGGGTGCGTGATTTCAGCGAAGGTCTTTTGCACGAGTTCCGTCTCAGAGTAGCCAACCATTTCACAAAGGGCACTATTGACCTTCATAAAACGATAGTCGCTGCCGACAAGCGCAAGACCGAGAGGACCCTCTTCGAACACCCTGCGGAAACGTTCTTCGCTCTCCCGCAAGGCGGCCTCCGCAGTGCGCAGCTTTTCGATTTTGCCCCTGTCGAGTTGGCGCTCGTGGACCACCGCCGCCAGCACGAGAATTGTCAGGGAGTAAATACCAATGAGCAGCCGGAGATCGTCTATCGACAGAGCTTGCGCCCAATGCAGTTGATACCACAGAGTGGTCGCGATCACCGCGTTTGCGGCCAGTGCCAGGACGGCCAGACGCATGCCGCGGAAGAGAGTGAACGCAAGCGGCGGGAGGAAGGTGAGGTAACTGACGTTGAGACCGTACCGAATCTTGAATTGCACGCTCATCCAGAAAGTAGCGGTCCACACCACCACTTCGACAGCCAACTCCAGGAGATCCCGGCGGTCGATCGTTGGCTGCCACTCACTCTTTGCGTCCAAACCGGTCCATTGCCTTAAGGGTTTGGAAAGGTATACCAGCATGGCCGGCACCACGGCCAGAATTCCCGCGCTGCCGCGCAGCCAGCCATCTACTATGCTCGGAACGCCTGCACCCTGTGGAACTCCGACGACGCGCAATATCGGGCTGTTCAATAATGCCGGCACGGCAGGCGCCAGAATGGCGCCGGCCAGAAATGCGAGGACAGATCTCTCCCCTGAAAGCCAGGGTTCGCCCCTCGCGAATCGCCGGGCAACAACCAATGCGCAGGCGTCAGAGGTCAGAAAGAGAGGGGTGAGAAAAACGCCGCCTCGCCAACCAAGAAAAGCCGCGAACGATATGAAATAGAGGAGTTGACTCCAAACGAAGCCTCGCCATCCGAACACCAGCATGAGCCCGAAAAGAATGGCAGGACGGTATGCCAGAGTCGGGGTAAGCAGCCCTCTCCAAAGCGATCCGTCCACGATGCCGAACACTGCAACGCCGGCCACCATCACGCTTAGCATTCGCAGGTCTCGTGATTCGAGGACGCGCCCGATGCGCATCGATAGTCGGGGCATAGGCAGTATTCTATATGCAACGTCGTTGGACTACCCCGAGTAACGCGGGTCGAGAGGGACCCCTGGAGCCGGGAGGATCAGCGCAGGGACGAGTTGGCGCAACAGACTACGGCCCATCTTCCCGGGACCGGTCTCGTTTTTGATTCAGACTTCGATTCGGGGAATTACCGATGTGCCCCTGACGGTGTGGCCACGATGCCAGCTGGCTCAACCACCCGGGCAGCTTTATGGCGGCGATCACTGCGTATTTCCCCGGGTCAATTGGTGGCGTGCTTGACGGCGAACTGGGGTGGCGTGTTTATGATGCACTTGCCTGCAGCAGCAGTCGGGAATACGAACGCGCCGGCAGTTGAAGCGTCATGCGCTCGCTCGGACGCGGCGGATTGAGCGAAACCGGCTTGACTTTGTCCGGCTCGGCAAACGTATTGACCGCTTTCAGGTCCTCGCCCGTGAGGGTATCGAACCGCAAGCTGCGGGTGGGCGCATTCTCGCGGAATACAAGGCTGGATTCGCGCGGCTGATCCAGATCGCGGTTGAGCAGCAACACACAATACTGCCCGGTGGCCCTGTCAAGGGTAACCGCGCCGTCGATGGCGGGAATGCCCTCGATGGCGGCCGATTCCACCCATGCGTCCAGTGCCTGGCCGCGTGCGCTCTCGAGGGCCCAGGCGTACGGATAGTAGATGCTTTGGCGCAGCAGACCCTTCTCGCTGGTGACAACAGGCGCGATTACGTTTACCAGTTGCGCCAGGCAGGCCACCCGGACCTTGTCCGACTTCCGCAGGAGCGCGTTCACCAACCCGCCCACAAGCAGCGCGTCTTCCAGGTTGTACTCCTCCTCCAGCAGATGCGGCGCCTGTTGCCGCTGGCCATTGCCTCCGCGGCGCCGGTACCAGACATTCCATTCGTCGAAAGAGAGCCACAATCGCTTGCTTGAACCCGTACGCTTGCGGACGTACTCGCAAACGTCGGCAACCTGGTCGATCTGTTCCTCCATCGCCAGATTCAGAGCCAGATACTTAAGAGAGTTGCCTCCGGTTTCGCCCGTTGGTTCGTTGCCGTAATAACGGTGCAGGCTGATGCCGTCCACTTGCGAATAGCATTCTTCGAGAACTTCGCGATCCCATTCGAGGAATCCAGGCTGGCCCGGCCCCGACGACCCACAGGCGATCAGTTGCACGCCGGGGTCGACAGCTCGCATCTGGCGGGCGGCATCGACGGCTTTGCGCCCATATTCCCGGGCTGGCATGTGTCCGATCTGCCAGGATCCGTCCATTTCGTTGCCCAAACACCACGTACGAATGGCATGGGGCTGCGGGTACCCATGTTCCCGGCGGAGATTGCTCCATCTGGTGCCGCCCGGCACGTTGCAATATTCCACAAGCGCCGCGGACATCTCGGGTGTCCGCCGTGCCGAAATTGGTGCCCATCAGCGGCTCCGCGCCCACGCTTCTGGCCCACGTTACAAATTCATTGGTGCCGAACTGATTTGTCTCGATCGAGTTCCAGGCCCGGTCAAGCACCGTGGGCCGCTTGTCACGCGGACCGACGCCATCCAGCCAGTTATAACCGGAAACGAAGTTGCCGCCCGGATAGCGGATAATCGGCACACCCATGCGCCGCACTTCCGCCGCAACATCCGTGCGGAAACCTGCCGCATCGGACAGCGCGGAACCCGGTTCATAGATGCCTCCGTAGATGGCGCGGCCTAAATGTTCGAGGAAGCTGCCCCAGATGCGCCGGTCAATGTTGGCGCGGACCCGCACGGGATCGATGACAATACGGTTGGCCGCATTCTGCGCACGCAGCACGGCGGGTGCGGCAAAAATCAGGGGGACAAAGCGCCGTCGATTCATCGCTACTCATGCTATTCCATCCTGAGAAACACGTTGTGTGGCGTGCTTTTGTAATCGCATCGAGCGCACGCCGCCGCGCAGATTCCAGAGGAGCGCGGTTTAGTTAGCCAAACGAAACCGATCCGGGCGCGTCAACAAAGAATAGTGAAAGAACGAAACGGCCGGCAGGCTCATCCGCCTCGATCATCGAGACGCCGGGCACTTTGATAGCGGGCATTGGATCATTTGGCAGGTTTGGCCGCGCGGGTACCGCGCAGGTCCCTCTCACGAAAACACTCGAAAGCACAATCGGACACAAAGTGCGGATAAATTTGTATCTTTTTGACCGGCAGGGCTTTAACCCGTTCTCGACGTGCCCTGAAAAGCCCGCCTTTTTGACTCGTGCGCTACAGTGCAGTTGGCAGGCAGGCGGCGCATCGATTGTCGGGCCCGCTACATCTAAAAAACAATTGTCCTTCTTGCGGCCGGAACGGGAAGCGAGTTTAAGTTCTGGCGTAAGCAACATAAATCTAAATCGAGTAACGTTGCACCGTGCAAATCGGTCTGTTATCATTGGCAAGCAAGAGATCGGATCCCCTCCATCTTGAACTTCCACCAGCAAGTATTTCCAACCATAGGAGTGAATTTAGCAAACTGAATGAGCTTTACTGTCTTTTTGGGTAATTTACCCATTTGGGTCACCGCCGACGATATTAAACAATGGCTCGCCGCGGAAGATCTTGTAGCGGACTCTGTTAAGGTTATCCGGAACCACGAAACGCAGGAATCCAAGGGATTCGCGTTTGTCGAGGCGCCAACTGCGGACGAAATGCAGGCGATTATTCGCCGCTTTGATCGGGCACCGCTTGAAGATAAAGTCCTTCGAGCCAATCCCGCCCAGCCATCGAAGGGCCCTGCGAAGACTGCAGCAGGTCCGGCGACCGCCGCCCGGCCGGAACAACGAACCAACGGTACCACCATCAACCGCCCCGCCGAACGTCGCGGAGCCAAAAAGCGCGATCATGAACCCAAGAGCGCTTTTGCCACGGAACTGGCCAAGGTTCTGTAAGCAGAGGTTCTGTAACCAGCGCTTCTGTAACCAGGGTTTCTCCAGGCAGGCATCTCGGATTCTCCGAAGCCTGGCATCGCGCGATTGTTTTGGTCGTCTGGCACACCTGTGATGCACCCGCCACAGGATGAGAACATTTATTCCTTAGAAGTCAACACCTTACGCATCGGCACCCGGCGTGCCACCGGCTACCCGATGCCCGTCCTCCTCTTGGGCCTTCTGCTGAGTGCTGCCGCGACTCTCACCGCTGGCCAGGCGCTCCTGCGCGAGGCCGCCGAAACCAACGTAAATCAGCGCTACCTGATTGAAAGCGTCTCCTTCTCCGGTGTCGAACTGGATCGGCTGGAGAGCGCCAAAATCCCGCCCACGCTGCGGGAGCGCCTGAACTCGCTCGTTGGGCAAAGGTGCGACATGGCCGCCCTCGAAGAACTTTCCGCTCAAATACGGCGGCAGCTCCACTTCCGAACCGTAAGTCAGCGCCTTCTTCGCGGGAGCGCCCCGGACCGGATCAGAGTGGACTTCGAGGGTGTGCGGGGCGAACCCGGCTTCAGCGTATCCCTTCCCAAATTTCTGTATAACTCCGACCTCGGCTGGACTGGCGAAGTGGACGCTGCCATGAACGTCAAAAACAACAAATTCACCTTCGGACTGGTCAGCAACGGAGACGATCTCATCGAACGTTTCAGCGGCGTCACGGCCCGCTTTGAGAGCCAGGCGCTCGGCACCAATAAACTGCATGCCAGCGTGGTGTTCGACGATTACCACGAACTCTGGAATCCGGCTACTGAGGAAGCCGCCGCGGGGACCGGGCTCGACCTTTACCGCTCGCGCTGGAGCGTATCACCGCAGTTGACCGTAGCGGCCGCTGGTCCGCTGGCTGTATCGTTCGGCTTCAGCTTCGGGCAGACCGATTCCGGATCCGCGGCAATCGGCGCACGATCGGTGAACGCCGCAACTCTGGATATCCGCTACGAGCGTAAAATTGAGGGAGGCTTTTTGGGCCTGGAGACTGTGCAGCAGCGGATCGAAGGGGATTACAACCTTCGGCTCGCTACCCGCGCCATCGGGTCCGACTACGCTTACGCGCGCCACATGATCTCTGTAAAATACGAAGCCATTTCCGGCCGGAACGTGGCGACGGACGAGTTTACCGCTGGTGCGATCGCGGGGCAGGCGCCCATGTTTGAGCGGTTTGTCCTCGGCAGCAGCGCCACGCTTCGCGGCTGGGATCGGTACCAGATCGATCCCCTTGGCGGTACCCGGGTCGTTCATAATGAGATCACTTACGGTTATCGGGTGAGAGAGGGTACTATCGAGGTGTTATACGACTCGGGGGCTCTCTGGCAAACCGGCCAGCCCACGGTCTTCCGGCACTCGGCGGGCGTCGGATACAAGCAGGGCATCTTTATCGTGACCACGGCGTTTCCGATTCGCAACGGCCGAATCGAGCCGGTGTTCATGGCGGGCATGAACTATTGAGAATTCGAATTCCGGTTGCGGCTCTTCTGTTCTGCGCAAGCCTGCTCCCAAGCGGCCTGCGCGCCCAGAATGCTGACCATCAGAATCTCCCCGTTCACCTGGATGGCGATTACCTGCGCGTTTCCCTGCCTCATATCGATTTTCTTAAGGGCAAACCCCTCGACCGGCTCAAAGACGGCGCCTCTGTCGCGTTCATCGGCCAGCTGACCATCACGACGACCCCTAATTCGCTCAGCCCGGTCGCAAGAGCCGTGGCCCGGTTTGCCCTGAGTTACGACATCTGGGCCGAGAACTTTTCGGTGACAAAAATCGGCCAGACACCGGATTCCCGCAGGACAATATCCCATCTTTCGGCCCAGGCGGCGGAGAACTGGTGCCTCGATAACCTGGGAATCGACCGTTCTCAGCTCCCAACCGACAAGCCGTTTTACGTTCAACTCGATCTTCGCGCCGAAGACCCGAAGGATCAGGTGGGCATCATAGGGGAGCCTGGCATCAACATCACCCGGCTGATCGAAATTTTCGGGCGGCCCATCCGCGGTACCCAGCCCCGGTGGCTCGAGAACAGCGGCCCCTGGCGGCTGGACGATCTCAAGAGAAACGAAGTCAAAGGGGCACGCGGATGAGTCTGCGGACGCGGCTCGCGCTCGTTTTCATCGCCGCGACTCTGATTCCGCTGGGCGCCACGGTCTGGCTGACCACCCTGCTGCTCGACAGCAGCCTGCGGCTGTCGCCGGTCGATCAGCTTTCGGATCTCTCGCTCTCGCTCCAGAAGACCGGCCATGGATATTACACGCAGGCCTGCCGTCAATTGAAAACGGACGCTCTTGCCGGGCGTCTGGCCCCGGTGCCCACTCCTGCGACGGAGTCTGTGAAGGACCTTCTGGCCAGTAAGGACGTCGAAAGCTGTTCCCTCACGGGAGACGGTGGCAGCCGGCTGCTCTATCTGGCGAAATCAGACCACGGGATCACCGCATGGCAGCGCACGCTGGATGTTCGGATGGACGACGTTTCCCGGCAGTACAGCGAGGCCCGGGTCACGGTTGCCGCGCTGCAGCGTCTGCGTCGGGGTGTCTTTCTGACCTGGGGATCGCTCGCCGCCGGAATCTGGCTGGTGGCGCTCGCTTTGGTCTGGCTGGTTGCCTCCCGCTTCAGCCGGCCGATCGTGAAGCTGACGGAAGCGCTCCGCAGTCTGGCGGACGGCAATTTCCGCATTCGCGTTCCGAACGAGCGAACGGACGAGATCGGCCTCGCCACCCAAGCTTTCAACCGCACGGCCGCGCAGCTCGAGCACAGCCGCGACCGGCTGGTAAACCTGACGCAACTCGCCAGCTGGCAGGTGCTGGCGCGCAAGACCGCTCATGAGGTCAAGAATTCGCTGACCCCGATCCGGCTGACCGTGGAAGAAATGGTTGCCCGCGGCCACGAGCCGGACCGCGCGTTTCTGGAACAGGCGGCCGCTATCGTGGTCGATGAGATCGAATCGCTCGAACGCCGCATCCGGGCGTTTTCCGAATTCTCTTCCGAGCCGCCGATCTGCCCCGAGCAGCTGGACGTGCACGCGATTGTCGAGGAGCGGATCGCATTTCTGAAGTCGGCGCATCCGGAGGTTCGCTATGCGATCGAGGTGGCGGAAAACGCCCCGACTGCCGTCGCCGATCAGGATCTGGTCAAAGGCATTCTGGTCAATCTGCTCGAAAACGCCGCCGAGGCCGCGGGGGAGGGAGGCCAGATTCTCGCCCGCGTCCGACCCATCGAAGACCGCATTGCGATCGAGGTGCACGATTCGGGACCCGGCCTCAGCGAACTCGCCCGCACCTCGCTTTTCCAGCCGACCATATCCTTTAAGAAGCGCGGCATGGGGCTCGGGCTTTCCATTGCGCGCAAGAGCGCGCTGCTTTCAGGCGGCGACATCCTTTTAATTGCCGGCGAACTCGGCGGCGCGGGTTTTCGCGTCCTGCTCCCGTCGTCTATTCCGTCTGCGGCAACCCGTTGAATGGCAACCCGGCGCATTCTGGTGGTCGACGACGAGGAGAACATCGGCCGCTCTCTTCGCATGATCCTCGAGCGCGAAGGTTATCAGGTGAACGCCGTGGGTTCGGCCGCCGAGATGCGCGTTTTCCCGGACCGCTCCCGCATCGACCTCTTCCTGATGGATGTGCGTCTGCCCGACGCCAGCGGGATCGATCTTTTGCGGGAACTGCAATCCAACGACATAACGGCGCCGGTGATCATGATCTCGGGTCACGCGACCATTACCGACGCGGTGGAAGCGACCCGCGCCGGCGCCTTCGATTTTCTGGAAAAGCCCCTCGGCCGCGACCGCGTGATGGTGGCGGTCAAGAACGCGCTGGAGCAGGGCGTCCTGAAGCTGGAAAACCGGCGGTTGCGCGAAGCGGTCGGACCCGGCACAAAGATGATCGGCGCGAGCCCGGCATTTCAGCGAGCTGTCGAGCAGGCCGGAATGGCGGCGCGTTCCGATGCGCGCGTACTCCTGATCGGCGAATCGGGCACGGGTAAGGAACTTCTGGCGGCGCATATCCACGGGGCCAGCCCTTTCTCCTCCGGACCATTCGTCAAAGTGAATTGCGCCGCGATTCCGGGCGAGCTGATCGAGAGCGAGCTCTTCGGGCACGAGAAGGGTTCCTTCACCGGCGCCACTTCGATGCGCCGGGGAAAATTCGAACTGGCCGACTGCGGCACACTGTTCCTCGACGAGATCGGGGATCTGCATGCGAACTCCCAGGCGAAGCTGCTGCGCGTCCTTCAGGAAGGCGAGTTCCATCGCGTGGGCGGTGAGCAGGTGATCCGCGTTACGGTGCGCGTGGTTTCGGCGACCAACCGCGATCTCTCGGCTATGGTGGCGCAGGGCAAGTTTCGCGAAGATCTGTACTATCGGGTCAGCGTCGTGCCGATTCGCGTACCCGCGCTGCGCGAGCGCCCGCAGGATATTCGCCCGATGGCCGAGTACTTCCTCGACGATTTCTGTGCGCGCAACGGGTTCCGCAAAAAGAGCTTCCATCCCGAGGTCTGGGAAGCTTTCGAGAGTTGCAAATGGCCGGGCAACGCGCGAGAACTTCGGAACGCGGTCGAGCGGATGGCGATCCTGTCGCACGATGACGTGCTGACCGCCGCCGCCGTGCCGCTCGAACTGCGCCTGCCGCAACGCGATAACGGCGTGCGGTCGAGCGTGCAGGAAGCGCGCGAATCGGCCGAGCGCGAGCATGTGCTGAGGGCGCTTGAGGAAGCGGGCTGGAACGTGTCGAGTGCGGCGCGCGCGCTGGGCATGGAACGGACGAACCTGCATAAGCGCATCCGGGCACTTGGTCTGGCGCGCGGGAAGTGATCCGATCGCTTGAGCCGGAACTGATGGATTCCGCCGACGTGCGGGGTCCCGTTCTGGATAAGTTCCACCGGGATCTCAATTTCGTCAACAGATGCCTTGGCACGTTCCCGACGATCGCGCGATTCGTTAAGGACGACCCCAAGCCAGTGCGCCGGGTTATCGATATCGGCTGCGGCGGCGGAGCGCTTCTCGAATATCTCCAGAAACGCCTCGGCGTCGATGTGATCGGTGTCGATCAGAAGCCGCCAGATACCGCCCGTGTTCCAATCATCGGTGCGGACGCCGTTGCGGAACCGCTGCCGGAGGCCGACGTTGCGGTCTGCACTTTAACGGCACACCACCTTACTCCGGAGCAGATTGCAGCCTTAATCCGGAACGTCAGCCGATCTTCCCGCCGGTTCATCATTCACGACCTGATCCGCCATCCGCTGCCGCTGGTGCTCTTCACGGTGTTCCTGTGTCCGCTGATTGGCCGCGAGGCGGCAGTGGATGGAAGGCAATCCATCCGGCGCGCCTACACGCCGGAGGAATTCAAACGAATCGTGGAGACCGCGATCTCAGGTACGAACGCGACGTTCACAAGCGACGTTTCGCGGTTCCTGTCACGCCAGATTCTCGATATACGATTCCGATAGCCTACCTGGCGAACCAGTTGAGAACGCGCTTCCGAAACTCTTCGGGCGCGGCGAGGAACGCTCCGGTGTGCAGCGCCTTCGGTACCAGCCACAGCGGGTCTCGTGGATTGGCTTTGGCGAGCCGGACCGAATTATAGGGCGGAGTCAGGACGTCGCCGAGTCCGTGGATCAGGAGAATCGGCGTCGAAGCGCGGGTGATGCTATCGACGGGAGAGACGCGCCGAAGATCCAGGTGGTACACCCAAGCCGCGTACGTCAGGGTGCCCATGACGATCACTCTGGCCACGATGGGAGGCACACGCCCCGATCCGGCAACGCGATGCTCTGAAACCTCCTCGAAATCGGCGTAGGGGCATTCCGCCACTATGGCTGAAAATGTGGGCTGAATTGCGGCAGCCTCAATGAGAACGGTGGCGCCCAAAGACTCACCAAGGGCGTAAAGCTTTCGGCAGCCAGCCCTTTTCATCCAGTTCGCCCAGGCTATGACGTCATATCGCTCCAGCAGGCCATAGGTGACGAACTTGCCGCCGCTCGCACCATGGGCACGACTGTCGGGCAGCAGCACCGAATAACCCTCGTTCAGAAACAGAGGAGCAAACTGGGCGACGCCCCTGCGAGAGTCACCGATTCCATGTAAAACGGTTACACAATTCCCGTCTGTCCGGGAGGATCGTAGCCACGAGGCGCTAAGAAGTGCTCCGTCCTGGGCAGCGATTGTGACCGTCTTCGAATTCGGGAGAGCAGGCTCAGATCCTGGATACCCTCGAAGCGTCGAGCGGCAGAAGACCGCCGATACGACAACGAGAGACAGGACGATAACGATCGATAAAGTGCCGGCTACGACGATGAATTTGGCCAGCAAGGTCAATTCTGTGCGGCATGCGCGGGGCGCAGGCCGATGTCGCGAAGGCAGTGGTCGATCCACAGTTTGGTGACCTTCTCCTGTGCGCCGTTCTGCGAAAGCCGTGTGCGCAGGCTGCCGAAATCCACGTGGTCGAGCGGCTGATCCTGATTGAAGCAGGAGAACACCACCGTTTCTTCGCCGGTCACCGGGTCCTTGTGCATCTGCAGGCACTGCGCGCAGATCTCTTTCATCATGCATTGCATCGGCGAGTTGATGCTGCCGATGGCGTGATGGTCGGGCTTCAGAAACGGGAACAGGACGGTGTGGCGGGCCTGCTGGACGGCCTTCATCATGCCGTCGGAGCCGATCACGATGAGGCGGTCCACCGAATGCAGCGGGATCGTATTTTCGCCGAGTTCCCCGCGTCCGTAAGCGACCATCGCTTCCACGATGTTGCCGACGAAGGCGCTGTCCTGAACGCGGCCGGCGGTGAAGCCGGGAGCTTCGTCGCAAACCCAGATCACCACGTCAGCGGCCTTCTCGATTTCTTCCACCTTGTAGCGGTCGATGATCTTCTTGTAACCGGCGAAGTAGATGACGCGGGAACCTTCTTCGCGCAGCTTCTGGCCGATTGAGAACAGCACCGCGTTCCCGAGGCCTCCGCCCGCAAGAAGCACCGTCTCCTCGGCGGGAGTCTCGCTGGGTGTTCCGGTCGGACCCATCAGGATCACCGGCTCTCCGGGCTTCAGAAGAGCACAGAGGTCCGAAGAGCCGCCCATTTCGAGCACGATGGTTGAGAGCAGCCCTTCTTTGTGATCGACCGATGCTCCGGTGAGAGCAAGACCTTCCATGCCAAGCACGGTATCGGCGGTGCGGGGCGCAAGCGCTTCGTAATTCTGCAATCGATAGAACTGGCCGGGCTTGAAAGCACGGGCTGCGATGGGCGCGCGAACCACGACCTCCACGATGTTGGGGGTGAGACGGATCACGTCATGCACCACTGCCCGCAACTGATCGTTGAGCTGACGGATCAGCGCCGCCGGTTCAGGCTGCGACGGCGCGCGATGCGAAAGCATTCGGGAGACAACCGGATAGCCCTGCTTTGCGCTTCCCATCGCCTTCACTACATTGCCCGAAAATGAGGGGTGCAGATCGCCGAAGAAACTGATCGAGCGGCCATCGTGCCGCACCGACATCAGTACGTAGACGGATTTCGGTTTGGCAATTCGCTCCGGCTTAACGGGTTGGCCCGTCTTCGTCGAAGGCCTGGAAGAAGCGGCCATCGAGTGTCACGTTGTGCTCGTCCTCGCGGGCGAGAACCGTGTTGGGTTGCGTGCCCGCCGCCACCAGAATGGTGCGGGCGGGAAGGACGACCATGTCGCCCGTTGCGGCGAGCTTGCCGGTGGATTCGTCGAACGAATACTTCTGGAAGCGAAGCGATTCGGCCGCGCCCGCCGAATCGACCAGAACCTCTTCCGGAGCCAGACACTCGGCAAAGCGCACGCCTTCCTCAAAGGCCTTCGCGACTTCCTCGTGATTGAGCGTGTAGCTGGGCGCGTCGATCAACCGACGCCGGTAAGCGATCGTGACACCTCCCCATTCGTTCAGCAGGTGGATGAATTCCGGCGTCCGGCCCTCTTTGGCCGCCGCTGCGCGTTCGGCCCGGATTGCGCGGGCGTGGTCGAGGAATTCGTTCGCGACGAAGTTTCGTCCGGAGTCCAGTTCGCTCGAACTCTCGGCCGGGCTGAGTTCCGCAGCCGAGCGTCTCATAGCGGCGGAGAAACTTCTCGACCTGCACGACGTAGTAGGCGAGAGATTCGGTTGCGGTATCGATCGCAGTCAAACCCCCGCCGATCACGACGATCGGCATACGGATCTGAAGGTTCGCCAGCGAATCGAATTTCGCGGCCCCGGTCAATTGGAGCGCCATCAGAAAATCGGACGCCTGGCGCACGCCGCTGACGAGGCCGTTCTTCATCGGAATAACGGTGGGGCGGCCGGCGCCCGCGCAGAGCGCGATGTGATCGAAGCCGAGGTCGAAGGCGCTGTCGATGGTGAGCGTGCCTCCGAAGCGCACGCCGCCATACATGCTGAATTCACGGCGGCGCTCGATGCAGCAGCCGGATGACCTTCAGGAAGTTCTTGTTCCAGCGGACGGTGATGCCGTATTCGGCCACGCCGCCGAAGCCCGCCATCACGCGCTCGTCGAGGCGTTCATAGATTTCGGAGACGTCATGTATCGGGCGGAAGGGAACGTGATTGCCGTGCGGATCGACGCCCGAAATATCGGAGGGCAGCGGTTCGATCTTGAGGCCGTCAACCGCGGCGACGGTGTGGCCATCGTTCATCAAGTGGTGCGCGAGCGTGAAACCCGCGGGGCCGAGGCCGACGACCAGAACCTTGTAGCCGCTGGCCGGGCGGACAAGCGGCCGCGCAAAATTGAGCGGATTCCATCGCGTGAGAAGGCTATAGATTTCGAAGCCCCACGGCAATTCGAGCACGTCTTTCAACGTGCGGGTTTCGACCTGCGGGATGTCCACCGGCTCCTGCTTCTGATAGATGCAGGATTTCATGCAGTCATTGCAAATGCGGTGTCCGGTGGCCGCGGCCATCGGATTATCGATCGTGACCACGGCCAGCGCGCCGATGGGATTGCCCTTCTCCTTGACCACGTTCATCTCGGAGATTTTTTCTTCGAGCGGGCAGCCGGCAAGCTTTACGCCGAAGACGCTGGCTTTGAAACTGCCGTCTTTTTCCCGAAGGCCGGTGGAGCAACTGTCCTTACCCTGGTTGTGGCACTTGATGCAGTAGTGGGTCTGGTCGAGGGCGCCGGTGAGATCCGTGCCTGCGTCGGTGAGTTGAAAGCCCTCGCGGTGGCGCCAGTGCTCGCTCGAAAACTGCAGTTGCACGAGCCCGTTGGTTTCCACCTCTTCGGCGGCCACGAGGTGGTGCATGTCGAGCTTGTGCGGCGTCTTGAAGAGGATGCCGGAGCGATGTTTCGCTTTGCCTTCGGGCGTGAGAGTGGCCCAGGCTGCATAGAGCGCCGCAAGCCGGAGCGGTTCGGTGGAGGTGGATTCGGCCAGCAGCCAGCGGTCGACATGTGCGGCAAAGCTTCGTTCGGTGAGCGGCTCGAGGAGGAAGGTTTCGAGCTCGGCGGCTATGGCTGCGCCGTCGATTGCGGACGCTTTTTCGGGCGTGTACCCGGTAAGGGCTTTTCGCTGAACGAAGCGGCGCTTGACCGAGTAGAGCGGCGCCAGTTCGTGGTGACGCGCCTGCAGGGCCGTCAATTCCGGTTGGATGCCGAACAGGACTCCGACGAAGTCTTCCGCGTAGGGCGCCAGTTCGATGATCAGTTCGGCACGGGCCTTTGCGGTCAGCGCCGATTCATCCGTTCGCGCGGCGAGAAGCCGGTCACGCAGCGCGGGATTCGCTTCCGCCAACTGTTCTAAAAAGATGCTGTCGAGTCTGGCCAGCCCTGTGTGGCTGGAAAGGTCGTCAAAGACGAGCCCAAACGACAGAGTAAGGGTGCGGTAGTCCCGCGGCATGTCTGGATTTTCCACCTGTGTTACTTGAGATGCTGGTTAGTCCGCGCGGACGCGGAGAAATCGCCTACCTATAGTGTTGCAGATGGGTATTGGCGGTATCTCCGGCGGTTTTTTCGACCGCCGGGTCACCGTCATTTTCGAGTTTGGAGCGCTCCAACCGGCTGATTCCCGTCAGACGGAACGGTCGTTTTGGTTTCCCGGACGAGACCGGGGCCGCACCAATAACGGGAGCGCCTGCCGCCCATTGTTTCGACGTTATGCCACACGGAGCCTCGAGGAATCGCGTGGTTTAGTGCCCCCGTACGCCAATGGGTGCGACGAGGTTCTTTCGATTGGAAAGGTAGCATGCGTTTTTGGCGTCGCGTGCACTTACCGGAAGAGAAGACGCGGAAGCGCTTTGTTTTCAGCGCGCCGATGGTCAAAATTTATTTTCGAAATCTGTGACCGTTAACCGGCGGGCACGATATTCTTCAGCCCGGGCAAATCGTCTTTGACTGTGTTCCATACAATCTCGTCATCAACGCGATGGTAAGAATGCCGAAGGAAGTTCCCGAGCCCGCGATATGCTTTCCAGTCGATCTCCGGGAACCTTTCCGGGCCCGCTCTTTCCAGGCGGATGACCGCTTCGGTGAGTATCTGAATCTTTCGCTCAACCGCCGACTTCCTCATCTCGCTGATCCGATATTCCTCAAACGAAATCCCGCAACGAAGTCTGAGAATCGCTAAAAGGCAAGAACCGCCTCGCTCAGCGCCTGCTTCCGCGCGGAATCTTTCATCCATTCGGGTGAGGAAAGATCAACTTTCGTGCAAAGCATCTCGGCAAGTCGATTTTCCAGCTTTCCCATTGTCAGTAGTGTAAAGCGCCTGGATTTGTCGAAATCCGCCATCAGATCGACATCTGATGGCGGTGTCTGCTCGCCGCGCGCTACCGAGCCGAACACGCAAAGCCGAACGATTCCCGCGCTCTTCAGTTCGGCCTCATATTCGCGAAGTCTGGTTATAACCTGTTCCCGGTTCATAGCGAGAGACCCACACAGATGCTCAACTCATTTTGACCATTATCAGCGGATCCTGTTCGCGATCAGGCCAGGGTCGCTTCGAGGCACCTTCCAGTGACTGTAACTACTGTCATTAATTGCCCGCGCGGGCGGCGGCGTGTTCTACTATGCGGCCGTCGAACATATGTATGCTGCGTCCGGCGAAACCGGCGTAGCGCGGGTCATGCGTGACCATGCAGATGGTCGCGCCGTTGCGGTGCAGTTCGGTCAGAAGCCCCATCACTGCTTCCCCGTTGGTCGAGTCGAGATTTCCGGTCGGCTCATCGGCGAGCAGGACCGAAGGGCTTCCCGCAAGCGCGCGCGCCACGGCTACGCGCTGCTGCTGGCCACCGGAGAGCTGCGATGGATAGTGTTTCATGCGGTGAGACATGCCCACTTTGTCCAGCGCGTCCATGACTGCTTTCCGGCGATCTGCTGCCGCCATGTGCCGGTAGGTTAACGGAAGCTCGACGTTTTCGAACACCGAGAGGTCACCGATCAGGTTGAAGGCCTGGAATATGAAGCCGATCTCGCGGTTGCGAATGCGCGCGCGCTCCCGCAGGTTCAGGCTATCGACCGGCTGCCCGTTCAGGACGTAGGAGCCGGAAGACGGCGAGTCGAGCAGGCCGAGGATCGCGAGCAGAGTGGATTTGCCGCAACCCGACGGGCCCTCGATCGACAGGTATTCACCACGTTCGATCTGGAGCTGGATTCCGTCGAGCGCGTGCGTTTCGACTTCGTCCGTGAGAAAGACCTTCTGTATGTTTTGGAGGCTGATTAGAGGTTGCATAGTCAGTTCAGGCGGATGCGGTCGTGCGAATCCATGGAGCTCATGTCGGAGAGAATGACTTTGTCGCCGGCTTTGAGCCCGTCCACAATTTCAATGGTGTTTACGGACGCGCGGCCCAGTTTCACCGGAACTCGCGATGCCGTCTTGCCTTCGGGATCGACGCGAAAGAGCGTAATGGAGGTGTGCGGCTGGCCCGTTGTGGGCCTTTCGACATAGAGGACATCGCCGAGACGTTCGATGTCGATGGTGCCGTCCACGCTGAGGTCGGGCCGGGCTCCCGCCGGCAATGCGCCGCTGAGCGCGACGTCGACGAGGACCGTTCCGTTTATCGCCGCAGGATCGATGCGCATAACGCGGCCCGCGATTGTGCCGTTGTGAGTGTCGATCGACGCAGGTTGGTTCAGCGCGATGTCTTTTGCCTCCGTCTCCGTGATCCTGATCTGAGCTTTCAGGTGATTCTCCTCAGCGATTTTGGCGAGGATCGCGCCGGCGGTGACGTTCTGGCCGACTTCGAGCGGGGGAGTGACGCCGGATGCCGCAGGCGCGGCGGAGTTACCGAGCTGCTGCAGGATGCCGGAAACACCCGCCCGTACTCGGAGCCCATCTACCTGCTGTTTCTTCAGCTCGTACATGGCTTTGAGCTGGTCGATTTTGACGCGCTGCGCGGCGAGTTGGGCTTCCGTCGAACGGTCGATGATAGCGAGACGCTTTTCTTCGATTTGATTGCGGATTTCGAGCTGGCGCGCTTCGGTCGCGGATAGTTTGAAATCGAGTGGGGCGAGGAGGCCCTGATCAGCGAGTTGCTTGTCGCGGTCGGCTTTGATCTTCGCCTCCTGATAGTCGGAAGCGACCTCAGCGGCGGCGGCCTGCTTATCGAACTTCAGGCTTTGGAGGGTGACGTCGAGATCTGTAAACGCGGCTTCGGCCTGTTTGAGATCGTATTCCGCGCCGGTCATGGCCTCGGTCAGGGTCGGATTCGAGAGCTCCATGATGATCGTGCCCGGGGTTACCGCGGCGCCAGGATTTATGGAGATCTTTTCGATACGCCCGTCGATTTGCGCGGAGATCCAGAGCACGTCTTCGGGGACCAGGGAACCGATGCCGTGCACCTGGCGCAACATCGGTCCGCGGCGCACGGTGTCGGGCCAGATTGTGCCGGCTTCAACCGACGGGAGTGCGGGCTGGAGATGACTCACGCCATACGTCGCGCCGCCGGCGGCAAGCAGAAGCGCTGCGGCAATCAGGGCGCGGTTGAGAATTCTCTTCCGCACATCGGTTTTGCGGGCGACGTCCATACCCGGATTACCGCGCACCCGAAAGAAGGTTACGATTTATTTCGAATTGCTTTCCTTCAGGAAAGGCCAAAGTCGCTTGCTTCCGCGCGCGGCTCAGAAGCGGGATGGCGGCTATTCGTGGCGAAGAACGCGCAACGGACTGAACGACGCCGCGCGTCGAGCGGGTACGTAACCCGCGATTGCGGTCACCGCGGCGAGTAGCACGGTTGCCAGAACGATGGACGCAGGATCACCCGGATCGATGCCATACAGTTGGGCCCGGACCAGGCGGGTCAGGGCGTAAGCGGTGGGAAGGCCGATCAGAATTCCGGCCGTAATGAGCAGCAGGGCTTCGCGCATGACGAGCCACACGACGTTCTCGCGCATCGCGCCGAGCGACATTCGGATTCCGATTTCGCGCGAACGGCGGGTTACGGTGAATGACATGACGCCGTAGAGCCCGATCAGCGCCAGCGCCGTGGCGAGAATGGCGAACAGGCTCGCAAGCGTCGCGATCATGCGTTCGGTGATGAGGGATTCGGCAATCTGCCGCTCGAAGGTTTTCATGTTTACGACAGGGATGTTCGGATCAAGTTCGCGCACGGCTGAGCGAATTGCCATAAATGTTCCGGCCGAATCGCGCTCGCTTCGGACGTATACTGTGGAGCCCCCGAATGCGGGAAGCTGCATCTGGGGCAGAAAGATTTGCGGCGGAATCTCGTCGCGAAAGCTTTCGTAGCGGGTATCGCTGACCACACCGGCGATTTCGATATCGGTCTTTGTGCCGGGGTCGCCTCCGAGTCCGAAGTGGCGGCCCACCGGTATCGTGTTGCCGAAGTACCTTTTGGCGAATGTCGCGTTTACAATCGCCACCTTCTGCGCAGTCTGGTCATCGCTGACGCGGAACCCGCGCCCGGCAATTACGTGAATCCCGAGCGAATCGAAATAACCGGGAGTGACGGCGTTGAAGTGCACGTCGGGCGGTTCGCCGGAGGCTGCGGTATAACCCTCGATAGTCACCCACTGGTCCCATTCGTTACCCGCGAGGATCGCCACCGCGGCCATGCCGTCGGCGCGGACGCCCGGGATGGCTGCGAGGCTTTCGTCGAGGCGACGGAAAAAAACCGAGGCGCGGTTGGGATCGTATCCGACGTAGCGTGGATTGACCGTGAATTGCACGAGACCGTGCGTGCGAAAGCCGGGATCGAGTAGTTGCAGTTTGGCGAGGCTGCGAACGAATACGCCCGCCCCGATGAGGAGGATCAGAGAGAAGGTGACCTGGACCCCGACGAGCGCCTTGCGAAAACCGATGCCGCCGGACGCAACCGACCCGGCCTGATCTTTCAGGGTGGGCGCGATATCGGGCTTCGTCGACTGGAGCGCCGGCGCGAGCCCGAACATTACGCCCGCGAGCACGGCGAGACCGGCGGTGAAAGCCAGCGCAGTGACATCGGGCGTGGCGGAGATGTCGTATCCGGTGATATTGACGGGAAGAAATCCGAGCAGGGCTTTCACCATCACGATGGCGAGGCCGGCGCCGGCTGCCGCTCCGGCTATCGAGAGCAGCATGCTTTCGGCGAGAAGCTGGCGAATCAGGCGGCTGCGCGTGGAACCCATCGCGAGACGTATGGCGATTTCTTTGCGGCGGGCCGTCGCGCGCGCTGTGTAGAGACTGGCGAGATTGGCGCAGGCGATCAGCAAAACCAGGGCCACGACTCCCATCAGAACGAGCAGCGGTTTTTCATAGACGCGCCTGAGATAGGAGTTTCCTTGCGAGCCGGGCATCACGTTGATCGACATTCTGAGGAACGCTTGTTTGGCTTGCGGGGACGCGGTGCGGAATGCGGGCGCCAGAACCTCGTTGTTGATGATCTGGTGAAACAGGGGCTGCATTCCTGCTTTGGCGCGCGCGATATCGAAGCCCGGCTTGAGCCGGCCGAATACATTCACCCAGCGCTGGCGTCGATTGAACATGTCGATGAAGGAAGGACGTACCGATGGCGCCATCATGATCGGAACGAAGATTTGAGCGGGGAGTCCGGGCTCCATGCCGTCGAAGCCCGGCTTCAGGACTCCCACGATGGTTAATGGGAAGTTGTTGAGGCGGATGGTCTGGCCGATGGCGCGCGGGTCGGCGGCGAAGCGCGATCGCCAGTAAGCGTTGCTCAGGACGGCCCATGGGTGCGCGCCCGCATGGAGGTCGTCATCGGCCGTGAAGACTCGTCCGGCGGCGGCGCCGATTCCGAGCAGCGGGAAGTAGTTTCCGGATACGAGTTCGATGCCGACGGCTTCCGATTGGGAGGAGACTCCGGCAGTTGCGCTCATGCTGTACCGGCACATCATTCCGCTGAAGACCTGGTTCCGGTCCCGGAAGTCCTGATACATGGGGTAGGAGAGCGCGTTGCGGCCGTTATTGCCGCCGTAGTGGCGGCCGACGCCCGCGAGCAGGACGACGGACTGCGGGTCGCGGATGGGCAGGGGTTTGAGGATGAGTTGGCGGATCAGGGAGAAGATAGCGGTGTTAGCGCCGATGCCGAGCGCAAGGGAAGCGATCGCGACGGCGGTGAACAGAGGGGCTTTCCGGAAGCCGCGCAGGGCGTAGCGAATGTCCTGGGCAACCTGGCGCACTGGGTCCATAGAGGGGATACTTTGCCGGCGGGCAAAGGTTTCGCAATATACTGTTTGAGAAACTCGCGCAAGTCATGGCCGCGGAATCGCGTCCCTTGCGCTTGTGAGGTGCGATGAGTCGGATCAGAGCGTTCCAACTGGTTTGTGTGGCGGCGTGCCTGGGCTTTGCGGCCTACGGGTTGGCGCAGCAGGGGCATCCTTTATCGGGGACGTGGTCGGGCGATTGGGGGCCGTCGGTGACGCAACGCAACCAGATCACGGTGGTGATGGACTGGGACGGCAAGAAAGTTTCCGGGTTGATTAATCCGGGTCCAAATTCGATTCCGCTCGGTAGTGTTTCACTGGATGTGGCGAACTGGGGCGTCCGCATGGAGGCAGACGGGAAGGACCAGGCGGGCAAGCCTGTGCATATCACAGCGGAGGGGCGGCTGGACGATATCGGCTCGTATCATCGGACGATTCGCGGCACGTGGCATCAGGGCGAGATGAGCGGCGATTTCAAGCTTACGAGGGATTAACGGCGTGAAGAACAGGGCGAATGGAATGTCACTCCCTCCCGAGCCGGCACCCCCGACAGGTTGCGGAAAAGGGCCCGCAATCGCTCCCTGCCGGTCGCGGCTCGGAAACGTGCTTGTTGAATCAGAAAGGGTTGCCGAGCTGCGCGTTCTTGCATTCGCATGGCTGGCGATCATTTGGTTATCCGGCGGTCCGCTACTTGCGCAGAACGGATTTTCCGCCGCTTACGACAGCTCGCGTCCTGTAACTCTGAAGGGCGCTGTTACGGAAATCGACTGGGTAAATCCTCATGCCTATTTGCGAATCGATGTGCGCGATGCGAATGGGATTGTGCTGGGTTGGGCGGTCGAGATCGGCAATCCGATTGAGCTTGAGAAGGACGGGTGGAAACGGACGGCGGTTCGCGTCGGCGATATGGTCAATGTGGAGGGCGTGCTTGCGCGCGGCGAGGAGAGGCGGGCGTACGCGAAGTCTGTCGTGCTGACGCGGACCGGTGCGAAGTTGTTTACAGTTGCCAACGGCAAACATGCGGCGGCAGCGAGTGCGCCGGCGCCCCGGTGGCCCGATGGCCAGGTGAGGCTGGGTCCTGCGCCTGGGCAGAAAGGTTATTGGGGAGCTGCCAGCGCGAGCGCTCTGGTTGAGCGCACGGGAGCGGCGATCCCCATGAACGATGAGGGGCTGCTGCGTAACATTGCCGATGCGGATCGGGTTGCGCCGTTCCTGCCGTGGGCGAAAGCGGTGTATGCCTACCGGCAACGAAACCTTCTGAAGGATGACCCGCTGAACCGGTGTCTTCCGCCGGGCGGCCCCCGTCTGTTTCAGATGCCGCACGGGTTTCAATTCATCGAGCAGCGGGAACTGGGCCGCATTCTGGTGCTGTCGGGAGGGGGAGACCGCAACTGGCGTGTCATATATACTGATGGGCGCGCGCAGGGCCAGGCGGACGAAGTGGTGCGCAGTTATTACGGCAATTCGGTTGGTCATTGGGAGGGCGAGCAAGGGAAGAAAGACACGCTCGTGGTCGATTCGATCGGTTATAACGAGAAGTTCTGGTTTACGAACGGCGGCCTGCCGCATACAGAAGCGCTGCATCTGACCGAGCGGTTCTCCCGACCGGATCTGAACACGCTAAAGTATGAGGTGACGGTGGATGATCCGCGAACTTATACAAGACCCTGGAGCGGAGGCTGGACCGTTCAATGGGTGCCGAATGGAGGATGCAGGAGTATTTCTGCGAAGAGAACGCGGAGTCGACGTTCCTTCGTTGATCCGCCGAGGAAACAGTTACGAGACTTCGCTTTGCGTCCGGTTTATTTGCTCTTGGGCTGATTGGCGTTATGCCGATGCTGGCCCACCACTCTTTTGAGGCCGAGTATGACGGGTCGCATACTGCGACACTTACCGGTGTTGTCACAAAGGTCGACTGGGTGAACCCGCATGCTTACATCTTTATCAATATGAAGGATGAGTCGGGCGCCGTGAAAGAGCTTCGGTTCGAACTGGGTCCACCTTATGCGCTGGTAAGAAATGGATGGAAGAAGGATACGGTAAAGATCGGCGATACCATCACGGTGGAAGGCGCCGCCCTGGCGAAGGATCCGCGTAACAGTTGGGCGGGATCGCTTCCCACCACTCACCTGCTTCTCCCCAATGGCACCAAGTTGCCTATGAGGTAGTGTGCGGTTTCCTCTCGCGTTGGTCTCGCTGGCTGTTTTCGTTGCGTCGGCACACGCTCAGAGTCCTGAGCCTGCGCCACGATGGCCCGATGGCCGGGTGAATCTGGGATCCGCTCCGGATAAGAAAGGCTATTGGGAGGTTCGGCCCGGCCTTGGCGGGTTTCGCGCGGACACCGTTCCTTTTCAGCCCTGGGCCAAGGCGCTCTATGATTACCGGCAGGCGACTTATTCAAAGGACTCGCCGCTGGTGGATTGCAAGGCCGCGCCTGGTCCTTCCTTCTTTAACGCACCGGGGTTTGAGTTCGTGGATGTCCCCGAGCTTAAGAGCATCTTCATCCTTAATATTGCCGGTCCGCATTCGTGGCGCGTGGTCTATATGGATGGGCGGGGACATCCCAAGCCCGAAGATCTGCGGCCTACGTTTCTGGGCCACTCGATCGGGCATTGGGAAGGCGACACTCTTGTGATAGATTCCGTGGGTTTCAATGAAAAGCAGTGGGCTGCAGGGGCGTTCCCCACTACCTCGCAGCTTCATATGATCGAGCGGATCTCACGGCCTGATCTTAAGACGCTTACTTATGAGGCGACCATCGACGACCCCGGGGCTTACACAAAATCCTGGACCGGTCGCTGGACGATTAATGCGAAGACGGCTTCCTCCTGGGTGGCAGGCGGCGAGATGTTCGAGTACATTTGCGAAGACGCCGACCGGTAGAAGTCATTTCCGGTATTGCTGGTCGGTGACCTGTTCCATCCAGACGACAACCGCTCCATTCAACCTTTCCTGAAGTGCGATATGCGTCATCGCGGTGGTCGGTGTTGCACCGTGCCAGTGCTTTTCGCCGGGAGAGAACCAGACTACATCGCCGGGGCGGATCTCCTCGACGGGTCCGCCGTCGCGTTGTGCCCAGCCACAGCCGCTGGTGACGATGAGCGTCTGACCGAGCGGATGGGTGTGCCACGCGGTCCGGGCGCCCGGTTCGAACGTGACGCTGGCACCTTGCACCAGCGCCGGATCGGGCGCCTGAAAGAGCGGATCTATGCGCACCGAACCGGTGAACCATTCCGAGGGGCCCTTGGCGGAGGGTTGAGAGCCTGAGCGTTTGATGTCCATGGCACTTCAGGATAGCCGAGAGGAGTGGTCGAATAGAGCTGTGCTCACGCGGTACCGAATCTCGCTCGAAGGCGTGGTGCAGGGCGTGGGATTTCGGCCGTTTGTGAAGAAGCTGGCGGACAGGTTTCGGCTTGCGGGAATTGCGTTCAATACGACGGGCGGGCTGGTCGTTGAGATTGAGACCGCTCACGAAGAGGAAGCGCGACGTTTTCTGTGCGCTTTGCGCAGCGAGGCTCCCGCCGCTGCGAAGATCGAACGCTGCGCGATGGAGCCTGTCGCGCGCGGGGCCGATTACCGTGAGTTCCGCATTCTTCCGAGCGCGGCGCGGGATCAGAGCTTCACTCTGATTTCTCCCGATCTTGCTACTTGCCCGGCCTGTCTCGCGGAGATTGCGAATCCGGCGGATCGGCGGTTCGGCTATGCCTTTACGAACTGCACCCATTGCGGTCCGCGCTATACGATTACACTCTCGACGCCGTATGACAGGGCAAACACCACGATGCGCGATTTTCCGCTCTGCGCGGAATGTGCGGCGGAGTATGGGGATCCAGACGACAGGCGTTTCCATGCGGAACCAGTGGCTTGTCCGGCCTGCGGACCGCGGCTTTCGATAGAGATTCGCGAGGTGGTCGCGGCGCTCGGGGCCGGAGAGATTGTCGCGATCAAAGGGCTGGGAGGGTTCCAGTTGGCTTGCGATGCTTTTCGTGCGGACGTGGTCGATCGGCTGCGCGTTCGGAAGCGGCGCAGCCGAAAACCGTTCGCGGTCATGATGCGTGATCTCGCAACCGTTGATCGATATTGCGTAGTCGAGGACGCCGATCGAGAGGCGCTGGCCAGCGCCTCGGCTCCTATCGTTTTGCTCCGGATGCGCGACAGATCCGCGTTCCCTGAAGGTCTCGCTCCTGGCCTCGACTACCTCGGAGTCATGCTGCCTTATACGCCTCTGCATCACCTTCTTTTCACGGGAACGCTGAGTTGTCTGGTGATGACGAGCGGCAATATCAGCGAGGAACCGATCGTTATCAGTAGTGAACAGGCGGCTGAGAAGCTTTCGACACTGGCGGACCGGCTTTTGACTCACAATCGCAACATCTTCATGCGCGTGGACGATTCCGTCGTGAGGACTTTTGAACATGTTCCGAGAGTGCTCAGGCGGGCGCGCGGGTACGCTCCTGGAAGCCATCGCGCTAAGTCGCGAGATGCCCGAGGTACTGGCTGCCGGGGCGGAACTCAAGAATACCTTTTGCCTCACGCGCGGTCGCTACGCGGTTTTGAGCCAGCATATCGGCGATATGGAAAATCTCGAGACCCTGGAGTTCTTCGAGGAGACCTTACGTAACCTGCAAAGCACTTATCAGGCGGCCCCGCGCCTGATTGCGCACGACCTGCACCCCGACTATCTGAGCACGCGTTGGGCAATGGGCCGTCCTGAACCGAAGCTCGCGGTTCAACATCACCATGCGCATGTCGCGAGTTGCATGGCCGAGAACGGCTTGCGCGAAAAGGTTATCGGCGTGGCATTCGATGGCGCCGGGTTCGGGACGGACGGCCGGATCTGGGGCGGCGAGTTCCTGGTTTGCGACTATGCCGGCTTCGGACGGTGCGCTCATCTGCGTTATGTCCCGCTCCCCGGGGGCGACCGTGCGGCAAAACAGGGCTGGCGGATGGCGGCTTCGCATTTGTATGACGCGCTTGGGCCGAACTACCGGAAGCTCGATCTGCCGTGTTGGAACGCCGCACCTCAGACTGCCTGGAAACTGCTCGATCAGGTCATCGCAAAGGGCGCGATGATGACTTCGAGTTGCGGACGTCTTTTCGACGCCGTATCCGCGATTTGTGGCATCAGTAGAGAAAGCAGTTACGAGGGGGAATCCGCTATGTTGCTGGAGGCGGCGGCGGACGGCGAGGGTGAAAAACAGTACGAAGTAGTGTTGCAGCCAGAGACAGTTCCATGGACGATTGATACGCGGACATTGGTCGCTCAGATCGCGCGGGATATCTCATCGGGGCGGTCTCCGCAGGCGGTATCGCGCGGTTTTCATCACGCGATTGCGGCGATGATTGCGTCGGTTTGCGGCGCGATTCGCGAAAGGAACGGCGTGGACAAAGTCTGTCTCAGCGGCGGCACCTTCCAGAACTTCACGCTTCTTGCGCAGGCCGTGAAGCTCCTCAGGCAGGACAGCTTTCAGGTCTTTCTGCACTCCTTAGTACCGCCCAACGATGGAGGCCTGTCGCTGGGACAGGCGGTAATCGCGGCAAATTTCCTGGAAAGGATTTGATTTCCCATGTGTCTGGCCATTCCAGGCCGAATCAGTTCCCTGCACGATAATCTGGGCGTGCCGATGGCAAAGGTAGACTTCGGCGGCATCACGCGGGACGCTTGCCTTTCATATTTGCCGGAGGCTCAAATCGGCGACTACGTTCTCGTTCATGTGGGCTTTGCCATCAGCAAAGTCGACGAAGAGGAAGCGGCGCGCACTTATCAGTATCTGGCCGAGATGGACCAGCTTAGCGAATTGGACGACGGCGGCAGCTACGGCGAAGGAGAGATCAGTCATGAAGTACCTTGACGAGTATCGCGACCAGCAGGTGGCGCAGAAGATTGTCGAGGAGATCAAACGCACGGCGACGCGCCCGTGGGTTCTGATGGAAGTGTGCGGAGGACAGACGCACTCGATCGTAAGATACGGCCTCGACTGGTTATTGCCCGAGCAGGTTGAGCTGGTGCATGGGCCTGGCTGCCCGGTGTGCGTGACTCCTCTCGAGATGATCGACCGGGCGCATGCAATCGCGCGGATGCCGGATGTTGTTTTTTGTTCCTTCGGCGATATGTTGCGGGTTCCGGGTTCTGACGGAGACCTGTTTCGGATCAAGGCGGAAGGCGCGAATATCCGAGTCGTCTATTCACCGCTCGATTGCCTGAAAATTGCGCGCGCGAACCCCGGCAAGCAGGTCGTGTTCTTCGCCATCGGATTCGAGACCGACGGCGCCGGCGAACGCGATGGCGGTGTGGCAGGCGCGGGAACAGGGTATCCATAATTTCTCGGTACTGGTTTCGCATGTGCTGGTGCCGCCTGCCGTGACCGGCATCCTGGACTCGCCCGGCAACCGAGTGCAGGCATTCCTGGGACCGGGGCACGTTTGCGCGATCGCGGGGTGGACCGAGTATGAGCCTATCGTCGACCGATATCGTGTGCCGATCGTGATTACGGGATTCGAACCGATCGACATTCTTCAGGGGGTTCTTATGTCGGTCCGACAGCTGGAACAGGGGCGCGCGGAACTGGAAAACGCGTATACGAGGGCCGTTCGGCGCGAGGGTAATCCGGCGGCGCGAAAGATTGTCGATCGTGTTTTTGAGGTCTGCGACCGAAGCTGGCGCGGGATTGGTGTGATTCCCGAGAGCGGTTACCGGCTCTCGGAGGAGTTTCGACATTTTGACGCGGAACGAATCTTCCAGGTAGGAGAAATTTGCACGAAGGAACCTTCCATCTGCATTAGCGGGGAGATTCTCAAGGGACTTCGTAAGCCTCTGGACTGCCCCGCCTTTGGCAAGCAGTGCACACCTGAGAATCCGCTGGGTGCGACGATGGTGTCGGCCGAGGGCGCGTGCGCGGCTTATTACAGCTACGGCCGGCATCTTGTACAAGTGGAAGCCATGGGGAGTAAATGAGCGCCACCAACTTCATGGTTTCCTGCCCGGTTCCGGTCACCGAGCGCAAGACGATCATCATGGGGCATGGCAGCGGGGGCAAGCTGACCGCCCAGCTTGTGCACGATCTTTTTCTTCCCGCTTTCGATAACGAGTATCTGCGCAAGCTGGACGATCAGGCCGTTTTCACCGCGGGGAACGCGCGACTGGCATTCACCACCGATTCCTTTGTGGTGACTCCGCTTTTTTTCCCGGGCGGTGACATCGGAGAACTTGCCGTCAACGGGACGGTGAACGATCTCGCCATGAGCGGCGCGCGGCCTCTGTTTCTTTCGGCGGCTTTCATCATGGAGGAAGGCCTGCCGATGGAGGAACTCGCTCGAGTCGTCGAATCGATGGCGCGAGCGGCGAGGGCCGCAGGCGTTGCGATCGTTACCGGAGATACCAAAGTCGTAAACAGAGGTTCTGCGGACAAGCTGTTCATCACGACATCGGGCGTCGGTCTGGTCCGTGAAGGGGTTTCGATTTCCGCTTCGAACGCGCGAATCGGCGACGACATCATCATCAGCGGCACGATTGCGGATCACGGAATGGCGGTGATGTCGGTTCGGGAAGGACTTGAGTTTGAAGGGGGCATCGAGTCCGATACGGCGCCATTACATTCGCTGGTTGAGACGATGCTGAACGCGGGCGAGATTCACGTTTTGAGGGACCCGACCCGCGGGGGACTGGCGACTTCGCTGTGCGAGATCGGGGCGGCTTCGTCCGTCGGCATTCAAATAGAAGCCATTCAGGTGCCTGTGCGGGAGGAAGTGAAAGGGGCATGCGAGATACTCGGGCTCGATCCATTATTTGTGGCCAATGAAGGCAAGCTGGTAGCCTTTGTACCCCATGAATCTACGGAGCGGGTGTTGCGAGCTATGCGGCTTACGCCGGAGGGGGCGGGGGCGCGAGTAATCGGTCGCGTCACCGGAGATCATCCGGGCATCATTCGGCTTAAGACGGAGATCGGCGGCACGCGGATACTTGATCTGCCTTTTACCGAACAACTGCCCCGAATCTGTTAATTTCTCTTTTTGTGTCTGTCAGCACCTTGCCCGGTTGATTCCCCGTTCCACAGGGAACACACTACTTGACGGAGGAGTAAATCGCCCATGACGGCTGAAGTAGCTCCGTACGGCCGTTCGACGCAAAAAGCGCCGGCCGTTAAAGAAGTTCACGTCCTCTGGATTACAGCGGGTCTTGGTTGCGATGGTGATTCGGTGTCCATCACAGCCGCTACCCAGCCCAGTGTCGAGGATGTTCTGCTGGGCGCGATTCCCGGACTGCCCAAGGTTCATCTGCACAATCCCGTTCTCGCTTATGAGGTCGGTGATGACTTCATGAAGTATTGGTATGAAGCGGAAAAGGGAAGGCTCGAACCCTTCGTGCTCGTGGTGGAAGGTTCGATACCGAATGAAAAGATCAAGAAGGAGGGTTATTGGGCGGCTCTCGGTACAAATCCGAGCACGGGCCAGCCTATAACGACCTGTGAATGGATCGATCGTCTGGCCCCCAAAGCTACAGCGATAGTTGCCGCTGGTACCTGCGCCACTTATGGTGGAATTCACGCAATGGAGGGAAACCCCACGGGTTGCATGGGGCTGGCCGACTATCTCGGCTGGGCATGGAAATCGAAGGCGGGATTGCCGATCGTCAATGTGCCCGGTTGTCCGGTACAGCCGGACAATTTCATGGAGACCCTGCTCTATCTGCTTTACCAGCTGGCGGGGCTCGCGCCGATCATTCCTCTCGACGATCAGTTGCGCCCGCAGTGGCTTTTTGGAGCGACAGTACATCACGGCTGCGACCGCGCGGGTTACTACGAGGAGGGCGACTTCGCGGAGGACTATAATTCTCCAAAATGCCTCGTAAAAGTGGGATGCTGGGGACCTGTGGTCAATTGCAATGTGCCGAAGCGCGGCTGGATGGCGGGTATCGGCGGTTGCCCGAATGTGGGAGGCATTTGTATTGGCTGCACGATGCCGGGATTCCCGGATAAGTTCATGCCGTTTATGGACGAGCCCCCGGGGTCGCGGGTCTCTGCAACGGCGATCGGGCCTTATGGCGCGGTTGTCCGGAGCCTCCGGAGCATCACGAATCATACGGTTAATAAGGAACCAAAGTGGCGGCATGCTGGCAGGAAGCTTACGACGGGTTACCGGCCGCGGGCTTTTTAGGTGGGTGTTGAGAGGTTGCCTGGCGCCCGGCCTGACGCTCCCTACCGGTCGCGGCTCGGAAAGTGGTCAGGGGCGGCGGAAGGTGGTTTCGGTTCGGGTAATCAGGTAGTTGGTTGCGTTTAGGGGCTGCGCTGGGAAGGCTTTGCGGCTCAGAGATATCGGTTTCGATCAGTCGATCAGGGCAGAAGGAGCTTAATTTAATGGCCACAGTTACAGATCCGGCAGTTTCCAGCCAAAGTTCACAGCGGCGGCTGATCGAGATGAACTGGGATCCAATTACCCGGATCGTAGGCAGTCTCGGGATTTATACCAAGATCGATTTCGAAAACCGCCAGGTGGCCGAATGCCACAGCACGTCGTCCATTTTCCGCGGCTACAGCATTTTCATGAAGGGCAAGGATCCGCGCGACGCCCATTTCATTACCAGCCGGATCTGCGGCATTTGCGGGGACAACCATGCGACGTGCGCCTGTTATGCGCAGAACATGGCCTTTGGCGTCCGCCCGCCCGATATGGCGCGAGTGGATCGTCAATCTGGGAGAAGCCGCGGAGTACATGTTTGATCACAACCTATACCAGGACAATCTGGTCGGTGTGGATTTCTGCGAACAGATGGTCAAAGAGACCAATCCCGGCGTACTGGCAAAGGCAGAGAAGACATTATCTCCGAATGCCAATCTGCATGGATATAAGACGATTGCCGACATTATGCGGGCGCTGAACCCGTTTACGGGATCGTTTTATCGCGAAACGCTGCAGATGAGCCGGATGACGCGCGAGATGTTCTGCCTTATGGAAGGCCGGCACGTGCATCCGTCAACGCTCTATCCGGGCGGCGTGGGAACGGTCCCGACGGTTCAGTTGTTCACCGATTACATGGTTCGGCTGATGAAGTACATCGAGTTCATGAAGAAGGTGGTGCCGCTGCACGATGATCTGTTTGACTTCTTTTATGAAGCTTTGCCGGGCTATGAGAAGGTCGGCCAGCGGCGTATTCTGCTCGGTTGCTGGGGATCGTTCCAGAACCCCGAAGTATGCGACTACGAGTATAAAAGCATGGACAAGTGGGGCAAGGCCATGTACGTCACTCCCGGCGTAATCGTGGATGGCGAGCTTGTCACAACCAATCTGGTGGATATCAATCTGGGGATCCGCATCTTACTCGGCAGCTCCTACTACGATTCGTGGGAGAACGAGGAGATATTCGTTACCCATGATCCGCTCGGCAATCCGGTAGACCGCAATCATCCGTGGAACCAGACGACCACTCCTCGTCCGCAGAAGCGCGACTTCAAGAACAATTACTCGTGGGTCATGTCGCCGCGCTGGTACGACAAACGTACCGGGGACTACCTGGCTCTTGATACGGGCGGCGGACCGATCGCGCGATTCTGGGCGACCGCGCTTGCGGGCATCGTCGATATCGGCTATATCAAAGCTACCGGTAAGAGCGTCAAAATTTATTTACCGAAAACGGCCGGGATGCCCGAAGTCGAGTTTGAGTGGAAGATTCCGAAATGGAGCAACGCCATCGAACGAGACCGCGCGCGCACCTACTTCCAGGCCTATGCCGCCGCGGCTGCGCTCTACTTCGCAGAACGTGCGATGAAGGAACTGCATAAGGGAAATACTCAGACCTTCCGGGATTTCAAGGTGCCGGAGGACGGCATCGGCTGTGGTTTCCACGAAGCCGTGCGCGGGGTACTTTCCCATCACGTGGTAATTCGCGACGGTAAGATCGCGAACTACCATCCTTACCCGCCGACACCGTGGAACGCCAACCCGCGCGATATCTACGGAACTCCAGGACCCTACGAAGACGCGGTTCAGAATACGCCCATCTTTGAAGAGAACGGTCCGGACAATTTCAAAGGTATCGATATCATGCGCGCCGTGCGCAGCTTCGATCCCTGTCTGCCGTGCGGCGTTCATATGTATCTTGGCAACGGCAAGCAGCTTGACGTAAGGCACTCGCCGATGTTCGGGGCGCAGACGCACTAGGTCGAGATGGCGACAGCGGACGAGGAACGCGCCCGACGTATCGAAGAACTGGTTCGGCAGGTCGAGCAGATCCCGGATCCTGAAAGCCGCGAGTGTGCCCGGAAAGGGATGGAGGCCATTCTCGAGCTGCATGGAGCGGGACTGGAGCGGATGATGGAGCTTGTGCTGGAAGGAGGCACGTCCGGTGAGGCTGCTGTACGGCGCTTTACCAATGACAGCCTGGTTTCCAGCCTCCTCATCCTGCACGATCTGCACCCGGACGACGTTGAGACCCGCATCGGAGAAGCTCTCCGTAAGATGCACGCCCAGGCTGAACTCATCGGCGTGTTCGACGGAGTGGTGCGGGTCCGTCTGTCCGGAGAGGGTTGCGGGTTTAAGGAAAGCGTCGAGGCGGCAATTCGCGCGGTTGCGCCGGACGTGACCGACGTGATCATCGAAGAGCGGCCGCGGCAGGGATTCGTTCCGCTTGCCGCATTGGGGACGGCGATTCCGGGAGCCATGTGAAATGGCTCCGGCTTCGGTAGCCTCGCTTCGAAAATTTGTCCGGCCGCGAGAGACTGAAGAACGATGCGACCTTTGCGGCGTTTCACTGCCGCCGGTTCACGATTCATCAGTTTGACCCGCCGACTCGCCGCATTCGTTGTGCGTGCACCGGGTGCGCTGCGCTGCCTTCGCGGGAGGCTGGCGTGAAATTCCACGCCGCATAATCGCTTTGCCTGATTTTCGATTAAGCGATCTGCAGTGGGACGATCTCATGATCCCCATCTCGCTGGCGTTCTTTTCTTACAGCACGGCGCATGATGCGAGTCGGGGTAAAATCACCGCCTTGTATCCCAGCCCCGCCGGCGCAGCCGAATCCGCGTTGCGTCTCGAAGCCTGGCGAGAGATTGCGGATGCGAATCCCGAATTGCAAAACCTCGCGCCGGATGTGGAGGCTTTGCTCGTCAACCGCGTCGGCGCAACGCGGGAATACTTCATAGCTCCGATTGACGAATGCTACAGACTGGTTGGCCTGATTCGCATGCACTGGCGCGGGCTTTCGGGCGGCGCGGCGGTCTGGGGTGAGATCGGGCGATTTTTCGACGACTTGCGGCGGAAGGGGGCGTGACAGCCGCCATGACGCCGATTCTGAATTTCGCAATCGACGTCGGCAGAGGCACTGCCCTTTGCGGCGGTGCCGACCATCGCGTTCCTGCTAAGTGTCCAATGCCCGGATGCAAAGCAGAGGATCCAGAGCGTTGCGCTTCGCTGCCAGATTCAGATCGAAGCGCAAAGGCGGACTTACAAAGCCGAAGAAAGGGCCGGATTGCGCGACCTGTTCGGTGAGCCCGACCGCTGGAGCCAGACACTACGGCCTCTACTGTGGTCGCACGCTTCGATCACAGTGCCTGAATTTGCGGGGTCGGTCAAGGTCGAGCTGCCTGTCTCATGTACTTTCGACTTCAATGTGGCGGCTGCCAAGTATTTTCATGCAGTCGAAGAAGGCGACGTTCCTTTGGTATTTCAGTTCAGCGGGACGATCTTCTATGCGGCGCACGACGGGAGCTATGCGGATCGCGCAGATCGGTTGGGACCGGGAATCGCGGTTTCGCCTGCCGGCACGAGTGTGGCGGGAAATGATGGATCTCTACTATCCGAACAGCGCCTGGCTGCGTTTGCGGCGCGACGTGTTCGAACGTCTGCACGCATTCAAGCAAAATCAGGGGCTGGCGACCTGGGAAGAGGCTCTTGAGCATCTGTTGGCGCCGGTGGCGAAGCAGGCCGCGTCATGAACTTCGAACCGCTGGAGAAGATCGCGAATGCGGTGCTGTATGAGGGCTTCCTGCTTTACCCGTATCGGAAGTCATCGTTCAAGAACCAGCAGCAATGGCATTTTGGGACGCTGGGGCCAGAGGGTGGATCGGACCCCTCGATGATGCAGACTCAATGCCTGGTGGAAGGCGACGATCAGACGCAGGTGGAGTTGAAGATTCGATTCCTGCAGGACGAGATCGAGCGTGAAGTGACGTGTAGCGGGCTGGCCCTCGCGACCGAAAGTGCGCGGCGCGAGTTTCAGTTTCCTCCGGTTGAAGCCGTTATCGAGGTCGAATCCGCAGCCCTTGCGGAACGGCTTTTCCAATTGACGGTGCGCATTCGGAACACCGCGCCGGGCGGAAGCCCGGCGGCAGGGCCGAAGCCCTGGCCCCACATGCTTTCGACTCATACTTTGCTTGGGCGTTCGCGATGGCGCGTTTGTCTCGCTGCTGGATCCGCCTGACGAGTACAGCGGGGCCGCGGCGGCTTGTCAGAACATCGGCACCTGGCCGGTGCTCGCCGGGCGCGAGGGCGAGCGTCAGCTTATGCTCTCGTCGCCGATTATTCTTTACGATTATCCTCAGATTGCGCCGGAGAGCGTTGGCGATTTCTTCGACGGAACCGAGATCGACGAGATGCTCACGCTGCGGGTTCTGACTTTGAG
This sequence comes from Terriglobia bacterium, assembly GCA_963718155.1. GTDB lineage: Bacteria > Acidobacteriota > Terriglobia > Bryobacterales > Bryobacteraceae > BOG-234. The sequence continues at coordinate 273,657 of CAVQYP010000024.1, read as the reverse complement.
CGATCACGAAAAGGAAGAGCTTCGGGAGGGCGACGATCATGGGCGGGAGATTCTGGATCGCACCGAGGCGCTGCCGCCCGAGCAGGTCGCGAAGATGCATGGGGCGATCCGGGGTTTGCGCAAAGCGCGGCTCGAGTTTCGGGAAGGCGATCGGGTTCGCCTGCGTCCGCGCAAAAAAGCCGATATTTTCGATATTGCTCTGGAGGGTAAGGTCGCGATCGTTGAATCGGTGGAGCGCGACTTCGAGGACCGGGTGCACCTCGCGGTTACCGTGGAAGACGATCCGGGGCGGGACTTCGGAATCGCCCGGCAGATCGGTCACCGGTTCTTCTTCTCGCCCGAAGAGGTGGAACTGCTGTGAAGGTTCTGGTCGCCGGCATCGGGAACATTTTCATGGGCGACGATGCGTTCGGCTGCGAAGTCGTGAGGAAGCTTGCCGTGCGCGACCTGCCTGCGGACGTGCGGTTGGTCGACTACGGGATTCGGGGGCTGGATCTGACGTACGCGCTACTGGATAATCCCGATCTGACGATCCTGATCGATGCGATACCCCGCGGCGGCGCGCCCGGGACGCTTTATACAATCGAACCCGAGGTCCAGTCCAGCGGTGATGAGACGGTGGACAGTCACAGCATGGATCCGGTGCGTGTTCTTCAGGCGGCGCGCGCGATGGGCGGCGGGACCGGGCGCATTCTGCTGGTTGGTTGCGAGCCCGGAGACCTCGGCGGCGAAGAAGGCCGCATGGGGCTGACGCCACCTGTAGCCGCGGCGCTGGATGAAGCGGCCCGGATGGTTGAGGAGCTGATTCAGAAGGAATTGACTCGGAAAGAAGTGGAGACATACATATGAAGGCATTGGGAAAAATCGTGCTCGCGCTGGCCGTTATCGCAGTTGTCGTGTCGCTTCCGGATGTGAAGCGGTACATCCGCATCAGCACGATGTAAGCTCCGTGCACGAGCTTTCCATCGCATTGAGTCTTGTCGAAGGCGCGGAGGAGGAGGTCGCGCGTCAGGGCGGCGGTCGCGTCTATTCAGTTCATCTGAAGCTTGGTCCGTTGTCAGGGGTTGTCAAAGACGCGCTGCTTTTCTCCTACGATCTGGCCTGCGCCGGAACTTGTCTCGAAGGGTCGAGCCTTGTGATCGAAGAGGTTCCGGTCCGAATTGCTTGCGTGAAATGCGGTGAGGAACGTGGCGCGGTTTCGATGCAGTGTCTGCAATGTGTCACGTGCGGGTCGGGAGGACCGGTGGTGAGTGGAAATGAACTGGAGATGGTGGCGCTGGAGATGCAGGCTTGACCCACTCGGATTCCATTGCAACCAATAAGCAGCCTCGTCTGATCGAGGTTCGCCAAAAAATTCTGAACAAGAACGATATGGCCGCGCGCGCCCTGCGTGATCGCTTTCAGCAGGCGGGTGTCTGCGTTATCAGCCTGGTTTCGAGCCCGGGGTCCGGTAAGACAGCATTTCTCGAACGCGTTTTGACCGCCCTGCGTCCGGACCATCGCGTCGCTGCTCTGGTGGGCGACCTCGCCACAGATAATGATGCAGTCCGTCTGGCGCGGAGTCAGGTTCCGGTCAAACAAATCTGCACCGGGACGATTTGCCATCTGGACGCCAGTATGGTGGAGCGGGCTCTTGAAAACTGGAATCTTTCGGATCTGGATTTTCTTTTTATCGAGAACGTCGGGAATCTGGTTTGTCCGTCGAGCTACGATCTCGGCGAAAACGCCCGTGCCGTACTTCTTTCGGTTACCGAAGGCGAGGACAAGCCGTTGAAATATCCCACGATTTTCCAAGGCGCGGATGCGGCCATCATCACGAAGATGGATCTCGCGGCGGCGGTGGAGTTTTCGTCCGAGACGGTTCGCCGGAATATCGAGCGCGTGCGCCCGGGCATTGATGTCTTTGAAATCTCGACTAAGACTGGCTTGGGCGTCGAGGCGGTTCTGCAGTGGTTTGCTTCGCGGCACCAGTAACACTGGATTCGTGTTACACTGGTTTCGTGTTAAAAAATATCACGATCACTCTTCCCGAGGAGGTCGCCCATTGGGCGCGGAAGAAAGCGGCAGAGGAGAATACTTCCATTGCTCGCCTCGTGGGTCGGATGCTGGAAGCGCAGATGAGGCAGACTGACGATTATCAGGAAGCTTACCGTCGGTGGCAGAGTCTCAAACCCATGGACATAGATGCAGAGCATCGGCTGTCGCGCGAAGACGCTCATGCCCGATAGCGTTTTCGTCGATAGTAACGTTCTACTCTATTCTTTCGACTCGCGGGACCATGCCAAACGAGATCAGGCGAGGCGCTGGCTCGACTACCTGTGGCGCACCGGCGAAGGCCGGTTGAGTTGGCAAGTGCTCCATGAGTTCTACACGAATGCCATTCGTAAATTGGGCGTGCCATCCCTCGAAGCGCGCGAAACGGTTTCGGTGTTCAGCCGATGGCGCCCGCTGGGCATCGACTTCGCTATCGTGGAGCGCGGCTGGTACTGGATGGACCGCGCCCAATTATCTTACTGGGACAGCCTGATCCTGGCGTCCGCTGAAAGGGTGGGCTGCTCATTTCTCCTCAGCGAAGATCTTCAGTCCGGCAGAAGCTATGAGGGTGTGCGGGTCGTTAGTCCGTTTGAACGCGGGCCGCAGGAAGGCGTCCACTAATCGCTCATGCCGGAGGACCCGCGCCTCACTCGTCTGACCACCATCTGCAGCTCATTTCCAGAGGCGGAACGGCAGAACAAGGGAGATCACGCGAGCTTTCTGGTGAGGAAGAAAGTCTTTGCATACTACCTGCACAATCACCATGGTGACGGGATCATTTCCATCTGCGCCAGGGCCCTTCCTGGCGACAATCTGACCTTGATTGCGGCTGACCCCGCCAAATTCTATTCGCCTGCGTATATTGGGCCGAGAGGCTGGGTCGGGCTGCGCCTCGACCGCGGCGAAATCGATTGGGACGAAGTGAAGGAACTGATCGCCGGAAGTTACCTGCAAGCGGCTCCGAAACGGCTTGTCGCACTGGTCAGGATTGACGATTAGCGATTATTCCGCAAGAGCCTTGTGGACGAACTGAACGGCCATCGAGCCTTCACCCACCGCCGATGCCACCCGCTTTACGCTGCCGGAGCGGATGTCGCCGACCGCAAAGACACCGGGCACACTCGTTTCGAGCATGTAGGGAGACCGGTGCGGCAGTGGCCAGTCCTGTCCAAGATCCGTGCCTGTCCTGACGAATTTTTTGGGGTCCATGGCAACGCATCCGCTCAGCCACCCGGTATTCGGCTCCGCCCCGGTCATCAGAAACAGATGCCGAATGTCGTGCGTCTCACTCGCGCCGGTCGCCTTATCCCGCCAGCGGATTCGTTCCAGATGCCCGTCGCCCTGGAGTGCTTCCACTTCAGTCCTCGGCCTTACGGTGATGTCCTTACAGGCTTCGATTCTCGAGATCAGGTAACGCGACATGGTTTCGGCGAGTCCCTCGCCGCGAACCAGCACGTTAACATGTTTGGCGTGGTTCGAAAGAAACACCGCCGCCTGCCCGGCCGAGTTTCCTCCTCCCACGATTGCAACCTCTTCGTCGCTGCAGACCTGGGATTCGAGGCGCGTCGCGCCGTAATAAACGCCGGCGCCGTTGAACTGGTTGAGATTGGGCAGCGGAAGCTGCCGGTATTGAGCGCCCGCGGCAATTATGATGCTGCGCCCATGAACCGATCCTCCATCATCAAGCGCAATCGTGTAGGGCGACCGGCCGCACCTCAGCTCGGAGGCTGATCGAGCGACCGCGATGTGCGCTCCGAATTTTTCCGCCTGCATGAAGGCCCTGCGAGTGAGACCCTCTCCTGAGATGCCGGTCGGAAACCCGAGATAGTTCTCGATCTTGGAGCTGGTGCCCGCCTGACCACCCGGCGCGCCACTCTCGAGCACCAGCACATTCAGTCCTTCCGAGGCCGCGTAAACCGCAGCGGCGAGGCCGCTCGGACCGGCGCCCACCACGATGAGATCGTATACCGCCGATTCTTCGATGCCGGCATTCAGCCCGAAACATTCCGCGGCTTCGGCGTTGCTGGGGTTCCGGAGAATCAGCTTGCCGCTGCAGATCAATACAGGGATATCGGTGACCGCGAAGTGGAACTGATCGAGAAAGGTCTGAAGGTCCGGATCTCGTTCCACGTCGACGTAGCGGTGCGGATGGCCGTTGCGGGTGAGGAACTCTCTCAACCGGAGAGTATCGCCCGAATAGATCGATCCGACCAGCACCGCGTCACCCACGGCGTGAGAAATCAGATACAGGCGGCGCCGCAGGAAGGCCGTCAGGAACATCTCCCCGAGGGCGGCGTCCGTCTGCATCATCCGCTGCAGATCGGCTCGTTCGATTTCGAGCAGTGAACTCGCCTCGCGCGCCCGGCACGTGACCAGACTGCGCCGCCCGGAAAGCTGATTCACTTCTCCGGTGAAAGCGCCTCGTTCCAAAAGCGTCAGGCCCGATTCGCCGCTGGTTGAGACGCTGACGATCTCAATGCTGCCTTCGAGCACGACAAAAACGCCGTGGGTTGCATCGCCCTGCTCGTACAGTACTTCGCCCGCGGCCGCGCTGCGGGGGCGGCTGAATGGCCTGACACGCTCGATCTCCGCATCCTCCAGCCTTGGGAACATTGCTTCGATTTGTTCGGTCGATTCGGCCATGGCTTTCGGTCGGCTGTCCGGGAATCACTTCACCTTAGCATCGACTGGAGAACGGGCCCGGCGCGAAGATCGGCGGCCGCAACTTCGGGAAAAGACTTTCCAGTTGCATCCGCGCGTTCCTTTCGCCGATCTAATGGCGCAAGGGGGCCAATGAACGATCCGACGGAGATTCTCCTCGCGCACGGTTATCTGGTCCTGTTTACCGCCGTCGCGGCCGAGCAGATCGGAGTGCCCATACCCTCGGGACCCGTGCTCGTTGCAGCCGGGGCTCTTGCGGGTCTGCACAGGATGAATTTGCCAGCAGCCTTGTTCCTGGCCGTCGCGGGGTGTCTGTTCAGCGATTCGGTCTGGTATTTCCTGGGAAGGCGGCGAGGCGGCAGGATATTGGGCTTTTTCTGCCGGATCTCGTTGGAGCCCGATACTTGCGTGTCAAATGTGCAGTCCTTCTACTCCCGCTACGGGCCCAAATCCCTGTTGTTCGCCAAGTTCGTCCCCGGGCTGGGCGCGCTGGGGCCGCCTATGGCCGGCGCCGTACATTTGGCGGAATGGAAGTTCTTTTCGCTGGATGCCGGGGGAGCTCTCGCCTGGACCGGGACGTATTTTGCGCTCGGGTGGATTTTTCGGACTCAACTGAAAGAACTCGGTCTTCGTCTGGCGGGATTTGGCGCCTTCGTGGCAGTGGCGGTGGTGTTGGCGCTGGTCTCTTACATCAGTTTCAAGTACCTGCAGCGGCGGCGAATCTACCGGTCGCTCAGGATCGCCAGGATAACGCCTGTCGACCTGAGAAAGCGCATGGACACCGGCGAGAAACTAACGATCGTGGATCTGCGGAATCCGGTCGAGTGGCGAGACGGGTGGATACCGGGATCGCTTAGAGTTGTGAGTGATCAACTGGATTCGATGATTCCCACGCTGGAACCCGGCGAAGTCGTTCTTTACTGCTCCTGTCCGAACGAAGCCGGAAGTGCACGGGCGGCGTTGCGTCTGAAGCGGAGGGGTGTTCGTTCGGTGCGGCCGCTGGATGGCGGCTTCGCCCGGTGGCAGGAGCTTGGATTTCCCGTGGAAGTCCCGGTTGAGCAGTCGCCGAGTGCGGGCGGAGGCGATCCGAAGCCATCCGCCGCTTGCCGTCAGGTTTCGGAAACCCCTACCGTTTGACCGGTTTGCCGAAGACTTCTATCTTGCCGACGTCGACCCAGCCGCCGGGCCCGTGGCCGCTTCCCGGCATCAGATCCGTATAGCCGACCTCGTCAACTTTGCTCAAATCGGGGTCTTTGACCCAGTTTCCGGTCACTACGACCTTCTCGATATTCAGCTTCTTCCAGCGCACATCGGCGATCGAAAATTCGTTTGTGTGCCAGTCGGTGATGGATCCGTCCCCGTGGTCCCCGACGAGCCAGGTTCCATCTGCGAGCTTGACGATCGGATGGACCTGTTGAAAACCGGAGGTCTTCGTTACCCACCGGATCATCGCCAAGCCGGTCAGATCGACAAAGTTATTCTTGTCCCGAAGCGCGACCGCGCACGGCGTGGAGCACAGTCCATTCCAGAGATGGGTCGGATTGGCGGGACTGTCGGGAGTGCCCAGCAGCTGAACTTCCTTCGCCGTCGTGCCGTAGAGTTTCAATTCCAGGTTCGGGTTCTCGGTCGCCTGGCTGGGATCGACCGGGTGCTCCCCCTTGGCGGTCGATGGCTTCCATGCCTCGCTGAAAAACAGGGGCCGGTTCGGCAGGACGCCGGGAACGTTCGGGCCGCTGGTAACGGCTGCCTCTACTGCCGCCGCAGGCTTCTGCGCCGAAGCGCAGGGAATCATGCAGAGAGGAAGAAGGGCGGCGAGGAACTTCGAATTCAGGTGCATCAGAGCAATCTCCTGTTCATTATCGTTTATTGATTGTATCTCTATCATCTTCGGCAGCCATATCAGTGGGTTCAAGTGCGATAGAATCGGGTTTACGCACCCGTAGCTCAGCTGGATAGAGCGTTTGCCTCCGAAGCAAAAGGTCGCCTGTTCGAATCAGGCCGGGTGCACCACAATCCGGCAGACTTGATAAGTGCTCCGCTAAATACTGCCACAAACATCGCTTGGATCTCGCCCCTCCGGGTTTCAATTCGTGATCTCGAGTTCCCAATCGCTGGAGCTGCGCCTGTTTATAACGGCGGGATCCGCGAACCTTGGTTCGCCGTCGCTAACCGGCCATTGATTCCAGTCCAGAGTTGAGATTGCAGTCTCACTTCAGAACGACCTCGCGGGTATTGATTTGGCTAATAGTTGTATTATCTGATACTTATGTTGGCATCGAACTTGCTTGAGCACTGCTGAACTCATTCCAAAGGCTGACAAATGGATATTGAAAGGATTCTCCAAAAGCTCAGGGCCGAGCGCGGCGGTTTGATTAACTGCATTCGCGCGATCGAGGATCTGCAACTTCTCAGGCTTGGCACTCCCAGGCGGGGGAGACCGCCCAAACGGCTCAAGGAACTGACGGGAACGGCAGAACAGGCGATGCGCGCGGCAAAATAGTGCGCGTCCACCTTATTGAGGTGAAGGAGCACGATCAGCAGATTCCGATCTATTTTCGGCGCGATCGGGTCTTGGACTCTGGGTAAGTTCGGGAACAGGCTGTAAAGATGGGCTACCAAGCAGCCCCAAAGCGGCAAAGAGTTCGAAAGACGAAAACCTAGAATTTCCGAACCTCCCGTTGCGACGCGTGCCTGCAGGGTGGCTGGGAGGCGCGGAGGTCTCTGGCGATCTGGCCGCGTCCCGGACGGTCGCCCGCATGCGCTCTCGGAGCCCTTTCTGACTGTTTACGCCCTGGACGGCTTTCCACGGGTGAAATCGCCGTCTGTAGCAGCGGATAGACTCTTCAAGGCTTTAAAGAGCTCCGCAACCGCAAAAAAGGGGTTCGAAGGTATTTAACCCTCGAACCCCGTGTCCATGCCCGAAACGAACTGCGTCGCTTCGATCGTCAGATTGACCGATTTAGAAGCTGAGCTTTACCGAGAGTTGCATCATTCTTGGATTGCTCGAGAATGCCGAGGTTGGATCCGCGAATGTGCTCGAGGTCGGAATCAGGAAGTTGTGCACCGCAGACGAGGTGGTGCTGCTGTTAGTGCCGGGGAGTGTGGTCCCGGCGGGAGCCACATCGCTGATAAATCCTCCCACATATTGCGCGTGGTTGAACAGATTGAAGACGCGCGCCGCAAACTGAAGCCGAAATCGCTCCGTGAAATTAAAGTTCTTGGCGAATGTGATGTCGATATCGTCGATGGGAGGCAGCATTCCTGTATTACGGCCGCCATTGGCAAAGGTGCCCTTTGGCGCGGTGATGTATCGAGCGTTCGGGTTGTCCGCAAGATAGGCGACCGTCTGGCCGGCGCTGTTCATGAGGGGCGTCGTTCCGGAACCGACCCCCGCCTGTCCGGCGCCGTTTACGAATGTGCGGTCGCCCCCGCTATCTCCATTCAGGTTGGAGTCAATACCACTCTGAACGGTGTACACGGTTCCAGTCTGATATGTATACACGGGCGCCACCTGCCAGTTGCTCACGATGTTCTTCATGAACCAGCGGCGGTTTTTGAAGAGCCTCACATCGTACAGTAGCTGCATGGTGAAGCGTTGCCGGTGATCGAGCGCCGAACTCGACCGATCTGCCCTCAGATCCTGCGGATTCTGCGGGCGGCGCGGTGTGGTGTACGTGGAGAAGACCTCTGCGGTCGAATCGTCGATGTTGTGACTATAGGTATAAGCTGCGATGAACTGCAGCCCATTCGAGTAGCGGTGTGTCAAAGTATTCGCCCAGCCGTAGTAGGTGGAGTTACCCCAAGGCATATACGACGTGATAATTCCGGTAAAGCCCGCGTTCAAGTAGCCGGGCACAATGTTGCCGCCCGCGCCCAGTTGGGCGTTAAGACCTGAAAGCGTGCTCGTCAGCGAGTTGAGAGTAGCCTGGCTCGGCATTGTGTAGTAGAGCGGCAAACCATTCGAGGCGTTCACTACATCCTGGCGGTTGATCTGCACCTGTACCGGGAGGTTAATGCCCCGTGTTCCGATTAATTCGCTTTCGAACGTGTAGTTTTGCGCAAACACATGCTGCACGCCGAAGTTCCACTGTAACGACTTCGGCCGCGTCTGGTTGGGAACATAGCCGCCTGTGCCGGCTCGCAAATCCGCTAGCGAGGGTTCGGTCACCGTGGAATTCGGCTTGATCCCCCCATTCGCGAGGAATCCGGCTCCCGGTCCTCCCGCGGCGTTACAGCCGGTGGTGGGGCCGCCGGTGCAATCAACCGTTGTCGTGAACTGCGGAGGGGTGGTCAGGAGGCCGAAGTTATCGGGCAGAATGTCGAAATTCTCGCCGAATCCGCCGCGAACCGAAGTGTTACCGGTGTTCCCCGGCGACCACGCAAATCCGACGCGGGGCATAAACGCATTTTTCTGAGCGGTGGGCTTGTTGAATTCGATTAATCCGGGAACGCTGGAAACCTGGTTTAAAGTTTGCAGCTGTTCACCGATCGGCACCGTCAGATACTCCCATCGCAGACCGAGATTTATCGTAAAATGCGGTGTTACTTTCCAGACGTCGTTGCCATAGCCGCCAAAAAGGTACTGGTTACCCGAGTATTCCTGTCCGCCCAAAGACCGCTGGGCGATATAGTCGGGGTAATAATCGAACATGTAATCCGACAGAAAACTGTATTCGTAATCGCCGCGCGAACGCTGCACGAACAACTGCGGGCTGATCCAGCTGAAGCCGTCGAACCCAAACTTGAAGCTGTGCTTGCCTTTCGTCCAGCTCAGGCCATCATTGAGCTGGTAAGTGTTTTGAATAGTGTATTGCGGAGCGTTTCCATCGGGGCCGAGGAACGAACCAACGCCTTCGTAAACGTTGAAGCTCGGGAACTGGTCGAGGCCGGGATACTGGATGTTCGGGACGTTGTAGGTTTGGGAAAACCGGTTGTACCCCAGCCGGATCTCATTGACCAGATTCGCCGAGAAATTGTGATATTCGGAAACCGTAACCAGATAGTTGTTCTGGGGAATCGTCTGGAAGAAGGATTCCGGAAAACCAGCCGTATCGATCGTTCCTTCGCGCTCGAGAATAAATCGCCCGCGAAGCTGGTCGGACGGGGAGATGGAGAAGTCAACCGAGGCCAAACCCGTATTGTAGTTCGTGAAATTCGGAAGCGATGAGGAAACGATGCCGGTCGGTATTGCAACCGTGCCGGGGAGGAGCGCTCCATTCGAACCCGTCAGAGCCGTCAGCGAACTCCCACTTGCCGCGCCGGGCTGGTTCGCCACGTAGATGGTCGGATTCACATATGCCGTATCGCTCGCGCTGGGGGCCGCTCCCAGATATTTTTGATATTGCTGCAGGTTTGTCGTATTGATCCCGCGAAGTCCGGAAAGAATGTTATATCCAGCCGCTGTAGGGGCCGTGTAGTAGGTGGACGCGGTCTGACCGATGGGGTTGTACTCCCAATCGACGAAGAAGAACAACTTGTCCTTTTTAATCGGGCCGCCGACGTTTCCGCCGAACCGGTTATTGTCATAACGCGGATGCAGCGGGTTTCCTTCGACCGCACTCAGGTTGTCTGCGGCGTTCAGATCGCGATTCGTAAAGTATTCATAAGCCATTCCGTGAAACTGGTTGGAACCGCTTTTGATTACCTGATTGAACTGGCCGCCCGATGAGTGCCCGTACTCCGGCGAAAACTGGTTCGCAATCAAAGTAAATTCGGAAACCGCGTCGTTCGGGACCTGGACCAGTGGTCCGGTTATGCCTTTATTATTATTGTCGATTCCTTCGACCGTGAAGTTGTTGTTGCGCGGCCGCTGGCCTCCTACCGAAGGCCCGGTACCCAGTCCGACGGAGCCGCCCGTCGCAACTCCCGCCTGCAGAAGCGACAGGTTCACGACTCCCGTTCCGCTCGAAGCGCTGGGCAGATTTTCCAATTGCCGCGCGTCGTAGGTATTTTGCATCTGGGCCGTGGAAGTATCGATGCGCGCCGCCTCCGTCGTGACATTGACCGTTTCCGTAACCGCCCCGATCTTGACCAGGACGTTCGCCGTAACAACCTGGTTCAGCGTCACGTCGACACCCTGCAGTTCTGATTTCGTGAATCCTGACGCCATCACCGAAATGTCGTACTTTCCGACGGGAAGATTATTGATTCGATAGACGCCTGCCGATGTAGTGGTCGTCGTCAAAGCGACGCCGGTAGACTCGTTCGTCGCCGTTACCGTTGCATTCGGTACTCCCGCCTGCGCGGGGTCCAACACGGATCCGGTCAGATCGCCGGAAGTGGTTTGTGCGAAGCCCGGAACGCTCAGCGCCACAAGCGCGAGCGCAACGATTGAAATTCGGTTGCTGAAGTGAGTCATTTTAACCTGTTTCCCCCTTTCACGCGTTTCGTTGCGTGCCCGTTCGCAGGCAACCTGACGGCCCGGTCGGGCCTTAAGGCAATTGTCATATATCCGGAATGGCTAGCACCTCAAATACCAACTTGGCGGAATTTAATCTGGCTGAATTAAAATGACTTATCCCTGCAATGCCAATGGGGTATTCCATTTCTGGAAGCGGGACTAATCGGGGCGGCATTATTCTCCTGGAACGAGAAGAGTCGTGGCTACCGACAATAGGCGCGTCTCGGCGAAAGGAGGACCGATAAGCTGCAATCCACAGGGCAGACCCGGGTCGGAGGACGGGACAGACACTGCCGGCAAACCCAGCACATTAAATGGCCGAACGAACCTTGTGGAAGCCAGACGCACGTCTTCCTCTACCTCTCCGAGCTGAACCTTTTCCTGACCGATTAAAGGAGGATTAATTGCCGTGGTCGGCGTCAAGATAACATCAATGTCGTTCCAATATCCAGCCCAACGTTTCTGATATAGTCCGTCGCAACCTTTGCGCATTAATGTAGTCAGTCGCCGACACCAGCCTGCCCTGATCGAGCAGCGCCAGTACATCGGCGCCGAAATCACTTCTTCTGTGTAAGTAAGGTTGCATCAGGGCGGATGCTTCGCTTAGAAGAATCATCCTTCCGAGACTGTTGATTCCAGCGGGATCGGGGAGCTTGATCGGCACGAGCACAGCACCCAGATTTCTCGCTCGTTCTAATACCGAGGTATACGCCGCCTCCACCGGGGGAGCTAAACTCTCCCTGAAGAAACTGTCGGGAATGCCGATCTTGCGCCCGACGAGTGAGTAGGCTTCTCCAGGTAAATAGTCCGGAACAGGGCGGCGCGATGAGTTGTCGTCCCTTTGGTCGAAGCCGGCTATTACATTCATCACGAGCGCTGTATCGCGAAGCGTGCGCGCCAGCGGGCCCACGTGATCCAGACTGAAGGACAGCGGCAAGACGCCGTAACGGCTGACGCGCCCGAAGGTCGGCTTAAGTCCCACACATCCGCAGTAGGCGGCGGGAATCCGGATTGACCCACCCGTGTCGGTTCCGAGGGCGAAGAAAACCATTTCGGCGGCGACCGCCGCGCCCGATCCGCCGCTCGATCCTCCGGAAATGCGCGTCGGGTCATGGGGATTGCGCACGGGTCCGAAATGCGGATTGTCGTTGGTGATTCCATAGGCCAGTTCGTGCATGCCTGTCTTGCCCATCAGAACCGCGCCCGCCTCCGTGAGCCTTTCGAAGGCCGCGCAATCGTAATCGGGAACGTAATCGGTGAAGATTTTCGAGCCCGCGGTGGTACGGATTCCGCGAGTGACAAAGAGGTCTTTCAGGGCGTAGGGGATTCCGTGCAGCGGGCCGCGGTCGATTCCGCGGGCGAGTTCTTCGTCCGCAGCGCGGGCTTGCTTTAGCGCGAGATCTTCGGTGACCGTGATGAACGCATTCAGTACCGGCTGCAGTTCGCGGATGCGCCTCAGGGATTCCCGTGCCAGTTCGACCGCGGACACTTCGCGCGCGCGCAGCTTTGCCGCGGCCTGCTCGATAGTCATTCGCCTGATACCGCTGCTTCGGAGACAATCAGAGCCGAATCATACCCTCCGCCGAGTTCCTTCAGGAGAGGACGAAACGCCTCGTCGAGCGCGTCGAGCGTGGGGGTGATGGCGGCGACAGGCCTCGGCTGGAATGTCGAGGTTGCGGGCCCTGCGAGCGCGTTCCAATCGGTCATCACGCACTACTATAAGCTGTGAGCCCGAACCTGCTTTTTGTTTACGGAACGCTCCGCAGCGAGTTCGATAACCGTTACGCGCGACTGCTCCGGAATCAGGCGACTCTGGTCGGCCGCGCGACCGTGCCAGGGGTCGATCTATCGAATAGGCCACTATCCGGGCTACCGTGCGGAACCCGCAGGCGAGGTTCACGGCGAGCTGTACGAACTCCACCATGCGACGACGCTCGAAACCCTGGACGATTATGAAGGCTCGGAGTTTCGAGCGCGTCAAGATCCTCGTTCAATGGCGACGCCGCATGGATCTATCGGTTCAAGGAGGAACCCGCGCACGGTTCGGCGCATTGAATCCGGGGATTTCGTTGCGCAGTGAAATTCTCCCGGCGTCTGCCCTGCGAACTCCATCCGAATGCGCTTTCCGAATTGCTGCGGGAAAAACGCAGCGCTGGAGTGAACGTTCTGGATCTGACCGAATCGAATCCAACCCATGCGGGTATCGAGTACCCCGCCGGATTTCTCTCCAGCCTCGCCTCCGAGGCGGCGGCCCGTTACGAACCCGAACCATTCGGCTTGCCGCCGGCGCGCGAGCTCATCGCCCATGAGTATGGAGTCCCGGCGGATCGCGTGGTTCTGACGGCGAGCACCAGCGAGGCCTACTCCTGGCTCTTTAAACTGCTCTGCGACCCCGGCGATGAAGTGCTCGTTCCCCGGCCTTCCTATCCGCTGTTCGACTATCTTGCAGCGCTCGAATCCGTCACCGTTCGCCACTACGGTCTGTTTTACGACCACGGCTGGTTTATCGATTTCCACACCCTCGAACAAGCTATGACCGATCGCACCCGCGCCATCGTTCTAGTGAATCCGAATAATCCTACAGGGCATTTCCTGCGCCGCCACGAGGTCGCGCAGCTCACCGCCGTCGGATTGCCGATTATCTCCGACGAAGTCTTCCGTGACTACGGTCTTCAGCCGGCGCCCCGACAGTGTGCCAACGCTTAAGGGTGTCGACGATTGCCTGGTGTTCTCCCTGAACGGCCTATCGAAGACCGTGGGCCTGCCTCAGATGAAACTGGCGTGGATGATTGTCAACGGGCCGCGAACCTGGTGCGCGAGGCTCTGGAACGGCTCGAAATGATCGCCGACACATACCTTTCCGCTGGCACTCCGGTGCAGTGCGCGCTTCCCCACTGCTTGAGCTTCGGGATGAGATACAGTGTCAGATTCGGGCGCGGCTGCATGGCAATCTGCAGTTCCTCACGCGTCCGGAATGCGAATGCTCGACGTCGAAGCGGGATGGTACGCGATAGTCAGGCAGGAAGAAGGCGCGGTGATGCGCCTCCTGCGGGATCACGATGTTCTGGTGCAACCCGGCTACTTCTACGACTTCGAAAGTGCCGGCTTCTGGTGATCAGTCTGCTGACGAAATCGGAGCTTTTTCGCGAAGCGATTGGACGACTTACAACGCAGGCTGAAACCTTCAGCAAGTGATGGCGGCACGAGCTTCGCCGCCATCAGATCCATATGCGGTCCGGCACGATCCGGGCGCGCGCGGCGTTCCGTGCCTTGCACACGAGCAAGCGACACGTCGAAGTACACTGCTTCGATCTCGCATTCGAGCGATCGCGCCAGACGCATGAACGGCCGCCGATCGTGACGTGTCAGATTGGTCGCATCGACACAAGTCAACGGACGATCCAATTCCAGCCGTTGTCGGACGAGATAGCGTATCGTAGCGAATACGCGTCCGTTTATCGTCTGATCCGTCGCATCATCCGCCAGTTGCAGCCGAATCGCGTCACTCGAAACAGGCTGCACGCCGAGGTTCGCGAAATAAGTCGATTTTCCCGAGCCCGGCAGGCCTACCGCAAGCACAATTCGGGGCTTCAAACTACATAATGGCCCGGCTCAAGCAGACGTGCCGCGATTCGTCGTCGGAGCGCGATCGAGTCCACCGGTTCGTATTTCGTGAATCGCCGCAGAATCGCCATCTTCGAGCGCAATGTATCGCCCTCGGCGCACGCCGCCAGAACGGGGCGGGCAATCATTTCGATTCGCGTCATCGCATCCCGCAGAAGTACCGAGGTCATATCGGTGCCCACGCCAGCTCTTCTCCGCGCGCAAATGAACCGACTCCATGGCGAAGGTCTCCATGATGATATCGGCAATGGCCGCGATCACTTCCTGCTGCTGCTCCAGTTCGAGCGCCGAACTTCTCGAACGCAGCCGCCATCAGAAGTAGCGCTATCTTCTTTGCATTACGCGTCAGGCGCCTTTCTTCAGACCCGGAGCTGGCGCCATCGATGCACCCGCCATAACTTCATCCATCAATTCCTTCGCCGCTTTCACCAGCCCCAGGCGGCCCTGCTGCGCACGTTTCAGCAGCATCCCTGTCGCCAGCAGCCGGTTGATTTCGTTCGTGCCTTCAAAAATCCGATTGATGCGCGAATCGCGATAGGCACGCTCCACCATGTAATCCTGGTGATATCCATAGCCGCCGTGGATCTGGACGCCTTCATCCACCACATAATCCAGCATCTCTGAGCTATGCACCTTCACGAGGGAGCACTCGGCGGCGAACTCTTCAACCGCTTTCATCGCGCAGCCTTCGGGTCCGCCCAGGACAACCCTTCCAGTCGCGCGGAAATCAGGCCCACCACGCGATACGTCATCGTCTCGGCGGCGAAAATGCGGATCGCCATTTCCGCCAACTTATGTCGAATCATGCCGAAGTCCGCAATCGCCTGCCAAAAGCCCTGCGTTGTTTCGCATATGCAATTGAGACTGAAGTACCCGCTTCGCGCCACCTGCGGCGAAGGGGCCCAGCTTAAGCCGCCCGATATTCAGAATGTTGAAAGCGATGATATGTCCGCGCCCGACCTCGCCCAGCAGATTCTCTGCAGGTACACGAACGTTATCCAGAAAGACGGCCGTGGTGGAACTCCCCTTGATGCCCATCTTCTTTTCTTCCGCGCCGCTCGACACTCCGGCAAAAGCGCGCTCCACAAGAAATGCCGAAAACTGCTCGCCGCCGATCTTGGCAAATACCGTGAAGAAATCCGCCTTCCCTCCGTTAGTGATCCACATCTTCTGCCCATTCAGCAGGTAACTCTGACCATCCGCGCTCAGGTCGGCGCGCGTCTTGATTGCCATTGCATCTGAACCTGTCTGCGGCTCGGTCAGACAATAAGCTCCGACCAGCTCACGGACGACAATTCGGGCAGATACTTCTGCTTTTGCATTTCGGTGCCGAAGAGCAGAAGGGGCAAGGTACCGATACCTGCATGCGCTCCATGCCACCCCGCAAACGAACCATCGCCGGCGATCTGCTCTGCCACCACCATCGCTGACGTGAGATCCATCTCCATGCCGCCATAGCGTTCCGGCGTCAGGATCGCTTCAAGACCGAGCGATCGCCGCCTTGCGGAGCAGGGCTACAGCCAGGTCGTGGTCCCCGTGTTGTATCGCGTCGGATTCGGCGCAACCTCGCGTTCGAAAAAGTCCCTCGCGGTTCGCGCGATCGCCCGATGCTCTTCGGTGAGATCTTCGGGTGTGAATACTCCATTCGGTTCGTGATCTTCAATCAGGAACGAGCCGCCCGTTTAGTGCTGTTGCAGTCGCCATGTCTCATTCAGAAGTTCGAAAATACCCGCTGCTCCCTGTCCGCCGCCGACGCACATTGTCACCATTCCGTAGCGGACGTTCCGCCTGCGCATCTCCCGGAGAAGCGTCGCGGTCAGTTTCGCCCCGGTACAGCCAAGCGGATGCCCCAACGCAAGCGCGCCGCCATTCACGTTTACACGATCCATGTCGATTCCGGCAGCGCGAATCACCGCCAGTGCCTGCGACGGCGAAGGCTTCGTTCAGTTCGATAAGCCCGATCTGATCAAGAGTGAGCCTTGCCAAAGCCGATGCCTTCGGTATTGCGACCACGGGACCGATGCCCATGATCTCCGGGGGCACTCCTGCCGTCGCGAAGCTCACCAGCCGTGCAATGGGCTTTCAATGCCGAGCTGCCGCGCCTTCTTGTCCGACATGACGATTGCAGCCGCCGCTCCGTCGCTCGTCTGCGAGGAATTTCCCGCCGTCACGGTGTCCGTGCTCCATGGAAGACGGGTTTCAGCTTCGCGAGCGCTTCGGCTGAAGTATCGGCTCGTGGACCTTCATCCGATCGAAAATCGTTTCGAGCGAATGTTGCGGCTTCGCGCCTCCGTTTAGACCAGTCGTCTCGTACCCTTACCGGAACAATCTCGTCGTCGAACTTACCTTCCGCTTGTGCCGCCAGAGCATTCTGATGGCTGCGTAGCGCGAAACGCATCCGCGTCTTCACGTGCGATGTTCCAGCTTGTCGCGACCGCTTCGGCGGTTAACCCCATATTGATATAGACCTCCGGATGGTGATCCGTCAACCAGGGATTCGGAGCGGGATTATTTCCGGCAAACGGAATCATGCTCATTGATTCGCTGCCGCCCGCAATCAGAATGTGCCCGTTTCCGAACGAATCTGATTCGCAGCCATCGCAATCGCTTGCAGCCGGAGCTGCAGAACCTGTTGATCGTGACCCCGTAACGGTATCGGGAAGGCCGGCGCGCATTCCGGCGATGCGCGCCATATTTGAGCCGGACTCGCCTTCCGGCATGGCACATCCGAGAATGACGTCCTCGACATCCCCTGTCGCAACTTCAGGATGCTTCTCGAGCAGCGCGGAATCACCGTGGCGGCCAGATCGTCTGGTCTGCGTATTGCGCAATGCGTTCCTCGCGTAGCCTTCGCGACCGCGGTGCGGAGGCAATCGACAATTACCGCTTCTGGCATGGAACGGAACTCCAGATTCAATGTCGCACAATCGCGCTTTTTTCCGGAAATCCATTGACATTCCGGAACGTTAACTATGCACCATAAATGCATAGTTATGGAAACCACTCTCAACGCGCAGGAAACAAGCCTCTACGAACAATTGGGCGGCGAGCCCGCAGTGGACGCTGCCGTAGATATTTTCTACCGGAAAGTCCTGTCCGACGACCGAATCAGTTCGTTCTTCGAAGATGTCGATATGGACCGCCAGGCTGCGAAGCAAAAAGCATTTCTTACTGTGGCGTTCGGGGGACCCAACAATTACACCGGCGCGGACTTGCGCCGCGGTCATCAGCATCTGGTAGCACGGGGAATGAACGGAACGCATTTCGACGTGGTGGTGGAGCTTCTTGGCCAGACCCTCGGTGAGCTGGGCGTCGCACCGCCATTGATCGCACAGGTGGCCGCGATTGCGGAGAGCACCCGCAACGACGTGTTGAACCGGTAAGGCCGCGATCATTGCATGGCGACCGTTCATTACGGGGAACTCTCCTTCGCCGCGAATCAGGGCGAGAGCGTTCTCGATTGTCTGCTCCGCAACGGCGTTCCGATTTCCCATTCGTGTAAGGCGGGGGCCTGCCAGTCATGCCTGATCAGGGGCAGCGGGAGCGTTCCCGAGTCGGCTCAGCGGGGCTTAAAGGAAACTCTGCGGGCGCAAGGTTATTTTCTCGCATGTTCGTTGCGGCCGGTTGAGGATATTGCGGTCTCTCCGGCAGGCGCCGGGGCGCGCGTGGAGGCGCGGATCAGCGGCCTCGAGTCGATGAATGACACCGTGATGCGGGTGCGCCTGCGGACCGATACGGCGCTCGATTACTATGCAGGGCAGTTTGTGACTGTGTTTCGCGACGACGGTCTGGCGCGCAGCTACTCTTTGGCCAGCCTTCCGCACGAGAACGAACTCGAACTGCATGTACGCAAGATTCCCGGCGGCGCAATGAGCGAGTGGCTGCACCATCTGGCTGCTCCGGACACGCCGCTGTGGTTGCAGGGGCCTTCCGGCAACTGCTTCTACACTCCAGGAAACAACGACGAACCGCTGCTTCTCGCCGGAACGGGAACAGGTCTGGCGCCGCTCTATGGAGTTCTACGTGACGCGCTGCTCCAGGGTCACCGAGGGCCCGTCTGGTTGTTTCATGGCGCTCTTACGCCGGCTGGTCTATATCTGACGAAAGAACTTGCGGAACTCTGCGCGGCTCACCCCAACTTCCACTACGTGCGTTCGGTTTTGCGGGGAGGCGACGACCCGCAAGTCGAAGTGGGCGAACTCGACAAATGTATTTTGTCGCGGTTCCCGAGTCTCAAAGGGTGGAAGGGTTACGTTTGCGGCGATCCGGCGCTGGTAAACTCGTTGCGTAAGAAGCTGTTTCTCGCCGGGATGGCTTCAAAGGCGATCTACGCCGACGCGTTTGTGCCTTCCGCTTCCTAAATGCAACTCACCCTTCATGCCGATTATTCTCTTCGAATTTTGCTCTATCTGACGGAAAACCCCGATCGCTATGTTTCGACGCGCGAGATAAGCGAAGCTTACGGCATATCGCGCAACCACCTCGTACGGGTGGTGCAGACGCTTCATGCAAACGGGTTTATCGAGGTTTCAGAAGGCCGAGGCGGAGGCGTGAAGCTGGCCCGCGATCCCGCCGAAATCAACCTGGGCCAGGTTGTTCGAAAAGCCGAACCCAATTTCCGGATTGTCGAGTGCTTCGAGACGGAAACGAACACCTGCCCGATCGTTCCCGTCTGCCGTTTGAAAGGCATACTCGCGAAGGCGCTTGTAAGCTTCCTCGCGGTGCTGGATGACTGCGCGCTCGCCGATCTTGCGCACGGGTCCCAGGGCCCGAGACTGTCGCAGTACCTGCAGATCGGGAAGATGGCGCCACCGAACTGATCGCGGCATTCGAGAAATTGCCGGTTGGTCCGGCCCGTGAGCCATTCATTTCATTGAGCGGGTATATGGGGGCAACTGCCCAGCCGTTGCTCCTCTGCCAGTCCAAAACAACAAGAACCTCGGCGCAGGCCTTGAACGTGTGGGGCGAATCGACGAGATTGAGGAGGAGGCGTAGAAGGCACACATTGTGATACCCTTTCGGTTGAAGTACTTCACGTGGGACAACGCGAAAAACGAGAAGCTGAAAATCGAGCGCGGAATTTCTTTGAGGAAGTTGTCTTTCATGTCGAGAATGGCTACATTCTCGACATCCTCGAGCATCCGAATCAGGAACGGTATCGCGGCCAGCGCGTGATCGTGGTGCAAATAGACGACTACGCGTATCTCGTACCTTGCGTCGAAGAAGAGGAGTGTGTAGTCGCTCAAAACTGTTATTCCCAGCCGCAAGGCGACAAGAAAGTACATTTATGGCGAGCGTGAAAGCAATGAAACTTGATCCGAGCGAGAAAGAACTTCTCGATTCCGTCGAAAAAGGGGAATGGCAATCCGTCGGCAGCCTGGCGAAAGAGCGGAAGCGTTATGGAAACTATGCAACCGCCACGTTTCGCAAGGACCGGCGTCTGAACATCCGCATTTCGAGCAGGGACCTGGAAGCGCTCCAAAAGAAAGCCCTTGAAGAGGGCCTTCCGTATCAGACCCTCATCTCGAGTCTGATCCACAAGTTTGTCTCCGGGCGACTGCGCGGCTTTTGATTCGGCGGCTCAATTCCGCAGCGGCTTTCCCCTCTTCAACATGTGCTGGATTCGCTCCTGCGTTTCGGGCGCCCGCACAAGCTGAGGAACGCTTCCCGCTCGAGATCGAGCAGATACTGCTCCGAGACCTTCGGCGTTCCCGTCAATCTGCCGCCGCTCAAGACGTATGCCAGCTTCTCACCGATCACCGAGTCGTAGTCCGAGATATACCCGCCCTGGCGCGCCATCCACACGCCCATCTTCATCAGCGCGAAGCCCTCGTCGCCCGGAACTGTGATATCGGTCCGCGGCGCGCCCGGCGCGTAGCCCGGCACAAGGGACAGCGCCAGTTCCTTCGCGTCGTCGATCAGGCGCTCGGGGTTCATCGAGATCCCATCGCCGTCTCGCAGAAAGAGAAACTGCCGCGCTTCGACCGCGCTCGTCGCTACCTTCGCGAAACCGATCTGCTCGAAAATCTTTCGCGTATCAGTTGAACGCGCGAGCATCTCTTTGCAGCCGCCGCCGGCGGGAATCAATCCCACGCCCACCTCGACCAGCCCCATATAAAGCTCGGCCGACGCCTGAATTCGCCGGCAGTGCAGCGGCACTTCGCATCCGCCGCCAAGCGTCAGGCCGAACGGCGCCGCAACCACGGGCTTTGGCGGCATACTTCAACGACATGTTCATCTGCTGGAATTGATGAACCGCCGCGATCAGCTCGTCCCACTCCTGCTCCTGCGCGGCGAGCAGCACCATCATGAGGTTCGCGCCCGCGGAAAAATGCTCGCCCTGATTGGCAATCACCAGCGCGTCGAAATTCGTCTCCAGCTCTGTCAGGGCCGCGCGCACCATCCGCACGACGTCCTCGCCCATCGAGTTCATCTTGCTGTGGAACTCGCAGCAAAGCACGCCGTCGCCCAGATCGATGAGCGATGCGCCCGCGTTCTTCTTGACCACGCCGCGCGCCCGCTTCAGATCCGCCAGCACGGTCACGCCCGGGCGCGGCTCGACCTGGCGATACTGCGTCGTTGTCAGGTCGAAGTATTCCGTGCGAGGCTGGTTATCCGCATCCGCCGGCCTGTAGAATGACTTCGCGCCGGAATCCAGCATCTTCACGACAAGTGCCGGTAGTTCCCGGCCTTCCGCTTCGATGCGACGCGCCGTGGCTTCGAAACCCAGCGCATCCCAGAGTTCGAAGGGCCCGAGCGCATTGGCAAAGCCCCACCGCATCGCGCGGTCGATCTCAACCACCCGATCCGAAATCTCCGGCACCATGAAGGCCGCGTAACGGACGTTATCGCTCAGCAATTGCCAGAGGAACCGGCCCACTCTGTCGTCCAGCGCGACCACCGCCTTCAGCCGGTCGGCCAGCGGTTCGATCCGATGCACAGTTTCGAGCGAAGCGAAACGGGGTTTTGCGGCGGGGTGGTAATCGAAAGTCTTGCGGTCGAGCGCATAAATCTCGCGATCTTTTCCAACGCGCTTGTAGAAGCCCTGCCCCCGTTTTTCGCCCAGCCATCCGCGTTCGATCATCCCGCTCATAAACGGCGCAAGCTGAAAACGGTCGCGGAACGGATCATTCGGAACAGCCTCATACAGATTTTTCGTGACGTGCTCCCAGACATCGATCCCCACGATGTCCAGCAGTCGATAACTGGCGCTCTTCGGCAGTCCTATGAGGGTTCCGGTGATCGCGTCGACTTCCTCGATCGTGAAGTCGTGCTCGATGGTGAGCTTCTGAACCGTCGCGCCGAAGAAGGCGCCGATGCGGTTGCCGATGAAGTTCGGAGTGTCCTTGCACGGGACGACACCCTTGCCCAGATTACGGTCGCAGAAATCCGAGATCGCAGCGAAGATGTCGGCGCGCGTGTCGTTACCCGGAATCAGCTCGACCAGATGCAGATAACGCGGCGGATTGAAGAAATGCGTGCCCAGAAAATGCTCGCGAAATTCGGCGGGATACCCTTCCGAAATCTGCGCCAGTGGAATGCCGCTGGTATTGGTTGAAACCACGGTCCCGGGTGCGCGATGAGCCAGCACGCGGTCATAAAGCGAGCGCTTGATGCCCAGGTTCTCAGTGACCGCTTCTATAATCCAGTCGCAGTCTTTGATCTTTGCAATATCGTCATCGAAGTTCCCTGTCGTAATTAACTGCGCCGATTCCGGCACAAAAAATGAGGCAGGCCGCCCTTTCAGCGCGGCGTCCACGCCTGCCCGGGCAGCCTGATCGCGAACCTTTTGCTCAGGCAAAACGACGTCAAGCAGCAATGAAGGGATCTGGGCGTTGGCGAGATGCGCGGCAATGCGGGAACCCATGGTTCCCGCTCCAAGGACGGCGGCACGGCGGATTGGCTTCATCAGTTTCCGATCGGGGCTTGGCTTCAGCTGTCTTTCTCAGGCCTATTATGACTGCAACCCCAGGCGGAACCGTCGACGTCGTGGAAAAGCTACGGAGAAACCGTCGGCCATCGTGACGGCGCCCTCGGCCTAATCGCCCACCGTTTGGTTATCCCTCTGATGATCTTTACCCGCCTTCGAAATCGCCGCCGCGTTCAGGTCCGCGGCAGTGATAGCCTGGCTTCCGTAAAGGCGCTCCGCCGACGGTGCAAAGACCAGCCAGTACATGATCGAATTGCGGTTCTCGGAGTGCTGTAAGCCCAAAGCGTGGCCGTACTCGTGCATTACGATCTTCCGCAAGTAGGCGTCATTCCAGTCGCAAGCCGCATTAATGTTGATCACGGAGCTCAGGGAGTTGACTACGACGGGAGGAATGGCCGGATCGTCGGAGTCGGTGATCATTTTCGTCTGAACGGTCTGGGTAAGTGCGATGGTTTCGTTTGGCGATCCGGGTTCCGATTTGCCGGAGTGTTTCTTTGTGACGTCCAGCATTTCGCATCCCTGGCTGCTGTCGAGCCTGATCGAGGCGTCGACATCAATACCCCATGCGGCTCTGGCAGCCGCGAGCGCCGATTCCAGTTCGGCCGGGGTGGGCGTAGCGGCCCGAAGGTTCAGCGCCGCCAACGCCAGAATCGTGATCAGTATGCTTCTTTTCACAGTGAGAAGAGCGGCGAAATCTGAAAGAAGCTTTAGAGTGTCCCGAGGAGAAAAAAGAGGAAGAACGACCGCGGCGAGAAAAGTAAAACAAGAAGCCCCGCGCCCCGATTACACTGAAAGAGTGAAGTACCTCGCGCTGGCCGCCGCGCTCGTGAGCACATCCCTTGCTCACGCCGCCCTCTCGATCATGCCTCTCAGGGATATTCATGCCGGCATGACGGGAGTTGGCCGGACGGTTTTCAAGGGCGACAAAGTCGAAGATTTTCAGGTCGAGATTCTGGGCGTACTCCCGAATACCAGCCCGAAAGAGTCGCTGATTCTGGGCCGGCTTTCAGGCGGACCGCTCGAGCACACCGGGGTGATGCAGGGCATGAGCGGCAGCCCCGTCTATATCGATGGAAAGCTGATTGGCGCCGTCGCGCTCGCCTTCCCGTATGCCAAAGATCCCATCGCCGGAATCCGCCCTATAGAGGAAATGCTCAAGATCGATTCCGCGCCGACGGCGCCCGCAAGCGGCCCGATGCCCAGCATCGCGTCGCTTTTCGGCAAAGCTGTCGACGCGTTCTTCCCCAAACCGGCCGCACCTCGGGAAGTGGCGGGCTTTGGTGACACGCGAATGGTTGAAGTAGCCACGCCGCTCGCGCTCGGGGGTTTTACGGCAAACACGGTCGCGCAGTTCACGCCGGAGATCCGCAAGCTCGGGCTCGAACCGCGCCAGGGAATTTCCTCCGGCGGCGCACCAGGGGATGTGATGGGCGACCCTTCGAAACTGGAACCCGGTTCCATGATCAGCGTGGAACTCATGTCCGGCGATATGAGCGTGGGAGCCGACGGCACCCTTACCTGCATTGACGGTAATAAGGTCTACGCATTCGGGCATCGCTTCCTCGACGTCGGGCCCGCCGATTTGCCCTTCACCCGGTCCGAGGTTCTCGCCCTGCTCGCGAACGTCAATACTTCTTTCAAGATCTCTTCCGCCCACGAACTGATGGGCATTATTTCGCAGGATCGTGAGACGGCCATTGCGGGCACGCTCGGCAAACGCGCCGCGCTGATCCCCGTTGACATTGACGTGGTTCAGGACACCAAAAAGATCCAGACCTATCACATGAAGATGGTGAACGACCGGTATCTTTCGCCGATTCTGTTCCAGATGGCGGTCTTTTCGGCGATCGATGCGACGGAGCGCGCGCAGGGCGTTTCCACCATCGTTGTGCGCGGCGCGATTGAATTCGCCAACCGCAAGGATGAGGTTCAACTCCGGAATATCTATGCCGGCGACGGCGGCTCGGCGACGATGGTCTCGAATGCGACGGCCATTCCGCTGGCATATCTGATGCAGGCCGGGTTCGATGCGCTGAAGGTGGATAAGATTTCCCTGCGCCTCGAATCGTCCGACAGCAGGAAAGAGGTCAACATCGGGCAGGTTTCGCTTTCCCGCAAGGAAGTTAAGCCCGGTGACACGCTCGAATTGATGACTCAACTCGAGGGCGAGAACGGAGTCGAGTTGACCCGCTCACTGAAGTACACGATTCCTCCAGGTACCGCGCCCGGCACCCTTTACTTCACGGTGGCGGATGGCGCGCAGACGGGGCTCGCGGAGCTCAAGCAGGTGATCAACGAAACGCCGCATTCGCCGGAGCAGTCAATTTCTACTGTGCGACGTTTGCGACCGAGCGACAAAGCTTACGTAAGAGTCTGGCGCGCGGAACCTGCTTATGAGGTAGCGGGCGAGGAGCTTCCGGATCCGCCTCCTTCGCTGGCGCTGGTTCTGGGCAGCACGCAGAACGTCTCGCAGAATCGCAATTCGAAAATTACGGAACTCGTCATCGATGGCGCAGGCATGATGGTCACGGGTTCGCGAACCGTTCAGGTAGAGGTCAAAGAGTGAAGCGCCTGTTTACGGCGGGTCCGGCGTTTTTGATCGCCGCTCATTTATGCTTTGCCTCCACGTCCGCCGTTTGGGAGATGACCAGCTTTCAGGACTTTGTGAAAGGCAAGTTCGACGGAGTTTCGCTTGGACGGGATGGCCGCCTGTCGCTGGCGCCGAAGCTGGATACCTTGTTTACCTCGGAGCAGCCGGTGATCTGGAGCGTTGCTTCGGGTCCGGACGGCTCGCTCTACGCGGCTACGGGAAATCGCGGCCGCGTGTTTCGAATTGACCCAAGCGGTAAAGCCTCGCTGCTATGGACGGCCGACCGCCCGGAGGTCTTCGCCATCACCGCCGACAAGAAGGGCGTGATCTACGCGGCGAGTTCGCCCGACGGCAGGATTTATCGAATTGAGAACGGCAAAGCCTCGGAGTACTTTGACCCGAAGGCCAAGTACATCTGGTCGCTCGCGCTGGCCGACGACGGAACTCTTTACGCAGGGACAGGGGACGACGGCCGCGTCTTCCGCATCACAGGCCCAGGCAAGGGCGAGGAATACTATGCCACGGGTCAGGGAAACGTCACGGGACTGATGCTCGACCCTCAGGGCCGCTTGCTCGCGGGCACCGAACCGAACGGCATTCTGTATCGCATTACGGCCAAAGACAAAGCCTTTGCGCTTTACGATTCGAATCTTCCTGAAATTCGCGCCGTCGCGCCGAATCCGGATGGGAGCATTTACGCCGTCGCGCTCGGCGGATCGCTGGCGAAGAAATTACAAGGCTCGCAGGCGACTCAGAGCGTGTCTTCGGACGCAACTCCGACAGCGACGACAACCGTGACCGTTACCGCTGAGACCGGAAACATCAATCCCAATCCGAATCCCCCTGCAAAACCCCAGGAGGCCGTTCCCGCGCAGGCAACCCCGGCCGTAACAGCTGCAACAACCTCGATCGCCGCCGATACCGGTTCAGTCGAGAAGAGCGCGATCTATCGCATCAACCCCGATAATACGGTCGACACTCTGTGGAGTTCGAAAGAAGAAAACGTCTACGACATCCTCCCCGGCACCGGCGGTCAAATCTACTTCACCACCGATGACGACGGACGCATTTATCAGCTCTCGCAAGATCGCAAGCTGACCCTGGTGGCGCAAACGAACGAGTCCCAGGCCACACGCCTGCTCCAGTGGCGTGGTTCATTGCTTGCGGCTACCGGCAATATGGGAAAAATCTACCGGCTTGGTGCGAACGGTGCGCAAGGGACATACGAATCGCCCGTGTTCGATGCCGGCAGCATTGCGCAGTGGGGCCGGATTCACTGGCAAGCCGAGAACGGCGCGGGCGATGTCACGGTAAGGACGCGGAGCGGAAACAGCATTCGCCCCGATTCGACCTGGAGCGACTGGTCGCAGCCGCTGCGCGAATCGGGCAATGCCGCCCCCCAGATTCCGAGCCCCAATGCCCGCTTTCTGCAGTACGAAGTTGCGCTCTCCGGAACCGGCGCAATGCTGGAGAATATCAGCGCTGCCTATCTCCCGCAGAACAACCCTCCGGTGGTGCGGTCTGTAACGGTATTGACCACGGTAACGGCGACGCCCACCGTTTCGCATGGTACGTCTTCCACGAGCGCAGCGAGCGCACCTTACAGCATTACCGTGACCGACAGCGGCGATGCCGCCCCGGTGAGCTCGACAGGGACACCCACTCAAACGCTGTCCCGGGCCGCCCAGCAGCAGTTGCTGATCACCTGGTCGGCCGACGATCCGGACAACGACAAACTGGTTTACGAGGTCGATTTCCGCGGCGAAGGCGAACGGGAATGGAAGCCCCTGAAGAAGGACCTTCACGAAAGCACTTACACCATCGATGGCGATGCGCTGGCCGATGGCCGTTACTTTTTCAAGGTGACTGCGTCCGATCGCGAAGCCAACGCACGGGCGGCTGCAAAGGAAGCGGATCTTGTCAGTTCACCCGTTCTGATCGACAACACGCCACCGGTGATCGACGTTCGCTCGTCGAACCGGACGGGGAACGCCGTGGAAGTCAACTTCGACGCGCGGGATGCTGCGTCGGCGTTGCGCCGCGCCGAGTATTCGATTGACGCCGGTCCCTGGACTCCCGTCGCGCCGGTGGATGGTATTCTCGATTCGCCTTCCGAGCAGTTCCGCTTTCGTATCGACGCTGTTCCCGCCGGTGAACATCTGCTGGTGCTGAGGGTGGCCGATAGCGGCGGCAACACCGGTCTGGCGAAGGTCGTCCTCCATTAGGGTGAAGCGGCACTGAAGACCAAAACGCTCGAACGCGTCCTTTCCAAAGCGGGTATCGGTTCGCGAAGCGAAGCCCGGAGCTGGATTCATGCCCGGCGCGTCACCGTCAACGGCCGCATCGTTGAAGACCCCGACCGCTGGATCGATTTCGGTCGTGACCGCATTCTCTTCGATGGGAAGCCGCTTGAATCGAGAGAGCGGGTTTACATCCTGCTCTACAAACCCGCCGGGTATATAACCACCTATAAAGACCCGGAAGGCCGGCCGACTGTTTACGATCTCATCACCGATGTGGATACGTTCGTCTCGCCCGCCGGACGTCTGGACCTCGATACCAGCGGGCTGCTGATTCTAACGAACGATACGCGCTTCGCGGAACAGCTTACGAATCCCGATCACAAAATCGCGAAGACGTATCTCGTGAAGTGTTCCACGCTGCTGGCCGACGATGCTCTGGAGAAGCTGCGCTCCCGAGTGGAATTAAGCGACGGCCCGACGCGCCCGGCTGTTGTCAAACGGGTGCGGGATTCCGGGAAATACTCTCACATTGAGATCCGCATCACTGAAGGGCGCAACCGTCAGGTCCGCCGAATGATCGAAGCCGTCGGCAGCAAGGTTCTGAAACTGGTGCGTACGGCGATCGGTCCTATTGAGATAGCCGGATTGAAGATCGGTCAGTGGCGTTCGCTTACGGAACGCGAGATTGCCTCGCTCGGCAGGTCTTCCACTCGAAAATGAACTACAATCTGGCCGTAAGACTCAAACCGAGTACCCTGCCCTCGAAGCGATTCGCCACGGCGAACTCCTGAAACCAGTGAAAGTTAAACACGATCATTCTCTTGGGAGCCGTGACACCAATTTGCACTCCCGCCGCCCATGCTCTCTCGTGCTGACTTGGGTTGCGAGCGTCTGTCCCGGTATTATCCGAGATCTGATAGTTGGCGTAACCCGCCGGGCCAATTTCAGCCAGGAGAGACTGATCCTTCTTGAGGGGAAGGTATTGGCTTACTCCCCAGTTCCAGCTGAGATACTGCCCCTGAGTAAGATCGAAGCCCCTGGTGTGCTGGCTGAATTCCCAGGTTAGTACGTTCTCGATCGCCATCCTCTTGTCTTCCCAGGGGTAATAATAAAAAATATCCTGGGTCTGATTCTCCCAGAAGCCGAGACCTGTATTGTCGGCCGACGCGACGCGCACCGGACCCACAACCGGGACATTGAGCGTATTGATCGTGTATTTTCCCGTGGGGATATAGAAAGCGTAGTTCCAGCCCAGGTCGTACTTCTTCCCGCTCCAATCCAGCCAGATCGGCGCCACGAAGGTGTCCCCGAGATTGAACTGGCCTCTGGAGGCGTTCACTCCGGCTCCTTCAGTGCGGGAGAGTGTCCCGCCGAGACTTGCGTTTGCGAAAGTAGGAACAATCTGAAGTTCATATTTCGCACCCAGTATCTTCCATTTCGGGATCCAGACAATGGCGGGAGCCAGCGCGTACAGATCAAGATTGACTTTTACGTTAATCGTCGTGCTCAAACGCCCCCCCGGACCAGTGATGGTGACAGAGCTGATCTTGTTGCCGCTCGAATCCTTGAGGTCGTCGGTTAAATAGCCGTAATTGTAAACCGCGCCGTAGAATCCTGGGTCGGGAACGGCGAGATCACGGATGTTGTATATTCCGGGCACGTAATGGTCACTTTGAGCGTAAGCCGTAGCCATTGTAATCGCCGCCATGACGATCACGTATCCAAGCGTCCTTCGCACTACGAAAGCTCCCGCAAAACATATCCTTCAGTTGTCATAATTGTCCCCTGACATACGGTCCGTAAGGTTCGTTTGATGACGGATTATGGCGCCCTGGCGCAAAACATTTACGCCCCCTGCGGGGAGCGCGCGGCTTATCTGCTCCTTAGCGGGTCTGCCACTCGGAGTGGAAGCTCTGGTCGATCACGATATCCTCGTCCTGCTCAAAAATGTAGACGCCGCGGTCTCCATTTCGTGGTTCCAGTGACAGGGCTTGCTCGGCGCCTCCGTGGTCCAGAGCGTCGAAGCGGATCGCGAGTGTCCAGTGTGCCAGGGGAAACATGCGCTGCTCAATCTGCAGGATTCGTCCGTGAACGACATCGTCTTTGCGCGCAACCACACCGAGTTTCCGGTCTTTGACATCGCGAAGCACTATCCCCGTGATGGCATCGCCCGCCGCCGCCGTCTCGGTGCGAATGGGAGAAGTCAGGCCGATTCTGAAATGCAGGCCCGAAGGCAGGGGGCGGGGAGGTTCGCTTACCTTCCTGGTGGGCAGCGGACGGGCGGAGGGCGTCGGAGCGTCGGGGGACTCCGTATCATCCTCGAACCGGATGGTCGTCTCGCCCGCATACTCGCGGCAGTCGGAATAGCGGGTCTGGTTCACGGACTCGACGCCGGAGTTGTAGAGAACGTCCATCGTCGCTACCTCCGGCAGAAGGAACTCGCCGTTTCCGATCTTCACGTGATGGTAGTCCATGGTGTCTTTCACGCTGCACGCGGCTTCTTCGGGCGGGAAGTCGTCGGTTTCAACGGTCAAACGTTTGAGCTCCGCGGTTGAGGCGTCCACCACGAAAGTGCCGTAATACGCGGCGGTTCGTTCCGGGCCATTTGTGCGGTAGCGGTAGTGGCTTTTCTCCGCCGGGATGTTGTAGGCAAAGACCGTCGGGCGGAGCCGGGAAATGGCATTCGTATCCGGACCGAAGATGCTGATGAGGAAAGACACAAACTCGCCGCTGCCGGTCGTGCCCGACGTTACAAGATCGTCGACATGGCTGGTCTCGAACCGGCGGGCGCCGGCCCACGAGAATGTTTCCGCGCCGTCCATGATTGCGACGTCCAGACGAACACGGTCGCGTGAGATCAGATAGCCGAGTGATGCGAGTTGTTTGCGCGCGGCGATCATGTCTCTGCAATTGGCCGGCCGCGCTCCATACTGCGGACGATATTGGGCCCGGTTGATGGTTTGAACGCAGGTGTATCGGGGAACGTGGCTGACCTCTTCCAGCACCTTTGTGCGAACTTTATGGAAGAGCTCCGACGCTTCCGAGTCGGCCGTGCTGGCCGCGGTCGCCGCGGCGAGAAGCAAAGCGCAACTCAGAAGCGCCCGCTTCATGAGAGCGCCTGATCGAGGTCGGCGATGATGTCTTCCACGGCTTCGATGCCGGTGGAAAGACGAAGCAGGTTGTCATGGATTCCGAGGCGCGCACGGTGCTTCGGCGAAAGCTCGCGGTGGGAAGCCATTGCGGGATAGAGCACCATAGTCTGCACGTCCCCGAGCGATGTTGCCGGCACGATCATTTTAAGGGAATTCATTACACGGAATATGCCGTCGCGGTCCGCTCCCTTTACTTCAAAGCTCAGTATTGCGCCATAGAGATTGGAAGGGAAGAGGCGATTGATCGTTCCGGCGTCGGGGTGTTTCGGATCGGCCGGGAAGTTCACCTTATCGATAGCGGGATGGGTTACGAGCCAGCTCGCGAGACGGCAGGCGTTCGCGCACTGGCGTTCCATGCGGAGAGGGAAAGTCTTGATGCCGCGCATGGAGAGGTATGCTTCGAAAGGTCCCAGGGCCGGTCCGAGCGAACGGGCCATCGAGCGCAGCGGCTCCAGATTTTCCGTAGTCGTTACGATGATGCCGCCCAGCACGTCGCCGTGCCCCGCGAGGTACTTTGTCAGGCTGTGCACGGAAAACGTCGCGCCCAGCTCGAGCGGACGAGTGATCAGCGGCGTGGCGAAGGTATTGTCAACGATCAACTGCGCGCGGGCTTCTTTTGCCATAACAGCAATACGATCGAGCGGAGCGACGCGCACGAGCGGGTTCGAGATGGTCTCCATGAGCAGAGCGCCCGGGCGGTGTTCGGCGATTGCTTCGGCGAGCGCCTGCTCGTCGCAGAAATCGACGAAGATGGTTTCGATGCCCGAGGGTTCCAGCACCTTCATCAGCATGTTGATGGTCGCGCCGTAAAGAGCGCTCGCGGCCAGAATGACGCGTCGGCGATCAAGCAGCGCCGTCAGAATCGCGATATGCAAGGCTGACATGCCCGTGCTGCAGGCGAGCGCGCCCGCGCCCGATTCGAGCGACGTTACCAGTTCCTCCAGCGCTTCGTTGGTCGGATTGCCATGACGGGCATAGCTGGGGCCCGGCATTTCGTTCGCGAACACGCGGTCCAGATCGGCCGCGTCCTCGTAGAAATAACTCGCCGCAGTGTAAATGGGAGTGGTCACCGGCACCCATTGCTTCGCGTTTTGGGTTCCGGGCCGCTTGCGGTCGCCCGCGTGGACGGCGCGTGTGTTCAGTTTCATTTGCGTTTCCAGCGAATACCATCCTTCGTGTCTTCGAGGATGATGTTTTTCTCCAGTAGTTGCGCGCGAATCTGGTCCGCGCGTGGGAAGTCGCGAGCTTTTTTGGCCGCGGTGCGCTCGGCGATCAGGGTTTTGATCTCTTCGTCTGAAAGACCATCCCCAACCGCCGAGGGTTTCAGCACGTCGAAGAACGAATCGAACTGATCGAGGAGAGCGCGCGCCGAAACCGCATTGCCGGCGAGAAACTCCCCGCCATCGAGCGCTACGTTGGCTTCACGAACATACTCGAAGACGGCCGCAAGGGCTTCCGCGGTATTGATGTCGTCGTCCAGGGATTCGCGAAAGGTCTTCTGCGCGGCTTTGGCGAGCTCTTCCAGCCGTTCGCTTGCGCCGGGCTGTAGTTTCGCGGAGCCGAGGCGAAGAGCGAAGTTGCGCAGACGCTCGATGGACGTGGTCGCGCCGCGTAACCCGTCCATGGTAAAGTTCAGACCTTTGCGATACGGAATCGAAGCCAGAAGGTAGCGAATGGCCTCCGGGGCGAATCCGCGATCCTGGCAAAGATCGCGAAGCGTATAGAAGTTGCCGAGCGACTTCGACATCTTCTGGCCATCCACCAGCAGAAACTCGGAGTGCAGCCAGTATCGAGCGAAGGGCTTGCCCGTCAGGGCTTCCGATTGTGCGATCTCATTCTCGTGATGCGGGAAGATGAGATCCACTCCGCCTGCATGAATATCGAGCGTGGCTCCCAGGAACTCGATCGCCATGACGGAACATTCGATGTGCCAGCCTGGGCGGCCCGGACCGATTTCCGTGTCCCACGAGGGCTCTTCCGGTTTGGGCGCTTTCCACAGTGCGAAGTCGCGATTGTCGGACTTGTCGTAAGTGTCGGCATCAACACGCGCACCGGCGACCATGCCGTCGAAATCGTTGTGCGAGAGCTTGCCATAGCCAGGAAAGGTAGAGATGCGGAAATACACCGAACCGTCGCTCCGATAGGTATGGCCTTCCTGTTCGAGCTTGCGAATTGCGGCGGCCATCTCGGGGATGTGCTCGGTCGCCCGCGCGATACGCTCGGGCCGCTCGAGGCGAAGGGTATCGCAGTCGGCGAGGAACGCTTCGGTGTAGATCGCGGTGTAGTCCTCAAGGGACTTGCCTCGCGCGACCGCGTTGCGGATGATCTTGTCGTCCACGTCGGTGATATTCATGACGTGGTCGGTTTTGTAACCGTTCAGGTGAAGCACTCGGCGGAGGAGATCGTAAAACACAAAGGTGCGGAAGTTGCCGATGTGCGCGTAGTCGTAAACGGTAGGTCCGCAGGTGTACATGCGGACGCCGTTCGAATCGACGGGGACGAAGGGCTGGACCTCCTGGGTCAGGGTGTTGTAGAAGCGCAAGGCCATGTTGGGGAAAGCTTTATGGTAACAACGGGTGGTTGCGGCGCCAGCCGGAATGCCTCCGTATTTCTCCGATGTTAGGTTCACTTTGTTCGGAAATTTTTGTTTTGCGATCCTGCCGATTCCCGGCTGAATCGATGTTCAGCCGGGTCCAGTCCGCGGGGCGGAGTACCGGGGGCACCGGGCCTAAGTATTAAGTTTTCAAGGATCTCTGGACCGAATCCACCACCCCTTTCGGCGAGGCAGACCAGTTCCGGCATTTCGCCTGGTCGCGCAACTCAAGCAGGCCAGGTACCGCCTGAATTGTACACGCGGTTGGAGGCGACAGTTGCACGCCGGCAGCGTAAGGTGTTCCATTTCAACGCGAGATTTTTTTAAAAATCTGTGACCCGCGATTTCTGTGTATCGCAAAAGGATGTTGCGATGCCGTTACGATTCGCGAATCTGCTGGCTGAGGTATCGTTCGTAGCCCAGTTCCCTGATCTGATGGACCTGGGCCTCAAGCCAGTCGACGTGCGCCTCTTCGTCGCGGAGCAGTCGTTCAAACAGTTCGCGCGAAGCGTTGTCGGCTTCGTCGCGCGCCAGCTGGACGAAACGGTTGTACATCGCGACCGCATTGATTTCGAGCCTGAGATCACTTTCGAGTTGCGCCTGCACATTGGACCCGACCGTCAATTGCATTGCTTCGGTCATGATCGGAATGCCGTCGAGGAAAAGGATTCGCTCGATCAGAGCCTCCGCATGCCGCATCTCATCGATCGATTCCTTCCTGATGTGATCGGCGAGTTTTGAGTAGTGCCAGTTCTCGCACATCTCGCCGTGGAGGAAGTACTGATTGATCGCTGTCAGTTCCTCTTTCAACGCCTCGTTCAGTGCGGCAATGACCTTCGGACTACCTTGCATTCACATTCTACAGCGCCCGAATCCATGTACAGCCATCGAGCGCCGGGATGATTCAGATGACCCATGGACTGTCGCTTGTGTGATTGCTGTCTCCACTTAAGTATGGACGCCGAACAAGATAGAACCCGTCCCTATGGCAGAGCAGCATCAGGGCGCATGCGAGATGACCATAGTAGTCGGCGTCACGCGTCAGCCTCGTGCGATCGCCGCGATGCGGCGCGATCATTTCCACGCCGGTCTCCGCTAGTTCACGATTCGGCCGGTCGGAGTCGTACCCATCGTCCTAATCGCCGGATCGGGGCGCAACTCCGATCTGCGCAGTTGCTTTGCGGATCTGCCGAGCACGGACACGGCTCAACCCAGTCCCTCACCGCCGACCGTTCTTCAAACTCACCTCTGCCCGGTATCCGACGGCGGAATGCAGCCGCTGCTGAGGTGAACCTCCAAATCGACTTATCCAGCAGGTGGTTTCACAAGCGTCAGGTTTTCCGAATACTAGATTATTCGGGACGTAGAGCGGGGGCAGGCAGTTCCTTCGCGCAATGCGAGCGTATCGTGTTCGTCTCCGTCTTGCGCATCCGATCTCCGAGTACCGTCGCCGATCTGCACGAGGATTTCGTAAGGCTTTTGTCTCCCGGAAGGTAATGGCATCGGATTTACGGCGCATTCGGTGATCAATCGCGATTGGATGAGTGGGGACGCGTCAGCTTCTGACAATCCGGCGTTGGGTTAACTCGGATGCCAAGGGACCAGAAACGGCGTTGGGGGAGATCACTCCAGTAATGTCGCGGTCAAGGCAAATGAAACGCTGGCGGCGCGTGGGACTCAGGCGGCTCTTGTCGCTCCCGCCTGCGTCGGCTCCTAATCGCGTCCATGAGCGTTTTCTGCTCACCGATCCGGCGTTAGCGATGGGGCGGCCGGCCGATCGAGGCGGCGTCGCGGAGGGCCGTCAGGCAGGGACCGGAAGGAGATACTCTTGAAATGATGGAGTGCACGCCCCTGCCCCAGAAACAGAGCATCCGCCGGACGCTTTTTGCGAGCATCGAGATGATACGCGCGGCGACAACTGTAACCGCCTTCGCCTCCCTACTGGCAATACCAGCTCCCGCACAATGGCTTAATTATCCTGCCCCCGGAATTCCGCGCACGCCAGATGGCAAACCAAATCTCACCGCACCCGCGCCGCGGGCAGCGGATGGAAAACCGGACCTTTCGGGTGTCTGGCGCGGGCCAGGCGGAGGAAGCTACGACCGGAACATCACCAGAGACCTGAAGCCCGCCGATATTCAGCCGTGGGCCGAGGCGCTATACCAGCAGCGGGTACTGAATGAGGGAAAGGACGCTCCGCGCGCGAGTTGTCTGCCCGACCCGTTTGTTTACTACCATGCCGTCGACGTCTCCCGGATGCTGCAACAGCCGGGATTAATCGTGGTTCTGTATCAGGGCACCACCAACAGCGTGCACCGAACGATCTTTACCGATGGCCGCAAGCTCCCGGAAGACCCCAATCCTACGTGGCTGGGGTACTCGGTCGGGCACTGGGACGGAGAGACCCTGGTGGTCGATACCGCCGGCTTCAATGACAGAGGATGGCTCGACATCGAGGGGCACCCGTATACGGAAGCCCTCCACATTACCGAACGCTACCATCGGCGCGACTTCGGACACTTGGACCTGGAGATTACGATTGACGATCCGAAAGCGTTCACCAGACCGTTTTCGCTGAAGATGGTCAAGAGCCTGGAGCCGGACACAGACCTGATCGAGAGTGTGTGCGAGAACGACCGCTCCGTCCCGCACATGCTGGGCGGGACCGGGACAAAAATAGCGCCGGAGATCCTGTCAAGGTATACGGGGACTTACGAGTTCGGCCCCGGCCGTCCGGCGGTTATCTCGCTTGAAGGCGATCTGTTGTTCCTGCAGATCGGCACGAACCCGCTGAAACTTCCACAGGTGGCCGACACGGAGACCGTCTTCGTATCGCGCACGAACGGAGACGTGTTGGAGTTCGTCAAGGACGATCAAGGCGCGGTCACGGGATTCATCTTCCATCAGGGCGGCGGCGATCAAAGGGCAGTCCGGAAAAGCGAACCCGTTCAAAACCCGAAACACGGCCGCAATTGAGTCGGGCATCCATATACCCTTCTTGATTGCGGCAGATCCAGCCCAAGAAGGCCTCTACGCTCAAGCAGGATTCGTCACCCGCTCGGAGATTCTTCATATCTCGAAGGAGCGACTCGGTTAAACCAGATATCATCCTGCTCCGTTATCTTCAAAATTTCTCTCAGGAGCCTTCAACCGTCGGCGTGATCGTGCGCTCGGATGCCTTCTTTCTCCTGTCTCGCCCACGGAAGAAGGCACGAGGAGTACGCTCGAAAAGTGGCCGGAAATGGCAGGAAATGGCCGGGTTTTGATAAATGCGGTCGCGGAGCATTAAGTCCTAAGATATTGATTCAGTGGCACTTACTGGAACAGGCCGAATCGAAGCACTCCCAACCCGCGCCACTTTTCGAAATACCCGGTCTTTCGGAACGCGACAAACCTGCCATTTTCCGAGGCTTCAAACCCACAGATTTTCTCTCATTCTGGGTCCCCCGCAAATGGTGAGCAAGCCGGAGACTCGGGCGTTGCTGGCAAGCCATCTGCATATGGCTCGCCGGGGACTCGCCGCGATGTTTCTTAATCAGGAGGAGAGCACCATCAGTGAATACACATCGCGAACGATCGGCACATTCCACCACGTGCTTCTCTCCGGCTTGATTGTCCACTGGCTTTTCGATCCGTCGAGCGCGCTCTCGGCAAAAGACCTTACTGAGGCCCTGTGCAGGACGGCTGAGGGGCTTAAACGGTCAAAGCCGGCCAGGACGAGCCGGAGACTTAAGCGAATAAACTCAAAGAGGCGATGACGCCGCTGGGTCCTCTGCCGCATCCGGCATAGGATCCACAATGTCGAATGCCGGAATATGCGAAGCCGGTTGGATACGCGGACAACGGCAAAGGGCCATCGTATGGTGCCGGCGAAGAGACATCCAATGAAAATGATTCTGTGGTTGAGAATGGCGGCGCTGATGGTGGCTTTGATCCCTGTGTGGGCGCAGCAGCCCAAGTTTGAGATTGCCGATATTCACAACAGCACCACGCTCCGCACTTTTGCGCTGAGCTTCGGCGGAGTGGTGCTTAACGGCCTCTATATCAATCGCGACGCGACGATGCTCGATCTCATCAAAGACGCCTACGGCGTTTCCGATGACGACGTGGCGGGCGGACCCGGCTGGATCAGCTACGACATTTTCGATATCGTGACAAAAGTCCCCGCGGGCACGACGGCGAGCTACCGCGAATCTGATGCTGCAGTCGCTCCTCTCCAACCGCTTCGGTCTGGTAGTGCGTCGCGAGACCCGGCCGGCGCCGCGCTACTCTCTAACGGGCGGCGCAAAGGGCTCGAAGCTCAAGTCCGCTAACCCTTCGGATATTCCGGACTGCAAACCAATCAACCTGCCCGGACCCATGCCCAACAGGAAGTGGGATTGTCACAATCTCACCGGTCCAGCGATCGCGGACAATCTACGAACGATGGTTACCGATTACGTCGATCATGACGCGGTGGATGCGACAAAGCTCGAAGGGTCGTTTGATTTCGAGCTGGAATGGACGCCGCGCGCGGCGCTCGCCGCTAAAGGTGCGGACGGTATATCGCTGTTCGATGCCCTGGAGAAGCAGCTGGGTCTCAAGCTGGAACTGCGGAATATCCCGATGCCTGCGCTGGCTGTGGAACGCGTCAATCGCAAGCCGACGCCGAATCCGGATGGGATCGCCGCGAAGCTGAACCTCACCAGCGCGCGATTCGAGGCTGCGAGTGTCAAGCCGGCAAACCCCGACGGGCAAGCCTTTCGAGGGATTCCTCTATGTCGGCAGTCAGATACACGCGGGTGGAACGTTACGGACGCTGATTGCCCGGGTGTTGCAGGTAACGCCCAATGTGGCTTCGGATGTGGTAATCGGGCTGCCCAGATCGGCGGACTCACAGTATTGGGACATTCTCGGAAAAATGCCTTCAAGCGGTGAAGGCGCCTTTAACACGATGAGGGGGCGCAGGACGCCGCCGCCTTTAAGCGTGGCATTCGAAAATGCTTCGCGGCGAGCTGCTCGATCGCTTCGAGATGAAGACGCACACCGAAACACGCGAAGTGACCGTGTATGCCCTAACGGTGGCAAGCGGAAAGCCGAAGATGACGAAGGCAGACGACTCCGAGCGGGCCGGCTGCCGGAACGACCCCAACGCGCCTCGTCTGTTCACGAACACGTCGCTGACGCTCGTCTGTAAGAACACGAGCATGGCCGAGCTGGCGGACACCCTCGAAAGGATGGCCGGCGCCTATATCGATCACCCGGTGGTGGATGCGACGGGTCTTGCGGGTGGGTGGGACTTCATGATCGGCTGGACAGCGAAAGCGCTGTTGCAGCCCGCGCCGCAGCCCGATGGCGGCAGGCGGGGCAGGCTTCCGACCCGAATGGGATTACGGTCTTCGAAGCGATGGAACGTGAACTGGGGCTGCGGCTGGTGAAGCAGAAGCGGACGATTCCCGTGATTGTGGTGGATCACGTGGATGAGAAGCCGATCGAGTAACGGTTTTACGGCGGGGAGGAAATATGAACCGGGTCTTCCTGACTTCCCGCCACTGCTCGCTGGCAGGCGGGGACCGGCCTGACAACGGGTCAACGGTGACAGCGCTTTCGCCGGTGAACTCCGCGCTAAAGTCGGTGATCACCTCACTGGCCGGTTTTACGGGCGTGCGGAACTTGTCGTGAAGCACGCGGTTGGTCTCAGCCACCATCGCGTCTGAAAGGTCAATGCGGATGCTTCCGGCCCGCCCGTGGCCGATCATCACGGTCGGCGGGCTGCCGAAATGGAGCGCCCTGATGTAGACGCTGGTATCGAGCGTGGCGAGCGTGCGTCATGGGCGCAAGTTGGGGCGGACTTATCGCTTTGCGCGCAGCCATGCGGATGCCGCACCGGGTTGAGAAGCTGTCGCTCATTGTCCCGGCTGGCCTCGTGCAGGGTTCCGTTGTAAAGCATTTCTTAAGATCGGCTGGCCAATGATAATCTGGCCAATGATGAGGTACCGTTCATCGCCAACCAAAGGCCGCCTGAACCGATTTTTAGAGAACCTTATCACCACGCGCGATTCGGAATGGGAGGCATATTTGGGTGATGCGGTGCCGGGTTTCAAGTTGGACCACCGTGTCCAAATTAGCGCGGGAATGGAGAGGTGAAGCCTCTGGTAGCTTGAGTTCAGTTCCGGCAAGAACAAGCCCAGGCGAACCAGGAGACTTCACCATGAAACGAGTATGCAGCCCAAACCACTTCGGCTCTTCAGAGAAGCTGATCTCAAAGACTTTCTAACGCCCGTACAGGTTTTAGCCGCGGAACTGGATTTTCAGTCACCCGGTGAGAAGCTGATCGCACGGGCGAAGGTTGTAATTCCGGGCCTTCCGCACAGTTCTTATCCCGCAGAGTCGCCACGCTCTCCCCTTTGACGATGCGTTTCGGATCTGGTTAAAAGGAGAAATAAGAAGGTTTCTGCTCGGCCGGTCGCGCGTGATGGCCCTTGTTTGAGCTGGGTTGTTTAGCACGCAGGAGACCCAATGATCCGGGGTAAGTCACCGGGGTGCATAGCCCTACGGGGCGGAGTCTACGGAAACATTCCGCAACCTATTTGGTTGAAGGACTTTTCGGCGCCTTCTCAGTTGAGTCGTGGAAGCCGCCATTGACCGCGTCCCCCTCACTCATGTACGTTCCCTTTTTGGTCTTGCCATAAAGAGGGTGGTCCGAACGGTAGTAAGTTTTGGTCGTCGGATCCACCCAGACCATGCCTGGGCCGCGTTTCCCAACCGGCAGATTTCCGGCTTTCTTTTCAGCCTTCGTTTCGGGAGCGGGCTGCGGGGCTTGAAAGGGTGCGCCCTGCGCGACGCCCGCTAATACAAAAGCGACTATCGCCAATTTTTCACGGATCATTGATGACCAAGTCCTCCGCGAGGCCTAAGAGCACGTCGGTCGCCACGCCGCCCGGCGACGCGTTACCCGGGTTTTTGCAATGATATGATCACCACGATGCGTTGCCTTCTCCGGATCTGTGCTGTCCTTTGGATGGCTGGGGCCGCTTTCGCTCAAGTCCCCAAAGCTGCCGATGGGCACCCCGATCTGACCGGCATATGGCAGACGCTTGGAACCGCGGATTGGGACCTCGAAGACCATCGGCCGGAACCCGGACCTTTTTACCAGCTTGGCGCGATCGGCGGCGTTCCTCCCGGCCGTGGCGTCGTGGAAGGCGGAGATATCCCGTATAAACCCGAAGCTCTCGCTCAGAGGAAAGAAAACCGGGCGAATCGCTGGAAGAACGATCCTGAAGTGAAGTGCTACATGCCGGGTATCCCGCGCGCGGCGTACCTTCCTTATCCTTTCCAGATCGTTCAGGGATCGAAGGTCGTACTGATGGCCTATTCATTTGCGAAGCGCCAATCGTGTGATTGACATGGGTCCGCCCAAGCCGCCTTCGGTGGACACCTGGATGGGTACCTCGTACGGCATTTGGGACGGCGAAACGCTGGTTGTAGACAATCGCGGATTCAACGATCTGTCGTGGTTCGATCGCTCGGGCAATTATCACAGCGACGCCCTGCATGTCGTGGAGCGCTATAAACTGGCCGACCGCGACCATATCAACTACGAAGCGACGATCGAGGATCCGAAAGTCTTTACACGGCCGTGGAAGATTTCGCTGATTCTCTACCGTGATGTGGGTTCGAACGCCACGCTGCCCGAGTTCAAATGTGTGGAAATGACGGAAGAGCTGCTGTACCGCGACCTTAATGGTCCGAACGCGAGATGAAGAACGCGAGATAAAAGGGAGATGCGCATGCGTATTCGAGCGTCGATCATGTTCAGTGCCGGGCTGGTGGCGTTATCGTCATCAGCGTTCCTTTTTGCTCAGGTCAAGGAGGCGAAGGCCGCGGCAATCAAGGCGCCGGACGCCAATTGGAAAGTTCCCAAGACACCCTGGGGGCACCCCGATTTGCAAGGCGTGTGGACCAGCGACGATCTGCAAGGGGTTCCCGTCGAGCGCCCCAAGGAATACGGCACGCGCCGTTTTCTCACCGAGAAGGAGATGGCGGAGCGTGATGCGCGCGTTGGACGCCTGATCGACTCCGCCTCTACGGGCGAGCGCCCCAAGGAAGGTTTCTGGGCGAGCCAGAAGGGCGTCGATGCAGCGGCGGTTCCGCCGAACTGGGTCGAGTTCGCGAGGCGAGCCTCGGCACTCACTTCGCTGGTATCCGATCCGCCGGACGGGCACATTCCCGAGCTCACGCAAGAGGCAAAGCAGCTCCGCGCGAACCAGCCGAACTACAACAACATGCGTCCGCAGTCTTACAAAGACATGACCATGTACGACCGGTGTATTTCCCGCGGCGTTACAGCAGGGTTCTTTCCCTCAATTTACGGCAACGGCTCCGAGTTCGTGCAGACGCCGAACATGGTCGCCATCCGCTACGAGATGATTCACGAAACCCGCCTGATTTCGCTGGATAACCGCCCACGCAACAGCTCGAAGGAGCGTTCTTATATGGGCGAGCCTCGGGGGCATTGGGAGGGCGACACTCTCGTTGTCGAAACCAAAAACTTTATTGGCGGCAAGCTGGCGATCAGCGGTGCGCCTTACAGCGAAGACCTCGTGCTGATGGAACGCTTCCGGCGAACCGGTCCGCAAACCCTGGAGTACTCGGTGACCGTCAACGACCCGCGCACCTATACGGCGCCATGGACGGCCTCGTTTCCCTTGACTGCCGAACCCGGATATCAGATTTTTGAATACGCGTGCCACGAAGGCAATTACGCGATGCGGAATCGCCTGAGTGCGGCGCGCGCCGAAGAAGCCAAAGAAGCAGCCGGAAAGAAATCGCAGACCCCATGAAGACGCTTACATTCTTTACATGCACCGGCCTCGCAATCGCCGGCTTCGCGCTGGCTAAGTCCGAACCGGCGGGCCATATACAAAGTCTGTCGCATGCGATTCATGCGGTTAACGACCTTGACACCACGCTGGCGTTCTACAACGACGTGTTTGGCCTGCCGGGCAAACCCCAGGATTTCCCGAATCCCGCGGTTCCGCTTCTCACGAACGCCCCCGGCGTGACGTTGCGCTTGTCCATGCTGGCCCTTCCCGGCAAGATGCGCTTCGAGCTGACCCATTTTAAAGGGCTTGAGCGTAAACCGGCGCAAGCGAAATATACGGACCCGGGCGCGGCAAGCATTGTGTTCCACGTGCGAGATATCGATGCCGTGGTTGCGAATGCGAAGAAAGCTAACGCCCCTGTCCTTACCACCGGCGGCGCCCCGGTCGAGATTAGTACGGCGGCAGGAAAGGCTCGCTCCATCATCATTCGCGATCCCGACGGTTTCTTTGTGCAATCGATTCAGGATGCGCCGGAGGCGGGAGCACCCGAAGGGAATGTGCATCGGGTGTCGCTTGCCTACACCATGGAAAGCGCGGAAAGCCACGGCGAAGTTCTATACCGGCATGATGGGCGTCGAACTTTCCGCGCCGTCCGCATTTTCGAAGGATCCGGCTCTCCTGAAGTTGTACGGCGCACCTGCAGGTGCGGAGTTCCGCAAGATCTCCGGCGTGCTCCCGGGGCCTCCCGCCTCAGTGGAGTTTACGGAATTCCGGGGCGTACCGCGTTCGAAGTTTCATTTGCGCGTTCGCGATCCAGGCGCTCCCGCAATGGCGATCCAGGTCGTCAACCTGGTCGGGATGGTTGACCAGATGAAGGCGGCCGGAGTGAACCTGATGTCCGCCAACCAGCAGATCGTCGACTTCGGCAACGGGATTCACAACATTTTTGTCGAGGATCCCAATGGCATGAACCTCGAGCTGTTTGAGCGCCAGGCCTCGAAGTAGCAGATTCGAACGGGTTCGGGTGTCGACGTGCGGCCCATACTCGTTCTTCCGGGTCTTCTTCTCGCGCTGATACCGGCCTCCAGCCAAACCCCCGCATCGGTTCCCAGTTGCGACCGCGAGTGTCTGCGCGGAATGCTCACGCGCTACCTTGGCGCCGTGGTTGC
The DNA here is from genome assembly GCA_963718155.1 of Terriglobia bacterium. GTDB lineage: Bacteria > Acidobacteriota > Terriglobia > Bryobacterales > Bryobacteraceae > BOG-234. Next base: position 230,457 of record CAVQYP010000024.1, on the reverse strand, counting down.
CCACAATCCCGGGGCTCTCCCGCTGCATGATAAGGCGCGATTCACTGAGAACACAGTGGACAAACCGCTCGGTGAAGGCCTGTGAAAGACGGCTTCGGGTTTGGGCACGTTCCGGCAGGATATCCTTGACGTCCGTCAGGGCGTTGCGGGAACCCATGTAGTAGTAGAGGAAAACGGCAAGCCTGTACTGCTCCAGGAGCGGCTGAAACTGGCCGGCGGCAGAATTTCCGAGATCAATACGACAGGGGGGTGGAACCAGACCGACGGAATGATTTTCCGGCCGGAAGAACTGAGGACGGCCAGCCCCGCCATGAACCTGACCCCGGAACCTTCCCAACTCAACACGCGCGACGAAATGACCCGGCTGGCGCTGTTATATCCGGCCGGCCTGAGAGTCGGCAGCTTCGTCAAAGTCGACGCGCAGTTCGCTCCGAACGCGTATCGCCTGGAAAACGGGCCAGACTATGGCCGGACCGAAGTGTACGTTTATGCCCGGCTTTACCAACATAAAAAAGCAGGCCCTGCCGAGCCTGGCCGGGATCGTGGCGCGAGTCGCGGCCGTGGATGAGCAACAGGGTATCGTATGGCTGCGAATGAGTTTCGGAACGGGTTCACTCTTCGACCGTGAAGGAACCCTGCTGGCTTGGGAGATGTTCGAAATCTATGGCGGCCGGATACAGGGGGTGGAGGCAATCATGGAAGCCGCGCCCCTGGGCACCCGATTCGGCTGGGACCTAATAGGCCGGAACGGCCCACCCGGCTGGGTTCGGCGCAGACTCCGGATTGAAATTACGATAGAATAACTACGTTCGCCGAGGCTGCGTCACGATTGGTCAGCCGGGGACCCGGAAGGTCGCAGGAAGATGCACAATCGAAGGATTCGGGTACTCGGCAGCGCGCTCGCATTCGCCCTGGTGGTGACCCCGCATTTCGCCTCCCTCCCCCTGCTTGCGGAGGATCCGCCCGCAGCTAAGCCAATGCTCGACAAATACTGTGCGGGCTGTCACAATCAGCGCGTCAAGGCAGGAAGCCTCGATCTCGAAAAAGCGGATTTCAACGCGATCCCCACCCACACCGAGATATGGGAAAAGGTTGTCAAGAAGCTTCGCTCCGGAACCATGCCTCCGGCGGGAGTTCCGCGGCCCGATGCGGCGGCCTATGACTCGGCGGCGTCCTGGATTGAATCCCGGCTGGACTCTGCTCCGCCTTTCGCGGGCCACACCGTGCTGCACCGGTTGAACCGCGCCGAGTATGCGAACGCGATTCGCGATCTGCTGGATCTCGATGTGGACGTGAACGCCCTGTTGCCGCCGGACGATTCCGCATTCGGATTCGACAACATTTCGGACGCACTGGGTGTTTCGCCGGCCCTGCAGGAGCGTTATCTGGGGGCCGCGCTCAAAGTAGCGGCGTTGGCGGTGGGTGATCCGACGCAGCCGCCATCCAGCCAGACGTGGCGCATCCCGCAGGATCTTTCGCAGGATCAGCACGTGGAGGGATTGCCGCTGGGCACCGTGGGCGGAACCTCCGTGCGGCGCAATTTCCCGCTCGACGGCCAGTACAAATTGCAAGCCAAGCTCTACCGCACCAATCTCAACATCATGCGCGGCCTGGAGACACCGCATCAAGTCGAGTTCAGCGTCGACGGGAAACGCGTGTATCTGACCACCGTCGGAGGGCCTGATGACTTGGCCGCGCTGTTTAACGCGCCGACGGATGCCGGCGATGCGGTGGATGCGCGCCTCGAAGCGGAAGTCCCGATCCATGCCGGCCCGCACACGGTCAGCGTGGCTTTTTTGCGGAATTCGCAGTTTGCCGAACCCGCCCGGTTGCAGTCGTTCGTGCGCAGTTCGGTCGACAATTTCGATTGGGACGGGCATCCTCATCTTCAGGTTGTGACCGTCTCCGGACCCTTTCACGCGACCGGTATCGGCGAGACGCCCAGCCGGAAGCGCATCTTTGCGTGCCGGCCGACGGGCGCACGCGAACGAAGACGCGTGCGCACGCCAGATCGTCACCGCCGTGATTCGGAGAGCGTACCGGCGAACACCTTCGACCACTGACGTAGACCGCGTGATGGAGTTCTACACGGCTGGCCGCAAGGGCCATAACTTCGATGCGGGAGTCCAGTCGGCGCTGGAGCGAATCCTCGCCAGCCCCAAATTCCTGTTTCGAGCGGAAGCGCGCACCCGCGGGAGCCCGAGCCGGGCGAGATCGAGACGGTCGGCGATTTTGAACTGGCCTCGCGCCTTTCGTTCTTTCTGTGGAGCAGCATCCCGGACGATAGACTGCTGGATCTGGCCGCTCAGGGCAAGCTGCATGACAGCGCGACGCTGGACCGGGAGGTCCGGCGCATGCTGGCCGACGACAAGTCGAAGGCGCTGATCGACAACTTCGCGGGACAGTGGCTGCAACTGCGCAACCTGCGAAACTTCCAGCCCAACACGGATATCTTTCCCGATTTTGACGACAACCTGCGCCAGAGCTTCCGGCGTGAGACGGAGTTGCTGTTCCAGAGCATCATCCAGGAAGACCGCAGCGTGCTCGATCTGATGACGGCGGACTACACCTTTGTGAACGAGCGGCTGGCCGACGCACTACGGGATTCCGGGCGTGTATGGCAGCCGGTTCCGCCGTGTTCCGATTCACGACGAGGCTCGCAGAGGTCTGCTGGGACAGGGAAGCATTCTGGCGCTGACCTCGCACGCGGAACGCACTTCGCCGGTGGTTCGCGGCAAGTGGATCCTGGAGAATCTGATGGGTCTCGAAGTGCCTCCGCCGCCTCCCGATGTGCCGCCGTTGCCGGAAGCGAAGGATGGAGAAGCCCCGAAGACGATGCGCGAGCAGATGGCGGAGCATCGCGCCAATCCGGTGTGCGCATCGTGCCACAAGACGCTGGATCCGATCGGGTTCTCGATGGAGAATTTCGACGCGGTGGGCGCGTGGCGCACGCAGGAAGCGGGAGTGCCCATCGACGCGTCCGGTGAGCTTGGCGACGGCACGAAGGTGAACGGCGTGGTGGAACTGCGTCGGGCTCTGCTCAGCCGTCCCGAGAATTTCGCCTCGACCGTGGTCGAGAAGCTGATGATCTATGCGCTTGGGGCGCGGACTGGACGCGCGCGATATGCCCCAGGTCCGCACGATTGTGCGGAACGCCGCGCCCGAAAACTATCGGTTGTCGAGTTTGATCCTCGGTGTCGCCCGCAGCACGCCGTTCCGTATGACGACCGCCGCGGCTCCCGAGCCCGGCGAGTCCGCCGTTAAATCTCGCGAAGTAGCTGCCAAATGAGGATTACATAGATGTTCGTCTCGAAAATAGTCGCTGTCGCGCCGCACGATTCTGCGTGGAGTGGGGACCGCGCTCTCGCTTGCCGCTTCTCGACGCGATGTTTCCGGCGCTGACGCCCTCGGCGAAGGCGGCCGCAAATCCGGGCCAGCGGTTCGGCGTTGTCTATTTTCCGAATGGCGCGATCATGCAGCAGTTCACGCCGAAGACGATCGGCGCGGATTTTGACTTCACGCCGATTCTGAAGCCGTTCGAGCCGTTCAAGAGCAACCTGGCGGTGGTGACGAACCTGACGCGATCGCATCCGGGCAGCCAGGTCGGCGATCACGCCGTGAGCGCCGCGGGATTTCTGACCGGCGTGTGGCCGAAGCGCACCGAAGCCGAAGATGTGCTGGCGAACACGACCATCGATCAGATCGTGGCGCAGCAGATCGGGCAGGAAACGCCGCTGCCGTCGCTGGAACTCGCCACCGAAGATTTTTCGGGCTACGTGGGCGGCTGCTCGCCGGGCTTCAGTTGCGCCTACATGAACACGATCTCGTGGTCGTCGCCCAAGACGCCGCTGCCGATGGAGACCAATCCGCGAGCCGTGTTCGAGCGGCTGTTTGGCGAGCCTGGCACGGCCGAGCAGCGGCGTGCGCGCCTGATCAAGCAGCGCAGCATTCTCGATTCGGTTGCCGAAGACGCGCGGGATCTGGGGCGAAACTTGGGCGCGCGAGATCGCGGGCGCCTGTCGGATTATCTGGACAATGTTCGCGAGATCGAGCGGCGCATTCAGCAGGCCGAGTCTCGCGGCGCCAGTGAAACGGAGGCTCCGGAAGCGCCGATTGGGACTCCGGACAAGTTCGACGAACACGTCAGCCTGATGTTCGACCTCGCCGCGGCCGCGTTTCAGGCGGACGTGACGCGCGTGTTCACGTTCATGATGTCGCGCGAACTGAGCCAGCGCACCTATCCGCAGATCGGCGTGACGGAGCAGCACCACTCGGTCTCGCATCATCTGAACAATCCGGACAAGATGGCGCAGATGGTGAAGATCAACACCTATTACGCGCAGCTGTACGCGAAGTTCCTCGAGAAGCTGCACTCCACGCCGGACGGCGATGGAACCCTGCTGAACCATTCGCTGCTGGCTTATGGCGCGGGCATGGCCGATTCCAACGGGCACGCTTCCGATCCGCTGCCGATGGTGCTGATCGGCGGCGGCGCGGGTAATGGCGCTCGTCACGTGGAACTTCCGACGCGTACGCCGATCGGCAATCTGTGGCGCAACGTGGCGGAAAAGTTCGGCGCAAACGTGGAACAGTTCGGCGACAGCAACGGGACCGTGAGTGTCCTCTAAGGTCATTGCGTTACTGTTCGTTTGCGCAACCCTGCGTGCGGCGACGCTGGCCGAAGCCGTCCAGGCCGGCGATCGCTAGGCGGTCCGGAAGCTGATTGACACCAGGCGGCCGTCAATGTGGCGGATGCCGACGGCATGACGCCTCTGCACTGGGCCGTGCGCGACGACGATGTGGAAACATCTCTGCTGTTGCTTGCAGCGGGAGCGAACGCGAAAGCGCGCACACGCGACGGCATCACGCCGCTGTGGCTGGCCGTGATGAATCGCAACGTGGAGATGACGAACGCCTTGCTCAAAGCCGGAGCGGATCCGAACGCTGCGCTTCCCGGCGGCGAAACCATTCTGATGACCGCGGCGCGCGTCGGTAATCGCGAAGCTCACCGAAGCGTTGATTGAGTCGGTGCGAAGGTTGCCGCGGCCGGACCGTCGTTCGGTGAGACCGCGCTGATGATCGCCGCAGCCGAAAATCAGGCTGAAGTGATTGGCGTGCTGGTGAAGCACGGCGCGGAAGTGAACGGACGCTCGGCGGCGCTTTCGTATCCCAAAGACCGCTTCGGACTCGAAGGCGTCCTCACGATACTGCCGCACGGGAGCTGGACGCCGCTGATGTACGCGGCGCGCGACGGCGCTTTGGATGCGGCACGTGCGCTGATCGAAGCGGGCGCGGAGTTGAACTCCCGGCGATCCCGACGGGACCACGCCTCTGCTGCTCGCGATCACGAACGGGCACTACGATACAGCCGCGCTGCTGGTGGAAAAGGGCGCCAATCCGAATGCGGCGGATAACGCGGGCATGGCGGCCTCTTTATGCCGCGGTCGATATGAATACGCTGGGTGAGATCTTCGGTCGCCCCGCCGCGTATCGCACGACAAGACGAGCGCACTGGACCTGATGAAGATCCTGCTGGATCACGGCGCGAATCCGAACGCCGGATTGAAAACTGCGGCCTTGCAGCGCGCTCACACGCCCGGCGAACCGACGCTGGGCGAAGGCGCCACTCCGCTCGCTCGCGCTGCGCGCACGGGTGACGTTGCGGCCATGGAGCTTTTGATCGCGCGCGGCGCGAAAGTCTCTCAGCCGCTGAAGAACGGCACGACGCCGCTGATGTTCGCGGCGGGGCTCGGCCGGGGCGTCAGCGCGTTCGCCAAAGACTCCGGTACAGAAGCCGAATTGCTGGCGGGCGCGAAAGCTGCTGCTGGATCATGGCGCCGACATCAACGCGATCAGCGCGGCCGGTCAGACGGCGATGCACTTCGCCGCGCAGGCCGCCGATGCGAATTTCCCGCAGCCCTCCGACGACATGGTGAAATTTCTCGCGTCGCGAGGTGCCCGGCTCGACGTCATCGACAAGCAGAACCGCTCTCCGATTGAAATGGCCGAGGGCAAAGGACTGCGCGGCCGCGCCGGCGGGCCGGTGAAGCCGCGCGAGCAGACGATCGCACTGCTGCGGCAGCTGATGGGAAATGCGCCGGCCGGCAACTCCGCGCCTTGAGTCCCGGCCAGCCTTCCACTAAGCCTTCGGTGCGTCCAGCATCGGCCTTCCAAATCGCGAACTGTCCGGCAAAGCCAACGACGCAACACCACGGCGTATATCATGGCAAATTGCGGCTCAAGGAGGAAAATCAGGGATGGATCGGGAATTAGGCTTCATTGGCGTTGGGCGCATGGGCGGTCCCATGGCGCGCCGTCTGATGGAGGCGGGTTATCAGCTCACGATTTTTGATACCAGCGAGGAAGCGATGCGGCCGCTGCTCGAGAAGGGCGCCACCCGGGCGGCATCCGTGAAGCAGCTCTGCGACTCGGTCGAGATCGCGTTTTGCAGCCTGCCCACGCCTCCGATTGTGGAGACTGTAGCTTTAGGACCGGGCGGGGTGGTCGAGGGCAGTAAGGTCAAACTCTTCATCGACACGTCGACGACGGGCTCGATCTATGCCAAACGGATCGCCGCCGGTCTGGCGAAAAAGAACATTCTGGAAGTCGATGCTCCCATCAGCGGCGGTGTTACGGGCGCGAATAAAGGCACTCTGGCGATCATGGTGTCCTGTCCCGACGATGTACTGGAGCGCCTTCGGCCGATTCTCGGCAACCTCGGCACGGTCTTCTTTCTGGGTACAGAGCCGGGGATGGGCCACACGATGAAGTTGCTGAACAACGTGCTCTCTGCGACCGCGATGGCCATCTCTTCAGAGGCCGTGGTAACGGGCGTTAAGGCCGGCCTCGATCCGGAAGTCATCTGCAAGGTGATCAACTCCGGGACCGGCCGCAACAGCGCGACCGAGGACAAGATTCCGCGCCTGGTATTCCCGCGGAAATTCAATGGCGGGTTTGCTGTCGGGCTGCTCAACAAAGATGTCCGGCTGTTCATGGACGAGGCGGATGCGCTGCAGGTGCCGACAATCGTTGCGGCGGCGGTGAAGCAGGTTCTGGTGACCACCATGGCCATGCTCGGACCCGAAGCGGATATGTCGGAGATCATTCGCTCGGTCGAGAATCTGGCGCACGTGGAAGTCAAGGCATAAATTTTTCAGGAGGAGGAGCGTTATGGACAAAGCAATGTTCGAAAAGGGTTTGAAGATCCGGAAAGAAGTTCTCGGCGCAGAATTTGTAGAAAAGGCGCTGGCTGCCGCAGATGACTTCAATATGCCGATGCAGGAGCTCGCGACAACTTACTGCTGGGGGGAGTGCTGGGGCCGCGAAGGACTGGACAAGAGAACCCGCAGCATCATCAATCTCGCGATGATCTCCGCGTTGAACCGCCCTCACGAGTTGAAGATCCACGTCAAAGGCGCGATTCGGAATGGGTTGACCAAAGAGGAGATTCGCGAAGTCTTGTTTCAGGTCGCAATTTATGCGGGCATTCCCGCGGGTGTCGACAGCTTCCGCATCGCCAAAGAGGCCCTTACTGAGATGGGCGTCTAACCATTGTGACGAGATGATCGACGACCAGACAGTCGCCTATGTAGTCGTTGCGCAGACCTGCTTCGAGGATTTGAAGCAGGTCGCGGCGCAGCTTGCGGGGCTGCTGGTGCTTGGGTCGAGACCCGATCATCCCATGCTTCTGTCTGCTGAGCAGGCGTACAGGAACGCCGTCGACGGGCTGAAGAGCGTGCGCGTTTCCGGGCGAGCGCGGGCTCATCACGAGCATCTGCTGGCGGCGGCATCGAACCTGGGATTCGCGCTGCGGGAACTGCGTGTAGAGAGAGACCCGCTTCCCCTGCTCGAATGTGCGTATGCGAATCTGCGGGCCGCCTCGCGAACGCTTCCGGGATTCCCGATGATTTCATTCGAGCGGGGGTGTTGCGCGTGAAGAATGCTTACTCGATCTGGGTGACGGAATTTGCCAACGTTCCGAACTATCCCTTGAGCGGGTTGATCTATGGCGCGCACAACAAGGGACACACGCGGCTGCCCTACTGCTATGTGGTGATCAAAGGGCAGGGCCACATCGCAATGGTGGACGTCGGCTACAACCACAAGGAGTATGGCGAGACGCTGGCGAATCTCTACGGAGTGCGCGACTGGCATTCTCCGCATGAAGTGCTGGCGGAGATCGGGATGACGCCCGGCCGACATCTCACAGGTTTTTCTGACGCACGCCCATTTCGACCACATGGGCAACATTGAAGACTTCCCGAACGCCACGTTCCACATCCAGGAACGGGAGTTGTCGAAGTGGGTCTGGGCCATGTCGCTCGAGCGGCGTTTTCGCTGGATCATGGGCGGCATCGATCCGGGAGACATCATGAAAACCGTCGGCCTCGCGCGAGAGGGGCGCCTGGTGTGCGTAGATGGCGACCGCGAGGATGTGCTGCCCGGCATCGATATTCATGCCGCCCCCGATACGCACACGTGGGGCTCGATGTACGTGAGGCTGCGTAATGATCTTTCGACGAAGTCGAAGAACACCTGGATCTTCGCGGGTGACCTGGTCTATCAGCAGGAGAATTTGCGGGGCTACGATCCCGCCGATCCGGAATACCTGCCGATCGGTTTCGCTATGGGAAGCCAGTTCAATCTGGTTATGACGACGGAGAAGCTGGTGAAGGGCGTGGATGGAGATCTGTCACATGTTGTTGCCGTTCACGAAAACCGGCTGAAGGAGATGTTTCCTTCGCGGGTGACGACGAATGGTGTTCGGGTGACGGAACTCGCGCTCGGAGATGGTGAGACCAGTCAGGTGATTTAGGGGCTGATGTTCGTCGCCTTCGGCGAACGGAAAGGGTTAAAATGCAGGACAGGTAGCTCATATATGCTGTCGGCAACCGCCTGCGACGAGATCATCGACTTTTTTGTGGCCGGCAAGTCAGCCGAGGAGATCAACGCATTCCGTCCCTCGAACTCGACCCGCGAACGGATTTCCTATCTTCTTGACCTCGCCAGGGCCGAAAAGCTGAGCGCTGAGGAGAGTTCCGAACTCGAAGACTTCCTGCAACTCGAACACCTCATGATCCTGGCGAAGGCCCGGGCTCGCTGCCAACCGATGCGGTGACAATCCCGGAATCCGTCCGGCGCTCTGTGGCAACACGAGCCGGTCACCTCTGCGACTATTGCCTCTTGCACGAGAAGGATTCGTACACGCCCCATCAGGTAGACCATATCGTCAGCCAGAAGCATGGTGGATCCTCGGAGCCGGAAAACCTCGCGTGGGCCTGCATCCGCTGCAATGCATGGAAGGGAAGCGATGTGAGTTCAGTCGATCCGGAGACCGGAGAGATCGTGGCCCTCTTCCATCCGAGACGTCACTTTTGGCACGAGCACTTCGAACTGCGCGACTACAGAATTGAGCCGCTCACCCCGATCGGAGGCGTGACGGCGCGCCTCCTTCGACTCAACTCGGATCAGCGAATTGCAGAGCGCCATGCCCTTGGCTCAGACACTCGGGTTTGATATCGCCTGTAAGCCACTTGCGACTCTATTCCCGTTTGTCCACGGCCTGCTCAACACTATGAACAGCAGCGTCCCGACAAGCGGCAACAGCGACATCGTAACGAAGATCGGCGTGAAATTCTCAGCATCGATCCACGCCCCGTAGAGCGGCAGAACAACCGCCAGAACCGCCGACCATGCGCCGCCCCCGATCCCTCCTGCCAGCCCCGCTTCGTCTTTCGTGAACACTCTCGCGCCGACATGCAGGCCCATCACGATGAAGCCGTCCCCGACGAACATCGCCCACAGGAACAACGCCAGAACCGCCGGCCAGGAATGAAACATGGTGACAAAAGCGCTCGGCAGCGCGAGTAATGAAAGCACCAGGAGAACCTTCACGGGCCGCGTCTGATCCGGGACAATCCGATCAGACACCCACCCCCAAAAATAGTAGCCGAGCAGCCAGCCAATCGTCGGTATCCAGACGAGGTGACCGATCTCCTTCTGCGACAGTTTCAACGCCCGGCTGAGGTACAGCGGACTCATGTAGGCGACCACGCCGAGCGCGACCGCGCCCATCCCGTAGGTGGTCACGATGAGCCAGAAACGGCGGTCAAGCGGATTGACAACCACAACCTTCTGCGAAACGCGCACCCGCCTGGGAAGAGTTCGGGCGACTCTCCACCACATCAGCAGCCACGCAATGCCCAACGCCCCCGTGATCCAGAACGCCGACCGCCACCCGTAACTCGCGGCCAACGGAACCACCGCCAGCGGCGCAATCAACGATCCGAAGGCAGCGCCGCTATAGCCGATCCCGATGCCGCGCCCAACCTTCTCCGTTGGCAGACTGTCGGTGGACATCTTGACGCAGCCCGGAAAGACCGCGCCCTCGCCAATCCCCAGTACCGTTCTCGCCACAGCGAAACCCATAACGCCCGCAGCAAGGGCGTGCGCCGCGCTCGCGCCGGTCCAGATCGCAACCGCGATCGCCATTCCCAGAGGCAAGCCGATCTTGTCCAGAACGGAACCCCAAATGGGATTCGCCAGCATATATGCGACGGAAAACGCGGAGAGAGTATAGCCGTACTGCGTGGCGCTCAGATGTACGTCGGGCAGGATCGTAGGCGCGAGCACAGACAATGTCTGCCGATCGATGTAGGAAATCAGCGTCGCGAGGAACATCACGATCGGGCCGACCCACGAACCCGCCCCACCGCGATCGATGGCGGACCTCTGCGGCGGGATTTCCACGACCGGTTGATCGTGCTTCATCTTCAGTCCAGCCTCGTCTCTAATCAAGTCGGACGATCCAATCGTCCAGGCCCGGTCCTGCCGACGGGTACCGATCGAGCACTTCCGGGTCATGTCCGGGAACAATGTGATCCGCGGAATCAGCAAGCTCGCGCGCCCGCCGATAGCCCTCCAGCGTGTCGCCCACGTGAAACGTGAAAGGATAGACCAGGCCAAGGTCCATGTTTGCGTAATAGTGGGCCGCGTCCGAGGCAAGCACCACCCAACCCCGGCGCGTCCAGACGCGAACCATCTGCAAACCCATGGAGTGCCCTCCGACGAAGTGCAGGCTCAGCCCGGGAGCGATCTGCGCATCTCCATCGTGGAACACGACGCGACCTCCGTAGATTTTCTTCACGATCGCGCAGACGTCCTCCGCATCGAACGGCAGCCGCATCGCAGCGTGCGTCATGTAGCGTCCCGTACAGAACTGCATCTCGCGATCCTGAAGGTGGTAAGTCGCCCGGGGAAACATCTCATAGTTTCCGGAGTGATCGTAGTGCATGTGCGTGACGATCACGTCCTGAACGAGCGCGGGGTCCAGCCCGATCCTGCGCAAACCATCGCCGGGGCAATGCAGAAACGTCCGCCCGCGCTGCTTCGCGACGGCTTCGTCGAAACCCGTGTCGACGACGTAAGCACGTTCTCCGCTGCGGACCGCCCAGATGAAGTAGTCCATGGGCATGGGACCGTCATGAATATCGCCGCCGATAAAATTCTCACGCGCCATGCGGTGATGATGCGCGTAACGGATCGCGTACGCTTCCCACACCACCGGCGTTTCCGGCGAAGTCGACATATCGGATATCTTATAGGGAAGGCATTCACGGTTGAGCCTGGCCCGCCAGATCGTCACATCAACTCGCTCGCTTACGTTCGAACAACTCCCGGCGGAAGTCGTGGAGAAGGTGAAGATTTGCTTCATGGATTTTCTCTCCGCAGCCTGCGAATCGCTGGACCTGCCGTGGAGCAGTCAGGCGCTCGAGATCGCCGGCCCGGGGCAGGGGAGCGCCGCCATCATTGGTTCACAGCGCGCGTGTGCCGGCGGGCGATGCGGCATTCGTCAACGGCATCCTGGGCCACGGGCTTGTGCGGGAAGACATGCACACCGGATCGGTGAGCCATCTGGGCGTGGTCGTATTCCCTACGCTGATGGCGCTTGCATCGGAAGCACCCGCCACGGGCCGCGACTTCATCACGGCGGCGGTCTGCGGGTACGAAGTCGGCGCGCAAATCGGCCGGGCGCTGATGACCCCTGAGAACGTCCGTCAATATCGCCCGACCGGAATCTGCGGACCTCCGGGCGCGGCGCTGGCAGCGGCACGGATCCTCGGTCTGGACGAAGATGCATCGGTCAGCGCCCTGGCATTCGGCGCGAATGTCGCGGCGGGTTTGAATGAATGGCCGCGATCCGGTGGCGACGAAATGTTTTTTCATGTGGGCTTCGCCGCACGCAACGCGGTCCTGCGGCGCAACTCGCGCAGGGCCGGAGCGCGTTGCTCAGAGACATCGCTCGACGGCGACGCGGGTCTGTTCCGCGCGCTGCACAGTCAGGATCGCGCGAGCATGGTGAAGCCCTTCGCTTCCGGGCTATGAGATCCTGGCCGTCTTTCACAAGGCTGCGCCGGCCTGCAATTACGCGCAGACCGCCGCGCAGGCGGCCCTTGCGCTGAGTGACGAACTGCGACAACGCGGTCTCGACACCAGCGCGATCCAATCGATCCGCGTACGCTCCACCTCGGCCGCGATCGCCTACCCTGGATGCAATCATGCAGGCCCGTTTCTGAAGACGCTTCAGGCGAAGATGAGCATTCACTATTGCGTTGCCGCGACGCTTTACCGTGGTGAAATCGCGGAAGCCAATTATCGGCTGCTGGAGGATCCAGAGATCAACCGCCTCGCGGGTCTCACCACACTCGAATTGGATTCTGAATTTACGGCTTCCTATCCCGCGCTGCAAGGCTCGGAAGTGATCCTCACGCTGCACGACGGCAGCACGTTGAATCGGCGGTTGCCCGATCTGATTCCCGCGACGCCGTCTGAGATTCGCTCCCGCTTTCTTCGCGCCGCGGAGACGGTCTTCGGGCGGGAACAGGCGCAGATGCTCGAAGCCGCTATCGATGGGCTGGAATTTGAGCCCGCGGCTGCCAGGCTGGCCGAGCTGACCTCGCTCTCCCAGAGGTTCGCGGCGCACCGCATCTGAAATCCCCCGATTCTGACCCAAATGGAAAAATACAAGCTTCTGATTGACGGCAAGTGGCTCGATCCGCAAAACGGCGAGTGGTTTGAGACCGAAAACCCCTACACAGGCGCTGCCTGGGCTCTGATTCCCAAAGGGCGGAAAGCCGGAAATAGACGCCGCCGTCGCAGCCGCAAAGGCCGCCTTCCAGCGCGAAGAGCCCCTGGCGCACGATGACGGCATCCGCTCGCGGGGCGCTGCTTCGGAATCTCGGCGATCTCATTGCGCGCAATGCCGACCATCTCGCCACCATTGAAACGCGCGATAACGGCAAACTCTACGCCGAGATGCGCGGCCAGCTCGGGTACATTCCGCAGTGGTATTACTACTTCGGCGGCCTCGCGGACAAGATCGAAGGGCGCGTTATCCCCATCGACAAACCTGGCGTCTTCAACTTTACGCGCGAAGAACCGCTGGGCGTGGTCGCGGCGATCACTCCGTGGAACTCGCCGCTCATGCTCGCCACCTGGAAGCTGGCGCCGGCACTCGCCGCCGGGAACACCATTGTATGGAAGCCTTCTGAATTTTCTTCCGCATCGGCGCTCGAAATGGGCAGGCTGTTCGAAGAGGCTGGCTTTCCGCCGGGCGTCGTAAACATCGTGACCGGCTTCGGCGCCGATGTCGGCGAACCGCTGGTGACTCATCCCGATGTCGCGAAAGTCGCGTTCACCGGCGGCGATAAGACCGGTGAGGCAGTCTACGGGATGGCTGCGCGAGGTATCAAGAAAATCACGCTGGAACTCGGTGGTAAGTCGGCCAACATCGTGTTTGATGACGCCTCCATGGACGATGCCGTCAAAGGAGTCATCTCCGGGATCTTCGCCGCAACCGGGCAAACGTGCATCGCGGGTTCACGCGCGCTCATTCAACGTTCGATTCATGATGAGTTCGTAGAGAAGCTGCTCGCGATGGCCGGCCAGGCCCGAATGGGCGACCCCTCGCAGCTGACCACTCAGGTCGGACCGATAACCACGCGGCCGCAATATCGCAAGGTACTCGATTATGTCGAGATTGCGAGGCAGGAAGGGGCGGTCTGTCGGATGGGTGGTGGTCCGGCGACGCGGCCCGAATGCGGTTCAGGGTGGTTCGTCGAACCGACCATCTTTACCGGGGTTACGCGTTCGATGCGCATCGCCAATGAAGAGGTCTTCGGCCCCGTGCTCTCCATAATTCCGTTCGACGACGAAGACGAGGCGGTCGAGATTGCGAACGACACCATCTACGGACTCGCCGCGGGAGTCTGGACGCAGAGTATCCAGCGCGCGCTCACCATGTCGACGCGCCTTGAAGCCGGTACGGTGTGGGTGAATACTTACCGCGCCGTCAGTTACATGTCCCCGTTCGGCGGGTATAAGCGCTCAGGCATTGGCCGCGAAAGCGGCATCGGTGCAATCAACGAATATCTGCAGACGAAGAGCGTTTGGATCGACATAGCGGGGAATGCCCCCAATCCGTTCGTTATGCGGTAGCTGTGAAATCCGGGTCCGACCAACGTGAGCCAGCCGAGCAGATGCCGAACAAGCCCGCCAATCGCTCCTGAGGGGTCGCGCCAAAAACAAAGCACTACGCGACGCCCTCAAGGTCTTACCTTGCCACAAGCGAGAGCGTCGCTCCCTCGCGGTCGCGGCTCGGAAACATGTGCGTTGAATCAGAAAGGGTTGCCGATCTGGCCTGCCGACAAGCGATAGCCAAAAGGCATGTTCCCGGCAGGCTGCCTATCCCCTCAAGACGTCGGCGACGGCGGGCTTCTGGTCGAGTGCCCAAGCCAGCAGCCACGCGATCGCCGCGGCGCGCGTGGCGAACCTGTTCTTAAAACGTGAAGTCGTCAACCCGCTTCAGGAACTGGGGCTCGATCACGAAATTCAAGATACGGTTTCTCGGAAGGCTGCATTGACTCTCTCTAATAATAACCAGTAGTTCGACTACTGACAATAGGCGAAGGTACGTTTCTTACCTAAGCGGGAAATCCCCGCATGGGTCGACGAGACCTTTGCCGACAATACTTACCAGTTCGTGATCCGGGAAGGCGGCGGCGAAGTCGAATCTGTCCATCTTACTGGCGACGAATACAACATACTCAGGGAGCGCTGTCAGCAGGGATATATCCGCCGCCAGTGACTTCGCGCGACAATAAGCCTATGCAGGATGCAATCACGCTCGGCGGATCCTTACGACTGCCCGTCTGCCGCCTACGTCGGATTCCACCGATCAGGAGATCCCTGATCAGCGGAATTTGCGGCTCCGAAGCGCTCTGCCCAAGCCCAAATTCGATTCAGACGAGAATGTCAGATGAATAACGTTTCCCGGGCTGGCAACCTCCGTGTTTTCCCCACGGGTGCCGAGATTCAGTCGAATGACGATCACAATACGAGACTTAGCTCCGCAGTCCGCTCCCCTTCTGGTTCAATATGTCTGATTCAGTATATTTCATACTTTATCCATACAAAAAAGATGAAACAAAAACATACTTTTGCCATCAATGACTGCCTGGGCGCCCAACCAGCGTGGGACGGCATCTTCTATCCCCGCGGTGTCGGGTGGAACAGGATTCGGAAGAGTCGAAAGTCGCTTGCGATTTTTTCTGAATAAAGTTCGTAGAGTTTTCAGCGTGTTCTATGCTTATATCTTTGGAAGGTTGTTCATTTATTTTTCGAGGTGTCTCAATTATCCTGGCAACCGGCCTGTTAATGGCCAGCGATACGTCCCCTGTCAACCTGGTGACTAACGGATCATTCGAAACAGGTCTATATTCCTGGACTCTTACTTTTGCAAACGGCGTCCAGGGCGCGCAGTATCAGGACAGTAAGATTCATAGTAACGGCAATTGGTCGGAGGCCGTCCAGGCCTGGTCGCCGGCATCGTCGGTTCCCTGGGGCGCGAGACTTAGCCAGGATCAGCTTGCACTTTCTGCAGGCCAGGTCGTAACCGTTTCCTTCGATGGGATGGCATCGACTACTAACACCGTGACGGCAGGGATCCAGCAAACTTCCGGTCCGTGGTTCTGGAACGCGCGCAGGAACCGCAGCCGGCCGGCGGCCGCCACGTCCACGCCGTACGGCCTCAAGACATTCTCGCTTACCCCGTCCTGGAATACTTACACGTTTACTTTCACGATGCCCGCCGATGACTCTGACGCCGCCCTGAATTTTGATATGGGAAACATGGCGGGAACCGTCTGGATTGATAACGCTGCTGTGACGGTCAACGGGCCCCCTCCCGGCGCCACAGCATCCATTGCTCTGGGAGATGTTCCCAGTTACGTTTACGGAAATCCGCTTTACGATCCCAATCTTACCGCGCTCACGCAGGACGGGAATCAAATAAACAGAAAGTTCTCATTCATGGTCGGTTTCTCCACATGGGCCAGAAATGGCTCCCCGCTCCTTTTTACCGACATGCAGCCAACCCTGGACGCTCTTAAGAATGCAGGATATGGGATTGTTCTCACCTGGTGTGCGGAGGACGAACAGGGCCCCTACCTTGATCCGCGCTACAACTATGCCTCCATTATCAGTGGGCAATATGACGCTTATATCAGTCAATGGGCCCAGAGCGCCGCTGCCTGGGGCAAGGTATTTTACCTGCGTCTTTTCCATGAGATGAACGGGAACTGGTATCCCTGGGGACTTCATGTAAACGGAAACACCCCGGCCCTGGCAATCCAAGCCTGGCAACATATACACAACATCTTCCAGAGGGCAGGGGCAACAAACGTGAAATTTCTGTGGGAACCGACTTTCCATACTCCTCTCTACCTCGTTGATCCGCTGGCCAGCTTTTATCCGGGAGATGCTTATGTAGACTGGCTGGGGGTGGATGGATACAATTGGGGCCAATACGGACTACAGATGTGGTGGGTCTCGTTCACCTCACCCACGGAGCTTTTTCAGTACACCTATAACGAAATGATCTCTACGGTCTCGAGCACCAAGCCAGTGATGTTGGTGGAAACTGCCAGCGCTGAAGGCGCCGTCTCGACCGACAAGGCCGCCTGGATCACTCAACTGCAAAATGACGCGCCGTTGTTCCCGAATCTCAAGGCGGTGGGTTATTACAACGGTTACGGGAATGATGGAACGCTCGGTGGCGGCGCAGAGCCCTTAAGCTTCTGGCGGTTCGACGAAGATCCGTACAGCCTGGCCGCTTTCAGGGCACTCTCCGCCGACATCAGATGGCAAAGCGCCCTACCGTAGTAGTGCACCAGGGGTGCATTGATTCAAGCGTGGCCGATGCAGCGTTTCTCCTCAAATTATAAAGGCGCATGCACCCGCCCAACGGTTCCAACGTTCAGGACACTGGAACTCGCGGGCATCTGCTCGCCATCCGCAATGCGGCCATTCACAGCGCGCTACGCGCGCAAGTGAAGTTTCGCGGCGAAGCGACCAGACCCGTTCCGTCGACGCCGCGTTTATGGGTTGGCAAGCGGGGTCGGAACTGGAACATGCGCGAAAGCGGGCAGCTCGTCGCCTGCAGGCTGCATAAGAACGAAACGCACATGGCGGTAGACCCACATCAACAAGTTGTGCGAGTCCTGCGCGTTTGTAATACTACGCCCTCATTAATAACGATTACGGCTTACGCAGTCTTAGGCCGCTTAGCGTTTGAGCCAGCTTTCCCGGATCTTCAACTGTTCCGGTGTCGGCGAGGTGATATCGACGATACGATAGTTAACGACCTCGACCGAGCTCACGGGTATTTCCAGTTCCCGTTCCACGTCGCCGCGCCGAATCCTGAGCCTTACTTTCTGACCAACCTTTTCAGCGAGCCGCCGGAATACCGTCCCACCGGGCAGACCGTCGAGAATCTGCCCGTCGATGCTCAATATGATGTCCGCCGGTTGCAGACGGCTCGGGTCTGAATCATAGCCAGGGGGCAGGCCGGTGACCTGGCCCCTCTCATTGAGGTTGGCACCGGCGTTGGGGATCTTTAGTGTGGTTCGTTCGACCCGATAGCCAGCGTAGCCGAGAATTGTTTCGTACGGTGGCACATCGGTACCTGAGACGTACCGGCTGAAAAATCCTTCGTAAGAACTTCCGGTGATGCGGTTGATGACGCGAATCAGATCCTCGGTGCCGAATCCGCGGCCACGCTGGTAGAAGTCCGTGAAAAGCGCACGCATGACGTCGTCCAATGAGGCGTAGCCGATCCATGTCGACGTGGACGCGTCCGCGGGGGATATGTAGCGGCGCGCCTCGTTGCCCTCGACTTCCCCGATCCCCCCTCCGACCTGGTCGAGGAAGATCCGAGCGTCCCTTAGCCCGGCGCGATATGCCGACAGGTTACCGTAATACGCCGTAATCCCTCCGACACCCAAAGCAGCGGCGTTTCGATCTCGCGGGAGTAGTCGTAGGGCAACAGCTGCACCGGACGGATACGCTTGACGTTCCAGAGGTGAAAATATTGGTGTGCGGCCTGCCCCACCATGTCGTCGGGTTACGGCTCCGGGGGGGTCTCCAGATGGCGGCGAACGAGTTCCCGTGCTCGAGCACGGACGCACCCGCTTCCGGAGGGCGGAAGATATAGAAGTAGACGAATTTCCGGTAGGGCAGGCCGCCGAAGATTTTGCCCTGCGTTTCCGCCAGCCTGGTGAGGTGCTCGATCAGCGTGCGGGTCTTCTCCACGGAGAACGCGCCTGGAGGGTTGGCGACGAATTCGTGGGGCTTGCCATTGACCATGAACCGGGTCACATCGAACTGCCCCATCAGTGTCGGCTGATCGACGAGCGTGTCGTAATCGGGCGCGTTGAACACGGTTGGGTCGGTGGTCTCATCGAGTCCGCTGGCGATCTTCCAGCCGACTGGCACGTCGAACCGCACTTTGCTGGGCCTGGATCGATGACCTTCGGGAAGAAGGAAGAGCTGTGTGCCGGTGAAGAACGCGTAGTCCGGCGCGATACGGGCTTGATTCGCGGAGAGAATGGCCGCGTGGTAATCGAACTCGACGGTGATGCGCGTGATCCCTCTCGTGTCGATTCGCCAGGTCTGCTTGCGCACAAGCGCCGGCCGCAGCTCGCGGCCGCCCGGAATGGTGACTCGAAAGCGATAGATGTTTTTGGCGTAATTCTCGATGACGTACCAGCCGGGCGACCATACCGGCAGCGAGAGCTCGAGAGCGGGCTGGTTGATGTTGCGGATGTCTGTGGTCACGTGAAATAGCTGACCCGGGATGTCGGCGACCTTTACTGTGTACTCGAGCTCAAGGCGTCGATCATGCGCCGCCGCAGCGGGCCTCATGAGAACGGTGAGCCACCAGGCAAGACACCAGATCAAAGTGCGCTGCCCGGTTAAGAGGCATACGTTTGAAGGGGCCATGCGCATGAGCGTGCTCCTGGTGCGCAGTCTGTCTCGCCAATGCCGTTGCCGCAATCGTGAGTGGCCAACCAAGGGAAGTAAGCATGAAGCTCGGCCGTTCCTTCCGGTACGCCGGAACAACTCCCATTGATTCGGATGTCGAAGTAGTGCGCGACCGCGTGCACTCCATCCATGCTGGCCAGCGCCTGCTGACGCCTGAGGTGCGAGAGATCGCGGCAAGCCTTCCGCAACAGCGAACGCCGCTCTCGAAGCGTTCGCGGGAGGTTAACATTCGGGGCAACATGGGCGCGCGAAGGAATGGCCCGCGTCGTGTTGCCAGGAAACGCCGGTTCACGACGCTGGAGCCAGACTTGAAGGGGCTGAGTATGACCACCGGTATGGCCGTAACCAAAATCGCGTCACCAGACATGGCTCGTCTGTTCGGGCTGCAACCCACGGCTGAACGATACTGATTTCACAGCCGCGCCGCGATCAGCCTTTGAGGCCTGCAGCGGGCTTTGCAACCGTTCATGAGTGGCCGGCAGATGGCTTTTCAGCTCGCCCGGTAGATTCACTCGCTCGGCCAGGGCGGCGAACGGATCCGGGCAACGACCGGTGAGTCAGTCCCGAATGTCCAAAGATAGGTGGCATTCAACCCCTATCGAACTGTCTGATTAAGGGATGACGGATGAGATCCAGACGGTCATTCCGCATTCAGAATTCGGCACACCGGAGTGCTCCGGCTGCCTGTTCGCCCGGATCGGTTTGGATAGCGCCGTGATCGCCTGTAATGAATGTGGAAAGATCGTTCAGAGAGTTGCCCTTGGCGATCTCCAGCGCACGCTCCGTGAGATGGAGCTTCAGCTTGAGGTGGCGACGGCGTTATGCCGGCACTGTCGCGCTGTCAACCTGTTCCCCGGCTTGTCGCGGGTTGAGGCGTTCGTCTGCAAAGAGTGCGGCCGGCGAAACAACCAGTGTTGACTTGCAAGGCGTCGTCTGCTGGCCTATCACGTGAAGGACAGCCTGGTCCATGAGAGTTCATTTCAATCGCGCTCCCGGTGGCGAATGCCAGCGTGACGCGGAAGAGCTGATAGCCGCGATCCCCGCCGACCTGAACGACGTGCAAGATCTCGATTATGAAGCAGACGCCTCACAAAGCGAACGATATGCTGCGAAAGTACATCCGGTATGCAAGCCTGTTGAACTCGCCACGGCGAAGATCTGGGATGACGCGATGGCGAATGTAATTCGCCGCAATCAGCGAGAGCCGAAGCGGATGTCAGCAATTGTTAGCGCGGACGGCAAACCAAAGCAATTAAGTCACTCAAGGGAAACCAACTTTATGGTGCCCGGGGCGGGAATTGAACGCAGATCCCCCGAGCGCTATCTGTAAGTTATAGATTTTACATTGCCGTAAATGCCAAACCCGCCGCGTTCGCCGGGAAGCCTGTCCCGATCTGGCCCGACGGCCGTCAACGATTCCCATTAGGTGAGATGACGGGCATAGGCGGTTTTGGTCCATCACCCGCATTGAAATCAAGCGCAAGCCGCTGCCGGAGACGGATGAGGATTCGCGGCCGGAGAAAAAAGTGCCGGAATCCACCGCCACGCATTGAGGTCGGAAACCGCGTGGCCCGCGTATTCTCCATTAGAAGCATTTTCAGCGGTGGTTCAAATTTTGGCTACAGGGGTAGCGATTTTTTGGATTCGCTTTTCCTGAGTGCGATTCCGTTCGATTTTTCGGGGTGTATCAAGGCCCCGTATAACCATGTCGAGGACGACCACGGGAGGGCGGATGGCGTTGCCGCCCAAGTGCTCCTAAATCCTTGCCTTCAATATCGTCGCCACGTCCCGGCTGCCATGCAAGATGCTGACGATCTGAAGCGGCTTGGTTTCGGGTCGGTAAACAATCAGATAGGAGTACACGGAGAAGAACCGCACGGCAGCGTCGGTGAGATCGCGCCGCGTATGACCGGTCTGCGGAAACTGCGCGAGGTGAAGAAATTTGCTGCGGATAACGGATTCGATGCGGTCGGCGGTAGTTTCGCTGCTCTCGTTCTTCAGGTAGCGCCAGATTTGGACCAGATCGCGAACGGCTTCGGGCGCGAGAATAAAGCGCCGCTTCACTCAGGCAGGGCTTTCAGCCGTTGAAGCTCCGCATCAAGCGCGTCTTCGGGGATGCCTTCGCCACGATCCAGCTCCTCGATGCCGCGCCGAATCTTCGCCCCGATGTATTCGCGGTTAGCCGTGAGCCATTCGTCCTGCTCATGCAACACCTCCAGCGCGCGGTCGATCACTTCGTCCGGGGTCTGATAACCACCGGAGCGCAAGGCTTCCGTGACGCGATGTTCCTGTTGAGGCGAAAGTTGCTGTGCCATGCCCTAATTGTAGCGATTCGGGCGTTTCGGTCAATGGAAACGGCGCGACCACGTGCGAGAACAAGGGGGCCCCGCCCCCTTGTATATTCCCCGGGGTGGACGGCCGTGGCGAACAAGCAGCCGATCGAAGCCGTCTACCAAGGACGATCCAGATTGTTCTGTCCGCACCGGCTGGGTCGGAATCGGGAAGGACAGCTTCGCGCGCTCTGTTATCAGTACGGCGGCGAAAGCCAGAGCGGACTCCAGCCAGTGGGTTCGCCGGCAAACTGGCGTTGTATTGCGCTCGAGAAGCTCAGCAGGGTGAAGTTACTGCGAGGATCGCTGGCGTACCGCGCCGAATCATTCGCGCCCGGCTTCATGCGTGACCGACGCCGATATTGACGCCGAGGATCATCCCGAGCGCGATCCACAGAACGGACATTGAGGAAGTTGCCCCAGCAGTAGCCGGGCAAGGATCACTCTCAAGTCGCGATCGAGTTCGGATTATGCCGCTCGGGGCGGACGCGGCGACCCGCGCGGGCGGAAGTCCGGCACTGGCCCGGGGGCAACGAATCCAGGATGACCGGCGCGGGCAGAGGGGGAAAAACGGTTCCGCTCGGCGACCAGGAACCCATAAGCTGCGATGCATAGTGTGGCGTGATGGTGAAACCCGCGCCAGTTGCGGCCTTCAAAGTGTCCCAGCCCTAACTCTTGTTTCAGCTCCTGGTAATCCCGTTCGATGATCCAGCGGTGTTTGGCCATCTTGACCAGAGCTTTGAGCTTGGTATCCGGAGGCAGCGTCGATATCCAGTACTTGGTCGGTTCTGCTTCGCCTCGCGGCCATTCGATCAGTAACCATTCCTCGCGTGAGGTTCCGCTCTTTCGTAATCCCGATGCGCCGGGCGGACTCGAACAGCCGCAAAGCGGGATCGCAACT
The DNA here is from genome assembly GCA_963718155.1 of Terriglobia bacterium. Classification (GTDB taxonomy): domain Bacteria; phylum Acidobacteriota; class Terriglobia; order Bryobacterales; family Bryobacteraceae; genus BOG-234. The sequence continues at coordinate 207,846 of CAVQYP010000024.1, read as the reverse complement.
TCCGGTCCGCACCTTCCCGCCAAGTGATTTCCTTGAAGGCGCCGGCGGGCAGGCTCATCGCCAACTGCTTCACCGAGACCGGTTGATGGTCCGGCGGTCCGCTGCAGTAGACGCGGAGGCCGTCCCATTGTTCCTCGTGGCTTGGCTGGTAAAGGCTGTTTGCCGGGCTCCCAGACCGTCATCGAGCTTTGCACCCCCACTACATATTGCAGTTCGAGCTCGGGTGAGTTCGTCGCGAAACTCGGTGTTGATCCCGTAGGCCGCGTCGGCCAGAACAACTCCGCGAGGCACCTTCGCCGCTACCGCTGCCCGGATCTGGTCCAAGGCGATCTCCGGCTTGGTCTGAAACTCAACCTCTTCGGGTACTTCTGTCTTTTCCCGCCGTTCGGCATCCTCGGCCCATTCCTTGGCAGGTACAAGCGATACGCGATCGGCAGACTCGAACTCCACGTCGCCACCGACAGGCTCACCGCCACGCGGCAGTTCTCCTGTTTACCCACTTGTCCGCAGTATTGACGCGTCACCCCGACCGAATGCTTACCCTTCTTCGGAAACCCAGTGTCATCCACGATCCAGGCCACCACTGGTCCCTGCTTCTGCATCGCGGGTAACACATAGTTGCGCACCTGCTCCAGCAGCGTTTCATCGCTCCACGGCGCCTTCGCCACCAAATGATGCAGAGACTGGCGCATCGGCTGAACGTTGTCCGGATCCAGGCGGGCCGCCATCGGCTCAATGCTCTTGCGTTCACCCGGTAACAGCAATCCCTTGCAGTAGTTCTTCAAAGGCGCTGCCGGTCTTCGTGCCCCGCGGCGTGTCGCCAGGCCCTCCATATATGCCGCGAAGCGCTTCTCTTGTGGGCCTGGCGCGGAGAGGCGTGATCCCACAAAACAATTCTACACGAAAATGTTCTTTTTATGACCCAGTAGTACTAGCAGGCTGCGGAAAAAGTAGGAGGAAGCGCTGGTCTGATAAAACATAATCACTTAAAATTGTTTTATGCGCGGTTCAGACATTCAGCAATCGGCGATGTTCAGCTATTTGTCTCCGGAGCAGCGGGTTCCGGCGGGACATCCTTTGAGAAAGGTTCGGGAGATCACGGACCGAGTGCTGGATAAGATGTCGGATTCTTTTGGCCGGATGTATTCGAAGATGGGGCGGCCCTCGATTGCGCCGGAGAAGCTTCTGCGGGCTTTGTTATTGCAGATCCTGTACACGGTGCGTAGCGAGCGGATGCTGATGGAGCAGTTGGACTACAACCTTCTATTCCGCTGGTTTGTAGGGCTGAACATGGATGACGCGGTGTGGGACGTGACGGTGTTCACGAAGAACCGGGACCGGTTACTCAAGGCGGAGATAGCGAGGAAGTTCTTCGACCTTGTGGTGGAGGAAGCGCGCGGGCTGGATCTGATGTCGGATGAGCACTTTACGGTGGACGGGACATTGCTGGAAGCGTGTGCGGGGCTGAAGAGCTTTAAGAGTAAGGATCATGTTGATGCCGCGCCGCCGGACGATCCGGGCAATCCGACCGTGAACTTTCATGGTGAGACGCGCCGCAACGACACCCATGAGTCGACGACCGATCCCGATGCGCTGCTGGCGCGGAAGGGCGGGGGTAAGAAGCGAAGCTGAGTTACACCGGTAACGTGCTGATGGACAACCGCAACGGACTGGTCGCGGATGTGGAAACGATGCAGGCCGACGGCACCGCGGAGCGAGACGCCGCGGTAGTGATGATCGCGTCACTCCCCGGGGAAGACCGGGTAACGGTGGGAGCGGACAAAGGCTATGACACCAAAGGTTTCGTAGAGGATCTCCGCGGGCTCAACGCCACGCCTCACGTGGCGCAGAAGACAGCGCAGCGCCATCGATGGAAGAACCACAAGGCATGAGGGCTATCGGGTCAGCCAGCAGAAGCGTAAGCGCGTAGAAGAGATCTTCGGCTGGATGAAGACCGTAGGTGGCCTCAGGAAACTGCAGACATCGCGGGCTGGACTTAGTGGGCTGGATGTTCACCTTCACGGCCGCCGCCTACAACCTGGTACGCATCCGCAATCTCTCAAAGTCGGTTGCCGGAGCAAATGCATGAGGAGTAGTGTGTCCAAAAACGCCAGGAAAGCCCCAGAGGGACTGCAAAACCCGATCACAGAGCTCCGGAAGGCCACTCGACCCAACACCCACGGTGTTGTGGGTACTTTCCGTCGACTCTTAAACGCTCACAAAAACATTTGAAGCAAGGCCAACGTTTGCCAGACTTAGTTTTTCCGCAGCCTGCTAGGGTCGTATTTGTCTTTAGGAATCAAAATGAAGCTGGACACCCCTGTTCCTGATACCCCGAATGTTTGTTCCTGATACCCCGTTGAAGGTGTTCCCGATACCCCGAATGTTTGTTCCTGATACCCCGATGGAACAACAAGTTATCCACAGATTGGCATGGCGCAAAGGCCTTGCGTTCCCGATACCCCGATGAATTTCGGGCAAGCGGCTGAACTTTATCAATACCTCTCCTGAGAATGTTGGGTTTGACGGGGTATCAGGAACAGCGTCAGTAAGCGTGGGCCTGATTTTGCGCGTGATGTTGTCGGACCCAGCCATAGAACGCGGCTTCGTAATCCTTGGGCGTTCGCGTCGGGTCCTCGTCCACCCATTCGTTAAACGTCGTCTGCAACGCATAGATATCCCATCCGGGGAACTCACGGCGAATCTGCGCAATCAGGCGGTCGGAAAGGCTGCGGATGAGCGGGGTCAACAGCGGCAGGTCGTCTATACGGGACGGTTGATTCTGCGGCTGTGGTCGTGGCCGCGATGCGTGCTTTGCGGGCGGGTTTGCGATATGCTGCTCCCCCTCCCCCATGCAGTCACGCCTGAGCATGTGAATGACGGGCTCGCCTTCGGCCTGTGAACGAACGAAAAGCGAAAACCCCGGCAGGTCATTGCGCTGAATGATCTTCAGAGTTTCGAATTTGAACCGGCGGTAGGTGCCTTCGGCCCCGGATTTCTCGAAGAGCGTCGGCATAGATATGGAAAACCCGTTCGCCCCGTTGCCTCCGGCATGCTTGCGCGCCACCCGGTAAAGCCAGCGTTCACGACCGCCAGTGATTGAAAAATAGGCCGGATCGATGGAAAGCACTCCGCCGTCCTCGGTAACGCCTCGGTAAAACCAATCCGAAACGGTAAGTGTCAGGCCCCTGCTCTCTCGTGTCTTGGCATCGATGAGGTCGTCCCATTGGTCGATCCAGCTGAACATCGTTGTTTTCTGGGTCTTTTTGACGCGGATGTTGGTAGTCACAACCGTTGTTTTCAGCCGCTCCAGTGGTGGCTCGTCCTTTTCGCACTTGGCTTCGCTAATGGCACGGTGGGCGCGCGGAAGAAACTCAGCGCCTATAACGCATGGGCCGCGCGATGGAACGTGATGGTGACCGGCGAGACGGCGCCGGAGGCACCACGGAAGCAGCCACGCGCGCAGCGGAACGCGGCGCTCGATGTCATCGTGGGCGTGGCGTTGTTGTTGGGCCTGCCGTGGCTCGCTTCGCAGGCGGCGGACACGGCGGGCGAAAGACAGTTCCTCGCGCTGCTCTGGCTCGTGGATGTGGGCTATCTCGTCTTTCTCGCGGGTGCCCGGACGGAATTGAACCCGCACTCTCCTTGCGGAAAAACGGATTTTAAGTCCGTTGCGTCTGCCGATTTCGCCACCCGGGCATATTGAAACGAAAGAGTTTACTGAATTTCCATCGCCGCGCCGTGTTCGGGTGTGCGCAAATTTGTGCCCACCTTTTGCAGATTCAGCGCCATCAATCGTCCAAAGGCCAATTCTACAGCCTCGGGTGAAGGATGGACGTGGATCACGAAATCAGGGCGAAGTTTCAGCAGCTCGCGCACACGCTTCTGTTGCTGGCCCAGCAAAGACGCCTGTAACGGCTTACGGTCCGCCGGTGGAAAACAATCCTTCCCGTTTCGGTTCCATCGCTTCAGAACGTCCACCGCACGCGCACTCAGCGGAATGTTTGCTCTCAGGGTGAAGAAGGTAAACCCGGCATCGAGTTCGTTCCGCATCGCATCGCCCAACCATCGGTACTGACGCACCGAAGTCAGCGGCATTTTTAGCAGAGCCCGCGCTCGCCTATGCCTCAAGGGGCCGCCGGGACCCGGCTTGCCGCCAGCGTGACTGCGTCGCCAGTTTGATGAGTCGCGAGGAACTTGCGCGTGCACAACAGCGAGCGAGTATCGGCATCGCGAAATGGCTGTCCCCCAACTGGAACGGTGCCGCAAGTGAATCAATCCTCATCGGTCGTTCGGCCCTGCCCCCTTGACCGGGTTCTCTCCTTCTCAACAGAAAATCTACCGAGCGGTCGCCAAAGGAAGGAACAATGTTCGGGGCTGACTCGCCAAAGTCCGAAATCCGAAGCGCTGGTAATAAGCGACGGCCTGATCGTCTTTGGCGTCAACCAGAAGCGTGAACGCCGCGGCGTCGGCCTTCAACGTCCGGCTGGCAGCGTCGGCCAAAAGCGCCGCACCCAAACCGCGACCCTGAAATCTCTGGTCCACGGCCAGTCGTCCAATGCGAACAGCGGGCACGGTCGGATATCGCGGCAAGCGCTTCGTTTCGTCCGGGGGAAGATCGACCAGCGGGATACTCGCGGCCGAGATCGTGTACCAGGCGGCAACGTCGCTCGTGGCGGATTCGACAGCCACGAAGCAATTGGCGATGTGGCGTCGGATGTCCTGAGTTACCTGAGTCTGAAAATAACGATCCAGTGCATCTTCGCCGCAGCGAAATAAGGAGCGCTCGTGTTCCTCGCCAGGCGACTCCAGACGAAACGGGAATGTCATTCCAGGCCGAACAGTTCACGCCGCCGCCGAAAAGCCTTCTTCAGCGCAGAGGTTGGCTTGGGAGGATTAAGAAGAGCTTTAGCGATTTGCCGCTGGTCCTCGACGGAGAGCCGGATGATCTCGGTAGCTTCGATCGTCCGGCAAGCGGCTTCACGCGCCGCCGACACGACAAAATCCGTGAGGCTGCGCCCCTCGATTTCGGCAGCACGCTTCAGCAGTGCGTGCACTTCGTTCGGCAGACGCGCTTCGAGTCGGGCGGTGTTTTGTAACTCTTGTGCCATACGCGATTCATATACGGCAAAGCGCCGTACATTCTGATGCCGAGCCCACGCTGGCCGGAACAGCACGGGAACACGGTCGCGACTTTTGTGGGGACTCTGCGTCTTGCAGGCACTCGGACTTGCTACGCGACTGGACTCGCATGATCTTGCGATGGAGCAGTCATGCAGGGAGACTTTTATACTCCGCTGCCTCAAGTGCCGGAAAATGAACCGAGCATCAGGCGGCCTGGCCTGATGAGGTCTCAGTGGCTGCGATGCAGCATCGCCGCGGCATCGTCTCCGCCCGACGGAACCGTAAGTCCGGCTGCTGAGAAACCGCCGTCCACTACGAGAACATGCCCCGTGACAAAACTCGCATCTCCAGAGCAGAGGAAAACGGCGGCCCCGGCTACCTCCTCGGCCCGTGCGTAGCGGTGAAGCGGCGTGTGGGCAGTCCATTGGCGCGCTTCCTCTTCGGGCAGCATTCGGTCGACGAGTGGCGTTTGCACGGCGCCAGGCGCAAGCACATTCACCCGAATGCCAAAATCCGCAAGGTCGATCGCCATCACGCGGCTCAAGCCGACGACGCCCCATTTCGAAGCCCCGTACGCGGAACGCCCTGCGTTCCCGGTGATTCCCGAAACACTGGCAATGTTGACGATCGATCCCCCGCCGGTCTCCTTCATGGCGCGGGCGGCAGCCTGACCAACGATAAATGTTCCCCGCAGGTTCACTGCAATGATGCGGTCGAAGGTTTCCAGTGTGGTTTGCAGAAACGGTATATCGCTGCCGATCCCGGCGGAGTTAACAACGCAATCCAGCCGGCCATAGCGCGCTACAACGGCGCGCACCATAGTGTCCACACTCCCGTCGTCCCCCACATCCACGTGGATTTGGGCGACCTCTCCGGAACCGGGAGTGGTTTCGCTGGCCGATCTGTCCGCCGCTACCACCGTGGCGCCCTCGCTCATCATGCGTTGTGCAATAGCCGCCCCGATTCCGGACAGGCCCCCAGTGACGATCGCTATCTTTCCGTCCAATCGAATGCTCATACCCGATTCCGTCCAAACCTGTACCGGCGCCCTCTGAATCTCTTTACTTCTTCGATGTAGCGGTGATCTCCACATGCCCTGGTCCGACGACGTACATTCAGAAAACCAGATGGGTCCGCGGATCGCGCGCTTTATTTTTCTTTTGTCAGACGGTGACCAGCTCCTGACATGTCATCGAATCAGTCAATTGCGCCGGGATACACCATTTGCATCAACTTGTAGTTGTCACGGTAATCCACGGGCACTCCGATCAAAACCGGCCCCTGCATTTCGAGAGCCTGCCGAAACGTCGGTCCGATCTGATCGGGCGATTCGATCTTCAGGCCCACGCGCGCCAAACGCCTCAGCGAACCGCACGACGTCGACCGGACCAAATTCAACAGCGGAAGCGCGCCCGTATTTAGCCATCTGCTGGAACCGGACCATGTCATACGAGCCGTCGATCCAGATCATATGCACCAGGTTGCACTTTAGCCGGACCGCTGTTTCCAGCTCCATCGCTGAGAACAGGAAGCCGCCATCGCCGGAAATGGAAATCACTTTCTCCCCCGGGCGAACGAGCGTAGCGGCGATACCCCACGGCAAAGCGACACCGAGAGTTTGCTGACCATTCGTGAAAAGCAGTTGCCGGGGCCGAAAGCTGTAGAGATGCCGCGCCAGCCAGATATGGAATGAGCCTACATCCAGGCAGACCGTTATGTCGTCGCGCAGTATCTTCTGCAGCTCATGCACAATCCGTCTCGGGTGTATGGGAACTCCGTTTGCGGCCTCGCCCGCGACCGCGAATAACTCGCGTTCGCGGGCGATCTCTTTCAGACGCGCGCAGTCTTTACTCAGGGTTCGCGGCTGCACTTTTGCCGTGAAGCATTCGAGCGTAGCCGCGATATCGCCCCGAAGCTCGATCTCCGGCCGGTAATCCCTGTCGACGGCCACGGCAGCACTATCGATATGCACTATGCTTCGCCGCCGGCCGTGATTCCACAGAGCCGGTTCATACTCAACGGGACAGTAGCCCACGGTGACTACGAGGTCTGCTTCGTCCAGGAGATTGTCCGCAAGCTGGTTGTGAAACAGCCCCACGCGTCCGCCAAAACAATGAAAGAGGTGCCGGGGAACGATTCCCGCACCCTGATAAGTGCACACCACCGGAATTTGCGTTTTAGCGAGAAGCGCCCGCACAGCCGGGGCTGCGGGAGATTCGCTCGCAAGAAGGCCTAACAGCAGCACGGGCCGGCTCGCGCTGTTGATTAGAGAAGCCGCCGCGGTGATCGCCGTGGGATCCGCCGGCCCCAGGGGCTCCGGCGAGGCGGGAGTGAGGATCTCCGCCTCCGCTTCCGCACTCAGAATATCGACCGGCGCGCTGATGAAGGCCGCCCCAGGCCGCGCCGATTCCGCCGTCCGGAACGCATTCGCAACCACCTCCGGCACGGAACCCGCCCAATCGATCTCGGCGCTGAACTTCGTGATGGGCCGGAACAGGTTCACGGTATCCATGCTTTGGTGCAGGTGCTTCAGACGTCCTGAAGCCCCAACTTTTCCGCCGATCGCCACGACCGGATCGCCTTCCGATGTTGCCGTGGCGAGGCCTGTCACAAGGTTGGAACAACCGGGCCCGGACGTGACCAGCGCGACTCCTGCCTTCGATGTGAGACGTCCGATTCCGGCAGCCATGAAGGCGGCATTTTGCTCGTGCCGGCAGACGATCGTCTGAATCTTCGAATCCAGCAGCGTGTCAAAGACCTTGTCGATCCTGGCGCCCGGGATCCCGAACACATACTGGACACCCTGCGCTTCCAGACTCTTAACCAGCAGTGCGGCGCCCGTCTGGGGGCCGGGAGCAGAGCTCCCTTGGATCGGATCCGCCGTTCTCTCGCTGTCCTGGGAACTCACGGCGTCTCCTGCGAGGGGAATTTGCTCCCCATTCCGATGTACTGATGCGCATGCTTACAGCACGGATTTAATTTCTTGTTTCTTCAGTCCTCCTCGCGGCCAAGGCGCCACAAAAAAATAATTCTGCATGCAAGCCACGTAATCAAACCGAACAGCCAGGGAACGCTTGGACCAGACCTTCAGCGGTGGTGCTCGGTTGAGGAGAACAGTCGGATGAAACGCGCGAGCGGAGCGGGAGTGGCATGGCTGCTGACGGCCGTGTATTACTTCTACCAGTACGCCCTCCGGACCGCGCCCTCGGTGATGATGCCGCAATTGTCCGAGGGCTTCGGGCTAAGCTCCCTCGGCGTAGCGTCGCTGGTCGGCGTTTTCTACTACGGTTATTCGCCGTTCAGCCTGGTCGCCGGTTCGGCGCTCGACCGCGTGGGCGCCAAAGCCGTGCTCCCCGGAGGTGCCCTTCTTGTCGCCATCGGCGCGGTGTTGTTCGGGACGGGGACGGTCGGGGCAGCAACAATGGGCAGGTTCCTGCAAGGCGCCGGAGGAGTATTCGCACTCGTGGGAGCCGTGTACATTGCCAGCAACAACTTCCCGGCAAACCGTGCGGCGACTTTGATCGGAGCTACGCAGATGTTCGGCATGGCCGGTGGATCGGCCGGACAGTTCCTGGTCGGACCAATTATTTCCGCGGGCATTCCGTGGCAGAGTTTCTGGATCGGTATGGGTGCGATTGGCGCCGTGCTGGCCGCGGTTCTTTATTTCATGCTTCCGCCCAGCGTGCCAGTGAAGCGACAGGACGGCTGGATCAAGGGCACCGGCAGGTCCCTGGGCATTGTATTCAGAAATCCGCAGTCGATCCTCTGCGGTTTGATCGCCGGTCTCCTCTTTATCCCGACCACCATTCTGGACATGGTCTGGGGCGTCAAATTCCTGCAGGAAGCTCACAAATTCGAGTACGGCGAGGCAGTGCTTCGGTCGGCCACGGTCCCCTTGGGTTGGATTATCGGGTGCCCGCTGCTGGGTGCTTTGTCGGATCGTCTGGGCCGGCGGAAGCCAGTCATTATCGGCGGCGCAGTTGTGTTGTTCGCGTGCGTCGCCTGGGTCTTGTTTGGCCGGGCCGGCGCCGTCCCGCCCTACGTCGTGGGTATCGTGATGGGTTTGGCGTCGGGAGCGGCGATGCTCCCTTACACGGTTATCAAAGAGTCAAATCCTCGCGAGTTGGGTGGAACGGCCACCGGGGTAATCAACTTTGTGGCCTTCACGTTGAGCGCCCTGCTGGGCCCTGTCTTCGCATGGTCCTTGCAGAGGGTCTCCGGGGGCGGGCAGATGGGCCTGGAGCACTATCAAACGACGTTCCAGCCTCTGTTGTACGGCGTCGGGCTGGCTATTGTATTGACGCTTCTTTTAAAGGAGACCGGGCCGGCAAGCGTCCGATTGAGTAAAGCCAGGAGTTTGGAAGTGGAGAGGACTGTATGAGTAGCGGCAGTGGCAAATACGAAGGTCTCCTGGAAAAATGCGCCAGGCTGGATCCGATCCCCACGGCAGTTGCGCATCCCTGCGAGAAGACGGCTCTGGCCGGAGCACTCGAAGCCGGAGAGAAGGGCCTGATCACCCCGATTCTGGTAGGTCCTGAAGCCAAAATCCGCGCGATCGCGGACTCTTCCGGGCTGGACCTCGGCAACGCAAAGATCGTGGACACACCGCACAGTCAGGCATCCGCGGCGAAGGCGGTGGAGCTGGTTCGGTCGAGGCCATGCGGAACTCCTCATGAAGGGCAGTCTGCACACAGATGAGCTGCTCGGCGCGGTCGTGGCGCGGGAAACCGGCTTACGAACCGGCCGTCGCATCAGCCACGTTTTCGTCATGGATGTTCCCACCTACCACAAGGTGCTCATCGTGACCGACGCGGCCATTAACATAGTTCCCACCCTTGAAGAGAAGGCGGATATTTGTCAAAACGCCATCGATCTGGCCATTGATCTGGGCCTGAAGAAACCCAAAGTAGCCGTTCTTGCCGCCGTCGAAACGGTTACATCGAAGATGCCGGCCACCATTGACGCGGCGGCTCTCTGCAAAATGGCGGATCGCGGTCAGATCACCGGCGGCATTATCGACGGGCCGCTGGCCTTCGATAACGCCATCAGCAAAGAGGCGGCAAAGATCAAGGGAATTCAATCCGAGGTTGCCGGGGATCCGGATATTCTGCTGGTTCCCGACCTCGAAGCCGGCAACATGCTGGCCAAGCAGCTGACCTTTCTCGCGAATGCGGACAGCGCCGGCCTGGTGCTGGGCGCCCGGGTTCCGATTATCCTGACAAGCCGCGCCGACAGCGTCCGATCGAGAATCGCCAGTTGCGCGGTGGCGAAACTCGCAGCCTACGCGCGCAGGCGGAAGTTGAAGGCGAGCGCTTGACGACCATGAGCCAATACGCCCTCGTATTGAACGCCGGGTCATCGAGCCTTAAGTTTTCCGTTTATCAGGAGCCAAAGGGCGGCTCATGGGCTTTGGCAGCGCGGGGCCTGATGGAAGGAATTGGAACAGCACCGCGACTATCCGCGAAAAATATCGACGGCCACGTTCTCGTCGATCAGAAGCCGGAAACCCCTGTGCGAGATGGCCGCGACGCACTGGAAGCAGTCGCGTCATGGCTGAAATCCCGCTATGGGGGAGCGCCGGTGCTGGGGGTTGGGCACCGTGTAGTGCATGGAGGGCCGCATTATGCTTCGCCGACGATGGTTACGCCCGCAGGTCATGACCGAGCTTCGCCGTTTAATCCCGCTGGCGCCCCTGCATCAGCCGTACAATCTTGCGGCGATCGAAGCCGCGTCCGAAAGATTGCCCGGCGTGCCACAGGTAGCGTGCTTCGACACCAGCTTCCACCGAAGCCAGCCGGCCGTCGCGGATGTGGTCCCGCTGCCGCGTGAAATAACCGCGCGCGGGCGTGCAGCGTTACGGCTTTCACGGCTTGTCCTACGAGTACATTGCGTCCGTGCTTCCGCAGGTCGCTCCGGAAGTGGCCGGAGGACGAGTCATCGTTGCGCACCTGGGAAGCGGCGCCAGCCTCTGCGCCATGAAGGGCGGAAGAAGCATCGACAACAGTTTGGGCTTTACGGCGCTGGACGGCCTTTGCATGGGGACCAGGCCGGGATCTCTGGACCCGGGTGTTGTTTTGTATCTGTTTCAAACACTGGGCATGGATGCGAAACAAGTCGAAACGATCCTCTACAAAAAGTCGGGCTTGCTCGGCATCTCGGGTATCAGTTCGGATATGCGGGAGCTTGAAACGAGCAGCGAGCCATCGGCGCGTCTGGCGGTGGACTATTTTGTGTACCGCGCCGTGAAGGAAATCGGCGCGATGGCAGCGGCATTGGGCGGAATCGATGGTCTGGTCTTCACTGCCGGCATTGGGGAAAACTCTCCCGAAATCCGGCGGCGGATTTGTCGAATCATCCGCCTGGCTGGGCATTGATCTCGACGCTCGGGCCAACGCAGGGCAGCAAACTCGGATTTCAACCGCATCGAGCAAGGTCGGCGTGTGGGTGATTCCGACCAATGAGGAATTAATGATCGCGCGCCACACCGCGCTGTTACTCGGATTAATCGAGGCGCGCACATAGCGGCGCGCGGAGGCACTTATGATCGCAGCTTCAAGAACACTGGCAAACGGGCATGACTCGGCCGATGCGTGGAGCGGGTTTCAATTCGGCGTCTGGCAGAACGAGATCAACGTCCGCGATTTCATTCAGCAGAATTACGCGCCGTATGACGGCGATAAGTCGTTCCTCGCCCCGGCGACCGAACGTACCGAGAGCCTGTGGAACGGGCTTAAAGAGTTGTTTAAAGAGGAGCGGAAGAAGGGCGTCCTCGATGTTTCTCAAATTCCGAGTTCGATTACCTCGCACCCCCCGGGCTATATCGACCGGGACAATGAAATCATCGTCGGCCTTCAGACGGAAGCCCCGCTGAGACGCGCAATCATGCCGACAGGCGGCCTCCGGATGGTGCTCAACGCCCTCGAGGTTTACGGCTACGAACCGGATCCCAGGATGGTCGAGACGTTTTCAAAATATCGGAAAACGCATAACGAAGGTGTGTTTGACGCCTATACGGCGGAAATCCGGCAGTGCCGGAGCTCCCATATCCTCACCGGACTGCCCGACGCCTATGGCCGCGGCCGCATCATCGGGGACTACCGACGGGTACCCCTCTACGGCGTCACCCGGTTGATTAACCGGAAAAATCAGGAAAAGCGGAGTCTGGATCCCTTGATGTCGATGGATGAGATCATCCGCGATCGCGAGGAACTCAGCGAACAGATCCGCGCGCTGAAAGAACTGCAACAAATGGCCGCGGCCTACGGGTTCGACATTTCGCGCCCAGCCACCACCGCGAAAGAGGCCGTGCAGTGGCTCTACCTGGCCTACCTGGCGGCCGTGAAGGAACAGAACGGTGCGGCTATGTCGCTCGGCCGCGTATCGACCTTCCTCGACATCTATATCGAACGCGATCTTGCGGCGGGCACGCTCACCGAGTCGCAGGCGCAGGAAATCGTCGATGATTTCGTCATCAAGCTCCGGATCGTGCGCTTTCTGCGCACGCCGGAATACGACGAAGTGTTCGCGGGCGATCCAACCTGGGTGACGGAGTCTATCGGAGGCAACGGAGACGATGGCCGGTCCCTCGTCACGAGAACGAGTTTTCGCTTTCTGCAGACCCTTTATAATTTGGGCCCGGCTCCCGAACCGAACCTCACCATCTGGTATTCATCGCGCTTGCCCGCAGGTTTCCGGCGCTTCGCCGCAAAGGTTGCGATCGACACCAGTTCAATCCAGTTCGAAAGCGATGACATGATGCGCCGCGTACTGGGGAGACGACGGCGCCATCGCGTGCTGCGTGTCGCCCATGCGGCTCGGCAAGCAGATGCAGTTTTTCGGGGCCAGAGCGAACATGGCCAAGTGTCTGTTGTACGCCATCAACGGAGGCCGGGACGAACTCACGGGACAACAGGTGGGGCCGCCGTTCGGAGCGGTTGAGGGTGAGTATCTCGACTTCGACGATGTGCTCGAAAGGCTCGAGAGGATGATGGACTGGCTCGCCCGCGTTTACGTAAACGCGATGAACGTCATCCACTACATGCACGACAAATACGCCTACGAACGCATCGAAATGGCGCTGCACGATTACAATCCCGTTCGAACGATGGCCTTTGGATTGGCCGGCCTGTCCGTCGTCGCCGATAGTCTGTCGGCCATACGTTATGCGCAGGTCCGTGTTTTGAGAGATAAGACCGGACTGGCGACGGACTACGAGATCGAAGGCGAGTTTCCGAAGTTCGGAAACAACGACAATCGCGTGGATCATATTGCCGCCGGGTTGGTGAGCCGATTCATGAACATGTTGCGGAAATACCCAACCTATCGGCACGCTCATCACACGCAGTCCATCCTGACGATCACATCGAACGTCGTTTACGGAAAGAATACGGGCAATACTCCGGACGGCCGCCGCCATGGTGAGCCGTTCGCTCCGGGTGCAAATCCGATGCACGGGCGAGACATCCATGGCATCCATGCCTCGGCTGCATCCGTGGCCAAGATCCCGTACCGCGACGCCGAAGACGGCATTTCACTCACCTCCACCCTGGTGCCGGAAGGCCTGGGCCGCACAAGCGAAGAACGCATCGGGAATCTGACGTCCATTCTGGATGCGTTTTTCGGCTCAACCGGGTACCACATGAACATCAACGTGCTGAATCGCGAGACGCTGATCGACGCTATGGACCATCCCGAAAAGTATCCGAGCCTCACGATTCGCGTGTCCGGCTACGCCGTCAATTTCATACGGCTGACGCGCGAACAACAAATGGATGTCATCAACCGGACCTTTCACGGGGCTCAGAGCCGTGCCTGAGAATCGAACCGCGCAGCAGGACCGAATAGAGGCGAAAAGCCCTTATGAACTTCGGGTGAATCTCGGCCGGGATGTTCCGGAAACGGATGTCCGCTCGGCGCTCGCCAGCGGAGAAATGGGATTCCTGCATTCATTCACAACAGGTTCGGCTGTGGACGGGCCAGGCGTTCGAGTGGTCGTCTGGACTACCGGCTGCCAGTGGCGTTGCCAGTACTGTCATAACCCCGACACCTGGACTCTGACCAACGGAATTCCCGTGACGATCGCGAAGGCCACGGAAGAACTAAGCAAGTATCGCCACGGATTGAAGGTCATGTCGGGCGGCGTCACGGTGAGCGGGGGCGAGCCTTTGATGCAACACCGGTTTGTCCTCAAATTGCTCACCGCGGCGCAAAAAATGGGCGTTCACACCGCCATGGAGACAAACGGAAACTTCGGAGATCTCTTGACGGATGAAGATCTCGCGAAGATCGATCTGGTGCTTTTGGGGATGAAGGCCTGGGATCCCGAACGGCACCGGCGGCTAACCGGAATGGACCCGGCCAACACTCGAAAACTGGCGCGGCGGCTCGCGGCTCAAAAGCGGCCGATATGGGTGCGTTTCGTTCTCGTGCCGGGACTGACGGATGACCCGGAGGATATTGCCAGGATCGCCGGCTTCGCCGCCGGTCTCGGCAATGTCGAACGAGTCGATGTTCTTCCCTTCCATCAATTGGGCGCGTTCAAGTGGAAGGAGCTTGAGATTCCCTACGAACTCGCCGATGCCCAACCTCCCTCACCGGAAGCCGTCGACAGGGCTTGCGCGCAATTTCGGGCAGTGGGACTGAAGACTTATTGAGCGGGTCCCCATAACAAGAGATTTGTTCCGCCGAAAAAAATACGCTGAATTACCACGGCAGGCATCAAATCATACTGGTGAACGACTTGGCCATAATATCGATCATCGTTAAGAGGGGCGACAAGAGATGTTCGACTACTCTTTCGATGGCTTTCCCAAATCGGCTGACGAGAGACCGTCAGGAGACTGACTGCCGGCGGTTCCTGAGGCCACAAAGGGTGTCCAGGACCAGGATGGCAATCGCCACGCCCAATAACCGCAAATCGAGGCCCAGCCCCGCTCATCGATGCCTGGAGGCGACCTATGCCGCTACGCTCCTGTGCGTGGTGCTGACGCTAACCGGCTGCGCGGTCGGCCCACATTACGTAAAGCCTACACTGAGCGTCAACGGCAATTGGAGCGGGACGGGCAGTCCGCAGATCTCGGCGCAGCCGGCCACGGACAGCGCATGGTGGAAAGCCTTCAACGATCCGGTGCTCGAACAATTGATCCAGCTGGCATACAAGCAGAACCTCACGCTTCGGGCTGCTGGACTGCGGATCATGGAAGCCCGCGCCGCGCTCGGTATCGCCATCGGGAATCAGTATCCGCAGGTGCAGCAGGCATTCGCCGGCGTGAACGGCGTTGGTCTCAGCAGCAACACCGCTAATAAGGTCCAGGGGTTCTCTCGCTATTACGCAATCGACAACCTTGGTCTCGACATATCGTGGGAAGCGGACTTCTGGCGTCAGTACGCCAGGGCCGTGAAGGCGCAAAAGGACGTTTATCTGGGCTCCACGGCCGACTACGAGAAGGCGCTCGTCACGTTGACCGCCGACGTTGCGCGGACCTATGTGGCGGTCCGCACCTTCGAAGAGCTGATCAGGCAGGCAGGCCTGAACGTGAGTATCCAGGCGGAATCATTGCGCATCGCGGATGCGCGCTTCCGTAATGGCGCTACGTCCGAACTCGACGTCTCCCAGGCGCGGGCGCTGCTCGAGAGCACGCGGGCGTCGATTCCTCAACTCGAGATCAGCCTCGCTCAGTCGAAGAACGCACTCACCACCCTGCTTGGTCAGACCACTGGTTCGCTTGAGAATGTGTTGCAGGGAACGCAGACAATTCCGACGGCGCCCGCGCAGGTGGCGGTGGGTATTCCCGCAGAAGTGCTGCGGCGCCGCCCGGATATCCGGAATGCTGAACTCGTCGCGATGGCGCAATCTGAACGCATCGGAATCGCCAAGGCGGATCTCTATCCGCACTTCGTTCTATCAGGCGCACTCGGCTTCAACGCGACCCAGGGCGGCGGCCAGTCCTTCAACCTCTTGAGCCCCGCCAGCTTTTTCTTTGCGGTAGGTCCGCAGGTCACCTGGAAGTTCCTGAACTATGGCCGCATCAGGAATAATGTGCGCGTCGAGGATGCGCGATTTCAGGAGGTCGTGACCACCTATCAGAACAGCGTGCTCACCGCGTCACAGGAAGTGGAGGATGGGATCGTAGGATTCGTCAAAGCGATCGAGGCGACCTCTGTCCAGCAAGGAGCCGTGACCGCCGCACGTCGTTCGGCGGATTTGGCCCTTATCCAGTATCGCGAGGGGGCCGTCGATTACCAGCGTGTGCTCCTGGCCGACCAAACGCTGTTGCAACAGGAGAATAGCCTCGTCAACCTGCGCTCGAGCGCCGCCACGAACGCTGTCAGTTTGTACGAGGCCCTCGGCGGCGGTTGGGAGATGAGCGTCGGTCAGCCATTCGTCCCCGACGCCACCAGGATCGAAATGCAGAAGCGCACGAATTGGGGCGATTTGTTCGCGACGCTGCCGCCGACGGACTCGCCCACAACGTCAGCGCCACCTGCAGCATCAGCACCTAAGAGGTGAGAAGAAATGGGCAAATTTTCAAAGAAGTGGATCATCATCGTAGTCGTCCTCGTGGTCGGCGGCGTCCTGGCTTACAAATACTGGCAGTCAACGCAGTCGGCGCTCCCCGCGGGGATCGCGTCCGGCAACGGCCGTATTGAAGCCAAGCTCTCAGACGCTTCCGCCAAGGAGCCGCTCAGGGTCAAGGAAGTCCTGGTGGACGAGGGTGACCTCGTGAAACCGGGTCAGGTGTTGGTGCGACTCGACACCGTGACGATCGAAGCGGAGCAGGCAAAGAACGAGGGCTCTGTCGCATCCGCGAGGGAGGACCTTGCCGCTGCCAAAGCCGCCATCGCCGGGGCCATTGCGGACATCGCCGCGGCCAGGTCGGAAATTGCCACGACTACCGCGGACAACGCCGCCGCCAACGCGGACACCGCCGCGGCCAACGCGGAAATCGCTGCAGCCAATGCCGCCGTCGAGCGGCAGCAGAGCGAGATCAAACTCGCGCAGACCGAGGCCGACCGCCAGCGCAGGATGCTCGCGGAGAATGCGACATCGCAGGCCCTGTTCGACACGCGCCAGACCGCTCTGGAGACTGCGAATGCGACACTTAAATCCGTGCAATCACAGACGGACTCCGTACGAGCACGGGCCGACGCCGTGCGAGCACGGGCGGGAGCCGCGCAAGCACGGATTGCCACCTCGCAAGCGCGGGAGGGCGCCGCGCAAGCACGGGCTGCCACAGCGCAAGCACAAGCAGACGCCGCGCAGCGGCAGATTGAAGTCGCCCAGGCGCAGGTAGAAGTGACCAAAAGTCGCATCAAGGATGCGACTCTGATCTCGCCCGTGACCGGTCGGGTACTCTATCGCCTGGTCGAACCGGGAGAGGTTCTCGCTCCCGGCGGCAAGGCGTTGACTCTCGTGGATCTGAGCGACGTGTATATGGAGATCTTCCTCCCATCCGGTCAGGCTGCGGCGTTGAAAACCGGGGCGCCTGCGCGCATCACCGTCGACTACGAACCGGACAAATCCGCTGCCGGGTACGTCAGCTTCGTGTCGCCGGAAGCACAGTTCACGCCCAAGCAGGTCGAGACAAAAAGCGAGCGCGAGAAACTGATGTTCCGTGTCAAGATTCAGATACCCCCCGAGCTCGTTACACACTATATCGAGCAAATCAAGACGGGCGTGCGCGGCGTCGGCTATGTGAAGGTGCGCCCGGACGCCATGTTCCCCGAGTGGTTGGAAAAGGGCCTCTTGAACCCGCCGGCGACCAGGTCCGCATTGGAGCCATCCCATGCGTCGGGTATTCCCAATTAAGGCGCTCCATGGCAAAACTGGTTGGGTACCCGTCCCCGGATAACAAGCCGGTCGCCTCGGTTCGAGACGTCACGCACCGTTACGGCAAAGTTCTCGCGCTCGATCGAATTTCAATCGATATTCCAACAGGGATTATGGTCGGCGTCGTCGGTCCGGACGGCGTAGGGAAGTCAACGCTTTTGGGGCTGTTGGCTGGATCGAAGAAGGTGCAGGAGGGACACGTCGACGCGCTCGGCGGCGACATGAGAGAGGTACGGCACCGGCGCGCCGTGTGCCCCAGGATCGCATACATGCCGCAGGGCCTCGGCAAGAACCTGTACCTGGAGCTCAGCGTCCACGACAACGTGGATTTCATGGCGCAGCTGTTTGGACTCTCCCCGAGTGAGCGCCCCGCTAAAGTCAAAGAACTGCTCGATGCCACCGGGCTGGGGCCGTTTCCCGATCGCCCGGCGGGAAAGCTCTCGGGAGGGATGAAGCAGAAGGTAGGGCTCTGTGGAGCCCTGGTCCACGAGCCGGATCTCCTCATCCTTGATGAGCCGACTACAGGCGTCGATCCGCTGTCACGGCGCCAGTTCTGGACGCTCATCGACGACATTCGCAAGGGTCGCCCGAGCATGAGCGTCGTCGTCGCGACAGCCTATATGGACGAGGCGCAGCAATGGGACTGGATTATCGCGATGGACGCAGGGAAAGTCCTCGCCACCGGGAGCCCGGCCGAGCTCATGGAGCGAACCGGTTCCGGGGATCTGGAACACTGCTTCGTCAGTCTGCTGCCGGAAGAAAAGCGAATGGGCCATGTGGAACTCGTAATTCCCCCGCGGCCCGTGACCGATAAACCGGAGATCGCCATTGAGGCGGACGGCCTGACCCAGCGCTTCGGCACTTTCACCGCCGTCGATCACGTCAGCATGAAGATCGAGCGCGGCGAGATATTTGGCTTTCTCGGCTCGAACGGCTGCGGCAAGTCGACGACGATGAAGATGCTGACGGGACTGCTGCCTCCCACCGAAGGCACGGCCACGGTTTTTGGCAAGTCGGTCGAAGCCGGCAGCATCGAGGTGCGTCGCAACCTCGGGTACATGACGCAGGCGTTCTCGCTTTACGGCGAGCTCACGGTGCGCGAGAATCTCGTGCTGGACGCGCGTCTCTTTCACATCCCGCCCGACAAGGCCAGGGAGCGCATCGCCGAGCTGGTGGAGCGATTCGGTCTGGGTCCGTATCTCGACGTGCTGTCCGACTCGCTGCCCATGGGCATGCGCCAACGGCTCTCGTTGGCGGTCGCGGTGCTTCACGACCCGATGTTGCTGATCCTCGACGAACCCACCTCGGGAGTCGATCCTGTAGCGCGCGACAGTTTCTGGGAACTGCTGGTCGACCTCTCTCGCAACCAGGGCGTGACAATTTTTGTCACGACGCACTTTATGAATGAAGGGATGCGCTGCGATCGCATTTCGCTCATGAATGCCGGCAAGGTGCTCGCCTGCGATGCCCCGCAGAAGTTGATCGACGGGCGCGGCGCCAGGAATCTCGAAGAGGCGTTCATCGGCTACATGGAAGACTCGATCGCGCAGCAGCCGAAGAGTTCGACGCAGGCGGCGAGCGTCGCACCCGCGGCCGCGGCGTCCACAGATGCTCCGGCCCACGCGAAGGCGGGGATTCCTCTCCCGCTGCGCAGGCTGCTTGCCTATGCGCGTAACGAGGCGGTTCAGATCCTCCGCGATCCCGTTCGGCTGACATTCGCCTTCCTGGGATCGGCCGTCCTGATGCTGGTCTGCGGCTTCGGCATTACCAGCGACGTCGAGCATATTAAAGTCGCCGTCCTGGATCTCGACCAGTCGCAGGACAGCCGGACGTACATCGAGCAGTTCAGATCGATACCCCGGTATTTCAGTTGGACATCGCCAACCTTCTCCGACGAGGATGCTCTGAAGCGCCTGCAGGCGGACGAAGCCGCGGCAGTGATCGAGATCCCGCCGAACTTCAGCCGCGACCTGCGCCGCGGCAACACCCCCGACGTCTTCGCCCAGATCGATGGCGCGAACCCCTTCCGCGCCGAGACGATCAGGGGGTACATCGAGGGGGTTCAGAGCAAGCTCCTGGCAGATCCCGGCAACCGGCTCCATCAAGCGCCGAGCAAGTACACCACAAGCTTCCAGGATCGCTACATTTACAACCCCACGTTCGAGAGCCTTTACTCGATCGTGCCCAGCGTCCCGGCCATACTCCTCATCCTTATCCCGGCGGTCCTGATGACGGTGAGCATCGTGCGCGAGAAAGAGCTCGGCTCGATCATCAACTTTTATGTGACGCCGACGGGGCGGCTCGAATATCTGCTCGGTAAGCAACTGCCTTATCTGGTGATCGGGATGATCAACTTCTTCATCCTTGTGGCGCTTGCCTTGATCGTGTTCGGCGTCCCGATCAAGGGCAGCTTCCTGTTTCTGACGCTGTGCACGCTGGTGTACATCATTGTCACCACAGGAATCGGAATGGCGACTTCGACATTCACAAGCACCCAGGTCGCGGCTGTATTCGTCACGGCGATTCTTACGATTCAGCCATCGATCCAGTTCTCGGGAATGCTGCAGCCGGTATCGACGCTGGAGGGCAGTGCGAGTTTCGTGGGCAAGATCTGGCCCACGACGTACTACATGCACTCGAGCCTGGGCGCCTACACGAAGGGCCTGGGACTCGATCTCATGCTGCCCGACATTCTCTTTCTCCTCTGCTGTATCCCTGTGCTCCTGCTCGTGAGCATGATCGGGTTGAGAAAGCAGGAGAAGTAGCCGTGGAATCGCTCACCAACATCTTCTGGCTCGCGCTCAAGGAGTTCCGCAGCGTCATGAGCGACAAGGTACTGGTCGCGTTCGTACTCTACGCTTTCACCTGGACGATCTACCAGCAGGCAACCGGTACATCGAACGAGGTGCGCAATGCCTCGATCGCCTTCGCGAACGAGGACCAGTCCGCGCTGTCCGAGGAGCTGATTAACGCATTCTTCCCACCTCGCTTCCAGTATCCGGTGAGGATTCGAACCGACGAAATTGAGCGGGCTATGGACGAAGGACGCTTCATGTTCGTCGTCGTGATTCCGCCCCGGTTTGAACGGGATATGGCCGCGGGGCGTCGGCCCGGCATCCAGGTGAATATCGACGCCACCGCGATGCAACAGGCGAGCATCGGCGCCGGCTACATCCACAACATCATCACCGACCGCCTCACGAGCTATCTCCGGCGCACGGATGTCGACACAAGCGACCCGGTGAACCTCGTGCAACGCAAGATGTTCAATCCGAACGGCGTCTCGGCATGGTTCACGAGCATCGTTGCCATCATCAACCAGCTGTCGCTGCTCACGATCGTGCTCACGGGGGCCGCGGTGATCCGCGAGCGCGAGCACGGTACGCTC
Source organism: Terriglobia bacterium (assembly GCA_963718155.1). Lineage (GTDB taxonomy): Bacteria > Acidobacteriota > Terriglobia > Bryobacterales > Bryobacteraceae > BOG-234. The sequence goes on along the minus strand of CAVQYP010000024.1, from coordinate 186,505 downwards.
GAGCACCTCCTGGTGATGCCGCTCACCGCCTTCCAGATCGCAATGGCCAAGGTTCTGGCGAACGGTCTCGTGATTCTCATCGCCACGATAGTTTCTCTGTTCCTCGTTGTCCGGATGATCCTCAGTGTGCCATTCCAGGGATCGATGCTCCTGTGGTTCAGCGGCGTCCTCTTGTATCTGTTCTTTGCAACGGCGCTTGGCCTGTACCTCGGGACCATTTCGCGGTCGATGGCGCAGTTCGCGCTTCTGATCATCCTGATGATCATGGTGCTGCAGCTTCTGTCTGGCGGATCGACTCCCGTCGAGAGCCAGCCAGGCTGGCTGCAGGCGGCCACGTATTTCCTGCCCTCACGGCACTTCGTCAGCTTCTCGCAGGTGATCATCTACCGCGGCGGCGGCTTGGACGCCGTGTGGCGCAACTTCGCGATGGTGGGGGGGATCGGGCTGGCGTTCTTCTTATACAGTGTTACGCTCTTCCGCAAGTCGATCGCGGCGACGAAATAGTTATGGACGATACCAGAGTCGATTTACGGCCGAGCGGAAAAAAGACGATGGCCTGCGCGTCATCATCCTCTTTCAGGATCGCGGCGGCGCCGGCTCAGACGGGCGAGATGCTGCTCGCCAGGACCAGGCCCGTTTTCGTGCTCATGATGGTCGTTATATTCGTGCGCTCGGGGCCGGCGTGCTGGTATTCGGCCTGCCCGGGCAGTGGCAAATCGGGACGTTCGCCATGGAGGGCGCTTGCGCCGCGCTGGGGGGATTCAATCAGCGCCTGGCGGTTCCGGGAAACAATAGGAGGGCGAGCAGGATGAGCAGGGATTCTCGCGTCGAAGCCAGACCGAAAATGAAGAACAAAGAATACGAGACGGAGTTGCGAAAACTTCAGGTGGAACTCTGTACGCTCCAGAGTTGGGTAAAAGCCACCGGGGAGCGAATGATCATCCTGTTCGAGGGCCGGGATGGTGCGGGGAAGGGCGGTACGATCAAGGCACTCACGGAACGCGTCAGCCCTCGGGTTTTTCGTGTAACGGCCCTTCCCGCTCCGTCGGACCGCGAGAAAACTCAGATGTACCTGCAACGCTACCTGGCGCATTTTCCCGCCGCAGGTGAGATCGTCATCTTCGATCGGAGCTGGTACAACCGCGCCGGCGTCGAGTATGTCATGGGTTTTTGCACCAAAGAGGAGCATCGGCGTTTTCTCGAACTGTGCCCCATGATGGAGGGCTACATCGTTGCAGGGGGCATCACGCTGATCAAGATATGGCTCGAGGTCAGCAATGAAGAACAGGAACGGCGATTTCAGGCGCGCATCGATGATCCCGTGCGTCAGTGGAAGCTCAGCCCGATGGATTTGCCTGCTCGTACGCGCTGGTATGACTATTCTCGCGCCCGAGACATGATGCTGGAAGCTACCGACACCGAAACCGCCCCATGGCACATCGTTCGCTCCGATGACAAGAAGCGAGCGCGTCTCAACACCATCGCACACCTGTTGAAGCAGATTCCTTACGAGAAGGTTCCCCGAGAGAAAGTCAAAATGCCGAAACGCTCCACGAAGGACGCGTATGATGATGACGCGGCTCTGAAGGGCCGGCGGTTCGTGCCTGAAAAATACTAAAGGGAGCTATGGCAGCTCGGCCGGCGCGGTGTGCACATTCGTTTCGGCGCGCCAGAATCGATAGCGGACTTCGACACCAGCGGGGACATAGACGACCACCGGCACACGGCTGTTATAGCGAATGACCGTTTCGCCGCCGAGCCTCACGAATTGATCGACCTGAGGAGCATCCGAAGGGACCGCCATCAGAGTTCCTCCCATGGGACCGAGTTGAGGAAGAATATAACGATCAAAACCCCAACCCGGAATCGTCTCCGTCTTGAGATCGCCGCCGAAGAAGTGGCGGTTCACCGAGTCCGTTCGAACGGTCTTGCCTACCATGAGCTCGAGCTTGAAGTCGCCTTCGTTTTCCTGTTTCGCAAGTCGGATCACGTGGCGAGTCATACCCGGTCCGGCGGGAGGAAACGGCTTCAAATCATCCGCGGCGTATACCAGAGATAAGGGCGCAATCGTCAGAAGAGCTATCGATGTGATTGTTCTCATTGGATTCACAGGTATCGGACAACTCCAACAGAGCGCTTTGCAGGCACCTCGTTGCCGCGCCTTGCTCGATAACCAGAGTCTGCTTTTGACTTGGATGATGCTGGATGCTTGTCGACTTTATTTAAAATGCATCCGAAATCAGAAATCGTCATTCTGATTCCTGTCCTTTTTCAACCTCAAGAGGACGCAGACTTGGCCAGGAAAGCACAAACTATGGCAAAACAACCAAACATACTAATCCTCTGGGGTGACGACATCGGCATCTGGAACATCAGCCACTTCAGCCGCGGCATGATGGGCTACCGCACGCCGAACATAGATCGCGTCGCCGAAGAAGGCATAACGTTCACCGATTTTTATGGCCAGCAGAGCTGCACAGCAGGACGCGCAGCGTTTATTTGTGGCCAGAACCCGCTTCGCACCGGTCTGACCAAAGTCGGCATGCCCGGTGCCACTGTCGGGCTTCAGGCGGAAGACCCGACCATTGCCGAGCTTCTGAAGCCGCTCGGTTACGCCACCGGTCAGTTCGGCAAGAACCATCTCGGCGATCGGGACGAATTCCTGCCGACCATGCACGGATTCGATGAGTTCTTCGGCAACCTTTATCATCTGAATGCGGAAGAAGAGCCGGAGCTGCCTGATTATCCGAAAGATCCGGAATTCAAAAAGAAATTCGGACCCCGCGGCGTCCTGCATTGCCTTGCCGACGGCAAAGGTGGCCAGACAATCAAGGATACGGGTCCGCTCACCAAAAAGCGGATGGAAACCGTGGATGAGGAAATTACCTCCCGCGCTCTTGATTGGATGGAGAAGCAAGCGAAGGCGGACAAGCCCTTCTTCCTCTGGTACAACTCAACGGCCATGCACTTCAGAACGCACCTGGCCGACAAGAACCGTGGTAAGAGCGGGCAGGACGATTACAGCGATCGGATGGTCACTCACGACGAGCAAATCGGCATGATGCTCGACAAGGTCGACGAACTCGGCATCGCTGATAACACGATCGTTATGTACTCGACCGACAACGGCCCCGAGAACGACACCTGGCCCGACGGCGCCAATACGCCGTTCCGGAGCCAGAAGGATACAAACTGGGAAGGCGCCTGGCGTGTTCCCGCTTTTCTCCGGTGGCCGGGAAAGTTCAAGGCGGGGTCGGTCCTCAACGGAATCATCTCTCACCAGGACATGCTGCCCACTTTGCTCGCGGCCGCGGGAGATCCGGACGTCAGTACGAAGCTCCTCACCGGGTATACTGCCGGGAGCAAAACCTTTAAAGTGCATATCGACGGCATCAATATGCTGCCCTATCTGACGGGCGAGGTGAAGGAAAGCCCCAGAACCAATTTCTTCTACGTCAGCGACGACGGCGGCATCATGGCCGTTCGAGCCGGTGACTGGAAGCTGGTGTTTGAGGAACAGCGTGAAACCCGAATGATGGTTTGGGCGGAGCCTATGGTGAAGCTGCGGCTTCCGATGATATTCAGCTTGCGGCGCGATCCATTCGAGCGGGCCTCCATTAACTCCAATACCTACTTCGACTGGATGGTCGACCACGTACCTCAGCTCTACCAGGTGCAAGCCGTGGTGGCGGCGCAGATCCAAAACTACGTGAAGTACCCGCCCCGGCAGAAGGCAGCCTCATTCAACCTGGACGCGGTGATGGAGTCGCTGGATAAAGCCCAATCCGCCGTGGCGGGACACAAGTAAATCGGCAAGCCGCAAAGTGCAGCCGTAACACGCGTGCATAGGCAGCCGGAGGGGGTCGCAAAGAGCTCCCTTCCGGCTTCTGATTTATGATCGAAAGGTCTGCCGCGGAAAGTCGGAATCGAACCTTGGCAATGAGCCAGCAGGGAATATCATCTCCACGGCCTCCTCTGGATGTCGCGGGAGAAGTGCGTGACTTTTACGAGAGGATGCCCTATCCGCCGCCGCTGACCAGTCTGGACGACCATAAGAAGCTTTACCGCGATAACCCGGACCGTCGCCGGGTGCTGTTCCATCGGATCTGGCCGGGCCGCCGTCCCGAGGCAAACCTCAAGGTCCTGATCGCGGGTTGCGGTACGTCGCAGGGGGCCATGTACGCGCTTCGCGATCCCGATGCGAGTGTTACCGCAATTGACGTCAGCGAGACCAGTCTGCGCCACACACGCGATCTTCAGCAAAAATACAACCTGCAGAATCTCGAACTCCATCAGCTTTCGATCGAGCGCGCCGGGGAACTTGCGCGCTCATTCGATCTGATTGTTTGCACCGGGGTACTGCACCATCTGCCCGACCCTGATGTTGGCCTCCATGCCCTTCGCGCTGTCCTGACTCCGGCGGGCGCGATGCAACTAATGATGTATGCGCCTTATGGCCGCGCCGGGATCTATATGATGCAGGAATACTGCAGGATGCTCGGAATCGGCTCTTCGGAAAATGACCTGCAAAGTCTCCGCGCCGTCCTGGAAAAATTGCCGGCGGACCACCCGATCGCCGCCTTATTCCGTCGATCCAAGGATTTCTGGCGGCCTGAGGCGATGGCTGATGCTCTTCTTCATCCCCAGGATCGCGCTTACAGCGTTCCCGAGCTCTATGACTGGATCGAACGGTGCGGAATGTCGTTCGGGCGCTGGGTCGAGCAAGCCCCCTATCTGGCTGCATGTGGGGCGATTGCAAGCAGTCCGCATGCTGCGCGTCTGGCTTCGTTGTCGCCTCGTCATCAACACGCCGCCGTCGAACTCCTCCGGGGCACCATGGTCTCTCATAGCCTCATTGCCTTTCGTGACGATTATCCGGAAGAGAATCAACCAATCACCTTCGCTGACGATCAGTGGCGCCAATACATCCCCATCGCACTCCCGTGGACGGTGCGGGTTGAGACACGAACAGCCACCAGCGGGGTTGCCGCGCTGATTAATCGGTCGCACACTTTTACGGATCTGGTCCTCACCCTCGAGCCGTTTGAAGACGAACTGTTCAAAGCTATCGATGGGAAGCGAACTCTAGCCGGGATTTTTCGCTATGCCAGGGCGGCCGGCGCCAGAGAGGGCCGGGCTCTGACTTTCTTTACACGTCTCTGGCAGTATGACCAGGTTGTTTTCGATATGTCCGAAGTCCGCTCGCTAAATCGTTCCGAGCCGCGACCGGGAGGGAGCGATGTCGGCGGCTCAAACCGTTGTAGCGCGATCGCCGAAATAGACGGACGATTTTTATGATTTCTCGCAGGTTGTTTCAATTCGCCGTCTGTTTCATTCTGATTCTTGCAGTGGCATGGGCTGCAGCGGCATTGTACCTCGATGGTCCATTCCACAGATTTCCCGCAGTCTTGTCCCTCGCATTCCTGGCCGTCGTGATGGGAATTCTGATTCGAGCGCGGCCGCGAGTTCGCGCTGTCGGCCTGTGCTTCGGGTTATTTGCCGTTGTCGTCGCATGGTGGCTGACCCTCAAGCCCTCGAACGATCGGCCATGGTTGCGCGATGTGGCACAAACCCCTTGGGCTGAGGTGCGGGGCGACCACGTCGTAATCCACAACGTAAGGAACTTCGATTACATCACCGAGACCGACTATAAGCCCGATTGGGAAACGCGGACTCTCGACCTTTCCAAACTTCAGAGCCTGGATCTGTTCATGAACTATTGGGGCTCGCCGGCAATTGCTCATACGATTCTGAGCTTCGAATTTGCCGACAGTCCACCGATTGCGATCTCGATTGAAACCAGAAAACAGAACGGCCAGAGTTATTCGGCTTTATTGGGCTTCTTCCGTCAATACTCGCTGATCTATGTGATCGGGGACGAGCGGGATCTTGTGCGCGTAAGGACCAACTATCGCAAAGGTGAAGACCTCTATCTCTATCGCACCCGCTCAACGCCTGAGATGGCGCGCGGGATTTTTCTGGATTACCTGAAAACGGCAAACGATCTGCACGACCATCCGCAGTGGTATAACGCGCTCACGAGCAATTGCACGACCGATATCAGGCCCCATCTGATGGTCGGAGGCGATCTGCACGTACCCTGGGACTGGCGAATTCTGATCAACGGGTATGCGGACCAGATGGCGTATGAACGGGGACACCTCGCGGGCGACTTGCCGTTCGATGAACTCAAGCGCAGGGCTCACATTAATGACGCGGCAAGGGCAGCGGACCAGTCGCCCGACTTCTCGCGGCGTATTCGCCTTGGCCGTCCCGGGTTTGATCAGGCAGTCGAAAAGTCAGCCGCGGCCTTCTGAGGAAAGCTCCGGAGGCTTATATAGCCGCGCGTTCCAGTTACCGAGCCGCGCGCGTAAGCGAGCGTAACGGTGCTTTACCCCCACCCTTCCAGCTAAAAGGTAAATCTCCCCACAAGCTGCCCGGATCGTGGTGAAGCTCCCAAACCTCCGCCCACGGTGTTGATCTGACCAAAGCCGCTGGTCGTCTGGCCTGTTGTCGGGTTGACCAACTGAGTCGCCACGGAACTCGTGGCGCTCGGGTTCGGAATATAGGTGCGGTTGAAGATATTGGTAAATTCGGCGCGCACCTGAATGGAATAACGCTCCTTAATCCGGAACAGCCGCCCCAGCGACACATTTTCCACTGGATGACGCGCATAGCGGTAATCGCTGTAATAAGCAGCCGCCGTGCCAAACTGGAGCGGTCCGGGCTCCGTCCAGGCGGCCGGATTCAGCACGAAGGTCTTGCTGGGATCGAAACAATGGCAGTTCAGATCCTGCGTGAACAACGGCACGCCCGGTACACGGTTCTCGTAAGTGCCCCGGAACAGCGAAGTGCTCAAACTGTTGTTCGCAGTCGGCGCAAGAATCGGCAAACCGCTGCCGTAGCGAAGCACTGCACCCACCTGCCAGTCGCTGATAACGGCGGCGATGAATTTATTCTTCAGGAAGCCGATGTCCGGTTTCGGCACCGTATAAGTAGGAGCGATCACCAGGAGGAACGGCTGATCATAACCAGAGATGTACTTATTCTGCTTACGATTGAATACATCGTTCACCTGCGCCGGGGGGCCCACAAAATAGGGATCGGCGGCTTCGGTACCCAGCGCTTGCTGCTTTGCCCAGGTGAACGAGCTCTGGATGGTAAGCCCGTGGGAATAACGCTTCGTGAGCTTGGTCTGGAGAGAGTCATACCAGGTGTTGCCGAGCGCCGGGGAGAGAAAGTAGGTCAGGCTGCCGAACTGCGGATAAGGCCGCAGTGACTGGGCCACCGTAGCCGTCGAGGGAAAACCGGCATAGGGCGCCTGGCCTACTATGGTGTTGGCCGGCAACCCCGCGGCCGTCAGCATCGCCGGCGTAACCTGAAAGAGCTTCGCGGCCAGCAGATTCTGCACCGCCTGAGCATTGTTCAGATTAAATCCATCAGCCGCAAGCATCTGGGGAGTAATCGAATTCGGCGAAGTCTGGTTCGGGGCCGTCCACCATACTCCGCGGTTGCCCACGTAAGCCGTTTCGAACAACAGGTCTTTGGTCAGCTCTCGTTGGATGCCGACACTCCACTGAACCTGTCTCGCCGGACGTCCGGCGTCGGTAGCTATGGAAATCAGGGGCTGGTTATTGGTGCCCGGCAGCGGGTATTGACCCGGATCGAAATTGGGCCAGGTGATGTTGTAAGGTGATCCCTGCTGGAGATTAAACAGCGGCGTGCCGTAGTTCGGATTGGTGTTAATCGGATAGTAAGATCCGACCGAATACGACAGGAAGGCATTTGGTGCGGCCCGGGAATACGCTACTCCGGCGCCTACGCGAAGCACCGTCTTCGGAGTCATCTGGTATGCGATGCCAAGCCTCGGTCCGAACGCAAAAGGATAGTTTTTCGCAAAAGCGCACTTGCAGGTTGCTTCGAACTGTGTCGCTCCCACGCGCCCGCCGGCGCTCGGGTTCGGCAGATTCGGGCCGAAGTTGGGCATCACTCCGTTGTCCGCCTTCAGGTACGTCTGATAATCGTAGCGGAGACCATAGTCCAGAGTCAGCTTCCGCGTAACCTTCCAGCTGTCCTGTGCGAAGAAGGAGAAGGCGTGATTCCCCAGCCTTGTAGTTGTGGGAACACCGATCCCGAAGGTGTCTACGGCCCCCAGGAGAAAGCTTGCATAACCGTAGCCGGGCGTTCCCGTGATCTGCGCACCGTTCAGATAGGGCAAACCCGTTTCAGGCGCCTGAAAACCGAAGTTGCCGTTGGCGTATGTCTGAACGTAGGCCGGATATCCGTCAATCAGCATCTCACCGCCGAACTTATAGGTATGGTTCCCTTTTACCCAGGTAAGGCTCGCATTTGCCGTTGGCTTGTAATTCTTGAGCAGAACCGGCGTATACGGCCCCAGTGTGCCGCTGAAGCCCGGCTGGTTGGGAGAGCTCAATCCGGTGATATACGGAAAAAGGTCCGTATAAGTTCCTTTGAGGCCGAGCTGACTCAGCTGATCGAAGTGATCGACGGCGGGTAATTGATGGTCGTTCGTGTAGAGGAAGCCCACACCCAGATGCAGCAGCAGCGTGGGTGTGATGGTCTGGTCGTAGTTGAAGCGCGCCGTGTGCGTCGCCACGATTCCGGCGATGCTCGTCGTGATTGGGGCGGGCAGGCCGTCATTGTTCGGTACGCTTGTCGCCGTCCTTCCCCAGTAGCCCGAGATTTTGATGGTCGCACTCAGGGCCTGGTCGATTTTGATCGACGGAATGGGCGAAACCTTCAAATTGGAATAAACCGGATTATAGTTGTTGACGGTTCCCGGGAGGTTCGGCGCGGGGAAGTAGCTCTGAATCTTGAGTGCAACCGGATCCAGCATCGAGTAGGGAATCTGCTGATTCTCAAAAGGCATCCGCGTCTGTAAGCCATTTATTGTCGTAGTCGTCGCGGGGTTGAAGATCTCCTGCTGGAAGACAGGTGTGCCTTGCGGCGTTATCAGCTGTTTGCCGTTTTGCAGCACAGGCGAACTTAATTGCACCCCGGAAAAATTACCCGATTCCAGAGCGGCCGTTGGTACCGTATAGATTCTGTTGGTCGTGGTGACAACCTCGCGGTACTCCTCGAAGCTGAAAAAGAAAAAAGTCTTGTTGCGGCCGTTATACACCTTGGGGATGATTACAGGGCCGCCTACTGTAGCGCCAAAATCGTTTCTGCGAATTACGGGTCGGCTTAACCCGGTCGTGCTGTTCGGAGCGACGGTAAAAGGTATTCCCGCGTTCAGGATATCGTTGCCCCAATACTCATAGGCGCTCCCGTGAAAAGCATTGGTGCCGCTTCGCATCGTTACGTTGAATACGCCACCGCCCGCCTGCCCATACTCCGCGGCAAAGTTGCTGGTTTGAATGGACATCTCCTGAATGGCGTCCACGCTCGGCTGCGTCCAGGACTGGCTCGTGTAAATTCCGGAATACGCATCCTGCCCCTCGATCTTGAACGATTGAGTATTGCTGGGGGTTCCGTTAATCCGGACATAGCTGTCCGCAGCCAGATTGCTGCTGCCGGGGATGAGGTTCACTACCGCATAAGGATTGCGAAGGCCTGTTGCGCTCGTGCCCCCGATTTGCAGGACGGGAAGCTCGTTGAGCGTGCTCGACGTGACATTGTGGCTTACCTCTCCGCTTTCCGTCTGCAGCAGCGTTGCCTCGGCGTTGACCGTGATGGTATCGCTCGCGGCGCCTACTTCCAGAGACACGTCGAGCCGCAGCGTTTGGGCTACCGGCAGAATGATATTCGGATGCACATACTTCTTGAAGCCCTGGACCGTGACAGTCATTTCGTAGGTGCCGGTAGGCAATCCCATGACGTAGTTGCCCGTCGCCGAACTTCCGCCGTCGTACGCGGCGCCGGTCAAAGTATTTTTGATCTGGATGGGCGCATTCGGGATTACAGCGCCGGTCGAATCGGATATGGTGCCTGTGATTGTTCCCTGATCGCTTTGCGCGAAAGCGCCGGACGCCAGAAGGATAAATCCGGTCATTAAGACGAAAGGACGCATAATCACTCCCTCGCTGCCCGAAAACAGCTATATCTGTTTATTGCCCCGATGAACTGCGACAAACTGTATAACAGGCTTCGAACGGTGTCAAGGGAGAACTAAAAGCAAAAAACCCAGGAATACCCTGGGTTTTTGCATGCATTTTGAGTTATTACGTAACCTTACCTTATTGCGTGGCGCGCGGGACACGCCCGTCTTAGCCCTTAAGCTTTAAGAGCTTCGCGGCATTCCCTCGGTAGATCTGATCCTTCTGAGCCGCTGTAAGGTCGAGGCTTTCGATCACCTTGATCGTTTCCCGAATGTAAAGACCCGGTGTTGGCTCGAAAGGAGTATCGGACGCAAAAACCACGTTGTCGATTCCGAAGAAATCCAGTCCGCACACTGTAGCGGCTCGGCCGCCGAACAGAGCCGTATCGGCCAGGAAGAGGCGGAAATAATCGATCGGCCGCTTCTTCATGGAAGCCAGCAACGCCTCGTAGTTCTCATCGGTCGTGCGCGATCCCAGTTTGTCCCAGCCATAGCCGACACGTCCTTCGAAATACGGAATCATGCCGCCCATGTGGTGGGTGATGATCTTAAGATCGGGAAAGCGATCGAATAAGCCCGAGAACACAAGGCGGGCCATGGCCGCGCTGGTTTCATAAGGCCAGCCAAAGGTCCACCAGATTTCGTATTTCGACTTTTGCTCAGTCGCGTAATCCGAAAAGCTTGCACCCCTTGCCGGATGGATCCAGATCGGAACATCCAGCTTCACGGCTTCTTCAAAGACGGGCTGAAACTCGGGTAAGTCGAGCGGCTTGCCCATGACGTTCGTGTAAAGCTGAATGCCCTTCGCTCCGAGCTGGGTTACCGAGCGGTTCAATTCCTTCACGGCTTCGGATGGATCGCTCATGGGAAGCGACGAGATAAATCCAATAAAGCGCTGCGGATACTTCGCTACCAGTTCCGCCATGCCGTCGTTGCCGATGCGGGCCATCCGCGGCGAATCCTCCGGCCCGAAGAAGATCTCTATAGGAGGTGATCCGAGCGAGAGCAGCTGAGTATACTCGCCGAACTCATCCATGCTGCGAAACCTCGCATCCAGATCGTAGATCGTGGGAATGTTCGCGACGCGTTTGCCCATGTCCTTCAGGCCGTAGCTGGAGTTGAGAAATTCCTCCCAGAATCGTTTCGGAAAAAAGTGATTAAAGAGATCGATTTTCAAAGACAAATTGTTCCTCGTTTTTATTCGTTGCGTTGGTTGCCATTGCGGAAGGTGTGATCGCGCCGCGCAATGAGAACATCAGGACGGCCGAAATCATGGCAGGAATTGCGGCCGCTATAAACAGCTGACTGTTCGTCCAGTGACGCGACAGCATGATTCCCGCGATCAGCGGGCCCACGATCGCGCCGACACGTCCGATTCCGAGACCCGCGCCGACGCCGGTCGCCCGCAGGTCGGTGGGATAGTAAGTCGCCGAGAATGCGTTCAGGCCGGCCTGAGAGCCGGGTATTCCGATGCCAGCCGTGAAGATGAATGCGAACAGGATTGCCAGCGATAAATAGGGCTGGCCGATGGCCGCGACGCTCAGGCACGCGATCGCAAAGCACACGCTCAGGACCTTTGCGAATCCGAAGCGGCGGATAAACAGACCCATAATCAGGGTGCCCACGAAACCGCCAAGCTGGAACACCGCCGCCGAGTTCACGGCTATCGTGTTCGAGTAACCGGCGTCTCTTACCACGGTGGGCAGCCAATTGGATAGCAAAAAGAGATTCAGGAGGTTGAGGAAATTGACCGCCCAGACCAGTGTGGTCCCGAGTGCCCGGCGGTCGGCGAAAAGCCGAATGAGCGGCACGCCGCGTGGTTTCTCGCGATCCTTTCCTCGCAAAGCAAGAAACTGGCGCGACTCGGGAAGCAGGAAGATCATCAGCACCGCTACCAGCAGCGGCGTTACGGACCCGAAATAAAATACCCCGCGCCAGCTGTACCGCGGGATAATCCATGCGGCGATCGGGCCGCCGAACGCGGCTCCCGCGGTGAAGCCGTTCGACACCACCATCATTGCCGTAACGCGCGACCGGGCGGGGCTGAATTCGCCCACCAGCGCCATCGCGTTCGGCATGATCGCGCCCAATCCGAGACCCGCGAGGAAGCGGATCGCCAGCAACTGAGTAACGGTATCTACGCGGGCCGTCAGAAATGTGAGCGCCGAGAAGTAGATCGTTACTCCGATCAGCACCGGCCGGCGGCCGATCTTGTCGGCGAGCATGCTGAACAGCAGCGAACCGATCAGCACTCCAACGAGCGCAGCGCTGAATACCGGGCCCATCGAAGAACTCGGTATCTTCCAGTCCCGCACCAACGCCGGGGCCACGAAGCCGATCGCCTGGAGGTCGAAACCATCCACCATCAGGCACAGGCCGCATAGAAGAAAGACGGTCCACATTTGCTTGGTCTCCCGCATCGCTCATCTTATATGAAGGCTTTTGCCGCGGCGATTAAAATGCCTCAGCAATCCCGCCGGGCCGAAACTCGCCTTCCCGAGCTTGCGTATTGCGGCGCCCACGATCGTGCGCGCGGACGAGCCGGGCCGCCACCCCTCATATCTGCACGCACGGACGGACCTGCGAACAGCCCAGATGCTGATGCGCGTGGACGACCCGGACCCGGGAGTTATGAGGAACCTCCGGGCGGCTGCCGGGAATGTCGAAGCGGCGATCCGGGAGGTCGACCGCGCGTCGGTGATCGACGGCAAGAACAAGGAGGACCATCCCCGAGTTGACGCGATCCCTGATCGGGTGGGACGCCTTCACCGGATTCGCGAGCTGCTCAGGCAAGGCCGCGCGCGCGGCTGGCGGAACGCCGCGTATGGGCACATTGACGAGGCGCTCGAGCACATGAATCGTCTGATTGACGGCCGCTGAAGCGGGCCGTAGTTACTGCAGCCAGACCTTGGGGTCGACGCTCATGCCCGGCCGCAGCTCATGGTTTGAATCCTGGCCTTCCTTGAAACGGATCCTCACCGGCAGCCGCTGCACCACTTTTACGTAGTTCCCTGTCGCGTTTTCCGGGGGCAACAAGCTGAATCTGGCTCCGCTTGCCCCCGCGAGATTCTCCACGTAGCCCTCATAATCCCGGTCGTAAGCGTCCACGTGAATGGTGGCGCGTTGCCCGGGCTTCATGCGCTTGAGCTGCGTCTCTTTGAAATTCGCAGTAACCCACAGGTCGGCCAGTGGAACAACCGCCATTAGTTGCTGCCCCGCCGAGATCTGCTGCCCCGGTTCTGCGTTCTTTTTCCCGATGACACCGTTGATGGGAGCGTAGATCTTTGTATAAGACAGGTTCAGCAGGGCCTGGTCGAGAAGAGTCTGCTGGCGTGCGGCGGTTGCTTCGCGGCTGAAGACAGTCGCGTTCTGGATGGCGATCTGCTGGGGACGGTTGCGCTGCGCCTCGACCTGTCTCGTCTGCGCACCTTCAAGACGCGCCTGCGCCAGCTCGATGTTCCGTTCGGCCGCCTCCGCGGTGGCTTTTTTCGCCTCGACGTCGGCCGCGGCTGCTTTCGCGGCGGCGTCCGCTTGATCGTACTGCTGCTTGCTGATTTCGTCTTTGGCGACCAGTTGCTTGTAGCGGGCAAGATCGGCTTGCGCCTTGACGTTGTCGGCTTCGGCCCTCCTGATATCGGCGGTGGCGGAGTCGAAGTCCCGTCGCGCCGCGGCCTCGGACGCTTTGGCTCCGGCGATATCCGTGGCGGAAGTCGACAGAGTGGTCTCGGTCGTTACCGAGGTGATCGGCACATTCGGTCTCGCAACGGCCACCTGGCTTCGCGATTCGTTGAGCCCGGCTTTGGCCTGCTCCACGGCGACCTGGAAGTCACGGGGATCGAGGTCTACCAGCAGCTGGCCGGCTTTCACCTGATCGTTGTCCTGGACGTAGACCGCTTTGACGGTGCCTGAAATGCGGCTCGTAATGGCATAGATGTCGCCATCGATCTGGGCGTCGTCGGTACTCTCGTACGAATCCAGATACACCCACAGCCGGTACCCTCCGATGGCCGCTCCCACCAGAATGACGAGAAAGATAAAGACCTTGATGGGGTGCTCGCGTAGCCGGGCCCCGAAGGATTTCCTCGGTTTCAGGTCCGGCTTTTTCTCAGGCTGGGCCGGTGGGGCCGCTTTTGGTTGAGCTTCCGGCTGAGCTTCTTTTTGAATTTCCGCGGTATCCGCCATTTCAGGTACGCTGTATTTGGATGCGTGGGCGTCGAATCGGGCTGCAGGCACCCTCTGCTTCTTTACAGGTTACACGGCGCGCCTCCCTCCGGCGTCACTCCTTTGTGACCCGCATGCGAACGGCGACTGCGTTGTGGTGCGTTTTCGCCGCCTTCCCGGCCCTTGCCGCCAGTTCCGACCTCGACAGCCTGCTCAAGAAAATCGAGACCCGTTACAATCAGGCGGGTACTCTTAAGCTCGTATTTTCAGAAACTTACGAGGGGATCCGGCGGCCGGTCCAGACTGAATCGGGCGTCCTTTACCTGAGAAAGCCCGGCAAGATGCGTTGGGACTACACCTCTCCCAAAGGGAAGGTATTCCTTTCCGACGGGAAGGAGGTATTCGAATACGCGCCTGGCGACCAGCAAGCGGTGAAGAGCAAGCTGAAGCAAACGGAAGACATGCGGGCTCCGCTCGCTTTCCTGCTCGGCAAACTCGACTTCAAAAAGGAATTCAAGTCATTCCACGCGAAGCCGGACGCAAACGGAACCTGGATTGTCGCGGAGCCGAAGTCTGAAAATCTCGCGTACACCGAGGTCGAGTTCCTTGCGACTCCCGAAGGCGAAATCCGCCAGGTGCGTTTCACCCTGCAGGACACGTCGAAAATGAACCTCGCATTTTCGAACGAGGAACTGAACGTACCGATTGTCGCCTCGATTTTCACCTTCCACTCCCCTCCCGGCGTTCAGGTCGTCGACCAGAGTGAGCAGTAGATGTCCGACTTCGTTCTGAAGTACGCAGACGCCCGGGGAGAGGTCAAGAGCCAGGTCACCCAGGGAGCCTCCGCGCAGGAGATTCGCGAGCGTTTCACCCAGCAGGGTTTTCTGGTCTATTCGGTCAAGCCGAACCGCCTGGCGCTGAGCCTGACGGGCGAGATCGCGATTCCCGGACGGCGCAAACGCTTAAATCTTCAGAAATTCCTGATCTTTAACCAGCAGTTCGTCACGCTGATCCGCGCCGGGCTGCCGATTCTGAAGTCGCTCGACCTGCTCGCCGAACGGCTCACCGACCCAAAGCTGACGCCTTCCATCAACCAGGTGCGGGAAGATGTCCGGCGCGGCGTCCTGCTGTCGGAGGCGTTCCGCCTCCAGGGTATTTTCCCGAAGATTTACGTGACCTCCGTGATGGCGGGCGAAAAATCGGGCAGCCTGGTCGAAGTGCTCGAGCGCTTCATCACCTATCAGAAGCTTGCGCTTGGGCGTGCGCAAGAAGGTGCTGGTTTCGCTGATGTACCCGTCCATGCTGATCCTGCTGGTGATCGCCCTGATGGTCTTCCTGGTGACGTACGTGGTGCCCAGTTTTGCGAGCCTCTACTCGACCATGAACGCGCAACTGCCGACGATCACGGTGTATCTGATCGCGATCGGCACCACGGCGCGCAGTTACGTGCTGCTGTTCGCGCTTGCGGTCTTTGGTCTGATTTCCCTTTTTCTCTGGTGGTCGCGCAAGGAAGCGGCGCGCGAGAAGATCGACCGCGTCAAGATCCGGGTCCCGGTGTTCGGCGACATCTGGATCAAGTATCAGGTGGCGCAGTTCGCGCGCGTGCTGAGCACGCTGCTCACCGGCGGCATTCCGCTGATGCAGGGACTCGACACGGCCGCCGATTCGCTGGGCACTCCTCTGCTGCGCAAGACGCTCGAAAAAGCGGGCAAGATGGTGCGAGAGGGCCAGACGCTCTCCTCATCGCTTTCCGCCACCGGCATTTTTCCGGAGCTCGCCGTCGACATGATCGAAGTGGGCGAATCCACCGGCGCTCTTCCCGCGATGCTGACCAGCGTCGCCGAATTCTACGAAGACGACGTGAACACGAAGATGACGGCGGTGCTTTCGCTCATCGAGCCGGCGATCATGATCTTCATGGGAATTTTCGTGGCGTTCGTTCTGATCGCGCTCTATCTGCCGATTTTCTCGCTCGCCGATACGATTCGGTAAGTTACCATAGCATTTCAGAATGCCCGAACCGAAATGGGACTATGCGCCGATTTCAGACGCCTTGACCAATGAGGTTCGCGTCGAAGTGCTGTCGCGTCATGCGACGGAGAACTCGCGTCCCTCGCAGGGTGAATGGGTCTTCGAGTATACCGTCCGCATTACAAACCAGGGAGTCGAGCCCGTGCAGCTGATGAGCCGGCACTGGGTCATCACAGATGGTTTCGATCACGTCGAAGAAATCAGGGGCCCGGGCGTGGTCGGGAAGCAACCGCTTCTCAGGCCGGGCGAATCATTCAAATATTCGTCGTGGTGCTCCCTCAAAACTCCCACCGGCGTGATGTACGGGACCTATCAGATGGCTCAGGGCGACGGGAACAGATTCAACATTGAAATCGCGCCCTTCGCGCTCAAAGCCAGCAACATGGTTCACTGAATCTTCCGCGCTTTCGCCGGCTGCGGGGCGTTATCGGCTGCCAGGAGTGACCCGGCCCAGCAGAGAATTCAATACGGCGGATTCTCCAGCCAGGAAATCCCGCGTCGGGTTCTCGGCTGTGTAAAGAATGGCTTCGGCCACAACGTCGGGCGCATACATGGGGGGCGGGGCAATCGGCTCCGCAGGCATGTAATTTTTAGCGTGTTCAAAGAACGGGTTCGCGATTCCCGTAGGGTTGACCAGCGTCACTGAAATGGGAATTCCAGCGTCTTCCAGCTCAATGCGAAGCGTATCGGTATAAGCTTTGAGCGCATGCTTCGAAGCCGAGGATGCACCCTGCAGGGGAATGGAATGATCCGAGACTTCACTGCCGACATAGATGATTGCGCCGCCTTTTTTGCGCGGATGCGCGATGCGATGCACATCATCGGGGTCACACACATCTGCCACCACGTGTGTTGCCCGCCGGCCGGAAACATTCAGTCCTGTCTCCAGCCTTTCCAGGGATTCATCGGCGCGGGCCGCCACAACCACCCGCGCTCCCCGTCTGACGGCCATTCGGGCTGTGGCCAGACGATGCCGCTCGATGCTCCCGTAATGACCCGGGGAGGATGGTAGCGCTAATGGGAATCGAACCCGAATTTGCCACCCTCTAGCGTTTCCTTTAAGTTACTGAGCCCGCGAACGCACGATTCGTCATCTTCGCAGGAATCTCAGGCCGTTTGTACAAAATCTGTACACGGACTTGGCCGTCGGTTTTCATAATTGCCGGGAGGTGCAGGGGGGCCATACAGTTCTGAAAAATGCTGTTTCTCGCGGGGTGTCTCATGGGGCCCCTGTCTCGAATGCTGACGCCATCAACTCCTGCTCTGCTTTAGGAATGCGAAGCCTGCCTGCTTCGTGCCTCCACTCCGCGACTACCCGGGTTGTCCGAGCGACGATTTCCTCCGCTTCTGTCTTCGACAATCCGTACTCCCGATGAGCTTCGAGGGCGATTGAGACATCGCAGGCGGAATCGACTTCGTTAATCGCCAGTGAGAGTTCGTCCCGCTCAATCGAAGGATTCAGATCGAACGCCGGAGAAAGGGTAATTCCTCGCTCGCCAATGAAGAATCCGTGATTGCGCAGGTGATCGTCAGTATTGTGGATCAGAATGCTGAAGACGACGCGGCGGAAGAGCTCTCCGGAGTCTTCGCGGGTATTGGCGCCCTGCGACTGCAACAGATCAATCAGTTCGAGGTAACTTGCACCGGGCTCTCCGTCCCTCCGTTGCGTCAGTGTCATCGCCGATACGAATGCCAATCGTCGATTGTCGGGAGTGCGATCAAATCTTTTCGCCAGGAACGTCGTGTATGCGCTCTCCGGCACACGCAATGCTCGGGTTGGCGGAACGTTGATGCCTGCTCTGGCGGCCAGGCGATGGGCAACGAGTTCCCAGGCGCCGACATCGCGCCGATCCTGCCGGCTGGGAAACTTCGCCAGGCAGAGGGCGCCGTCTTCGTCCCTGACAGATGCTTTGGGGCGTGCGCCACCCAAAGATGTTCCTGGAGCAAATAACTGCGCGAGCCACCGTTGATAATCAGCATGCTCTTCATCATCCGCGTGGATTTCGAACTCAAGGCTCGCGGCCTGAAGGTCGCGTAACGACGTGATGGGCGGTGCCGCAAACTGATCGTCACTGTCGATGAATCGCGCGGAATCCTGGTCTCGGAAGCGGAGCGCGCCCAACCGCGTCTCGTCGTGAACGCCGAGCAGGAAATCCCACTCGGTCAACGATCGCGGTTTGCGTGCCTGCTGGCGTGCTCGCATGTTCTCCCGTTTCTGCATGAGGACGCGTCCCCATCGATCCGGAGAGGAATCGAGGAAAATGCCAAAGTTGGTGCGATCGGGACCGGGATACTGAGGTCCCGTAACCAACGCGAGATCGGGGTCAAACGTGAACGCTGTGGGCCGCTTGAGCCACCCGTCGTCATACGCGAAGGACAAGATGTCGCCAGTGCGGCTGCTTTGGCAACGAAGTGTACCCATCAAGGCCGGTTCCTCAAACTGAGGCAGGTCGACAAGGACCGTGACAACTTCCGGGCGCCTCGGCGTCATGACAGTTCCTTCGATTTTTTGGGGACGGCCCTTGCATCTTGCACGGATGCAGATTCGGTAGCGCGAGAACGCCGGGGCGCTCGCCGGTTCGGACCGAGACTGGCATCCTGTAGTTTTCGTCCAAGCAGATCGTCGAGGGCAATCGCGGCGAGGTCGTTCTCGAGGCGTAATGCCTGGAGAACCCGGGCGTAAATACCCAACGCGACCGCAGGGTCACCCTGTTCAGCGCGGTGCAGAGTCTTGCGCGTGATCCCCGCCCGCTCGGCAACCGTCTCGGCGGAGAAAGCCCGACGGAGCCGTGCCTTCCTGAGATTCTCTCCAAGACCTGCGAGCAGTCGAGAAAGCCGCGGAAGCATTGGCGGTGTTTGCCTAGGCATACTGAGTCATATCTTACCCCAAAATTCACTCAGAGGATGAGATATGACCTGTTACATCGATCCGGGACTGACGCTTTTTTGATCGGGTGGGAACTCTCCGGCGGGGCGCGCGGTGCGGATCTTTCCACTCCAGGTCGTCATCGCGCGAGGACGAGTTTTCCACTTCCGCCGCTTGGACGGGAGCTCTCCAGTCTCATATCGTGCCGTGGTGGCGGAGTACATCTCGAGCGGGACGCTGTGATCGTGCTACACAAAGAGCGGGCCGGTATCTTAGTTGTGGGCGGCCGTTCGTGGCAGTGTTTTCCTCGGTTGAACGGTTCCTGGATACGTTGTTGGTTAGAAGTGACCATGCCCGTACTGGGCACCCTTAAAGGTCGAACCAAGAGCCGGATTTAGAAACATGAGAATAGTAACGTACAGCGACCTGCATCTTGAATTCGGATCGGGCTGGGTATTGCCGGCCGATCTGTATGGCGACGTCATGATCCTCGCCGGCGATATTATCACGTTCAAGGATTATGCGCCGCTCGATCATCTGCTGCGGAATTGGGAAAAGCCCGTCCTCTATGTGGCGGGAAACCACGAATACTATACGCAGATGCCGATGAACGGGGAGGAAGAGAAGTTCACGGGTTGGCTGGCGAGCAATCATCCGCAAGTGAATCTCTTGCGCGACGAAGCGGTCAGTATCGGCGGGGCGAATTTCTTCGGCGGCACGTTGTGGACAGATTTCAGAGGCGGGGATCGCGGCGCGATGGAGGCAGCCCGCTCTCAGATCAATGATTTCCGGCTGATACGCAATCCGGAAGGAACGGTTTTCAGGCCTGTCGACGCTGTGGCGCTGCACATGAATTTCGTGTCAAAGCTGCTGAAGTGGTTCGGGCAGGACTTAGCCGGACCGCGCGTGGTGATCACCCACAACGCGCCCGTCATCAATCCCAACACGAAGTTCAAGGACAGCCCGCTGATGCCGGCTTTCAATTCCCTGGACATGATCGAGGTCGTTGAAAACCGCCAGCCGGCCTTGTGGGTATATGGGCACACGCATGAATGCGACGACCAGACAGTCGGCAACACTCGGATCATTTCCAACCAGTTGGGATATCCAGACGGACGTGGCGGTTTCGAGTGTAAAGAGTTTGATCAGTCGGGTCTCCCGATTGAGTTGGAAGCCGTCGAGGATGGCGAATTCTAACTTTCACGTACCTGAGAAACGAGAAAGTGAGGGGCAGTCCAATTGAAGATCCAGAATGTCGCAAAAACGGACCCGAAGAGGCGCGAGTAGCTTATCGGTGATCTGCGCAAGGCGCGCGGGCTTGAGGAAGTGACCGAGAGCGTCTCGTTTCATGGGCGCATCACGGAGCGAATCCAATGTGGATTCACGCGTTGGCCCGTCTTTGAGCGAGCCTTCCAGTGCTAAGCCTGCACGCCGATTCTGCAAGCTATTGATTTAAAGTGAGTTGGTAGCGCTAACGGGAATCGAACCCGTATTTAAGCCTTGAGAGGGCTCCGTCCTAACCGTTAGACGATAGCGCCAGAACTTGCTTCAGAATACCAGACTTCCGATTTCCTGGTTTTTTCAAAACGGCCACAGCCGTCCTTCGCCGGGCCCCCACGTAATCCCTGAAACCAGCCGCAGCTGATTGCGTACGGCGCTCGGATCGTCCAGATCGAAGTGCCGGAACTCCGCCGAGAAATCCCAGGCCACGCCCCGATTGAATGTTCGTGTGATTGCGATCCTTGCGTAATCGCTGTCGTAATCGCCCAGGTTCTGATGGATGGCGACCAGCATGTCGCGGCCGAACCCGAGCCTCAGAGCGTACCTTCGACTAAACGGCATCGTGAACCCGGCACCGAACGATTGCTGCTCCGAGGTCTGAAAAATCCCGTTACCTGGCGAGACCGCATGCGCGAACGCAATGGTTGCAGTGGCGCCGTGGCGAAAGTCTTTGACCAGTTGCGATGAGATATCGCTCGTCAGAGTTGTCGCCCGGGAGTCGATAATCCCGGTACTTTGCCCGAGCAGGGCCGCGATCGCGGGCGCAATCTGCACCGTCTCCTGACCCAAACTGTGCACGTTCGAAACTCCGCCGCGCAGCCGCACTTGCATAGACCTGCTGAAAGCATGCGAATAGATAAGCCCGACGGTGCTGAAGTTGCTGTTCCCGACGCCGTGCTCATAAAGATAATCGCTGAACGAATAGTAGGCGCCAACCGTCGTCTTCCTCGTCAGTCGGTAAGCGACGTCAGCCCGAGCCTGTTGCCCCGTCATACCCAGCAGCGCCGGATCGTCGCGGCTGATCCCAAACCACGCTCCGCCGAAATCGAAAGACAAGCGGGCCGTCTTTTGCCACGTGATATCCGCCTGGGATGTGAACTGCTTCAGACCTGAATCGGTAATCTGAATGCTTGGACTGCTGGAAATGTTGATCCCCGCGACCGATGGAGACCCGAGGTAGGGGTTCGCAAGAATATAGTTCTGCGACAGAATTTCGCCGCTCTCCGCGAGGTTGAGCGAAACGTGCCGCGAAATCACATGGGTGTAATCGAGGGTCCCGCTATTGTTTGCGCCGCTGAATCCACCGGGTCCAGAGTACTGGGTATAGTTGCCGGAGTAGCTTGCGGCAAGGGCATCATGCCGAAAATAGTGGATGCCCGAAAGGCTCCATTTGACTTCCACGCCGCCAAGCTGAGGGTTCGCGGGCGAACCGTCCGGATTAGCGACTCTGATTACCCCAGTGTCGTAAACTCCAGAAACGCCGAGAAGTTCCGTCCAGGACTGATTCTGTAGAATCAGGGGACGATTGACGGAATAACTGCGGCTGAGCACCGCGGGACCCGAATATTCCTCAACCAGGCTGCTGCCCTCGACGGCCGCGTCGGAGTTGCTGTTGTTTGAGTGTCTGACGCTGTTTCGATCGGACTCCGCGATCGAACCCGGGGTCGGGTTGCGCTGACCAGCCCCCCGATTGTCTTTCCCGGATTTCGTTTTTTCCTGCTTCCCGCCCTCCTTGTCGGCGTCAAGAGGATCGAACTGCCGGATTTCCAGAGCACGCTGCTCGGTCGGGGTGACTGCTGGCCCGGGCGTCAGCGGAAGCTGGTCGTGCCTCTGCTCCGCTTGTTGCGAACCCGTCGGCGCGGGCGATTCCTGTGCGAGGAGACACTGCGCCAGGAGAAATCCTCCCAAAAAGGCAAGGACCAGGCCGCGATGGTGTCCTACAGTACGCATTCTAAAAAGTCTGACGTTGAGCGACGCCGTTGTCAATAGCCCTTTTTTTTCAGAAGCATGGCAGGGTCCGGAACACGGCTATTATCTCGTGTATGCAATTCCATACGGAATACCTGACGTTTAGAACCAGGAAACATAGAGAATACATCAACATAACGCCGCAGGTTGAGGCCGCGCTGGCGAAAAGCGGAATCCGGGAGGGCATGATACTGGTCTCCGCCATGCACATTACCGCCGGCGTCTATGTGAACGACGCCGAGGACGGCCTGATCAGCGACATCGACGAGTGGCTGGAGCATCTCGCCCCTTTTCGCGAGGACTACCGGCACCACCGCACGGGAGAAACGAACGGCGACTCCCATCTGAAAAGCCTGATCGTGCACCATGAGGTCATCGTCCCCGTAACAGCCGGGAAACTGGATTTCGGACCCTGGCAGCAGGTGTATTACGCAGAGTTCGACGGTCAAAGGCCGAAGCGCGTCATTATTAAGGTGATGGGCGAATAGGTCCGGGATGAGACACGAGGCGCCAAATATCGCCGCGGGGCAAGAGTCTGACTGAAATCGACGTTCTCTGGATTACGGCCGGTCTCGGGTGCGACGGTGACACGATCGCCATAACCGCGGCGACGCAACCCAGTATCGAGGATCTGATATCCTCGGCGCTCTCCCCGGCGTCCCCCGAATGAATCTCCACAACCCGTTTTTGTCCCGCGAAAACGGCGATGAATTCATGGAGCGTTTTCACCGCGCCGCGGAAGCTCAATTGAGCCCCTTCATTCTGGTGATTGAGGGATTGAGGGCTCGATTCCGGACGGAAAGAACAAACCTGAAGGCTATTGGGCGGGCTTCGGTACCGACAAGGCGACCAGACAGCCCATTCTGACTTGCGCCATGGCGAGTAATCCCACCGGCTGTACGGGCCTGATGGATTATCTCGGCCGGAACTGGAAATCGAAGGCTGGCCTTCCCATTGTTAACGTCCCCGGCTGCCCTGTCTTGCCGGACATATGACGGGCACCTTGCTTTATCGGCTTTATCAGACGGTCGGGCTTGCCCCTCCGATCCCGCTTGACGAGGTGGGACGGCCCACCTGACTTTTCGGAGAAACGGTCCATGAGGGCTGTGACCGCGGCGGGTACTACGAGCAAGCGTCGTTCGCCGATTCTTACGGCGGCAAAGAATGCATCGTCAAACTGGGATGCTGGGGACCGGTGGTCAACTGCAATGTGGCAAATGCGGTTGGATGAACGGCATCGGCGGCTGCCCTAACGTCGGAGGAATCTGAAAGGCCATCCAGGCTTTGCGGCGCTTCACGCAGGCATCGATGAATAAAGAGCCGGAATGGCGCCGCAGGGAATCCGGTCAGCATGCCGGCCGGTTCGGGAGCACCAGACAAGGAACAGGCGGAAGAAATAGTCTCTCGCCTGGCCGGCGTCTACCTTCCCGCTCGTAATTCCGGAGACACCGCAGATCGGTTCGTGACGGAGTTTCTGATCCGCAAATCGGAAACCCGACTTGCGGATCCCGACGCAGGAACCCGCTGCAAGACGCTGGTCGAACAGATACCCGCGGTGATCTTCGTGGCTCTGCTCGGCGAGGGAACCGGCGAAGCGTATGTCAGTCCCTATATCGAACAGGTTCTGGGATTCACCCAGGAAGAGTGGTTGAACGATCCCGTGCGATGGTATGCGCAAATTCATCCCGAGGATCGCGGGCCCTGGAGCAGCGAAGCGGCCAACCTTTTTCTGACAGGCGAGCCGCTGCGTTCGGTTTATCCGGTTTGGCACGCGACGGGCGCGTCGTCTGGTTCAATTGCGAAGCGAAGATGGTCCGCAACGCGGAAGGCCAGCCCTGGTTCATTCACGGCGTGGCCTTCGACATCAGCGATTTGAAACGCGGCGAAGAAGCGCTCCGGAAATCCCACGACGAGCTCGAGCTCCGGGTGAAGCAGCGGACGGCCGAACTGGAACGCGAGATTGTTGCACGCAAGCAGCCCGAGGCGGAACCGCTGCGCCGCACCTCCGAACTGGGCCGATCCAACGAAGATCTCGAGCAGTTTGCCTGGTCCGCACCGCCGCCCTTTACAGCGAGTTGCTGCGAAGCCGGTATTGCGGCAAGATGGACGCCCAAGCCGATTTCTTTCTCGACATCATCCTCGAGGGCTCACGCAGGATGAGCACGCTCATCCACGACCTTCTGGCGTACGCGCATCGATTTGGCGGTACGGGAGAGCAAGGCGTTTAACAGAACCGAGCCATTACCACTCGTCCGCATGCGCGAGGTTCATCTGCAACAGATTTTTCAGAACCTGATATCGAATGCGATCAAGTACCGGCGCAAGAGCGCTCCTCTGCAAATTGAGATTTCGGCGCGGGGGCATGCGGCTCCCGGGTTTCATGGATTTTTCGGATCGTTCAAGCGGCTGCAAAGAGATGAGGCTCGCAGGGGAACGGGGTTGGGCCTGGCAATCTGCAGGCGAACCGTGGAACGCTACGGGGGCGAGATCCGGGTCGAGTCGGAACCCGGAGCCGGGTCGGTGTTTTTGTTCACAGCGCCGGCGGCGGATATCGGGTAAATGCCGGTAAATCAATGACAGCACGCTACATTGGTTAGGTGTCACTCGACGCCACACTTCGCTATGCCGCCGAGCGGAATGGTATACAGCAGGACTTCTGGGACGTCTTCGGCCACCATCATATTACGGGACCGGAAACGAATCGCGCGATCCTGACGGCGCTTGGCTTCGATTGTTCGTCCGAAGAAGCGCTGGTCGGTTCGGTCGCGCAGCGTGAGGAGGCTGAGCGCTCGCGTCCGCTTCCGCCCGTGCTGGTGATCGGCGAAGACGACCCGCTGCGTATTCCTGGCAATTTTGATATGGAGATTGTCACGGAAAAGGGTGAGAAGCATCAGGTCCACATAAAGAACGGCGTCGCCGATCCTGCCGTGAATTTGCCGCTCGGCTATCACGAGGCGCGTGCCGGGAATTGCGCGATGAGGCTGATCGTTACGCCGAATTGCGCTCATCCGCCGGAACCCGGGAAACATGCCGGCCTGGGCGTAACCCTCTATGGGCTGCGGTCGCGCCGGAACTGGGGCTGTGGCGATTTTCGCGATCTGGCGGATCTCATCGACTGGGCGGTAATCACTCTCCACGTGGATTTCGTCGCCCTGAATCCGCTGCACGCGATTCACAACCGGCGTCCTTACAACATCAGTCCTTACCTGCCGAACAGCATCTTTTATCGCAACTTTCTCTATCTGGATGTCGAGGGGATTCGGGGATTCGAACGAATTCGCCAGGAGTTTGAGACTCCCGAAACTCTGGCCGAGATGGCCGCGCTGAGAGATGAGCCCAACGTCGATTACGACCGGGTAGCAGCACTCAAGCGGCGGGCGCTCGATCTGGTTTTCGAGGCCAACCCGCCGGAAGAGGATTGCGGCGCCTGGATCGCGGGCGAGGGCGATCTGCTGCGCCTTTTCGCAACGTATTGCGCGCTCGACGAACATCTCCATGCGCAGAACCCGGACTTGTGGGTTTGGCCCGACTGGCCCGAAGAGTACCGCGATCCGGAAAGCGAAGCCGTCAAAAAGTTCGCGGCCGCGCACGAGCGGGAGATCCTCTTTCACTGCTGGCTGCAGTGGAATGTAGATATTCAGCTGGCGCGAGTGCAGCAGCGCGCCCTCGCGGCAGGGATGAGCATCGGCCTCTACCACGACATGGCGCTGGCAACCGACCGTTTCGGATCCGACCTCTGGGCCCACCGAAAGTTTTACGTATCGGGGTGCGGAGTGGGCTCGCCGCCCGATGCGTTCTCGCCGACCGGGCAGGACTGGTCTTTCCCTCCGCCGGATTCGAGACAGCATGTGGCCGACGGGTACCGGCTGTTTTCCGAGTCGATTCGGAAGTCGCTGCGGCACGGCGGAGCGCTGCGCATCGACCACGTGATGCGGCTGTTCCGCCTCTACTGGATTCCCGCCGGATGCGATGCCGCGCACGGAGCTTATGTACGCGACCGGCCGGACGATCTGATCCGGATTCTGGCGCTCGAAAGCGTTCGCGCCAATGCGGTGATCGTCGGCGAGGACCTGGGCACAGTCGAGCCCGAGGTCCGGAAAACGCTTGCGCGCTTCGGCATCCTGAGTTATCGCCTTCTCTATTTTGAACGCATCTACTCCGGACAGAATGCCGGAGCGTTCAGACCGCCCGATCAGTATCCGGCACAGGCGCTGGCCGCTTCGACAACGCACGATCTGGCCACGATTGCCGGATTCTGGACCGGCGAAGATATCAAAGCACGCCTCGCCGCCGGGACGATCGATCAAAATTCTTATGACTCGCAGCAGGCAAGCCGGGTCCGCGACAAACAGCGCCTCCTCGATGCGCTCTTTGAGGCCAGCCTGATGCCCGCCGGCTATGAGCGCCGGGCCGACCTGATTCCCGAACTGACGGGTGAACTGCACTATGCGATTGTCGGTTTCCTGGCCAGAACGCCTTCGGTGCTCCTGCTGGTGAATCAGGAGGACCTGACGATGGAAAAAAATCAGCAGAATCTGCCGGGCACAACGGCTGAGTATCCGAACTGGAGCCTCAAGATGCGCTGGTCGATCGAAGACCTCCGAGGTCTGAAAGAGGCGCGGGATTGCGCGGCTATGGTCGCCTTGTGGATTGGTAACACCGGGCGCGCGATGCGCCAGCCGTAGCTGGACGCACTTCTGTCAGCTCCAGGAGCCTTACCGTGGGGTCCGGCGCGGATCCGAACGCCCCACCTCGATCAGAACACGTATTGATTTCGAACAAGTTACCGGGCTTCGGGCACCCTTCTTTACACTTATTCACGATCTACAGATGTAATAAAAGGTAACAATCAAAGTTACCCCCCGTCTCAACGAAAGCGGGTCGGACGAGATTATGCGAATACAGGTGTGGATGAAGTCCAGGACAATGGCGGTCCTGTTATCAGTGATGGCCCTGGCAGGCATCGCGCAGCGCCAGGCGAGCGCTCAGAACGTGGGCTCGATCCGGGGTACTATCACAGATCCTTCGGCAGCGGTCATACCCGGCGCCACGGTGGTGGCAACGGGGAATGGGGTGGCGCGCTCGGCAAAAACGGACGGTCAGGGACACTACACGCTACCCAATATGCCGCCGGGAACATACTCGGTGAGCGCGAGCGCCGCCGGCTTCGTCGCATTCGCGAAACCCGATGTCAGCGTACCCGCGGGAACTGCAAGCCCGCTTGATATCGCGCTGCAGATTGCGACGGAAACGCAGCAGGTGCAGGTGAGCGATTCGGCTGTTGCCGCGCTTTCCACTGACTCTTCGAGCAATGCGAGCGCGCTGGTTTTGAAAGAAGCCGACCTCGAGGAACTTCCCGACGATCCCGACGATCTGCAGTCCGATCTCGAAGCGCTCGCCGGCCCTTCCGCCGGTCCGAATGGAGCGCAGTTTTTCATCGATGGTTTCAGCGGCGGCCAGTTGCCGCCCAAGAGCTCGATCCGCGAGATCCGGATCAACTCCAATCCGTTCTCATCCGAATTCGACGCGCCGGGCTTCGGGCGCATTGAAATCCTGACCAAGCCAGGTACGGACAACATCCACGGCCAGGCGTATTTCAACTATGGCAATAAGGTCTTTGACAGCCGTAATCCTCTGCTGACCGGGGAGTGGCCCGGTTACGATCTGAATCAGCTCAACGCTAATATCGGCGGCCCGCTGGGTAAGAAAGCGTCTTACTTCTTCGATTACAGCAGGCGCCAGATCGATGAGAACGCGCTCGTGAATGCGCAGGTGCTCGACCCGCAGACCTTTGCGATCGTGCCTTACAACCAGGCGGTACTTACTCCGAATTTCCGCTGGGAGATCAATCCTCGTCTCGACTATCAGTTGAACTCGTCGAATACACTCGTGATTCGATACAACCATATTCAAACGTCATCGGTAGGTGGCGTCGGAAATTTCGCTCTTCCGACCCAGGAAACGTATAACTCCGGCCGGAACAATATGGTTCAGATCACGGAAACCGCGGTGCTGGGTACTGTCGCGGTGGACGAAACCCGCTTTCAGTTTCGCGATAATCATGCCAATATCAGCGCCAACGGAGATACAAGCATCCCGGGCATCGATGTAAGCAGCGCCTTCAACTCGGGCGGCGCACCTTTTACCCAGCCGAACTATACCGATACCAAGGGCTATGAGTTGACCAACGTCGTTACGCTGGCAAAAAAGAGCCACGCGATCAAAGTTGGCGTCCGCATGCGCAAGTCTGATGAGGGCAGCAGCTCTTCAACGAATTTCAACGGTTCCTGGATTTTCAGCCAGCCGAATACGCTCGCGACGAGCGCCGGCGGGTGCCTCGCCGGTTATGGAACGGATGCTACGTCTATCGAGCTTTATCAGCAAACTGAGATATTACTCAACCAGGGTATGCCGATGGCGTCGATCGTCGCACAAGGTTGCGGCCCCAGCCAGTTCAAGCTTAACGGCGGAATTGCCGTGCAGAACGTGGACCAGTTCGACCTGGGCGCGTATGTTCAGGATGACTGGCGTCTCCGTCCCAATCTGACCGTCAATCTCGGCGTCCGGTATGAAACTCAGACCAATATCGGAGACCATAACGATTGGGCACCGCGTATCGGTGTGGCGTGGGCTCCGGGAGCGAAGGGAAAGACGGCATCCAAGACTGTGATCCGCGCCGGTTACGGCCTCTTCTATACCCGGTTCGCTCTGGCGAATACTCTGAATACGGAGCGATTTAACGGCGTGGCGCAGACCAACTACTCGACCACCAATCCCCTCGCCATGACGGCTTACCCCTTTCTTCCGGCTACGGGCCTGCTGACCGCGCTGAATCAGGCGATTTATACGGTCGGCTCCAACATGCCGTCCCCTTATCAGAGCCAATTGGCTGTATCGGTTGACCGGCAATTGCCGGGCCGTACTCAGGTATCGGTGAACTACGTGAACACCCGCGGGGTGCATATTCTGCGCCAGCGCGATATCAACGCGCCCGATCCCATGTTTGGTGGTCTGCGTCCCTTTGCGGGAACGGACGTCCCCAACGCGGGCGGCGATATCTATCAGTATGAAGACACCGGAATCTTCAAACAAACCCAGCTGACCGTGAACGCGAATTCGCGGCTGAACTCTCACCTGCAGTTACAGGGCTACTATTCGTACAGCCAGGCTCATACGAATGTCAGCTCCACGGGCGGATTTCCGATGGATCAGTACAACACCAGTCTCGACTGGGGCCGGGCACCCTACGATATCCACAACCGCGGATTCATCGGCGGCACGCTGGGGCTGCCTTTCCGGCTGCAATTGAACCCTTTCGTCACGATGCAGTCGGGCGCACCCTTCAACATCACTACCGGCGGCCAATACGACGGACAAAATACACAGCTTCTGAACGGGCGGCCAGCCTTTGCGCCCTGCGCCGCTGCACCGGGTGTGAAAATAACTTCATTCGGATGCTTCCAACTTAATCCTGCAACTGGCGCGGCGCTGATCCCGGTCAACTATGGCGACGGTCCCGCACAGTTCAGCGTTAACCTGCGCCTCAGCCGCACCTGGGGATGGGGAGAGCGAAAAGGCGCGGCTCCGAATCGCGGTGGCGGCGGCGGACCGGGCGGCGGCGGTGGTTTTGGTGGTGGCGGCGGCGGTGGTCCTCGCGGTGGATTTGGCGGAGGTGGTGGCCGCGGCGGCGGTGGATTTGGCGGATTCGGCGGCGGGAATACAGGTAAGCGCTATAACCTGACCGCGACGGCATCGGCCCGGAATGCCTTCAACCATGTCAACCTCGCGCAGCCCATCGGGACTTTGACATCGCCATTCTTTGGCGAGTCGACGGCAATCAACAACGGCAACAGCGCGGCCGGCAACCGAAAGATTGAATTCCAGTTGCGCTTCCAGTTCTGACGAGCGGTCCTTTACCGCTGCATGTCAGACTGATTGCATGCAATCGGATATCGGATCGGTCTGCATTGGTCATCTGGAATTTATGAAATGGGCGGACGAGAGCGTTCTCGCCGCCCTTTTTCCGTTGTCGCCCTCCCAATACAATCACGACGCGGGAAGCTCGTTCAAGAGCATGCGCGACACGCTTAACCACGTCTATCTGGCCGAGCGCGTGTGGCTGAAACGGTTGCATGGGGCACGGGACGCCAGGATTGCCGATTTGCCGGTTCCTGAAGATATGGCCGCTCTCAACACGGAGTGGCTGGAGTTGCATCGCATGTGGCTCCACTGGGCAGGTTCCCTCACAGCCGAAGAGTGGCCCGAGCCGCTCACCTTTGGGAACAACAGAGGAGCCGAATCCACACTGCCCACCTGGCAGATCGTCCTTCACGTGGTCAATCACGGCAGCTATCATCGGGGCCAGGTCGCGACGATGCTGCGCCAATCAGGTTTCACTCCGCCTGGGACGGACCTGATCACGTACTACAGATCCCGATAGATGCCTGTTGTCATTGAGGTTGCGGCGGTTCTTTTTCTAGCCACGGTCATCCGTTCGGCATTTGGGTTCGGCGAAGCTTTGGTTGCCGTGCCGCTGCTCGCGCTTGCCCTGCCGGTTGAAGTCGCGGCGCCAGTCGCGGTTCTTGCCTCGATCACGGTCGCGCTGATCGTGGTGATTCAGGACTGGCGGGCGATTCACGCGCGCAGTGCGGGATGGCTGGTTCTCTCGACCTTCGCAGGCATTCCATTAGGATTGTGGCTCCTGAAAACAGTGCCGGAGGTTGCCGCGAAGGCGGTCCTGGCTTTTGTGATTGCCGGCTTTTCCACCTATTCGCTGCTGCGCCCTGGCCGCTACGAATTGAAGAACGACCGGCTCGCATGGTTTTTCGGTTTCTGGGCCGGCGTGCTGGGCGGGGCTTACGGCATGAACGGTCCGCCGCTCGCGATTTATGGCTCGCTGCGCAAGTGGACGCCGGGGAATTTTCGGGCCACGCTGCAGGGCTATTTTTTGCCGGCTAGTATTGCGGGTATGGCCGGCTATTTGATTGGCGGTTTGTGGACGCCTGCGGTCAACAGGTTTTACCTGGCTTCTTTGCCGGGAATTGTGCTGGGGATTTTTTTGGGGCGGGTGATCAACAAGCGACTGAATGCGCGGCAGTTCGTTCTTTATCTGCATGCGGCGCTGCTGGGGATTGCGGCGATCCTGCTGGTACAGGCTTTGCGGGGGTAGTTCGGGTGTCGCTCCCTTCCGCGCCAGCACCCCTAAAGGGGATGCTGGGTCGCGGCTCGGTATGGAGTCCGCGGTCGGTGTCGAGTCCGGGATCGGTTCAGAGCCTCGTTTTCAGGGCTGGTTGCGCTTGTCGTATTTCGTTTGGTAGAAATCGACTCTCGCTTTGTCGAGGCCGGGGCCTGGCTCCGCCTTGTCGCCCAGAACCATCCTGCGGTCGGCTGTTTTCGCGGTGTAAGCCAGCCACTCGGTCAGGCCTTTGCCATTGGGGTTGCCGGTGGTTGCGAAATTTACCCAATAGGATGAGAGGGTCTCGGAGACCTCGCGGTCGAGATCCGTCCAGGGCCGTCCGGGCAGCAGGTTCCGGAATACGTAGGCGGCTTCGGATCCGTGCGTCGCGCCGGACGCGAACCCGCCTCGGGGCGATGCCGATTGAGCGGCGGGCGGCTCGTGGGTGAAGTAGTAGAGATACGCCTTCGACTTTCCGGTCTTCGACTGCAGGCTCGCCCAGTTGCGCATCACCCAGCCGAGTTCGTCGCGGAAGGCGGCGAGTTGGGAAGCGCTGGCTTCTTCGTCGGTCTTACCGGGGTAGAGCTTCAGGTACTCATCCGCGAGATCGCCATACCGGCGGTGCGCCTGTTCCCTATACTTTTCCGCTGTGGTGGGCTGCAGGAAGAAGGTGCCTTCATCCTTGTTCGAGCCGAGAAGAACGGGGATATCGTTCTGCTTGCCTTCGGCGAAGACCTTTCCGACGTCTTCGGGAAGGAACCAGCCGTCAACGATCGGGCCGCCGCTCCGGATTTTCAGGACGTCGGCTGCGGGCAGGGCGCGAAGGTCGGCCAGAGAATGGGCTCCCACGGTCTCGGCGCTCTTCACTCCGCCCTGTTCGGCTTCGGCAAGAGTGTTCGTGTGGGTCACAGATAATCCGAGCCACGCGCCGCTCTCGGCAATCGCACGCTGGAAGAGACCTTTGGTTCGGGGAGAACCGACCAGGTTACCGATACTGGCGGCCCCGGCTGAATCGCCGTCGACGGTGACTCTTTTCGGATCGCCGCCGAAGCCGGCGATATTCTTTTGAACCCATTCGAGAGCCGCGGTTTGATCCATCAGGGCGTAGTTGCCTGAGGCGTTCCGGTCGGATTCTTTCGTCAATTCGGGGTAGGCGAAGAAGCCCAGCGCGCCCAGGCGGTAATTGATGGTGACCACCACAACGCCTTTTTTGGCGAGCGCTTCGCCGTTCGTGCCGGGCGCGGAACCCGAGCCGCTGGTGTAACCGCCGGGGTGAATCCACAAGAGCACGGGGCGGCGCTCAGATGCCGTCTTCGCGGCGGTCCAGACGTTGAGATACAGGCAGTCTTCGCTCATCTTTGCCGGCGCACCGCCGCGTCCCGCGGCCTGCATGCAGATCGGACCGAACTCGTCGGCTTTGCGGACCCCGTCCCAGTGCGCGACCGGCCGCGGGGCTCGCCAGCGCAGATTTCCGACGGGAGGCGCGGCAAAGGGCAGGCCTTTGAAGACGCGGATATCGGGGTCCGTCCCGGACACGCCGGAAACCATTCCGGTATCGAGCTTCACGGGGTTGTCGATCGCGGCGGAGAGGGAGATGGCGCTGGCAAAAACGATGAGAAGTGCCGTCAGAGGTCGTGGCGTTGATTTTGGCATGGGGCGGTGCTCCCGGTGGACCATCATATCGGATTGCGGACGAGGGTCGGGTGTAAGTGCGGGCTTCGAATATGCGGTTGTCGAAGAGCCGGCCCGCGACGCTACCTCAGGCGGCACTCAAAAGTACGGGTGGGGCGTTTGTGCCGCAACAACGCTTGTATTTAGCTCCAGAACCGCAGGGGCAGGGCGCTCCTCGCGGGATCGAGAGTATCTGGGGCGGCTCGCATTGGGTTTGTTTTGTCGCGACGGCTTTAACCAAGGTGGGGTGTTGTTGTTCGGACGCTGCTTTGGTCCGGATCTGGCGCTCTTTCTGTATGCGCCGCAGCTCGGCGGTGGCGCGGTGAAAGTGACGCAGGGCCTGAGCGTGGGCGCGATCGATTGAGTTCTGCTGGGCGGCAGTGGCCGGGTCGAGCATGGGATCGAGGCCGTTCTGGGTTTCGAGAGTGGATTCGGCTTCGGCGCAACGGCGAAGCCGCCAGGCGGCGTGGACGATTTCCGCGGCGAGAGTGGTTTCCATTGCGCCTTGCGGGGCGAGCTCGTCATGGAAATTCTCGCAGAAGGCCTGGTAAAGAGATTCTTCCTCGGGGCGAACGACGTCGCCGGATGAATAGAGGCCGAATGTGGTCGCGTTGCGGGAAACGCGCGCTTTGCCATCGGCGGTGCGGGGTCCGGTGGAGGCGTCCGCGTTGCGGCGATTGGCTGCGATTTGAGCTTCTGTGGACATAGATATTCTTTCGCTGCGATCAGAGTAACTGACGAAAACAGAGATCCGACATAGCAGGGCGTGCAAGCTGTTGAAATCACGGAGTAAAAAATCCTCTGGCGGCTGTGAAGGCCTGGCGTTCTGATTTTGATTTGTGCGCCGCAGCACGAATTGATCGAAAGAGAGTCGCCGTCGTAAACCGGCTCCATCGGGCAGCCGTGTGACCGGTGGTAACGTCGGGATTTGGGAGGCAGCTCATGACCATCCGAACGTTTGCCATTTGTCTTTACAGTACGGCGTTTGTTGCGATCAGCGCGCTGGCGCAGAATCCAGGCGCAGCGGCTCAGAACCAGATTGGCGCACTTCGGGAGTCTCTGGGCCGCAATCAGGCTGCACTGAGGTCGTACACCTGGGTTGAGACGACGGAGATCAGCAGCAAAGGCGAAGTCAAGAAGCGCGTACAAAAGAATTGTCGCTATGGCCCCGACGGGAAGGTGGAGAAAACCCCGTTGGCGGGAGCTCCTTCGGAGCCTGCCGGCGGCGGACGCCGTCGTGGAGGGGTCAAAAGAGCGATCGTCGAGAAGAAGGTGGAAGAACTGAAAGATTACATGGAGCGGGTTGGCGCGCTCGTGCAGCAATACGTCCCTCCGGATCCCGAGAAAATCCAGGCGGCACAGCAGGCGGGTAACGTCTCTTTGCAACCCGCGGAATCTCAGGGGAACATCGTGCTTACGTTTACGAACTATCTCAAGTCTGGAGACTCAGTGGCGATTGGCCTCGACGCCATTGCGAAACAGGTGCGAAAGTACGACGTCCATTCTTACCTTGATAATCCCAAAGATGATGCCGTCACCCTGGCTGTGACTTTCGGCAGTCTTCCGGACGGGACCAATTATGCGCAACAGACGGTCCTCGATGCTGCTGGTAAGAAGATTCAAGTGAAGGTTTCAAACTCGGATTATATGAAGGTTGCACAGTAGGGGTCCCGGTTTTATGGGTATGGCTTTAGGGGTCGATCGAGGGAAGCGTGTGCGGCACGTTCCGCCAGGGCGAGAAGTCGCGCAGCCTTACACCTGTGAGCGAAAAGGCGCGGCGGAAGTGGACCAGCGGCTTGCGGGTGACGATGGTCACGTCTTCCGATTCGAGGGAATCGCTGCGGCGAACATCCAGCGGAGCGAGGGAAAGGCGCGCCGGGAACGGCGAGTAGGTAATCAGGGTATTGCTGAATTCCGACGGGACTTCGCGCGACGGACCGGCGTCCGCCTGCGCGTATACCAGCCGTGAAGGCCAGCGAAACAGCGCGGCGCAGATCAGCGAACCAGCGGGATGCCATTCGGTGACTTCGGCGCCGGGCGCCGGAATGACCGACCGTCCCCGGTCCGTGAGTTTGAAGGCCTCACAGCGCAGGCCGTCCGGGGCGGCCGTGCGATCGTTTCGGAGCGAAAACCGGCTCCGTTCCTCTTCTCCGAATATCGTGAGGAAAAGCGAACCCGAGATCGTCAGCGGCTGGTCCAATCGCGCCCGGTACAGCGCGGGATCCATCGGCAGTCCGACGTCAAAAACGGCTTGCTTCTCGGCGGCTTGTGTCGGACCCTGGGAACGCCGGTTCGCGCCGGGGCGGTGGGCGAAACGCAGCGGTCTGCCGGGCCAGGATACGGAGATATCGAGATCGTCCGCCCGGATCTCGATGCCCGGGGGAAGGTGCCCGGCGATCAGGGTGAGCGGCACCAGCATCATAGGGCCTGTGGGCTGCCCATTGATGTCTGCCGGCTTCACCGCGACCGTCACGCCGGAAGACAAGGCCGGGTTTTCCGAAAACCATGACTGTGCCCGAAGCTCAAAAGCGCTGGGGATCAGCAAATATCCCGCTGCCGCGATGTTCAATCCGGCGACAGCTATGACCATTCCGGATCTCGTGGCGCGATACCGATACTGGCGGAAAATCACGATAGCGGCTACCGCCAGGAGCCATATCTCAACAAATGTGTTTCGAATCCAGGCAACCGAATCGGGACCGAAATGCGAAATGTCCGGAAACCAGTAGTAGACCAGAGTGGACGATCCGCCGAGCCAAACTACCGCGATCGCCAGCGCGATCAGGACGAGAACAACAATCCCCGTGGTGAGCGACGACAGCGCCAGCACCGGCAGCGCGCCGATACCAAGGAGCGCGAGTTGATTGAACAGCACAGCGGGCAGGACCTGCCGGATCGGATAGCCGAACAGCACGGCTTCAGCAAATTGCCCGCACGCGACCGGCATCGAAACGCAAACGACGACGAAGAGCAGTTTGGCGGAAAGCAGACTCATGCGGTTGTAAGGCCGGGTGAGCCAGAATTGCCGGTCGCCTGGAAGGGCGTCGGCGTGAACGACGCGCGCGATCAGGAAAGAAGCGGCAAGCACGATCAGCGCGTCGGTCCAACCGTCATTACCCTTTATCCGGCTGGAGGCCAGGACAAGCAGCACGAAAACGCCGATCTCAATGCGCAGCGCATCGACGTCTTTCCGGAAGATATGCAGGGCCTGCTTCATAATGCCGCGCTTCATAACGCTGGGCTTCATAATGCAGTTCCCGAGATCTCGCGCGAACGGCGCGCCATGGTCAGAAAAATTGTGCGCAACGGCAGCGGCCGCGCCGAGATGTCGCGGACTCCGGAGAACAGATCGCGCACTTCGGCGGAGGTGCGCTCGGGATCGTAGCCGGTATCGATGAACCGCACAAGGGAAGGGGACACTTCGGGCCGGAGCCACCGGGAGGGCCAGCCCGAACTGTGGGGAACGTCGGAGGGTTGCCCGAAGATCACCTCCACTTCACGGAAACGTTCGGTGAGCGAGCTCATTTCTTCCGAGAAGACGAGCCGCCCCTGCTCCATATACCCGATGTGACTCGCGAATGTTTCGATTTCGCCAAGATCGTGCGAGGAAACCAGGATGGCGCACTCTTCGGCGGTCTCGAGGATTCCCTGAATGAGCTCCTCCCTTACGAGGGGGTCCAGTCCGCTGAACGGTTCGTCGAGAACCAGAAGCCTGGGGTGATAGGCCAGCGACGACGCGAGGGCGGCCTTCATCCACATGCCGCGGGAGAAATGGCTCAGTTTGCGGTGCAACGGCAAATCGAATGCGCGCAGGAGTTCCGCAGCGCGTTTTGCGTCCCAGTCCGGATAGAACGGTTCGAGATACTTCATGAGGTAACTGACCGTCATCCAGCCGGGCAGTTCCTGGTTTTCCGACACGTACCCGATGCGCTCGAAATCGTGCGCGTGCAACAGCCGCGAATCGCGGCCGAATATCGAGGCGTGTCCACCTGTGGGCCGGACGATGTTCATGATCGCTTTGATCGCGGTCGTCTTGCCCGCGCCGTTGGGACCGAGGAGCCCGTAGATCGCGGCCGGTTCGACTTCGAGATCCAGACCGTTGACGGCCCGGATTCTGGAGAACGCCACCGTGAGATTCTGGCAGTTGATCGGCATCTTCATCGTTTGCCGGCTCCTTGCCCGGCCAGCGCATTCGACCCGTCAGGTTCGAAACGCTCCCAATGCGATGAAACGGCGTCGAGAACCTCGTCGCGATCGAGGCCCAGCCGTTTCGCTTCCACGACTACCTGTTCGATTTCGCGTTGCAGCAGGCGCGAGCGCTCGGCCGCAGTCGAACGGGGCGGCTTCGCCACAACGGTCCCGATGCCGACACGGACCTCAATCATTCCGTCGTCCAGAAGCTGCAGGACGACCTTATGCGCTGTGTTGGGGTTGATCTTGAATTCTTTGCTCAGCTGCCGTACCGAAGGAAACGGATCGCCAGGTCTCATTTGTCCCGAAAGCATCGCTTTTCGCGCCGCGTAGACGACCTGCTCGTGCAGGGAAATGCCGGGTTCGAAAGAGACTCGGAACGGAACCATTTGGTGTACTATATCGAGTAGGACACCGGAGGGGAAGATTTAGTTCCATCGGTTTAGTTCTATCGGCACCAGGAGGAAGTCGACGAGGGCGTCGGCTGCGGACCGGGGGTCCGCCCCACAGAAAGACTTCTGGATAAGAACTGCCTGGTTTTTCTTTCTCTGTGCTCCGATCCCTATTGATCTTTCAGAAGCCCTTCAAGAGCATTGGTGTCGCCCTGCTCCAAGGCCGCCTCAACGCGCAGACTTAGAAGATCCCTTCCTATAGTCACGACGGCGGTTGTTTTTCCCTTTCGCCGATATATGGCGCAGGCATCATACTTTTCAGGCTCACCTCTGACCTCGCAGCTATCCCACGATGCCGCGTGTCCGACATACCAGATGGTGAACTCATACTGCTGAGTCCAGAAAAGCGGTGGTTCCCGGTATGCGCCGCCGATACCGAGCATCGAGCGGGCAACCGCTTGTCCCTGACGCTCGGCCACCACCCAGTGCTCTACGCGCGCCGCGTCGCCTGAAACGGACTCCGGATACTTCGCGATGTCACCTGCCGCAAATACGTCGGCGGCGCTTGTCCGGAGAGTCTCGTCAACCACCACCCCGTCGTCCACAGTCAGGCCGGCCGCTTCGGCCAGGGCAGTTCGCGGAGAGACGCCGACGCCCATCACTACCAGATCGGCTTCGACAAACTGACCATTACCAATGTCTACGCGATTCACCTGAATCGCACGCGGTTTGGTGTCCATGAAGAAGCGCACGCCGTGCTGCTCGTGCAGCTTTCGGATGAATCCACCCAGCTCGGGACCCAGAATCTTCCTCAGCGGAACCGAGTCGGATCCTATGACCGAGACTGCCAGCCCGCGTTTCCGGAGTGACGCTGCTACTTCCAGCCCGATAAAGCTCGAACCGATCACG
Organism: Terriglobia bacterium; assembly: GCA_963718155.1. Classification (GTDB taxonomy): domain Bacteria; phylum Acidobacteriota; class Terriglobia; order Bryobacterales; family Bryobacteraceae; genus BOG-234. The sequence goes on along the minus strand of CAVQYP010000024.1, from coordinate 147,800 downwards.
GCACAGGTTTTTGCCTTCCCGGCTTTGGCGATGATCGCTTTGCTGTCGGCGAGGGTTCTGAGCCGGTAAACATGCGGCAAGTCCGCGCCTTCGATGGGTAGCGAGCGAGGCTCCGCTCCGGTCGCCAGCAACAAAGCGCCGTAGTTGAGTGTCCGGCCGCTGCGGAGGGCGACCTGTTTCGTGGCTGGATCGATGCGCACCGCGGGATCGCCGGTGAGCAGCTCGACTTTGATCGAGTCGTAGTATTTGCGAGTGCGGAGCGATGTCCAGGCTTCCTCGGCCGTACCCGCCAGAAAGTCCTTTGACAAGTTCGGGCGATCGACGGGACCGGGCGGCTCGTCGCCGGCCAGCGTAATGGGTCCGGCGTATCCTTTTGCACGCAGCATATCTGCGCAAGCAGCGCCGCCGGCGCCCGCCCCGACGATGACCACGGATCCAGGATTCAAATTGCATGCGACGCGAAAATCGGCGGTCTTCTTGCCGCTGATCGTAACGATGCTATTGTCGCGATGGATATTGAAGCACGAGACTGGGTCGAGCGCAGGGGCTCCTGTGGCTTCGCCCGTGCGGAGATCGAATCGGGCGTGGTGCCACGGACATCTGATCGTGTCACCCACCACGAGGCCTTCCGCCAGCGGTCCGCCATAATGGGTGCAGACGGCGCCGGTCGCAAAGAGTTCATCGCCTCGCCGGACCAGGACAACGGGTTCGCCATCGAAGTGGCCCAGCAACGGTTCGCTCTCCGCAAGTTTGTCGAATTTCACTCCGTCGCGCAGATCCGGTCCGGATAACTTTTCCTTGTCTTCTGCCATTGTTGGTTCCTCGAGCCGACGCGTTGGGGCCAGCAAGCCACAGGCCGAAGTAAGGCGCAAAACACGTGCGCCTCTTCGCGCGTCCTGAGGAAAAACCCCTGCTACAATCGAAATGCAACTGAGTTGCCGATATGCTGCAGACTTTCGTGATCACTTTACGCGAGGGGGTCGAAGCCGCGCTGGTGATCGCCATCGCGGTCTCTTACCTCAGGAAGACGGGTCGCCTCGACCTGATGCCGGCGGTCTATCGCGCGCTGATAAGTGCCGTGATTGCCTGCTTTATTGCCGCGTGGGGCTTCACGAAACTCGACTTTAATGAAGACGCTTACGAGGGCTGGACGCTGCTGGTCAGCGCGGTTTTTGTGCTTTCGATGGTGATCTGGATGAACCGCCACGGCAGCAAGCTGAAAGGCGAAATTGAAAGTCGATTGCAAAAGGATAGCGGCCAAAGCGGCGGCGCCTGGGGCGTTTTTCTTTTCGTTTTTCTGATGATTTTTCGCGAGGGCGTGGAGACCGTGATCATGCTGTATGGCACGCTGCGGCTCGACACCTCGGGGATTCTCGAACTGCTCGGCGGATTGCTGGGGATTGGGCTCGCGGTGTTGTTCGGCGTCAGCTTCGTGCGGGGCACGATCCGGGTCAATCTGAAGCAATTTTTCAAGATCACGACTGTCATCCTGATGGTGGTTGTGGTGCAACTCGTTATTACAGGACTGCACGAACTTTCCGAGAGCGAGGTTCTGCCGGCGAGTCCGCGCGAAATGGCGCTGATCGGGCCGGTGGTGAAGAACGACGCGTTTTTCTTCGTTACGATTGTCGCGCTGGCCGCGGCTATGATGCTGCTCGAATGGCGCAAGCGGCGAGGGCCTGGGATCGACGGTTTGCAGGGCGCGGCTTTGCGGAAGGCGCAGTGGTCCGCGCGGCGCGAACGTTTGTGGATGGTGTCTTCGTGCGCGGCGTCCTGCATCTTTATTCTGTTCATCACGGCGGAGTTCGTTTATGCGCGCGCTTCCACCGCCTTGTCGGCCGCTGAACCGGTGTCGGTGCAGGGTGGGGTTGTGCGGATTCCGGTGGCATCGGTGAGCGACGGGATTCTGCACCGGTTCCAGGTCGACGACGATGGCGTGACGGTCCGGTTCATCGTCATCGAGAAGCCGGATCATACGCTGGCGACGGCATTCGATGCGTGCTCGATCTGCGGGACGCAGGGGTTTTATCAGAAGGGCAACGAGCTGATTTGCCGGAACTGCGCTTCTTCGCTGGTGGCAGGGACGATCGGTACGAAGGGCGGGTGTAACCCAATCCCGCTGCAGTCTCGGGTTGAAGGCGGCACGCTTGTAATTGACGCAGCGGCAATCGAGGGCGGCGCTTCGAAATTCGCAAAGGGAGCCGCTTCGTGATTCTGCGGTTTGTCCAGGAATCGATTCGGCGGGCGCCGCGCAGGAAGGCACTCATCATCGCCGCGATTGCCATGGGTTCGGCGGTCGCGACGGCGATGCTCGGGGTGATGCTGGACATCGGGGATAAGATCAATCGCGAGCTGCGCCAGGTAGGCGCGAACATCGTGGTTACGTCGCAGGCGGCGGCTTTGACCGGCGGGGTCGGTTCGTTCAGCGGCCGGGCGACCGGGACCGCGAGCTACATCCCCGAAGCGGAAGTGCCGAACGTCAAGAAGATTTTCTGGGGCCTGAATATTCTCGGATTTTCGCCCTCGCTGAGCGCGCAGGATGGCGGGTTGCCTGTTGAGGGCGTCTGGTTTTCGCATACCTATACCGCCCCTGATGGCTCGTCGCAGGCCACCGGCATCACGAAGGTAAATCCTGCCTGGCGTTTGAGGGCGGGTCATTGGCCGGTGGGCGCCCGGAACGACTGCGCCGTCGGCCTCGCCGCCGCTCATCGCCATGGGTGGAAGGCGGGAAGCGAGATTACGGTGCTGGGCGCGCCGTTCACGGTGGCCGGGATTTTCGAGACCGGCGATGAGGCTGAGGACCGCGTGTTATTGCCTCTGGAACGCGTGCAGGAATTGACGCAACGGCCGGGGGTGGTCGACCGCATCGATGTTGCGGCGCTGACGAAGCCAGAAGACGACTTCGCGCGCAAGGATCCCAGGACCATGACCACGAAGGAGCGCGAGCGCTGGAGTTGCTCCAATTATGCGATTTCGCTGGCGGACGAAATCCAACAGGCTCTGCCTGGCACTATTGCGCGTCCGGTTCGCCGGGTGGCCGATTCGGAGGGCAAGATTCTTGGCAGCGTGGGCGGCCTGATGGGGCTTATCACTTTTGTGGCGTTGCTTTCGGCCGGTTTGACGGTCTGGAGCCTGACGGCCGCAACCATGATGGAACGGCGCGGCGAGGTGGCGATTATGCAGGCGATCGGCGCGGGCCGTGGGGTGATTGCGACTCTGTTTGGGCTGGAAATTGCCTTGGTCGGCCTGGCGGGAGGCGTGATCGGCGCGGTTGTGGGGACGTTGCTGGCGCATTATGTGGGCCTGTCCGTTTTTCACGATTCCGTGCAGATTTCGTGGGTTTTGCCGTTCATGATTGTTCCGGCCGCGATGGCGATTGCGCTTGCGGGCGCGGCTCAGCCGTTACGGCGGACACTGCGGCTTGAGCCGGCGGTGATTCTGCGCGAAGGCGTGTAGCAGGAATGACGTTCTTGAGACGGGGCCGGAAAAGTTCGCCTGTCGCTCCCTCCCAGTCGCGGCTCGGAAACGGGTCGCCTGGCGGCTTGGAATGACGAACATGTTCTGGACGTTCGTTATTCGCGCGTTAAAGCATCGGCAGCAGCGTCTGATGCTGGCGTTCTCCGCAATGGCGATTGCGGCTGCGCTGGCGACTGTTCTGTTCGGGATCTACGGAACTATCGAGCGCCGTTTGCGCGATGAATTCCGGCAATACGGCGCGAATATCGCCGCTGTGCCGGCGAACGGGAACACGGTTCCGCTGGAACTGGCGGCTTCGGCCGAGCGGCTGGGCGCGGCGGCTTCTCCGTTCCTTGTTACGTCCAGCCGCTTGGGTTCCGAAGTCGTTCCGGTAGCCGGGTTCGTCCCCGCGAAAGCCGGACCGATGACACCTTATTGGCATATGGTGGGCAGCCGGGAGGTCGGGCCCGGCGGCTGCATTGCCGGTCAGCTGCTCGCCGACAGGATGAGCTGGCGGGTGGGTTCCGCGGTCTCATTGAGCGGCGCCCCCTGTAAGGTGGTTGGAATCGTTTCGACCGGCGGAGCGGAGGATCGGGAGCTTCTCGTTCCGTTTGAGACAGCGGAGGCGCTGGCCGGAATCCGCAACGCTGCGAGCATCATCGAAATACGCGCGCCGGGCGAACGGGTCGAGGCTGTGCGGGCGGAACTGGCGCGCCGGTATCCTTCAGCCAATGTGCGTACGAATCTGGCGGTCGCGGAAACGGAGTCGAACGTCGTGACCCGAATCAGGGCTTCGCTGTTTCTGCTGACGCTGCTCATTCTCGTGATTACCGCTCTTTGCGTGACTACGAGCTTCAGTGAAATGGTGATCGAGCGGTCGAAGGAGATCGGCATCCTTAAGGCGATCGGCGGGGCAGAGCGGGGAATTGCGGCGTTCTTTGTTTCGGAATCGGCGGCGCTGGCTTTGGCCGCGACTGTTACGGGATATGCGTTGGGTATTTTTGCTGCGGCGGGGATCGGACGCGAGGTTTTTGGCGGCCCGTTCCGGCTGCAAGCGGACTGGGCTGTGTTCGGCATTGTGGCGGGCGTTATGCTGGCGGTGGCGGCTATTGCCACCGCGATTGCAGCTTCGCGGATCTGGAGCATTCAGCCCGCTGTCATTTTGAGGGGCGAGTGAGTTCATTTATCGAGCTGGTGGACGTCACGAAAGTGTACGGCGGCGGCGCGGCGGCGGTTCGCGCGGTGGACGGCATCAGCTTCACGGCGGAACGGGGCGAGTGGATCGCCATCATGGGGCCGTCGGGTTCGGGAAAGACCACACTGCTCAACCTGCTCGGCTGTCTGGATCAGGCGACTTCCGGCGTGGTACGGATCGACGGCACGGATACCTCACAGCTGCGGCGTGCGGAACTGGCGCATTTTCGCGGCGAGACGGTGGGTTTCGTTTTTCAGCAGTTCCACCTGGTGCCGCATCTGACGGCTATCGAAAATGTGATGCTGGCGCAGTTTTTCCACAGTACGACGGATGAGGCCGGGGCTTTGCAGGCCCTGAAGCAGGTCGGGATGGAGGCGCGCGCGAAACATTTGCCCTCGCAGCTTTCGGGCGGGGAGCAGCAGCGGGTGGCGATTGCGCGGGCGCTGGTGAACGATCCGAAGATCATCCTTGCGGACGAGCCCACAGGCAATCTGGACGCGGAGAATCAGCGCGTCGTGTTCAAGCTGCTGAGCGATCTTCATGCGCAGGGGCGGACGATCGTGATGGTGACGCACGACGAAAGCGCCGGGCGTCTGGCCGATCGCCGGCTGAATCTGGAACACGGCAAGATCGTGGAAACGCTGGTCTTCACGGCGGAAGAGAATCAGGATTTCGATGAGGTGCTGGAACATCTCTGGGATCGGAGGGAGACGGCCACTCACATGCAATCGACCGACTTCACCGAGATGCAGTGGCGTAGATTGATTGCGACGCTGACACGTATTGGTCTGGTGACGGTGGTTGACGGCGAGGAGCGGTTCACGCGGACGGGGGAGGAGCGCGCGCGCAACGTGATCCGGCGGCATCGGCTGGCCGAACGCCTGTTTATGGATGTGCTTTCGATTCGGGACGAGGTGGAAGTGGAATCGAGCGCGTGCAAGTTCGAGCATATTCTGAGCGAGGATGTGACGGACCGCATCTGCACTTTGCTGGGCCATCCGGTGGAATGCCCGCATGGGAGTCCCGATTCCGAGGGGTGAATGCTGCGCGGAGAAGCGGGTTCTCGATAATGCTGAAATCGCGGACGTGCTGAGCGGCATCAAATCCATCTGATAGGCTCGAAAATTACCCATGTTTAACGTTGTGATTATTGGTTCCGGCTGCGCCGGGAACACGGCGGCGATCTATACCGGCAGAGCGGGGCTGGAGCCGCTGGTGATCAAAGGCCACGAGACCGGCGGCCAGCTGTCGCTGACGACGGAAGTGGAGAACTTCCCCGGGATTTCCGGAAGGCATCAACGGCCCCGATCTGATTGAGAACATGCGCCGGCAGGCCGAGCGGTTTGGCGCGGTTTACCGCGACGGCCAGGTTGCGGAAGCCGATCTGTCGAAGCGGCCGTTCCGGTTGAATGTGGAAGGCGAATGGATTGAGACGCGTACGCTGATTGTGGCGTCGGGCGCGAAGGCACGGTGGCTCGATTTGCCGTCGGAGCAGCGGCTGATCGGGCATGGTGTGAGCTCGTGCGCCACCTGCGACGGGTTCTTTTACCGCGAGAAGAAGATCATGGTGGTGGGCGGCGGCGATTCCGCTATGGAAGAGGCCAACTTCCTGACGCGGTTCGGGCGCGAGGTGGCGCTGGTGCATCGGCGGGATGCGTTTCGCGCTTCGAAGATCATGCTGGAGCGCGCGAAGGCGAATCCGAAGATCGAATTCATCATGAACACCACGGTGGATGAGGTGTTCGATGTGAAGGAGAACGTGGTTACGGGCGTTCGGCTGCGGAATCTGGTGACCGGGGAGACGTGGGAGCGGGGCGTGGACGGGCTGTTCGTCGCGATCGGGCATGTTCCGAATACGCAGGTGTTCCAGGGCCAGCTCGATCTGGATCCGGATGGCTATCTGCTTTCGCATGGCGGGGCGCGCACGAACATTCCCGGCGTGTTTCATGCGGGTGACGTGCAGGATCGGGTTTATCGGCAGGCGATTACGGCTGCGGGCGCGGGATGTATGGCGGCGATCGAAGTGGAACGGATGCTGGAAGCGGAGGGACACTGAGGGTGATCGAGCGATTGTCGCCGCCGGGCGTGCCGGCGCCTCGGGGCCCTTACTCGCCGGCGGTTCGCGCGGGGGATTTTATCTTTCTGGCGGGCCAGGTGCCGGTGGATCCGGCCACGGATCAGATCTCGCCGGGCGATATCCGGTCGGAGACGCGGCTGGTGCTGAGTAATATCCAGCGGCTGCTGGAAGGCGTGGGGTCTTCGCTGGCTGACGTCGTGAAGGTCGGCGTGTATCTGGCCGATGGCGGCGAATTCGCGCAGATGAACGAGGTTTATGCCGAGTTCTTCGGCGAGGCGAAACCAGCGCGGACCACGGTTGTTTGTAAGTTTATCGCCGAGATCCGGGTTGAGATCGATTGCGTCGCGTACAGCCCTAAGAGCTGACGGTCATTCCAGCGTTTCGAGGGCGGCCTGCAACTCGTTGCAGGTGTGTTCGTCGCCGCTCGCGCTGGTTACTTCGATGCCTTTCCGGTAAAGGCCTTTGGCCTCATCGATTCGGCCCAGCTTTTGCAGCGTCTGCCCACCGTGGTAATACGCGGCGGCGTAAGTCGGGTTGTGATCGAGCAGCTTCACGAACTGGTCAACCGCGTTCTCCAGATCGCCTGAATTCACGTATTCCATCGCGAGACCGAAACGGCTGAACGCGTCCGCCGGATTCTGCTCTACCATCGACTGCAAGACTTCGAAACGATTGGATGCCATTCGCACTTGTTACTATAGCGTCCAGGCGTTTGACCAAAAAGCCATGGCTTGTCCGCTGTTTCTGCCCGTATCGCCGCTCACCGGTTTCGCGCCCGAGGCTCTGCCTCTCGGGAACCTTTTCGGGGGTGAGTGCGCGGCCCAGGCAGGAACTCTCATCCCCACCGATACGCTTCGCCGCTGCTGCAATAGCGGTTATGCGCGCGGTTGCTGCGAACACGCCGCCGGAGAGCAGGCCGACGCCAATCGCTTCCTGATCAAGTCATATGGCGAGGGAGCGGTTGAAATCGCGTGGTCCACGGAGCGCGACCACCACCCGGTTGCGGTGGGGACATTGCGTCTGACGGATGCGAGCACTGCGCCGGAAGGTCCTCTTGAGCGCCAGGCGCGCGCTTGCATCACGGCGTATCTTCGCCACGGGTCGGCTGCCTGATGGAAAGGGAGGGTCGGCGCGTGAGTGAGTCCGTCTCGGAGTATTCGGAAGTCGCATTGCCGAATGACGCCAACGTCCTCGGCAGTCTGCTGGGCGGAAAGATCATGCATCTGGTGGATCTTGCGGGCGCCATCGCGGCGATCAGGCATTGCCGGAACGTGGTGGTGACGGCTTCGGTGGACCACATGGACTTCCTCCATCCCGTGAAGATCGGTCAACTGGTGCGACTGCGATCCAGTGTGAATCGGGCATTTCGCACGTCTCTCGAAGTGGGCGTGAAGGTATGGGTAGACGATCTGATCAGCGGCTCACAGCGGCACGTCTCATCCGCATTCCTGACCTTCGTCTCGATAGATTCCGAAGGCCGCCGCGTGCCGGTGCCGCCTGTTATTCCCGAAACTGAGGATGAGAAACGGCGCTACGAAGAGGCAGGAGCGCGCCGCGCATATCGGCTCTCGCAGCGGCCGCGCTAGCTTACGGGCTTCTTAGCCTAAGACTCTTCGTCTTTGTAAATATATTTGATATTGCTCTTGTAGAGCAGCAGGTTGGGGTCGCCGTCGCGATTCAGCTTCAGGCAGGAACGGTCATACCATTCGATTACGCCTTTCAGGATCTCGCCATCCTTGAGGGTGATCACCATGGGCGTTTTCGACTGCATCTGCTTGACGTAGTAGAAATTCTCCGCGTTGGTCTGGTCCGGAGGTACCTGACGCTTCTGCGCCGCCGGTTTGCGAGGCTGGTCGCTCTTCTCTTTGAACTCGTTGAATGAGGGGCGAATTAATTTGCGGTTGCCGGACTCCACAGGGGTTCCTTTCTTGCGCTAAAGAAGGCATGTGCTGCGGGGCTGAGAATCAGGGACTTCCAGAATCAGCAGGGATGCTTCCAGCCGTTTATCCAGTGATAACACACCGGTTCAGGCGGAGAAAGCCAGGGGTCCGTTACAGGCGAGTGACAGGGGCTTTTGGGGGCTGCGGGCGCAGTCGTGGATACTCGTTTGGTTCTGGCCCGGTCATGGGCAGGATTTACTGCTTCGTGGAACGGCTTAAGAGGCGCGGTGGTTGTGAGTCCGTTCTTTCGCCTCAAGCCTGGCGGCGAGCTGCAGCAGCATGTTCCCGAAGAGATGGATTGACCGATCGCCCAGAGGCGACCCGTTACCCGTCATCCGCCATGAATAGCCGCGGAAAAGGCGCGCGAATCGCTTTTGAGGGGGTCGCGCTAAAACAAAGGACTTACGCGACGCCCTCAAGGTCTTACCTTGCCACAAGCGAGAGCGTCGCTCCCTGCCGGTCGCGGCTCGGAATTGAGCCGGGCGCGTCAGCGAGCCGTCAGGAGGCCGGCGATAAGATCGCCGATCCCCCATTTTCCGCACCTTTACACGTCGAGGTTCTTAACGTCGAGCGCGTTCTCTTCGATGAACTTGCGGCGGCTTTCCACGTCTTCGCCCATGAGGGTGGTGAAGATCAGGTCGGTCGCAACCACGTCTTCGAGGCGCACGGTCAGCAGCGTCCGCTTCTCCGGATTCATTGTCGTGTCGGCGAGCTGTTCGGCGTTCATCTCGCCCAGCCCCTTGTAACGCTGCACCGAGGCGTCGCGCTTGCCCTCGCTCTTCACGTGCTCCAGCAGATCGCGCCAGTTCGTCAGTACATCGCGATTCTCGTTCTTCAGGACAGTGAACGGAGGGCGATTGAACTTCGAAATCTCCTTGGCGAGGACGCGGTACCTCCGATACTCCGGCTGTTGGGATAGTTCCACGCCGATCCTTCGTTCCGCGTTGGTCGAATCGTGGAACATGGCATAAAACGCCGAGTGCTCTTCGTCGGGCAGAACTTCCGCCGGAATGCCCGCTGTCCGCAACCGCTCGGCAAGCAGGTCGAGATTGGCGCGATCGCTGAAATCAGCCTTGATGTCGATCTTCAAGTCTGCGCCGCTCAGCACCTCTACCACGCGCGAGTCGCGCACGCGGCGTTCGAGCTTCTGGTACATCGTCTGGAATTCGTCCAGATTCATCAGGAACGGACGAAGTTCTCCGCCTTCGAGCCGGCCGCCGGATGGGTGCCCGTTCGACGGTACATCGCCGCTGTATTCGACCGCCAGGCTCTCGGTCGCGCGGCGCATGATCTCGCGCGTGAACTCGGCCTCGTCCTTGATGTACTTCTCGCTCTTGCCGCGTTTGATGCGATAGAGCGGCGGCTGCGCGATGTAAACGTGCTGCCGGTCGATCAGTTCCTTCATGTGCCGGAAGAAGAACGTCAGCAGCAGCGTGCGGATGTGCGACCCGTCGACGTCCGCGTCCGTCATGATGATGATTTTGTGGTAGCGCAGCTTCGCGGGATCGAAATCGTCCTTGCCGATGCCCGTGCCCATCGCCGTGATCAGCGCGCGGATTTCCTCGTGGCCCAGCATTCGGTCGTACCGCGCCTTCTCGACGTTGAGGATCTTGCCCTTCAACGGCAGAATCGCCTGGAACCGGCGGTCGCGGCCCTGCTTTGCCGTTCCGCCTGCCGATTCGCCCTCGACCAGGAATAACTCGCAACGCTCCGGATCGCGCTCCTGGCAATCCGCCAGTTTGCCCGGCAGGCCGCCGGAATCGAGCGCGCCCTTGCGGCGTGTCAGATCGCGCGCTTTGCGCGCCGCTTCTCGCGCGCGCGCGGCGTCGATCGCCTTCGAGACGATCTTCTTCATCACGCCCGGGTTCTTGTCGAAGAACTCGCCCAGCTTCTCGTTCACGAACTGCTGAACCTGACCCGAGATATCGCTGTTCAGCTTGCCTTTGGTCTGTCCTTCGAACTGCGGCTGCGGCAGCTTCACGCTGATCACCGCCGTCAGTCCTTCGCGCACGTCGTCGCCGGTCAGGTTCTCTTCCTTGACGTCTTTGAACAGGCCGCCGCTTGCGGCCGAAGGCGTTGATGGTGCGCGTCAACGCGGTGCGGAAACCGCTGAGATGCGTTCCTCCGTCCACGGTGTTGATGTTGTTCGCGAAGCTGAACAGCGTTTCGGTGTAGCCGTCGTTGTACTGCAGCGCGACTTCCATGCGCGACCGTGCCGCTGGGCACCTCGCGCTCGCCTTCGAAGTAAATCGGATTGTCGTGCAGGACGGACTTGCCGCGGTTCAGGTGCTTGATGAACTCCGCGATGCCGCCGCTGTAAAGGAACTCGGCAGGTCTTGTACGGATCCTCGCGCTCGTCGGTCAGCGTGATCTTGAGGCCCTTGTTCAGGAACGCCAGCTCGCGCAGCCGCTGGGCCAGCGTGTCGAAGTTGAACTTCGTCGCGTCCATGATGGTCGGGTCGGGTTTGAAGGTGATCTTGGTTCCGCGCTTCCGGCCGGCCTTACCGGTTGCCGTCAGCGGTCCCTTCGGAATGCCACGTTCGTAATCCTGCTCCCAGGTAACCGATGCGGTTCCGGAATCCTTTGATGGCCGCCAGATTTCGAGGTGCAGCTTATCGGAAAGCGCGTTCACGCAGCTGACGCCGACGCCGTGCAGACCGCCCGAAACCTTGTAGCTGTTCGAATCGAACTTGCCGCCGGCGTGCAGCTTCGTCATCACGACTTCCGCGGCGGAGACGCCTTCTCTCGTGCATGTCCACCGGAATGCCGCGGCCATTGTCGACCACGGTGACGGAATCGTCGATGTGAATCGTGACGTTGACTTCGGTGCAATACCCGGCCAAAGCTTCGTCCACCGAGTTATCGACTACTTCGTAGACGAGATGATGCAGGCCCGTTTCGCCGGTCGACCCGATATACATCGCGGGCCGCAGCCGGACTGCTTCGAGGCCTTCCAGAACCTTGATCGACGATGAATCGTACACCGCGGGGCCGGGGGTAGATGTTACAACTTCATTTGCCATAGAAATCTGCTTGTTCTTTACTTCGCCGATTCTGCTGCGGACGGGCATTCGGCCCGCGCCGCTCAAATTCGCATCGGCATGACTACGTATCGATACTGCTCCTGGCATCTCTCGCCGCCCGACGGCTGCAACTCGCCCGCGCTCTTCTGGTCCTTCAAGCCGAAAGACACCTGATCCTGCGGTATGGCTCGCAGAAAATCGAGCAGATACTGCGCGTTGAAACCGATCTCGAGATCCGGGCCCGAATATTCGCCCGGAATGCTCTCTTCCGTCTCGCCGGTTTCGAGCGCCGAGGAAAACACCTTCACTTCGCCCGCGGTGAACTGCACGCGAATCGCGCGCGACCGTTCATCCGCGAACTGCGCGACGCGCTCGATGGCGCCCCTGATCTCGTCCTTCGCGAGTTTCGCGATATGGATGTTGTCCTGCGGCAGCACGCGCTCATAATCCGGGAAATTTCCGGTCAGTTTGCGCGTGATCAGCAATCGCGGGCCGAACTCGAAGAACAGATGATTGTCGTCGCCGCCGAATCGAACTTTGGCGTCCGCCGCGGCATCCTCGGACAAGCTTCACGATCTCCGCCATCGCCTTGCGAGGCACAAGGGCCCGGTACGCCAGCGCATGACCGTTGGCGGCGTTTGCGTCCAGATGCGAAGGTCTCTGCACGAAGCCAGCCGATGGCCATCGGTGGCCACCATCGTCAGCGTCTGATCGCCCAGCAACATCAGAGCGCCGTTCAGGGTGAAACGGCTCTCTTCCATCGAAATCGCGAACATGGTCCGGGCGATCATGGCGGAAAGCTGCTTTACCGGGATCGCCGCGATCGTTTCCGGCATGACTGGGCAGCTCCGGGAAAGCTCTCCCGGCTCATTCCCGCGATACGCGTTCGGGAACGGCCGCAGGTGAAATTCGCCCAATGGTTTTCCCCGAACTTCACATTGATGTCCGCATCCGGCAGCAGCCGCACGTAATCGAGCAGCTTGCGCGCCGGAATCGTACCCGAGCCCTCTTTTTTCACCCGCGCGGGACACGATGTCCGCAACCCGAGTTCCAGGTCCGTAGCGGTCAGAAACAGCCGATCTTCGCGAGCCTCCAGCAGGACATTCGAAAGAATGGGAATCGTGGTCTTTTTTTCGACGACACCCTGCGACAAACTCAGTTCGCGGACGAGGTCCGCCTTGCTGACCGTGAACTCCATGCTGGCTCCAGTCCGGGTTGCTTCCAGTGGATTGATTCCTCTGTTCTAATCCCGGTTCCTCTCTTCTTCTGACGTTATAGATAAATACGTTTATAGAACCGTATTCATGGGGTCTGTCGAAAAGTGGAAGACTCCCTAAATTATACAAAAAATTAAGACTTTCCGCCATTTCTCCCTGTGCGCGGGACGCGCGGAAGCAGCGAACAACTGCGGGTTGTAACGCTTTTTAAACAGAAGTTCACAGCCCATTCAGGGCCGCCTCTGTTGAAAAACGGCTAAGGTCATTGGAATGAGTCGATAAGGCTGTTGATCAGCTTGTTGAGGTCGGGGTCGCCGGCCTTTGCAGCCGTCGATTTTGTTGATGGAATGGATGACGGTGGTGTGGTGCTTGCCGCCGAAGGCGCGCCCGATCTCGGGCAGGGAGGCCGGAGTCAGCTCTTTGACCAGGTACATGGCGACCTGCCGGGGCACGACAATCTCCTTGCGATTGCTCTTTTCCTTGAGCTGAGCCGGCTTGATAGCGAACCTTTCCGCGACCGCTTTCTGGATGGAATCGATGGTGATGCGGCGGTCCTGTCTCTGCAGGAGGTCCTTGAGGACCTGCTGCGCCATCCCGATAGTGATATGGGTTGCGGTGAGCTCGGAATAAGCCGACAGCTTCACCAGCGCGCCTTCGAGTTCGCGCACGTTCGATTTGGTTTTCTGCGCGATGAAGGTGCAGACGTCGTAAGGCAGCTTGATGCCGATCAATTTCTGCCTTCTTCTCCAGAATGGCCATTTTGGTTTCGAGGTCGGGAGGCTGAATGTCGGCCATCAAACCCCATTCGAAGCGCGACCGCAGACGCTCGACCAGACCGGAGATTTCCTTGGGCGGACAGTCGCTCGAGATCACGATCTGCTTCTGGGCATCATGCAGTTCGTTGAAGGTGTGGAAGAACTCTTCCTGTGTGCGTTCCTTCGTCCCCAGGGATTGAATGTCGTCGATCAGCAGCACGTCCGCAGTGCGGTACCGGGCTCGCAGCTGGGGCATGCGTTCGTGCTTGATTCCGGTGACCACTTCATTCGTGAAACGCTCGCTGGTGGTGTAGATGATGCGCATGCGGCCGCGCGCCATCAGCGCCCGGCCGATTGCATGCATCAGATGGGTCTTGCCCATTCCCACGCCGCCATATATGAACAGAGGGTTGTAGCTGCGCGAAGGGTTGATCGCAACGGATTGCGCCGCCGCGTGCGCGAACTGATTGCACGCCCCCACGACGAACGAGTCGAACGTGAAATGAGGATTCAGCGTGAGTGGAGATTCGATTTCGTTGAGGTTATCGGCGTCCGATCCCGGTAAGCCGGGACTCCGTTGCGGCGAGGCAGAAGTAAACTCCACGCAGTCCACGCCAAGACCCAGGCCTGAGGCCATGACGTTGATCATTGGTCCGTACTCCTCGCCGATGAAAGCCGCGGTGTGTCGGTCCGGAGTAGCCACCAGCATAGTCTTTCCCTCAATGCCGGCGAACTTTGTGCGCGCCACCCAGTTTTCAAAACTCTCAATGCTCAGCTTCTTTTCGAGCTGTTCCTTAATCAAGTCCCACGGACTGCGATGATCCAGATTCACAACGACAACACTTCTCCTCCAGAAGCCATATGGCTCAAGTTTTGGGGCAGTCGCCTCAGATTGATCCCGGGTTTGTAGCTGGGCAGGACGCCGCAGATCTACATCTGCGAACAGGATGAGTCTAACACAGAAAGCACCTCTTAAATCCAGTTGTAATGCATCCTTTTTTCGGCCGAAACAATCGCTCACTGATCTGTTGTGAGACCGCTGGATACTGCCTTACGAATGGGCGTGAGAGTACATGATCGAGATGATGCTGCATATGGAGAACATAGTTTTCGATAACGAAACCCAGTGTGAAAAACGTTCGCGCCGATCACACATGCGTTGCTCATTCCTTTATCGGACGTTCATCGGGAATTCGCTCGACGAGATGAGCGAGAGGTTCGTTGAACGGGTACCAGAGGTTGACAATCCCTGGCCGCATCGACCCAACTGTTTCGGGCGTAGCCAGCTCCGCGGAACTCGCCGTCCAGAGACGCCGACGTAGCCGCTTCTTCGTAGGTGAGAGCGCGGAGACGGGGCTTTTCCCGATCGATTGTCCGCCGAAGCGTTAGCCAGGCTCTCGAGGCATGTAAGATTTTCCCATGGCGCGTCGCTTTATGGTTTTGGGCCGGCTGATGATCTGGCTGAAGAAGCTCGCCATCCTGTCTCATCGATGGACGGGAGCCGCGTTCTGCATGCTCTTCTCGTGGTGGTTCATCTCCGGCGTGTTCATCATGTATTGCGATTACCCGGAAGTGACACGTGCGGATCGTCTGGCTCGCGCGAAGGCGCTTGACGCCTCGCGCATTCGGCTTTCGCCAGGAGAGGCCTGGGACCGGCTACAGACGCGTGGCGCGCCGGATTCGGTGAGGCTGGAGATGTTCGATGGGCACCCGGCATATTGGTTCCGGCTGGGACGCGCGCGAGTGGCTGTCTACGCCGACAACGGACAAGCGCAAAGAGATTTCCCGGCGGAGTTGAATCTGCGCACAGCGGCGGCATTCGCGGGCGAAGCAGCGGGCGTGGCGAAGGTCGAAGCGGTAACGCAACCCGATCAGTGGACGGTTGGCGGTATCTATCGGAGGGGCGCGCGTTTAGCGAAGTATTCCTGGCCCGATGGCCGTCAGGCGTATGTCTCGGGAGCTACCGGCGAAGTCGTGCAGTACACGACGAGAGCGATGCGTCTTGGCGCATGGCTGGGACCGATTCCTCATTGGCTCTATTTCACTCCGTTGCGCCGGAACGGTCCGCTCTGGAGCAGGATCGTGATCTGGCTCTCCGGCGCAGCGACGCTGGTGGCCATTCTGGGGTTGATCGCGGGCCTGACGATGTACTCGCCTTCGAAACGATATCGCTTCGCGGGCTCGCCGTCAAGCAATCCTTACGCAGGCACGAAACGGCTCCACATGACGCTGGGCCTTTTCTTCGGTCTGATCGCGTGCACATGGGCCTTCAGCGGCATGCTCTCGATGAATCCGTTCGGGCCCGACGATGCGGACTCGGGCTCCGATTTTCCACAGATGCTGTCGGGAGAACCATTTGCCTTCGACGCCTTCGATGCAAAAGATCCGCGCGACGCTTTGCGGCAGATCGGCAGTTATGAAGCAAAAGTGATCGAGTTCATGAACATCGGCGGCCATGCGTTCTACCTCGCTACGCGGGACGACAAGAGTTCACGTGTGATCCCAATGAATGGCGAACCGCGAAGCGAGCTCGATGGGTCCTGGTTGATGGACAGCATCGCCAAAGCGAGCCAGCCGAATGGCATCCTGGATGCCGATTTCATGAACGCATACGACGCATACTATCTCGATCGTCATCACAATCTCCCGCTGCCGGCACTGCGCGTGCGCCTCAATGACCAGGAGCGAAGCGTCTTCTACATTGACCCGCGTTCCGGCCGCGTCGTGGGCGGCTACGACAATTGGCAATGGATGGAGCGATGGGCTTACCACGGGCTGCATTCGATCAACTTGCCGTGGCTTTACAACAATCGTCCGGCCTGGGATATCGTCGTTCTCACGCTGATGCTGGGCGGAGCCGCTTTATGCGTCACGTCGGTGGTGATCGGGGCGCAGTTTATCCGGCGCAAGCTGTAATCAGTGAACGATCTGGATCCCATTTACCGGAGCGCTCCCGCCCGGCGCAAGAGGCGCCGCTGTCAGCGTGAATCCGGACGTCACCGCAACGTTGCTGAATACGATGTAATTGCCATTGCCGTTGTCGGTCTGGAGGAACGTTCCGCTGAAGTCGTTATTCGCCGCATCCGCAGCGGTGGCGCTCACGGTCGTGATGCCTGGCCCGCTGATCTCATATGTGGCTGTATTCGTCGCGGCGCCGTTGTTGCCATCCGTATAGACGTAGATGGAGTAGGTCCCCGCCGTCAGCCCGGACACTGTCACGGTGGTCGGATTACCGCTCCCGGTATCCAGATAACCCCGCATCATGCGATAGTTGCCGGCAAGATCCGGGACGGCTGTGCTCTGAACAGCGTCGGCGCTCCAGGTAATGGTGGCGCCTGACCTGGATCCGTTCTCGTCCACAAGCTGCAGAGGCAGCGCGCGCTTCGCGCCCACCGCGTCATTCCAGTTCTCTCTGATGAGAACGCCCGCCGCTTCCGACTTCGCCATCGCCGTGCCGCCGCCGACAAAATCGATACTGGTTACGGCCGTGCCGCCGGGCGGCTCGACTACCAGTTCGACGGAAGCGGAGTTGATCAAAGAGCCGCTGGTAGCGATAACTCCCACGAACGAGGTCCCGACAGGTGTGCTGCCGGTAGTGGTCACGGTAAGAACCGAGGTTCCCGGCAGGCTGGCCACAACCGCGGGATTGAAGGAAGCCGTGACGCCCGGTGGGAAGTCAAGCCCGGAATCCAGTCCGTCTCCCACGGCACTCAAACTTACTGGTCCGCTAAATCCATTGAGTGGAGCGATGTTGACGGTGTAGGTTGTGGCGCCACCGGGAACAACCGTCTGGGAACTTTGCGCGGACGAGACTGAAAAATCGGGCGAGGGTCCCGATGACAGCGCGATCTGAATGCCATTCACCGGGGCGCGGGACAAGGCGTCGGGGCTCGCCGTTAATGTGAATCCCGCGGGCTGGAAGTCCGTGGGTTCAATGGGAACGCCGCTGAACAGCACGTAATTTCCGTTCGAGTCGGCGGCCCGCATAAATGTGCCGCTGAAATTGGTATTCGGGGGATCAGTCGCGCCGACGCTGGGGGGGTCCATTCCCGGAGGATTAAGCTGGACAGGGCTCAAATGATAGGTCGCGTTGCGAGAAACAGACCCGTTGTCGCCGTCGGTATAAACATAAATGTCGTATGTTCCAGGAGGGATGCCAGACGCTGTGATGGTGGTGGGATGGCCGCCGCCGGTATCGAGGTAGCCTCGCATCATCCGGTAGTTACCTGGCGTGTCCGCAATGGGCAAGCTCCAGACATTATCGGAAGTCCAGCTCAACGTAGCGCCGGTCGGCGAACCCTTCTGGTCGGTCAGATTCAGCGGTGTGGCGCTCGCCGCCCCAATCGCGTCGTTCCAGTTCGCTCTGTTCACAATGCCGGCGGTCTCGGAAGCTCCCATCGCCGTTCCACTGCCCACGAAGTCGACGCTGAGAACCGGCTGGCTCCCGGGCTGGGAGACTGTCATGGTCAAGGTAATGCTGTGAGAGAGAGTTCCACTGACACCGGTCAGGGTAAATGTCGAAGTGCCAATGGGCGTCGAGCCGGTCGTAGTAAGGATGAGGGTTGAGAATATATCGTCGAAAAGGATGCTTCCGTTGGCAAACGGGTTGTCAAACGAAGCCGTAGTCCCAGCGGGTAAACCGGACACCGTCAGAGCTATGGGGCTGGAGAAATGCCCAATAATGTCGAATGAGCTGATAGTGATCGGATACACCGCGCTTGAGCCGGCCGTTACGAGCTGCGAGTCCGCCGGGGACGAAATCCCAAAGTCCGGGGCGGTGACAACGAAAAAGGGTACTGTCGCGCTGCGCGACAAAGCACCACTGGTTCCGGTAATCGTAAGTGTTCCACTATCGTTAGCCTCCTGATTCGGCGTCCCGGCAAAAACCGTAACGACCGATGCACCCGGGAAAGCGGTCACCGAGGCAGGACTGAACGACGCAGTCATACCAGGCAATAATCCACCGACAGAGAGACTTACGGTCCCGCTGAATCCATTCAACGCGGCGATGCTGACGACGTATGCCGCATTGAAAGGTGGACTCGGGATTTGTGTCGCGGAGATCAGGAAGTCCGGCGTTGTGCCTGCCACAAGGACGACGGTTATGACGTGGGACAAAGCGCCGCTCGTTCCGGTGATGGTCAGAGTCGATCCTCCAAAGGTATTCGCCTCGACCGCGGTCACAGTCAGTATCGAGATTGTGGAACCTGTCACGGAGGGAGGACTGAAGGAGGCGGTGGCGTTTGCCGGCAGTCCGCTGACGGCGAGACTTACGGTCCCGGTGAATCCACTCAACGCGCTCACGCCGATGACGTACTTTGCTGTTGCGCCGGTTAACCTCTGTGACGCTGGAGCTGCCGAGATCGAGAAGTCGGGCGCAGACCCAACCTCAAGAGACAAGCCTTCTGTGTTCGTCAGAAGACCGCTTGTAGCGGTGACCGTCGGGAAGTAGTTGCCCACCGGCGTCGCCGCGGTTGTGCGGATCGTCAGCGTCGTGGTTCCTGAAGAATACAGAGAAGGCGTGCTGAATGATGCGGTGGCTCCAGCCGGCAGTCCGCTTACCGACAGATCAACTTTGCCCGTGAAATTGTTCATTCCCACGATTTGCAACGGATAGGTAGCCAATCCACCGGCGGTTACGCTCTGGTCAAACGACGATGTAAGCAGAGCGAAATCCGGAGTCGCAAGTTCTGTTAACGAGAGCTCGACCGCGTGCGACAAAGCGCCGCTCGATCCCAGGAGTGGAACTGCGCCGGACGAAGTAAACGATAGCGCCTCAGTATGGATGGTGACGATCGCGCTGCCCGAACCTCTCACGGAGGTGGGGAAGACCGACCCCGTGGTGCCCGCGGGCAAACTCAGATTCACGATCCCGGTAAATCCGCTGAGCGATGCGACATGGACGAGGTAGAACGCCGTATCGCCCGAAGTCACGGTTTCGGACATCGGCAGCACCGACATTGAGAAATCGGGAGCGGATCCCGACGGAACAATCTGAATACCGTTGACCGGGGTGCTGATCGTCAAGCCGGACGTGGAGCTCGGAGTCGCCGTCAGCGTGAAGCCCGAAAAGACGGTGATTTCCTTAAACAGCACGTAGTTGCCGGATGAGGGATTCGCCTCAATAAATGTTCCGGTGAAGAACGGTTCTTCTGCCCCGTCGATAGCGATCGACTGCTCTTTGATCCCGGGGCCGCCGATCTGAAATGTGTTGGTGCTCGGAACGAAATCGACAATGCCCGAATCCGTATAGACGTAGATCGTGTATTTCCCCGCTGCCAGACCCCGGACCATTACGGTACCGGGATTCCCGCTGGCGTTATCCAGGTAGCCTTTCATCATGCGAGCGTTGCCCGGGGCCTCCGGCGCGGAAGTAGCGGAGACATCATCCGCGATCCAGCTCGCGCTCGCTCCCGTCGGCAATCCATTCTCGTCCACAAGACTCAACGGCGTGGACCCGCTCGTCGCGCCAATCGCCTGGTTCCAGTTGGACCTCGCTACAACGCCGGCCGTTTCGGAGGCGGCCATTGGCGTTCCGACACCGACGAAATTCAGGCTGATCACGCCCGTTGGACTGCTTGCTGCTGTCAGGAGCTTCGGCGGCGAGAGCACCATGAGGCAAGTAAGAATAAGTAATCCTGCCAGATTCGGGAAATAAGAGCCGATCTGAGAAAGAATCTGCATTCTATTTCGATTCCTGGTAAGACGGATTCCCGTGCTTCTCATAGTTCCGGCCTCGTGATCTCAACCTTCGTTATTCCGGATAACGTTAGCACGGGTCGTGGGAACGCGCCAGCGTTATTTCGTAGTAAGTTTCGAAAGAAGCCGGGAATGATCCATTAAGGCCATGCAACCTGGCCATTTGTCTCGCGGCGACAGCCTGAACGTATAAAGATCGCGTAAGGCATGGGCCTGATCATGGCTCTATGGGGTTGCCTGCAGGTAATGGCGGAAGGGACCGGCAGGTCATCCGCTTGAAAGACTTTGCCGAATAATTACCGGCGATATATTCGGATCCATTCTTATCGAAGTAAGCGCGCCTTAAAGAGGCCAGGAAGCAGGGAAGGAGATAAGAAGAGGTAAAGCAGGATAACCGGGTGGTTACAGAGTCATCTTACCTTAACGGGCCATCCCACTAAGGGGCCATATCATTAACGAGTCATGTCACTAACGATTCGGCGCACCGGAACTATCCAGCCGCGCCGGTGACGAGATGAGCGTGCCTGACTCTCGAGGGCCGCTTTCGCTGGCATAACGGAAATTCGAGACTCGCTGTGCGGCAGGGAGGCAATCGGATTCGCCTCACCGGCTGGTTTCCTCCGGCAGCGGAACAGCTCCGGAATTTGGAAAGCACAACCTGCCGTGTCATTCTCATAAGGGTTGTACGAAGACGAATTTATTTGAGGGAAAACGATGAAAATATGCGTTGCCGGACAGGGTGCGTTTGGCGTCAAGCACCTGGAGGCAATCTCGAACATTGACGGCATCGAAGTGGTATCTCTGGCCGGCGGAAATCCGGTCCAGACCGAAGAGGTAGCGAAGAGATTCAACATACCCCACTGGACGACGGATCTCTCCCAGAGCCTGGCCCAGCCGGGCGTGGAGGCGGTGATCCTGACGACGCCGACCCAGATGCACGCCGATCAGGGGGTTCAGTGCATGCGCGCGGGCAAACACGTGATGATCGAGATTCCGATCGCCGATAGCCTGAGGGATTCCGAACGTCTGCTCAGGGTGCAGCAGGAAACAGGCCTGATCGCTATGGGAGGCCACACGCGCCGATTCAATCCGAGTCACCAGTGGATCAGAGAGCGGATTCTGTCGGGTGAGCTCAAGATCCAGTCGATGGATGTGCAGACGTTCTTCTTCCGCCGGACCAATATGAATGCGGCCGGGAAGCCCAGGAGCTGGACGGACCACCTGCTCTGGCATCACGCCTGCCACACGGTGGATCTTTTTCAATACCAGACCGGAGAGGTGGCGCACCGGGCCAATGCGCTCCAGGGTCCCCTGCATCCCGAGCTCAAGATTGCGATGGATATGAGCATTCAACTCAAAGTTCCGTCGGGAGCGATATGCACGCTGGCGTTGTCATTCAACAACAAGGGACCGCTGGGCACGTTCTTCCGGTATATCTGCGATAACGGGACGTATATCGCGCGCTATGACGATCTGGTGGACGGTGACCAGAACCCGATCGATCTGTCGAATGTGGCGGTTTCGATGAACGGGATTGAATTGCAGGATCGTGAATTCTTCTCGGCGATCAAGGCAGGGCGCGAGCCGAACGCCAGCGTCGCTCAGGTCTTGCCTGCGATGCAGGTTCTGGACCGGCTGGAGAAGAGTCTGGAAGCGAATCCGTAGCGGGTGCGGAAAAAGGCCGTTCGAACACCATTCCTTCCGTTCTGTTTAGGTGTGAGAAGCGCCTTCAGGAGACCGGCCTTCGCGCCGGTCTCTTTGTGTTTGCGAGCTTGTGTTTAGCGCTTTGGAGCGTTTTACAGGGACGTGGGGCGCTCCTTGCCGTTGCGGCTCGGACACTACTGCGGCTCGGAATTTCTTATCAGTTGCCGCGGCCACTTATAATTAATTTGCCGGCGAAGGATATGACACTTGCCTGCGCCCGGACCGCAACTTTTAGAGAGCCGTCCATACGAACAGGAGAGCCCTGAGTGCCCTCATCGAGAGTCTGCCGGTACGAAGACTTCCATGCCGGGTGGTACGTACAGTGGGCCGAGAGACTGCTTCTGGAGCCAGCGAACCAGGATCTGGACCGGCCAGACCGCAACATTTCCCGCAAAGCATGGGAGTGGTGCGCTATATCGGCAGCATTACAGGAACGGGACATGCTCCAACCCGGGCGGCAAGGCCTTGGGTTCGCGGTCGGCACCGAGCCGCTTTCGTCGATGTTCGCGAGTAAAGGAGTGGGCGTTCTGGCGACCGATTTGAAGGTCGATGCCGCAACGTGGTCCAGCACGAACGAGCACGCAAAGTCCGCAGAGCACCTGTATCATCCTAACCTGATCGACCGGGATACCTTTGATCGGAATGTCCGGTTTCAAGCCGCCGATATGCGTGATCTCACAGCCTTCAAAGATGAGAGCGCCGACTTTGTCTGGAGCTCATGCTCATTTGAGCATCTGGGCAGCCTGGAGGCCGGACTAAAGTTCGTGCTGGAAGGGATGCGGCTGGTCAAGCCCAACGGTCTTGCCATCCACACTACCGAGTTTAATGTCGGATCGAACGATGATACCTGGAATACCGGCTCGAGCGTGATCTATCGGAAGAGGGACATCGAGGAGCTTGGCTACCGCCTGCGATTGGTAAGCTCGGCCCTGGAGCAGGTCGATTTCGATGCCGGCGCTCACCAGTACGATATTGAATATGACTACCCGCCCTACTTCAAGCATGGCCGTAAGCACGTCAAACTGCTGCTCGGCCCGCATATTTCAACGTCGGTCCTCCTGGTGATCCGAAAAGGTTCCGTGTTACATCTGTGATAAAACGGGACGTCTCGCGCGGCGACGATCTGGTGGACGTTGACCAGAAAGCGATCGATCTTGCGAACGTGGGGGTTTCGATGAATGGGATGAATTCTTCCCGGCTATCTTCTTCCTGGGATCTTTGGAGCTGGGTCTGGAGTTTTCCAGACGCCGGGGGGACGCTCCCTGCCGGTCGCGGCTCGGAAAGTACCGCGGCGCGGACAATACCGCGGCTCGGAATTTGTACGGAGCCGGCTTATCGTTCTTCCCGCAGCTTTGAGAGAAGCCGGATCATTTCCAGGTACAGCCAAACGAGGGTAACCATCAGGCCGAAGGCGCTGTACCATTCCATGTATTTCGGAGAGCCGCGGCGAGCGCCATCTTCAATGACTGCGAAATCCAGAATCAGATTGAGCGCGGCGATTACAACGACTACCAGACTGAAGACGATACCGACGGGGCCGCTCCCGAATATCCCGGGGATCTGGACGTGGAACAATCCCAAAATCATGCTGGCGAAGTAAACAATTGCGATGCCGCCGGTGGCCGCCACAATCCCCATCATCAGCTTCTGCGTGGGCTGGATCAGGCCGGAGCGGTAGGCGAGGAGCATTGCGAAACACGTGCCAAACGTCAGGGCGACGGCTTCAATGGCGATTCCGTGAAACCGCACTTCCAGCATTGCCGAGAGCGCGCCGAGAAAGAGGCCTTCGAGCAGAGCGTAAATGGGCGCCGTTATGGGCGACCACTCCTTCTTGAAAATCGTGACCATGGCGGCAATGAAACCGCCGAATGCGCCGACCATCGTGTACCCGCCGACCGCGGCAGGTCCGTTGGTGAAGAACTGGTTCCACGTCCACATCGCCGTCACAAGGACGCAGAGCATCAGGATTCCGGCTTTGTTGATGGTCCCGGAGATCGTCATCGTGGGGCCATATCCGACCCCCACCCCGTTCACCGTGTAGGTATTCCCGGCGAAGACGGGGTTGGACGTTTTGAGGTTCATGCTCATTGGATGCCTGATAACCAATATAGGTTATAAAACACCCGTGGTTGGCGAGCTGCGTGCTGCCGGAGGTACGATAGACCAGGAAGGATGATTGAAGCCGCCCCCGCAATACCGGACAAGCTTTTCTTCCGAATTGGGGAAGTGAGCCAGCTCGTTGGCGTGGAACCGTACGTTCTGCGTTACTGGGAGTCCGAGTTTCCCGGTCTGTCGCCTAAAAAGTCCAGCACGGGGCAGCGAATGTTCCGGCGCAAAGACGTCGAGCTTTTGCTGAACATCAAACACCTGCTCTACGACGAGAAGTTCACGATCGAAGGGGCTCGTAAAGCGCTGCGGACGGCTAAGGCAGCAGACCCGATCGTTCCGATTTCGGCGCGTCAGGAGGTTTTATTCCCTCCCGCGGATCCGCTTCCCGTGATTCGCAAAGAACTGGCGGACATCTTGAAACTACTAACGTAGATCTAGGATGAAGCCGGGATAATGATTTCGTAAATACGGCTCAAATCCTCGGGCGAATAGTACTCGATCTCTATCTTTCCCTTCCCTTTCGAACTTTCGAGAATTCTCACCTTTGTTCCCAGTATGCGTTCCAGCTCCGAGAGGGCAAACTTCACGTTCGGATCCACGGAATCTTCTACGGGCCTTGGATTTCGGCTTTGTTTGCTTCTCTGTCTTTGTGTACTGTTCGATCTGCCGAACCGACCAACCCTCGGCGATGCAGCGGGTCGCGATTTCGCGCTGCGTCTGCTCATCCTCGAATTTGAGCAGCGCTCGCGCGTGTCCGGGGGTCAACTTTCTGCCTGCGATAGCCTCCTGAAGATCGCGCGGCAACTGGAGGAGCCGGACGGAGTTGGTGATCGTTACGCGTTCCTTGCCGGTTTTCTGTCCGATCTGATCGTGGCTCATTCCGAGCTCGGTTGCCATCCGGTGAAAGGTCGAAGCGAGTTCGATCGGGTTTAGATCCTCACGCTGGATATTCTCGATCAGGGCAAGCTCAAGGGCGCGCTGATCGTCCGCAGTCACGACGATTGCGGGAACTTCTTTGAGACCCGCCGACGTCGCCGCCCGCCATCTGCGCTCCCCAGCGATGATCTGCCAGGCGTCCGTCCCGGTTTTGCGTACGATAATCGGCTGGAGAACTCCGTCCCGCTCGATCGACTGGGTCAGTTCCATCAGCGCAACGGGATCGAACTCACGCCGGGGCTGCTCAGGATTGGGCGTGATTTGAGCGATTGGCAGCCGAGAAATATCCCCCTCGGCAGGCGGAGCGGATTGGAGAACAAGTTCAACCCGCGGGCGATTCCGTGACGGAAGGAGTGAGCTGAGACCCTTACCCAGCGCTTTTTGCGAATCGTTTCTGTTCATTGGTGAGAATCTCTTTGGCGAGCTGTATGTAGGCTTCCGATCCCTTCGAGCCGGGATCGTAGAGCAAAATCGGTTTGCCGTGACTGGGCGCCTCCGCCAGACGAATACTTCGGGGAATGACGGTGCGGAAGACCTCGTTACCGAAGAACTCGCGAAGATCGGCGGCTACCTGCTTCGTCAAATTCGTGCGGTCGTCATACATCGTTAGCAGAATTCCCTCGATCTGAAGCGAATGCTCGAAAGAATCCCGGACGCGGTCGATGGTGTCCATCAGACCCGAGACGCCTTCGAGCGCGAAAAACTCGCACTGGATCGGAATCAGGATGGAATCTGCTGCCACGAGCGCGTTGAGGGTCAGAAGATCCAGAGCGGGGGGGCAATCGATCAGGATGAATTGATATTCCTTGCGTAGCGGCTCCAATTGTCGGCGGAGGTGTGATTCGCGGTCCTTTTTGCTTACGAGGTCCACATTTACGCCGATCAGGTTCTTGTCCGCGGGAACGATATCGAGACCCTCCATCTCCGTCCGTTGAATAGCCTCGGTGGCGCTTCTTGCGTGGACGAGGACTTCGTAAAGGGTTGCCAACCCGTCGGTTTTTTCGATACCCAAGCCGCTTGTAGTATTCCCTTGGGGATCGGCATCAATGATGAGGATTTGGAGGTCGCTGGCGGCAAGCGCTGCGGCCAGATTGATTGCGGTGGTTGTCTTCCCTACCCCGCCTTTTTGGTTTGTGATCGCTATGATTCGGGCCAATGGTTTTCCGGCAAAGCCTCAATCTAGCATGTTTCACGTGAAACAAGTTTGTTCCAGGAAAACAGGCGCAATCTGCGATAAGCGGAGCGGCGGTGGACGGGCCGGTTCCTCCCCTTTTTGCTGGCGGGGCCGTCGTTCCTTCTCAGGGGTGACTTCGACCGGTTGCGTCGCTCAGGGTCAATAGCGACTGCGTTCAGGAAAACATGAACGAGCGGTTTTCACCGGGCAGAGTGAGTGTGACCCTGTATCAGGCTGGCGAACCAGATTCAAGCCGAATACGTTAGTTTTGCGAGCGGGCCTCGGGAAAATCCAGCAACTCTGCGTGTAATCAACGCACAGGACTGGATTCGCTCCGGCCGATACAATCTCACTGCGAAGGCGCAAGGTGACGGGCCGATGGCTCTTAGAGGATCGATTTCGGCCGAGGATACATCGCGAAACCAGAGAACTTCCGGTTTATGTGATGACGGCAGCAAAAGGCGGTATGAAATGCATGCTACCAGGACGAAAGTTGCATCCCGCTTGACCTGAATCATGCAAAATAACCCTCACCGGAGTTCTGCGGCCGCGTGACGGCACGGGTGAGCGAAGGGCGGGTAATGGATGACGCCTATGGGGTTAGCATGGGTGAAATTGCCAGCCGTTCCTGCAAAACAGAAGTGGATCGCCCCGGTTATCGATAAGACCGGATTACGGGCCTGTTTGACGCCCATTTGGAATATACCGCGATGAGGCGACATTCGATCCCGACAAATTGCAAGCCTTCTCGGCGGCTCCCTCGATGTTCTCAGCGGTTCAGGAGAAATTCGGGCTCAAGCTTTCATCTGACAGAGGGCCGGTCGAAACGCTGGTCATTGACCGTCAGGAGCACCTCGCCGACAATTGATGTTTCACGTGAAACATCGCTATCTCTCACGTGAGACTGTCAGATAAACATCAAGAATCGCAACCGCTGCGGGCGTAACGCCAGGGATCCGCGCTGCCTGTCCCAAGGTAGTCGGACGTACGCGCGTCAACCGCTCCCCGACTTCTTTGGAAATGCCGGGAATTCGCTGAAATTCCATGCTGGCCGGAATAGCCCGTGAATCCGAACCCAGCATTCTGTCGATCTGCCGCCGCTGCTGGTCGATATAGCCCGCGTACTTCGTTTCCGTCTCGGCCGTCATCAGCACGCCCCGTTCGATCTCACTGCCCATTACTTCCGAGATCCAGGGAAGCAAATCCGTTATCTTCACTTCGGGACGCCGCAGATACGCCCCTTTCGGACCGGAACTTAGCGCATGAAGCAGCCGGGCGGTCTGTTCACGCTTTCGGGAGAACAACGCCCGGCGGTCCTCGGACGCAAGCCCGATTTCTTCCGCAATCGGCGTCAGGCGTTCGTCGGCATTGTCGATTCGCAGATGAAGCCGAAACTCGGCCCGGGAAGTGAACATCCGGTAGGGCTCGTCGGCGCCTTTCGTGATCAAATCGTCGATCAGGATTCCGATATAGCCCTCGATTGCGAGGAATAATCACCGGCGCCTCGCCCCGGACGGTTCGAGCAGCGTTGATCCCGGCAATCAATCCCTGGCATGCCGCCTCCTCGTAGCCCGATGTTCCGTTGATCTGCCCGGCGAGAAACAACCCCGGCAGTTTCTTAACCTCAAGGCGATGGTCCAGTTCCCGCGGGTCGATCGCGTCGTACTCGATCGCGTATCCGGGCCGGATCATCTCCGCATTCTCAAGACCCGGAATCGACGCGATCACCGCAGCCTGCACATCGATCGGCATGCTGGTCGACATCCCGTTGACGTAAATCTCGTTGGTATCAAGCCCTTCCGGCTCGAGAAAGATCTGATGCGTCTCTTTGTCCGGGAACTTGACGATCTTGTCTTCGATCGAAGGACAATAGCGCGGCCCGACGCCTTCGATCTGCCCGCTATAGAGCGGTGAGCGGGCGATGCTTTCCAGCATGATCCGCTTCGTCTCCGGCGTAGTGTACGCGAGATAGCACTGGATCTGCGGTCGATCGATCTTCGCGGTCAAGAAACGAGAAAGGCGTAGGATCGGCATCGCCGAACTGCGGCTCGAACTGCGACCAGTCGATGGTACGCCCATCGAGCCGCGGCGGCGTTCCGGTCTTGAGACGCGTTCCACTCCAGTCCCAGCGTGCGAAGCTGATCGCCCAGAATCTGCGACGGCGCTTCGCCGCTGCGGCCGCAGCTGTACGCGTCTGTTCGCCGACGTGGGCCAAGCCGTTCAGGAAGGTTCCGGTCGTGACGATGACAGCGCCGCACGCGATGCTGCGCCCGTCCCGCAGATGTACCCCGCGTACGCGCCCGTCCTCGATCACGAGAGCGGCCACCTCGGCCTGCATGATATGGAGATTCGGCTCTCGTTCGAGAACCTCCCGCATCCGGACCCGGTACTGCTTCTTGTCGCACTGCGCGCGCGGCGACCACACCGCCGGACCGCGGCTGGTATTCAGCAGTCGAAACTGGATACCGACCGCGTCCGTCACCTCGCCCATGACCCCGCCCAGCGCGTCGATCTCGCGCACCAGGTGGCCCTTGGCGATCCCGCCGATGGCCGGATTGCAGGACATCTGGGCGATCAGGTCCACGTTCATCGTGATCATCGCCGTCCGCAGCCCGAGCCGGGCGCACGCGCGCGCGGCTTCGCAGCCGGCGTGCCCTCCACCAACGATTACGATGTCGTATGCAATCGTGCTGCTCACTTCCAGACCATTGATAACATTGTAGTCTGTGAAGATTCTGGTAATCGGCGGCGGGGGCCGCGAACACGCCCTGCGCTGGAGACTGCGTAACTCTCCGTCCGTGAAGGTTGTGTTTGCAGCGCCCGGCAATCCCGGGATCGCCGAAGTCGCCGCTTGCCAGGAATCAGCGGATTATGTCGCATTAGCGGAGCATCTGGGTGTGGATCTGACCGTCGTCGGACCCGAGGTGCCGCTGGTAGCTGGAATCGTCGACCTGTTTCGCGCGCGGAATCTGGCGATCGTCGGTCCTACTGCCGAGAACGCGGCTCTCGAGGGAAGCAAGATCCATTCCAAGCGTTTCATGGAGAAGCTGGGGATTCCGACCGCCCGGTTCCGGATCGTGTCCGAGCCCCGGTGACGTTCCCCACGACTTCCGACTATCCGGTGGTCCTGAAGACCGACGGTCTCGCCGCGGGAAAGGGTGTGGTGATCGCCGCCGATCGCGCCGAAGTGGATGCGGCGCTCTCGACCCTGCCTTTTCCCATGGTGATCGAGGAGTTTCTCCAGGGCGAAGAAGTCAGTTTCATCGTGCTGTGCGACGGCAGGCGAGCGCGTTCCCCTCGAGCCCTCACAGGATCACAAGCGGATCTTCGACGGCGACGAAGGCCCGAATACCGGCGGAATGGGCGCCTATTCCGATTCGCGGATTCTCGGCGAAGCAGAACGCGCCGTCATTATGGACACCATTATTGAACCTGTCGTCCGCGCCACCGGCTTCACCGGATTCCTCTACGCCGGGCTGATGATGACGCCGGACGGCCCGAGCGTGCTCGAGTTCAACGTCCGCCTCGGCGATCCGGAAACACAGCCGCTGATGATGCGCCTCCAGAGCGACTGGGGAGAGGTGCTTATGGCGGCTGCCCGTGGATCACTCGGCGGCGACAGGCTCGACTGGTCGCCTGATGCCGGCAACCTGTGTCGTGATGTCCGCCGAAGGCTATCCGGGCGTGGTCCGCGGTGGTGACAAAATCTCTGGCCTGGAATCCGTAAACTCGGCCGTAGTCTTTCAGGCGGGAACAAAACGTCACGGCGCGGATCTCGTTACAGCCGGGGGCCGCGTTCTGGGCGTAACCGCTTCAGGCCCGGATCTCGAGAGCAGCATCAAGGCCGCTTACGCCGCAGTCGACCAGATTTCCTTTCGCGGGAATGCACTACCGGAAAGATATCGGCGGCTAAGGGACTACGACGTTACAATAATCTTGATCGGGCCCGTAGCTCAGTTGGATAGAGCGGCCGCCTCCTAAGCGACAGGTCGGCAGTTCGAATCTGCCCGGGCCCACCAGATCATCCTGGTCGCAGTGCGTTACTATCGGTGCCGACTATTCACGAGGCTTGCGCAGCCGCAACGCGTTTGCGGCAAGCATGTTGTCGACCAGCGCCGGATTAATACGAAAATGGTCTGGCGGAGACGGGCAATCGCAGGAGCGAGTTGAATCAGTCCGCGCTCGGCGCCGCGCCTCATCGACGCCGTCCCGTTCATCCATCAGCAACAAGTCGGCTTTCCGTTCCAGAGTAAGAAGAATAGCGTCGCGCTCTCCCTGATCCAAATCTGCGATTTTCACGCGCGAGGGTGCCGCCGGCGGAGATATATGTAGCCATGAAGGTCGGCTGGCGATCCATCGCTGTACGGGCTCCGGCGTCGAAGGGTGACTCAGTTCGGACGCAACCATCTCCGGGATCAGCAATTTGCCGTACAGTGCCGGCAACAGGTCCGCTTCTCCGATCACGACAAGGTAGCGTAACGGCGACGTGTCGGCAACGATAATCCGCGCGATTGGCTCAAATGCCGAGGCGGCGGTGAGTCTCGCGGTCAGCCTCCAATTCCGGCCAACCGTAGTCCAGCCACACCCCGTGGTCCTTGAGGAATCCGTCCAGTTCGTAAGACGATTCGGAACCGAGCAATCGGCGCAGCTGGCTGGTCGTCAGTTTATGCTCACGGTAGATCTCAAGAGCGATGGCTTCAAGAGCGGCGCGAGGAAGTGCCTCGTCAGATGCAGCTAAAACAGCGGACAGCTCATCCGGAAGTTCGAGATTTAGCTGCATGGAGGAATGATAACGAGTGCCCGGGCCCGCCGGGTCTAACTGACTTTCTCGCGAACAGCGAGTTCTTTCAGACTTTCCACGAGCTCATCCGGCACATGAAGATTATTGTTCTTGCCGGTCCCTAGTGAAATCGCAGGTTTGTTGGCTCCATGGAAGTCCGATCCCCCCGTCATCCCGAGACCGAACTGCTGGGCCAAAGATGCGTAAAAGGAAACATTCTCCGGACTATGATCGCTGTGAAAGACCTCGATCGCGCGCAACCCCATGCCAGCGAGATCCTCGACATAACCTTCCAGCTTTTCCCAGTTATTATTTGCTACCCGGATAGGATGCGCGAGCGAGGGTACCCCGCCGGAACCGAGGATGTATTCCAGCGCCTCCTCCATCGGAGCCTCCCGCCGCTGCACAAACCCCTTCGCCGATTCATCCAGATACACGTCAAATGCGTTCTGGAGATCCGTCGCGTATCCCTTCTTCACCAGCACCTGCGCGAAATGGGGACGCGCGGTGAGTGTGCGTCCGAGTTTCTCGACTTCAGCGAGCGTGATATCGAGACCAAGCGACTGCAGCTTCGCAATCAGCCTGATGTTCCGGTCGCGGCGCATCTCCAGCATGTAATTGAGCCACGAGCGCAGCTCCTGAGAGGGTGGAGTAACGGGAAAATACCCCAGCAGATGCACCGACATACCGCGATATCGGGTGGAAAGTTCAACACCGCAAATCAGCTCCAGCCCGGCAGCCTGGGCGTAAGGAACCGCGGCATCGTACCCCGAGAAGGTGTCGTGATCGGTAATCGCGAGCGCCTTGAGCCCTGCGCGCCCCGCCTCTGCGATCAATTCCTCGGGTTCGAAAGTGCCATCCGAATGATCGGTGTGGCTGTGCAGGTCAATCATACGGGCTGCGCCGCGGAAGCGAGCACCTCGCGCAGCAGCACATCCACCGTGCGCTCGGCGCGTCCATCCGCGCTGAAATGCAGTCCGCACTCCTTAACAGCTTCAGGGGACTCCCACCACCAGCGGCCGGCGCGTTCGTCCTCGCCCGCAAGAGTCGGGCGGGTACAAGGGTCGCAGCCGATACTGGTATAGCCCTGCGCGTAAAGTGCGTGTTCCGGAAGGTCGTGCTCGCGCGTGTAACGCAGGACGTCTTCGGTAGTCCAATCCGCGAGTGGGCTGATTTTCACGGAAGATCCGGAACGGTCAAAAATCTCGATCGCCGCCCGCGATTTCGCCTGCGCCCGGCGCAGCCCCGTAAAATAAGCCGCCACTCCGCTAAGACCTTTGGCGAGCGGGCGAGACTTGCGAATTTCGCAGCAAAGCATTCGGTTAGGCACCGAATCGCGAAAAAGATCCATCCCATGCAGCCCGACCATTGCACTCGCCTCATCGGGTTCGGGTGTCAGGCGTTCCACCGAAATGGCATACCGGCGTTCGATGTCGGCAATGATCCTGTCCGTCGCTTTTGGGACACGTCCGGTATCGAGCGTGAGAATGCGTGTTCCGGGCGCGGCATTCAACACCAGGTCGGTGACGACAACGTCCTCGCGTTGGAAACTACTCAAAACAATGAGGGAAGGGCCAAACTCGCTGATGGCGGAAGCAACGATATCACGGGCGCTTGTGACAGGTTCCAAGGGATTGCAGCTTTCTTTGTGAGTACCGTTGAATTGGACTACTGGAGCGGGAGACGGGATTCGAACCCGCGACATCGACCTTGGCAAGGTCGCACTCTACCAGCTGAGTTACTCCCGCTTGAAGCGAAACTGTTATTTTCCCTTGAAAACGAGGTGGGTGTCAAACTGCGCGGGACCAGAGGACTTTTGGGGACGTACGAAAAGGGCGGGAAGACTGTCGCAGTTCTGAGTCTGAAATCTGCTGCCGCCATCTGTTCACGCTTCGTTCGCGTGCAGTGTTCAGGTGCTTTTCACTGCGCTTTCCGGTGGCTTCGATTTCAGTTTGAACGACTCTCAAATCTGTGCGGTCGCCCGCCCCGAGGCTCTTCAGGTGGTTCTATCGTGCACCTCCCGTTACTGAGATTCCGGGCTGCCAAATGAGCCCGATCACAATATTTTTGCCTCCTTCTAACTCAGATTGTGAACCTCTCTTAATCCAATGTCAACGCCCAATGTCAATGTGTTTGTGCGGCGTTACCAGTTTGGCGATTATCGGTGTGAGGGCATTTACAAAAACTTTTTTGTTACGCGCCCAGCGGCCGGGATAAGGCAGGTGGATAATCGGGCCGCTCCAGCTCGTCCGCAAAAGTGCCCCGTCAACATTCGCTTCGATGGAACGTAGCAAAGTCGCGATCATCGCGGGTTGAAGTTCGCTGATTGCTTTCGAGAGCGACTTCTCGCCACCCTGGCAAGCCGCTCGTCGCGATTTCGGATCGAGGTCATCCACGGGCCTTCCGCACAAATCGATCAGATAGCAACCCGAAGCCTGAAAGACCGCGAAAAAGTTCTCGTCATGGACCGCGGGGTCCACCATTCGGAACGCATCGCGCATCGCGCGGTAAAGCCCGGAGTCGCCCTGATAGAAAAAGCGTCCGGACGCAGGAGCGGATTCGCCGATGAACAACAAGCGCACATGGTCGGGACGAAACGTCCGCCGCAGTCTTTCTCTCTGGCGGCCTGTGGGATCAAACGGCAGCGCGGATGACTCTCACTTCCTGACCCACACGGATTTGGCCGCCTGCCAGGACCTCGCAGTTGAGCGCCAGCTTTCCGTCAAACCGTTTGACGATATCGCGCAGCACTTTGGGATCGTACGCCAGCGTATCGGGGTCGACCATCGTCATGTTGCATCGGGCGCGAAGATCGTGGATCCCGATCACCACGTCACCAATAAGAATCCGGCCGCCTTCCCATGTGCGCTCTTCCAGACCGGACACTCCTCCGATAACGATGTTCGGCCGCAGCCTTCGTCCGTCGAGTCCGAACGCGGCGATCGCGCCGTCCGTTACGACCAGAAGCGGAAGGATGTCGAAACGATCGAGCTCCTCATCGTGGACTAACTGTGCGTCGGCGCCGACAAGCTCCTGAACGGCGGCCAGAACCGCGGGATCGGTCCACGCCTTACCGTCGACCAGCGGTTCTCCCGCCCGGTCGAGCGTCGCGTGAAAGCCCAGCAGGTCGGGCCACGTCCTCGCGGTCGCAATCCGGCCCCGACCCCGGCGTACCTGAACGATTCGATCGCCGTCAATGCCTGACGATGTCAACCGGGCGGTCTGCAATTGCTCGCCCGCCATCGACTTCACCGGATACCGCCAGATCTGTTTTATGTACACCGAGTTTCATAGACTCACGATTTGTGTCATAAGACTCGGCGCTCGTCTCATAAGATTCTGCGTTCGCCCGGCGATATCTCCGCGTCGTTAATGCTCGCGAGACGCCGCCGCATCAATCCCTCCTCATCGAACTCCCATAACTCATTCCCATACGACCGGTACCACTGGCCTTTCTCGTCGTGCCATTCGTACTCGAAGCTCACGGCAATCCGGTTCTCGCGGAAGCCCCATAACGTCTTCTTCAACCGATAGTCGAGCTCCTTCGCCCACTTGCGGCGGAGAAACGCCTTAATCTCCTCTCGCCCCCGCAGGAACTCGGTACGATTGCGCCATTCCGAATCGGGCGAGTAGGCCAACGCCACGCGTTCAGGGTCTCGTGAATTCCAGGCGTCTTCGGCCATCTGGACTTTCTTCGTGGCGGTCTCAAGGGTGAAGGGAGGGGCTATCTTCGGCGGCGGCGTCACACTGAAATATTCCCACGATGTGATCATAAAGGGATATCGCAATGGCCGAATACACATTACATTCGATTGCCTTTCCGGTCCTTACCGCGGATCAGATCGCGCAGGTGGCGAGCTGCACCACGGTCGAGCCCAAAAAGTTCCGCGATGGCGACACCCTGATTTCCCTCGGCGATCGTAATTTCAAGTTCTTTATCGTCAAGTCAGGACAGATTGAAATTATTGATTATTCAGGCGAAGCGCCCAGGACAATCGCCACGCACGGAAAGGGCGAGTTCACGGGCGATATCTCGCATCTGACCGGCACGCCGGCCATCTTCAGCGCAATCGCCCGGGGCGACTGCGAGGTATACGAGATATCGGGCGAGGCCTTGCGGCACGTGCTGAACCAGTGCCCCGGTTTAAGCGACATCATTCTCCAGGCGTTTATCGCGCGCCGTCAGCTGCTGCGCGAATCCCCCAATTTCATCGGCCTGCGAGTGATCGGCTCGCGCTACTCCCCCGACACCTTCCGCGTCCGCGATTTCCTTTCGCGGAACCGGGTGCTCTTCACCTGGACCGACGTGGAATCGGAACCCGAAGTGGATCAGATGCTCAAGCAGTTCGGCGTGACGGAGGCCGATACGCCGGTTGTCGCCTGCGCCCACATGCTGCTTCTGCGAAATCCTTCGAATCGGCAGCTGGCGAATGAGATCGGTCTTCGCCAGACGCTCGAAAAAACTGTATACGATCTGCTCGTTGTTGGCGCGGGCCCCGCGGGCCTGGCGGCGGCCGTTTACGGAGCGTCGGAAGGGCTGCAAACAGCGGTCCTCGATTGTGTCTCCCCCGGAGGGCAGGCAGGGGCCAGCATGAGGATCGAGAACTATCTCGGATTTCCCACGGGTCTGACCGGGGCGGAGCTGACCGATCGCGCTACCCTCCAGGCGAACAAGTTCGGCGCGCACCTTTCGATTCCGACCTCCGCCACCAGCCTGTCATTTGAAAACAAGTACGCCATTCTGGATGCGGGCGATGGCGATCCCATTACGACCAAGTGTCTTCTGATCGCTTCCGGCGCTCAATACAACCGGCTTGACGTCGAAGGCTGCAGAGAATTCGAAGGAACCGGCGTCTATTACGCTGCCACGAAAGCAGAGGCTGGCTTGTGCAGCGGATCTGTCGCGATCGTTGTCGGCGGTGGTAACTCGGCCGGACAGGCCGCTGTGTTTCTGGCAGGGCATGCGAAGCGAGTTCTGGTCCTGATTCGCGGCGATGATCTGAACAAGAACATGTCGAGTTATCTGGTCCGGCGCATCGAGCAGACGCCAAATATCGAGCTGCTTTGCAATACGACGGTGAAACGCATCGTGGGCAACGGCCACGTGCAGGCGATCGAGATCGTGGACTCGGTCACTGGACAGGAGAGGACAATCGAAACTCCCGCGGTGTTCAGTTTTATCGGCGCGACGCCCCGTACGGAGTGGCTGCCTCCCGAGATCGAACGCGACGCGAAGGGGTTCGTGCGCACAGGAATGTCGGTTGCGAATTCTTCCTCCTGGGGCGTAAGGCGGCCGCCATTCCTGCTCGAGACCAGCCATCCCGGCGTGTTTGCCGCAGGAGACGTGCGATCCGGGTCGGTGAAGCGCGTTGCCTCAGCGGTGGGAGAAGGCGCGATGTCGGTGCAGTTTGTCCACGAATATCTCAAAGAGATGTGAACATTCGAGATGCGCGCGGTGCGATTATCTGTGTTATGTGCCCGAGGCTGAATCGCCTTCTCTGTCTTCTCGTATTCGCGCTCCCGGCGTCCGCGCAACTCGATTCCGCCCAGTTGCGGGTTAAATTCGGGGACCCGCTCCACCGCGAAGTCTTCCGTGTCCCGCCGGGGTTCGATGTCGTCGTCGACTACGGAACTTGGAATCAGGTATGTAAGCTGCAAGTTCCGGCCTCAATGCCGCCGGATCTTACCAAAAAAGTCTGGAACACCGATGATCTGAAGCAAAAGATGCGTGCGTTTCTTGCGGAACTGGTGCCGGATTCGATGCGGGGCAAGGAGCTGAGCCGTTTCATGGCCCAGTCCGGGGCGTTTTCCGGCCGAGGTGTTGACCAATACGAGAATGTGACGGTCGTCGAAACGTACAGTGGTTCCAACGACACGATTACTGTCACGTTTAACAACGCTGGTTGCCAGCAGCCTGAGCAAACCGCCCGATAAACGGGCAGGCGCCGCCTCCCGTACGAGAAAATGATTCGATGGGAGAGAACAAAACCATTCATCGTTGCGCGTGGGCGGGGAGC
The DNA here is from genome assembly GCA_963718155.1 of Terriglobia bacterium. GTDB lineage: Bacteria > Acidobacteriota > Terriglobia > Bryobacterales > Bryobacteraceae > BOG-234. The sequence continues at coordinate 110,718 of CAVQYP010000024.1, read as the reverse complement.
GACCCGCTCATGCAGTCCTACCACGACGAAGAATGGGGCGTGCCGGAGTATGACAGCCGCGCGCTCTGGGAGAAGCTGATGCTGGACGGCTTCCAGGCCGGGCTCTCCTGGATCACCATCCTGCGAAAGCGAGAGGCGTTTCGAGAGGCGTTCCAGCAATTCAATCCCGAAGCAGTCGCACGCTTTGGCGAGACCGATATTGAACGACTGCTGGGAAACGCCGGCATCATCCGCTCGCGCGCCAAGATCGAAGCCACCATAACGGGCGCCCGTGTCTGGCTGGAGATGCAATCGGCCGGAGAGGATTTCTCGAGGTTCGTGTGGAGCATCGCGGGCGGAAAGCCTATTCAGAGCAAGGGTCCCGTACCCGCGAGCACCCCGTTATCCGAGCAGATATCCAAAGCGCTCAAGCAGCGGGGGTTCAAATTCGTCGGGCCCGTTATCGTGTACGCGTGGATGCAGGCGACCGGGATCGTCAACGATCACGCCGCCGACTGCTTTCGGAGGAAAGCGGTCAATGAGTGAGATTGGCGCCATTGAACTCGTCTTTCTCCTTCTCCTCCTCTTCATCGTAATTTTCGGGCTCTTCGCGTTGAAGGTGAAGACGCCGTATCCCATCGTCATGGTTGTCGGGGGGCTGCTTCTTGCTCTCGTGCCCGGCATCCCCGAGATCAGCCTCGATCCCGATCTGATCTTTCTGGTGGTTCTTCCGCCGCTGCTGTATGCGTCGGCATGGACGACTTCCTGGAGAGACTTTCGCTATAACTTCGTCAGCATCTTCCTGCTTGCATTCGTACTGGTGGGGGTCACCGTTCTGGGAGTTGCGCTGATAGCTCCAAAGGCTTTTTCTGGCTTCGACTGGCGCCTGGGTCTGGTACTGGGAGCCGTTGTCGCCCCCACCGACGCGATCGCTGCTACTTCAATCGCCAGGCGCGTGGGGCTGCCCAGCCGTATCGTGGACGTTCTTGAAGGCGAGAGCCTGATCAATGACGCGAGCGGACTGCTGGCACTTCAGTTCGCCACGGCCATCGTAGTGAGCCGCCAGGTTCCCACAATCACCACTGGCGTCCTGACTCTGATCTGGCTCATTGTCGGTGGAGTCGCATTGGGTTTGCTTGTCGCCTGGATCGCCGATTACGTCGAGCGAAAGATTGACGATGGTCCGATCGAGATCGCGCTCAGCATCCTGGTCCCGTATACCGCGTACCTCGCCGCAAACGCGGTTCACGCTTCAGGCGTGCTGGCGGTTGTGACCTGCGGATTAATACTGAGCCGCCGCAGCGCATACTTTTTCTCGGCCGCCGTTCGCATCCAGATCGAATCATTCTGGGCGTCCTTCACGTTTCTTCTGAACGGCCTGGTGTTTGTGCTCATCGGGCTGCAGCTCCGTCAGATGCGCGCCGCTATTCAGGGACTCGATTTGCGAGCCCTTATTCTGGATGGCGCAATCTTCAGCAGTCTGCTGATCCTGCTGCGCCTTGCGTGGAATTATCCGGGGGCTTACTTCGCGTGGTTTCTGCGTACGAGGGTCTTCGGCCAGAGAGAGGAGAGGCCCAGTGCGCGGGCGATTTTCGTGGTCGGGTGGACCGGGATGCGGGGGGTTGTCTCGCTCGCGGCCGCGCTTGCGCTTCCTGTGGTGCTGGCTGACGGCAGCCCATTCCCGCGGCGGAATCTGATCGTCTTTTTCACCTTCTGCGTCATTCTCGTCACGCTGGTGCTGCAGGGCATCACGCTGCCACCCCTGATCCGCTTGCTTGGCCTCGCCGGCGCCGGGGGCCCGAATTGCGAAGAGCGGGAAGCGCGGCGGATAGTGGCTGAAGCCGCGCTGGCTCATCTGGAAGACGTGAAAGAGCGCGACAGCGACGATGTGGCCGGGCACTACGACGATATCGCCCAGCATTACCGCCATCGGCTGGCGGCCCTGCAGGAGACCGACAACGGCAAAGCGGATTCCGCGGATCTGGATCGATACACCGAGCTCTCGCGCGAGATGCTGCGAGTCGAGCGTCAGACTGCGGTGGGCCTCAGGAACGAAGGCCGTATCAACGATGAGGTTCTGCGCAGGATTGAACGCGAACTGGACCTGAGCGAATCCCGTTATACGCTCGCGGGCGAGTGAATCAGGCTCCCCTCCACCGACTCTGATTTTTTCGCCCGCGACAACACAACCACACTCCTGCCGATCAGCGGGTACTCCAACGTTCCCAGCGGCCGCTTCTCCCCGGGCTCGGAAATATCCTCCGGAGACGGCAGCCCGGTGTCGACCTCGAGCATCCATTCTCCCGGCGTCCCCTCCTGCACGCGGAACCAGATGTCGTTGGGGCTCGCGTTAGCCATCACGTAAAGATCGTCGTCATTCTCGCGCGCGCCGTGGAGGCACCATGCCAGTGTTTGCCCCGCGGGTGAGAAGTCGAGAATCGGTCCGGTCTGTCCGTACCAATGCACGTCTTCGCGCCAGAACTGGCTGCGGGAGATGGACGGATGGCTCTTGCGGAACGCGATCATTCGCTGGACAAACCGGAAAATGTCGCGATTGGCCTCGAGCTTATCCCAATCCAGATAGTTGATGTCGTTGTCCTGGTTGTAGGGGTTGTTGTTTCCCTTGCGAGTGTGCAGAAACTCATCGCCGGCGCAGAACATCGGTGTTCCGTTCGACAGCATCAGCAGGCAAAAGAAATTTCGCACCTGGCGCCGCCGCAGCGTCATTACGGGGGCGGACACGCCGTCGTCGCCTTCCCAGCCGCAGTTCCAGCTTCGGTTATCGTCTGTGCCGTCCGTGTTGCCGTGTCCATTGGCCTCGTTGTGTTTGTAGTTGTAAGAGACCAGGTCGTAAAGGCTGAAGCCGTCGTGCGCAGTGATGAAGTTCAAACTCTGGAAGGGACGGTATGAATTCTCGAGATCGTCCGGAAAGAGATCATCACTGCCGTACACGCGCTGCATCAGCGCTCCGACGCGTCCGGACACGCCGCGCACGAAATCGCGCAGATCGTCCCGGAACCTGCCGTTCCACTGGCGCCAGTTGATACCCGGGAAGGCGCGTCCCAGCAGGTAGCTTTCGATGTCCCACGCTTCCGCGATCATACGCACGCCATAGCGAGAGGCCAGAAAACCGATCTGCGAAATCAGCGCCGGGTGGTCCAGATCCATGCTTCCGTCCGATCTGCGGGTGAAAACCGAAGCCAGATCGAAGCGGAAACCATCCACCTTCATTTGGGTGGTCCAGAACAGAAGGCTCTCAATGATCAGCGACTGCACTACCGGGTGATCGCAGCGCAGCGTGTTACCGCAGCCCGTATCGTTGCGGTAGGTGCGATGGTCCGAAGCGAGCAGATAGTAAGACTGGTTGTCGATACCCCGGTAACTGTGAATCGGCCCGTCGGCCCCGGATTCGCTCGTGTGGTTGTAAACCACGTCCAGCACAACCTCTATGCCATTGGCGTGAAACGCGTCCACCATCGCCCGAAACTCTTCGATCGCACCACCTTCCGCCTGATTCGCCGCATACGCTTTATGTGGCGAAAAGAAGTTGAGCGTCATGTAGCCCCAGTAGCTTCCTTCCTGGGGATCGCACTGATGAACCGGCATCAGTTCCACAGCGGTGATGCCGAGCTCCTTCAGGTAGGGAATCTTTTCGACCAGGCCCGCGAAGGTCCCGCGACGCGCCGGGGTCACGCCGGAGTTCGCGCGGGCCGTGAAGCCTTTCACATGGAGCTCATAGACTACCGTTCCGAAACTGGCGCGTGGCGGACGGCTGTCGTCCAGGTTGTTGCGAGTCGGCTCGGCCTCCTTCGTGGGGAGCACGCCGAGAGGAGCGTACCCGTCGTTCGGGCCCGGCACGGTCGCCTTGTCGCGGTTGTAATTCGGCGGAAAGAATACCGCGGGAGCAAACGGATCGAGCAGAATCTTCTGCGGATCGAAACGATAACCGGCGTCGGGATCGTATCGGCCGTCGACGCGGTAAGCATAGTAAACAGCGCCCTGGGCCTCGTCGACGCGAACCCAGCAGTGCCAGATCCTTCCCGACTTGTTGCTCCGCGGATTCAGCCGCTGCTCGAGCACCGGATGAACCGGATCGTCGGCCGTGTACAGCAACAGAGTGACGCCTGTGGCGCGGCGCGTGTAGAGCGCGAAGTTCCATGCGCCCAGGGACGGCACCCATGTGACGCCCATCGGACCAGGCGTTCCTTCTCTCCGGTCCCACTCGTCGAAACTGCCGCCTGGACGGCGTAATTCAGCCACATTGAGATTTTCGCGCAGCGCCTCTCGTGGGGCAGGGCTTCGGGCAGGCCCCCAAGCCTGCCGCTGAGCCCCAGCTCGGCGCGGAACTTTACGCCAGCCGGTAATACCGGCGATCTTATCGCCGGTTGCCACACTGTAACTCCGCCGCCGCACCGCAACAAAAACAAGCGCAGGAAACTGCTCGCCGAAACGGCCTCCCCATGGACCGGAATCCACCGGGAAGACCTGATCGCTAACCTGCGGCGCGAATTCCCCCGGCGAAATCTGACACCCGGCGCCAGACCATTCACAATTTCGGCGACACTTTTTTCTCCATAAAATCAATGGTTTGATAAAAACCTGGCGCACCATCGCCAAAAACGCGTGTTAAGCCATAACCAGGAGAAAACAGAAGACCCATGTCCCCTGCGACCGAATCAGCAACCCCAACCCAGAACCACTCCACCGGACCCCGCACCCAGGAAGGCAAGCAGCGTTCCGCTCTGAACGCCCTGCGCCACGGCCTGACCGGTCGCACCATCGTCATGCCTTACGAAGACATGGACCAATACCACATCTTCTGCAAACGCCTCTTCCAGAGCCTCGCCCCCGAAACGCCGCTCGAAGAGCAATACGCCCAGACCTTTTGCGACACCCAATGGCGCCTGAACCGGGCCCGCTCGCTCGAAGACGCCATGCTCTCCCTCGGCCACTCCGAAGAAGCCGGCGAAATCGATACCGAACACGTCCAGGTCCACGCCGCCCTCACTGCCGCGCGCGTCTTCCGCGACGATTCGAAATCCTTCGTCAACCTGACCCTGTACGAACAGCGGCTGCACCGCACGCTCGATAAGACCTTGCGCGAACTCAAAGCCCTCCAGGCCGAGCGCAAAGCCCAAAGGCAAGCCGAACTCGACGCCGCGGTAGCCGAGCGCAATCTCATGAAAATGAAAGCGAGACACGGCGGGCACCACGTCCCCGTCGATCCCGAACCCATCACGAGACAGTTCGTTTTTTCGACCGCCGAAATCGAAGCCGAAGCGCGCCGCCAGTTCCGTCTTGCAGACTCCGCAACAGCCCAAAGACACCACTACAACTTCGAAAATTACCGCCGTTACGCCCCCCAGTGGTCCATGTGACGGCTGGCTGACCCGAAATGAAAGGCGTCTAAAATAAAGCGTGCGCATTTCCAGTCTCCTGCCTCTGTTGGCCCTGGCGACCCCCGCCGTGTCGTGGTCCCAGACCGCCACGACTCCCGGCGAGTTCACCATAGATCCTCCGACCCTCGTCTCGGCGGGTTTTGCCTGGAAGATCGCCGGGGACGATAACCGCAACGCCCACGTGGAACTTACTTACCGCAAGACCGGCGAGAAGGCCTGGCGTAAAGGCTTGGCGCTCCTTCGCCTGCAGCATGAGTACGTGCCCGGCGGCGCGCCGCGTGACGGAGGCGGCCACTTCTACAGCTATGTCGCGCCCAACATGTTCGCCGGCAGCCTGCTGAATCTTGAGCCGGGGACCGAATACGAATGCCGCCTCGTCCTGTCCGATCCCGATGGCGTGAAAGGCAAAGCGGAGAAGACCGTCACGGTACGCACTCGCCTCGAACCGCAGCCCGCGGCGGGCGGCCACGTCTATCATGTCTATCCGTTCGGCTACATGGGGCCGAAACAGGAGCCTTCGTTTACGGGATTGCTCGCGGCTTACTACATGGGCTCAGACCAGTCCGATCATTCGAACACCCTGCCCCCCCGCGTTCAGCCGGGCGACACCATTCTGCTGCACGCCGGAGTTTATAAAGACAACCGGTTCGTCTATAGCGGCTTCGATCGCACTCTTGCGGCATATGGCACGCCTTTCGACGGCACTTACTATCTCACGCAAAGCGGCACGCCCGCGAAACCAATCGTGATCAAAGGCGCGGGTGACGGCGAAGTAATCTTCGACGGCGACGGCAACCAGAACTTATTCAACCTCATGGGCGCGAATGACAATTACTTCGAAGGCATCACCGTGCGGAACACAAATGTCGCGTTCCTGCTCGGCCTGAAACATATCGCGGGATCAAGCGGCTTCACGCTGAAGCATTGCAAGCTGGAGAATATCGGGCGGGGCGTGCAGGATGAATGGTCCGGTTCGAAGAATGTATATATCGCCGACAACATATTCATCGGGCGGCATGACCCGAATAAGTTACAGAGCTGGTATACGCCGGCCGTCTGGTCGAAGTTCCCGGGTTATCCGGCGCTGATAACTTCCGAGTATGCGGTCAAAGTATACGGGCAGGGTCATGTAGTCGCCTATAACTATGTCGCCAACTGGCATGACGGGATCGACATAGCCACTTACGGCGACCCGGACGGCTCGCCCGACCCGATCCCGGACCGCTTTCCTGTATCCATCGATTTCTATAACAACGATTTCTCCAACATGGCGGATAATTGCATCGAAGCCGACGGAGGCGGTCGTAACATCCGCGTCTTCCGCAATCGCTGCTTCAATTCAGCCGGCGCCGCCCTGAGCGCCCAGCCGCTCTTCGGCGGTCCGCTCTACTTTTATCAGAACGTCGCTTACGACACCACCACCGGCGGTCCGTTGAAGTTCGTTGATACTCCGGCGGGTGTGCTCGTGTATCAGAATACATTCTTCGGGCAGGGCCGCCTCGTAGGTCCCGCAGCCAACGTGCATTTCCTGAATAATCTGATCCTTGGTGACGGCTATCTGGATCCGGTAATCAACTTACGCACTACGACTAACTACTCGTCTTCTGATTACAACGGCTTCCGCCCGAACCCCGGCGTCGAAAACGCCTTCGAGTGGGATTCGCCGGCATTCCAGGTAGCGGCCGACTACAAGGGCAAACTGACGGACCGGCATTTCAAATCGCTCAAGGAATACAGCGAAGCCACCAATCAGGACCGGCACAGCGTACTTATTGACTACGACATTTTCGCGAACGTGAAAATGCCCGATAAGTCCGACCCGCAACATCTCTACAAAGCAGCGGACTTCGATTTCCGCCTGAAACCGGGATCGGCCGCGATAGACGCGGGCACGCCGCTTCCCACCATCAACGACGATTTCACCGGCAAAGCACCAGACCTTGGCGCGCTCGAACTCGACCGCCCGGTGCCGCACTACGGACCTCGCGATGCAGGAGACAGCAAATGACAGCTTCCGAAGTTGAACTCAAGACCATCACCAGCTGGACCGGCGGCAAGCCCGCCGCCTCCACCTCTGGTCGATCCGGCATCGTCTGGAATCCTGCGACCGGCGAAGCCCAGGCGCGCGTCGAATTCGCCAGCGCGGCCGACGTGGACGCCGCGGTCGCCACCGCCCTGAAAGCCTTCCCGGAGTGGCGCGCAACACCGCTCTCACGCCGTGCCGAGATCATGTTCGCCCTGCGCGAACTCCTCCACTCCAACCGTCACCGCATCGCCGAACTAATCACGCTCGAACACGGCAAGACGCTTGCGGACGCCACCGGCGAAGTCGCGCGCGGGCTCGAAAACGTCGAATTCGCCTGCGGCATTCCGCATCTCCTGAAGGGCGGCTTCTCCGAGCAGGTCAGTCGCGGCGTCGACGTCTACCAGATCAATCAACCCCTCGGCGTAGTCGCGGGAATCACGCCGTTCAACTTCCCGGCCATGGTCCCGATGTGGATGTTTGCCAACGCCATTGCCTGCGGCAACACATTCATCCTGAAGCCATCGGAAAAAGACCCCTCGGTGAGTGTATTCCTCGCCGAACTGCTGCGAATCGCGGGTGTGCCGGATGGCGTCTTCAACGTCGTTCAGGGCGACCGCGTCGCGGTGGATCGCCTGATCGAACACCCGGACGTCAAAGCCATCAGCTTTGTGGGATCGACCCCCGTAGCCCGTTCCATCTACGAAACCGGCACGCGTCACGGTAAGCGCGTACAGGCTCTCGGAGGCGCGAGAAACCACATGCTGGTCCTGCCGGACGCCGATATCGGTATGGCCGCGGATGCCGCCGTTTCCGCCGCATTCGGCTCGGCCGGTGAGCGCTGCATGTCGATATCGATCGTGGTTGCGGTGGATGACGCTGTGGATCCGCTCATCGCATCCCTCAAAGAGCGAATGGCCAGGATCCGCATCGGCCCGGGTCTCGAAGACGGCAACGAAATGGGTCCGCTCATCACCCGCGAGCATCGCGACCGGGTTGCATCTTACATGGATATTGCGAAGTCCGAAGGTGCGACGGTAGTGGTCGATGGACGCGAGCATCCTGCGGCGGCCCGCGAAGGCTTCTTTCTCGGCACATCGCTGCTCGATGGCGTCGAACCCGGCATGAGCTGTTATGAGGATGAAATCTTTGGCCCGGTGCTGGGCATCGTGCGCGCGAAAACGTATCGGGAGGCGGTCGACATCGTCAACCGGAACCAGTACGCCAACGGCGTCGCCATCTTTACTCGCGATGGCGGCGCCGCAAGGCAATTTCAGTTCGACGTGGAGGTGGGGATGGTCGGAATCAACGTGCCGATCCCTGTCCCGGTGGCTTACTACAGCTTTGGCGGCTGGAAGGCCTCACTCTTTGGAGACCTTCACATGTATGGGCCTGAGGGAATCCGCTTTTATACTCGAGGAAAAGTGGTCACCAGCCGGTGGCCCGATCCAGCAACAAGCAGTGTGAATCTGGGCTTCCCTCAGGTTCGCTAGGCCAACCCGCGACCCCATTTCCGCCCGCGACGTTATTTTCCGCCCGCGACGCTACTTTCCGAGCCGCGACCGGGAGGGAGCGACAAGCCTTAACGCTTGAAATCCAGCGCGGTCATAGTACCCCCAAGCTGAATCTCATCAACGAGATCCTGCCCTTCCACCCGCTTGGCCTGGACGATCGTGTTGGCAAATTTCATGCTGCCGTTCTGAACGACTGCAACTGTGTCGAACTTTTTCCCTGAAGTCGCGTTGGTCAGCGTCACTTTCGACCCGTCGAATTTCAGCGAGTACTGCCCCGCCGGCACGGTCGCGCTGCCGAGAACGGCAGGTGCGCTGAAGGTGATATCGAAGGATTTGGCGAACAGCGGCAAGCTGACCATCGCCAAAAATAGCGCACCGGCCGCCGCGCGGCGCGCGAAAGAAGAGAGAGACTTGCCGGACCCCGCTACGCCGTGCGAGTCCGCCGTGCGCGTCTTCTTTACAATAATAGTTTTCATGCGGATAGGATGCGTGAGGCACCCCAAATGTTACGCGGAAAGGTACTGCGCGAAAGGTGAAAATCCCTTAAGAACGGCCGCTCAAAACGCGAGCCGGTCCTTCATCGCCGCGAGGTTTACGGCCTCAAGGCCAGGGACCTTTTTCAAGTCGTCGATCGTCTTGAAATTCCCGTGATCCATCCGGTATTTGACGATCGCATCGGCCTGCTCCGGTGTGATCCCGAGCACCGTTACGATTTCCTTGGCAGGCGCCTTGTTCGCATTCACCTGCCCGTAACTCTTCGCCAGATATTCCTTGATCGTCGTGATCTGCTCGGGCGTTGCGGATGCGCCGCGCGAAATCATGTCATCTACGATGTATCCCCAGCCTTCCGCGGTTGCCCGCTGGCCGGATACCAAGTCGACTCCATGACAGGCGCCGCAAACCTGTTCCACGACGTCCTTTCCTTTGCCCTCAGCGAGATCCTGGGCGTTGGCCCGCGGAGCGGGGGCTAAAGAAAAAATAAGAACGGGAACAGCGGCAAGACTCAGGCGATTCATTGTCACTCTATGGTAAACCGGCGCGGCAGCGCGAGGCAAATTCACGCTCGAGACCACTTCGGGCAATACGTTCAGGCCGCTTCGCGGTCAAGAACCCGGCTGTCAAGCTTCGCCACCTTGAGATCCCAGACCAGCCCGACGCGCTTGAGAATGTTCACCAGAATCCAGGAGTGGTCGATCTCATACCAGGCGAGCCCGTGGCGGATTGAGGTCGGATGCGCGTGATGGTTGTTGTGCCAGCCTTCGCCGAACGTGAGCGCCGCTACCCACCAGCTGTTGCGGGAATCATCGCGCGTAGCAAATCGCCGGCGGCCCCACATGTGAGTCGCGGAGTTCACCAGCCAGGTGGCATGCAGACCGAAAACGACGCGCATACAGACGCCCCACAGCATCATCGGCAGACCGCCGATCGCCAGCAGGATCATGCCAAGCACCACCATGGGCACCCAGTGCCAGTCGTTCAGCAGAATGTAGAACCGGTGTTTGGCGAGATCGGGCGCGTACTTCGACATCAGTTTCGTATTGTTGTGGTTGCCGTCGCCGAACATGATCCATCCCATGTGCGACCAGAAGAAACCGTCCCGGGGCGAATGCGGGTCGCCGTGGTGATCGGACTTCTGATGATGGACGCGATGCACCGCGACCCAGAAAATCGGGCCGCCCTCAAGCGTGAGCGAGCCGCAGAGCGCGAAGAAGTATTCCAGCCAGACCGGGCATTTATACCCGCGGTGCGTATGCAGACGGTGGTATCCCATGCTGATCCCGAGACCAGTCGCCACCCAGTAGAGGAATAGCGCAACCAGGAAGCTGCGCCAGCTGAACATGAACAGCGCGGCGATTGCGCCGATATGAAAGAGCCCGATGGCAATTACGGTGGGCCAGTTCAAACCTTTGGCCCGGGGCAGGCTGAAGACTTCGGCTCCAGCTTGGGATCCTGTTGAGGTCATGCAATTGCAGCCTAACAGGGATTGCGCGTTTCGTTTGTAAGACTTCTGTCGCTGGATTCCGGCGCGCCGAGTTACTTCTGAATAACGCCACAGGCGATGCGATCGCCCGCATTACCGGCCGGATCGGTCTTCATATCGTCGGCGTTCGCGTGAATTACCAGCGCGGTACCGCCGCCCGTGAACAGGGAGTGAGGACCGTCCGAGAGCGTCACCCGCGGATCGTTCACCGCCAGTTTCGCCGTTCCGTTCGGCTTGACGGTGAAGTTGTTCATGTCGCCGGCGTGCGGCCCTTGCGGGTTCTGGAGACCGTGCTGTTTCATTTCGGGATTGAAATGCCCGCCGGCGGAAGTAAACTTCGGCCCCTCGCACATCCCTGTTGCGTGAACGTGAATCGCATGCTGGCCCGGGGGCAGGCCTTTGAGATCGAGCGAGATTTGGACGCCCGCGCCTTTATCGGAAATCTTCGCGGTTCCGACGCCCTTGCCGTCCGCGTCTTTCAGACTGACAGTCACCGGCTTATTGGCGGCATAAAGCCCGGCGCCGAAAAGACCGGCCAGAGCGAGAACGGTAATCTTCCTGATCATATGAGACCTCCTTAAGCATCCTCGCACAGTTGTGGAGCAGAGCTTCGGGCCTGCCGCGGGATTTATGCCCGGCGCGGAGCCTTACGTCAGTTCGCGTCACCAATACGCGCAAGCGCACATTCCCGGGCGACCGTAAGAAAGTTCAAAGCCTTCGCATTACCCACAATGTAAGGATTAGCAGCCCCTGGAGCGCGTTTGGCAAGCGCCGGAAGGTTGACCTTCGACCGGTCCCAATCGGTGTGATTGGCCAGGATGATATCCGCTCCCGACTTCTTCACAATCGCGCTGAACCGCTGCGCCGAATCGATGTACTGTTGAAGCGCTTCCCGGTTGGTATTCAAGCCCACTCCACCCCACAAAGCCACAATGTGCGGCTTGCCATTATCCTTCACCGGAAAGATACTGGATATGGTTCCGGGTGTGTGACCCGGCGTGATGTAAAGCGTCACAGTGGTGTCGCCAAGCGTCAGCTTCTGCCCGTCGGTCGCTTCGATATCCCGCTTCGGCTTCGTCCCGTTGGTTCTCTTGTCGAGCACATCCCAATCGGCCGGCGACATGATGACCTTCGTGCCGTAATGGTCCTGAAGGAACCTCGCACCGCCGTCGTGGTCCGGATGAGCATGGCTCACCACGGCGTATTTAATATCGGCCGGGTTGAGACCCATCTTCTTCATGCCGTCGACAACCTCGTCCTCGACCGAATAGTCAAAGATCGTATCCATCACGATGATGCCCTCCGACGTCGTGATCGCCCAGACCGAGTACTCGGACTGACCGAAAAAGTACAGGTTGTCGAATACCTTCACCGGTTCGACATGCCATGTCGACTTGTCCGGGGGTCCCGGCGCCCGGCCTCCGCCGCGACCCCCACCCCCCCGGCCAGCCGGTGCGGCCGCCGCGGCCTGCGCTTTTCGAGGGCCCGGACCGTTGCATTGAAACTCAAACAGATTCTGGAAATCGTCGCCCGCCGCGGCCTTCGCCGCCGCGATATGGGCCTCAGGAGTATCACTCGCATTCTGAGCGAGCAGAGTCAACGGAAACAAAGCAGAGAGGGCCATTGGCAGCGCGAGCGGAAGTCTCATACAGCTCCTTGGGGACGGGGTCGGACCCGCCATAACATGATATGATCCCATTTCGGGTTGTGAGGAGTTTCGGATGATCCAATTGACTCTGAGATCGGCTGGAATCGGCATCGCCGCGGGTCTGATGCTGTGCGCGGGAGCCGGCTCCGCGGTGGCGCAGGAATCGCAAAAAGCCACGCCAAAACCCGCCGCAAAACCCGCTGCCAACACGAAGTTCACGCCGCCCAAGACTCCCTGGGGCGAGCCGGACCTGAGAGGTATCTGGCCACTGAACCACCTCATCGCGACGCCGCTTCAGCGTCCCGAAAAGTACGGCGACCGCCGGATGATGACCGAGGATGAATTCGCCGCGGCGAAAAAGGCCGCCGACTCCCGCAATAAACGATTCGAATCCGGACCGATTCCCCAAGCCGATTCCGGCACTGAGGTGATGCAGATCACCTCCATGATCAGCGAACCGGCGAACGGCCGTTTTCCCGAGCTCACGCCCCACGGCAAGGAGCTGTACGCAGCGATGCACGGCAGCTACAAGCCCGGTCAGACGGTGTTCGACAGCCCGCAGGACTTCGACAGCTGGGACCGCTGCATCACGCGCGGCATGCCGGTTTCGATGTTGCCTCGTAACTACAACAACGGCATCCGGATCATGCAGACTCCCGGTTACGTCCTGATTTCCCTCGAAATGGCCCACGAGGTCCGCATCATTCCTACTACCGCACGCCCGCCGCTGGATCCGGCGGTTAAAACGTGGTTAGGCGAATCGCGCGGGCATTGGGAGGGCAGCACACTGGTCGTGGAAACTACCAACTTCAACGGCAAGGACGATATGACGAACGCCGGCGTACCGGGCTCTCCGCCGCTGAACCCGACCTCGGAACAGATGCACATCACCGAGCGCTTCACGCGAACCGCGCCCGATACGATCGACTATCAGATGAGGATCGAAGACCCGGACGTAATCACCCAGCCGTGGGCCGTGGCGTTTCCGCTGAAGCTGGATAACAAATATCAGATGTTCGAGTACGCCTGTCATGAAGGCAACAACGCCATCAGGGGCTACATCGAAACCTCCCGCTATGAGCGGGCGCATCCAAAAGCAGCAGCCAAACCAAAACAATAGGTGTTATTTTTCCCGCGCCTGCGTATTTGACGAGCCGCCGAGGTCCATTTTGCGGCATCCGGAAACTCGATCAGGCGTGAGTTGCCGCGCAGCGAGCCGTCCTTCGCCTGGAAAGCTACGACCTTGATGCGCGTTCCCGCCGGGAGCGAAATCCTGTTCCAGCCCCAACGCAGCAGCACCGATGGCGACCCGCCTTCAATCCGCCAGCGCCCCGGCGTTCCCATCCTCCAGAAATCCTTCCCCCAGCCTCCGACGGAATGCGCTTCCAGATTCCAGTACCTGTATTTAACGCCTGCCAGATGCCGTTCAGGTTCGGATGCCCCAGGACGGTCGCCGCGTGCTGCAGTTGCTGCGCCCGTGCAGCCCCGCCAATTAGTACCGCTGCCGCCGCCATCGTGAGGGTGAATCGATTACGCAATTTTATAAGTCCCACACGACAGCTTTTCCGCCCGGCATTGTGGTTTGCAACGGCTGGTTTGCAACTGCGGCCAGGACGTTTTCAATAAAGTTAAACTGAAGTTGCCCGTGAATGCCGTTGAATTCGAGAGCGTCTCGAAGAATTACGCCATCTATGCAAAGCCCGGCGACCGTCTTAAGGAGCTTATTGCTTTGGGACGGCGTTCCTTTCACCGTGATTTCCGGGCCCTCGGCGATCTGAGTTTCTCGATTCGAAAGGGCGAGGTCTTCTGCATTGTCGGCGAGAACGGATCCGGGAAGAGCACCGCGCTTCAGCTCATGGCCGGAATCATGGAGCCCTCCGCGGGTGAGGTGCGCGTGTCCGGACGTGTGTCCGCTCTGCTCGAGCTCGGCGCGGGCTTCAATCCGGAATTCACCGGGCGCGACAACGTCTATCTGAACGCCTCCATTTTGGGCTTATCGAAAAGCGAGATCGACCGCCGATACCCTGAGATCGAAGAGTTCGCCGAAATCGGCAGCTTCATCAACCAGCCGGTCAAGACCTATTCGAGCGGCATGGTGATGCGTCTGGCCTTTGCAGTGGCAATCAACGTCGATCCCGAAATCCTGCTGGTCGACGAGGCCCTGGCCGTCGGAGATACTTACTTTCGGCACCGCTGCATGAGGAAGGTCCACGAGCTGCGCGCCCGCGGCGTCACGATCGTGTTCGTGTCGCACGCGATCGCGGAGGTCAAGGCCATCGGCGACCGCGCGTTGTGGCTGGAACACGGCCGTGCCATGGCCATTGGCGATACGGATACCGTGGTCGCCCGGTATCTCGCGTCCATGTCGGAACGGGAGGCGTCGGAACGGGAGGCGTCGGAGCGGGATTCGAACACAGACGCCGCTCCCGAGACGGCGAATGCCGAACCCGCCGTCGAACCTGTGGAAACAATTCCGAATATCGACCACCGTCACGGCGACCGTCGCGGCGAAGTTCTTGGCATCGCGATCCTGAACGAATACGGCGAAGCCGTGCATTTGATGATGCCCCAGGGAAGTCTGCTCATCCGCATTACCCTCCGCGCGAATCATGATCTTTCGCGGCCTTCAACGGGATTCATGCTGCGCAATCACCTGGGCCTCGACTTCACGCAGATCGACACGGAGCGGGAAGGCCATAGCCTTCCGCGGATGCGAGCGGGAGAGGTGTGCACGATCGACTTTAATCTGGTGATGCCGGAGCTTTATCCGGGCTCGTTCTCTTTCTCGCCGTTCGTCTCGGACGGTCCGTCGGTGTGCGACTGGATCGACAACGCCATCACAGTCCAGATGGGTCGCGGCGAGGGTCAGGTATACGGCTACATTCAGATCCCGTGCAAAGTCGAATTCGACTCTCCTCTGCGCGTCGCACCCACCAGTCAGGCATTGGAGCCGGAAGTTGTTTGATATGCCGTCTGAGATCGAGTTCACCGGCGAGCGGGTTGTTCCGGGGCTTGTCGATCCAGACCTGTTTAATGAACATCTCTCCCGCTATCGCTTTGCCGCCCGCTTTGCCGCGGAAGGGGCGAAGGTTCTCGATGCCGGCTGCGGTACGGGTTATGGGACGGCCGAATTCGCCGCCGCTGTGCAGATCACGGCGATGGACATCTCGCCCGAAGCGGTCGCCCATGCGACACACGCCTTCGGCCGGCCCGGTGTTCATTTTCTTCAGGGAGCCTGTGAGGTTCTTCCGTTCGCGGATGAATCGTTCGATCTGGTCGTCGCCTTCGAGGTAATCGAGCATCTGGAACGCTGGCCCGATTTGCTGAGCGAGGCCCGCCGCGTGCTCCGATCCCAGGGCGTTTTGCTGGTTTCAACACCGAACAAGGCTTATTACGCGGAAGCCCGCGCAGCCGCGGGGCCAAATCCTTATCATGTGCGTGAATTCGAATACGGGGAATTCGAGTCCGCCTTGAAGGAAGTCTTTCCCCATGTCCAGTTGTGGAATCAGAACCACTCGGAACTGATCGCCTTCATTTCGGGAACGCAGTCTGCGGGAGTGCTCGACGCGCCTGCTGATGCCGCCCCCAAACAGGCGCATTTCTTTCTCGCGGCCTGCAGCCGCGAGCCCATTGCGGACACTCGCGCCTTCGGCTGGTTACCCTCATCGGGAAACGTTCTGCGGGAACGTGAGCGGCACATTGCGCTGCTCAACTCCGAACTCAGGCAGAAGGAGGAATGGCTCGGTGAGAGTCAGGCGGCCCGGGGCGAACTGCAGCGAACCCATGACGAAGTTGTCGCGGAGCTCCGCCGCAGTAACGAGTGGGCCGAGGGCCTGAACTGCGAAGTGAAGGTTGCAGGCGGGCGAATCGCGGAACTGCAGACGGAGCTCCAGCAAAGCAATTCGCGGGCAGGCGCGGCGATCGAGGAACTGAACCAGGAACTCGCCGTTCGTCTCGATTGGGTTCATGACATCGAGGCCCAACTCGATCGCGCGCGAAACGAAATCGCGCGGCTGAATCAGGAGAACGTTGAGCGCACCCAATGGGCGCAATCGCTCGACGCCGAGTTGCAAGCTACGAAATCCGAACGAGAGCGACTCGAAGCGCAATTGCGAATGATCGGGGAATCGAAGTGGGTTCGTTTGGGCCGGACGGCGGGGGTTGGTCCCGCCATTGACCTGCCCGGCGATCCGCCTGCCGGCCAATGAGGACCTCGCTGCTCCGTTTCTCTCGCGCGCTTCTCACGCTGATTCTGGCTCCTTTTCTTCTCGCTGTTGGAGCTGTCGCGCTTGCCATAACTGACCTTGCCTGGCTCGTCGCCGGCCGCAGGCGGAAGCCGGTTAACGTTCAGCCGGAAACCCGTGCCGCGTCGCTGGTGATTCCGAACTGGAACGGAAAGGACCTCCTGGAGAGGTTTCTGCCCTCCTGGGAAGCCGCCATCGCAGGACATCCCGGAAGCGAAATCGTGATCGTCGATAACGGTTCGACTGATGGAAGCGCCGCATGGATCGAGGCAAATTATCCGGAGGTGAAGCTTCTGGCCCTGCCGGAGAATCTCGGTTTCGGGGGTGGCTCGAATGCAGGATTCCGGGCGGCGAAGAACGACATTGTCGTCCTCTTGAACAGCGACATGCGCGTGGAGCCGGATTTCCTCGCGCCGCTGCTGGCGGGTTTTACGGACGAGGCCGTTTTCGCGGTCTCATGCCAGATCTTTCTCGGAGACAAGACCAAACGCAGGGAAGAAACCGGCCTGACGGAAGGCCGGTGGCAGGATGGCGGATTACGTGTGAGCCATCGCGAGGACCCCGCGGTAGACCGCCTGTTTCCCTGCTTTTACGGCGGCGGCGGATCGTGCGCCTTCGATCGCCGCAAATTCTTCGAGCTCGGGGGATTCGACGAATTGCTCGCCCCCTTTTATCTGGAAGACACGGACCTTGGATTTCTGGCATGGAAGCGAGGCTGGAAGGTGCTCTATCAGCCCGCGAGCGTCGTTCATCACGAACATCGCGGCACGATCGGGAAACGGTTCTCCAGCGGCTATATTCAGTCCGTGCTGCAGAAGAATTTTCTGCTCTTCTGCTGGAAGAACATTCACTCGTGGAACCGGCTGGCGCCGCATCTCTTCTTTGCTTTTGCAGGCGCGGTCGTCACTGCGTGGTCGGGAGATTCGCCGACGCGCACGAGCCTTTCCGGGATCTTGCGGGCCATCCGGCAGCTTCCGCGCGCCGCCCGGTCGCGATGGAATGCGCACCGTCTCGCAATCACCGACGATTCCGAAGCGTTCCGCCGCCCGCAGCCGGCTTACTTCCACGATCGGTTTTCGCCGCTTCAGGCCAATCCGGACCGGCCGCGCGTACTCTTCGTTTCACCGTACCCGATTTGCCCGCCGACCCATGGCGGCGGACTGTTCATGTATTACACGCTGCGCGAATTGTCGCGCTGGTGCGAGGTGCATGCCATCGTGATGCTCGATTACGCGCATCAGTGGGAGCCGAATCAGGAACTCCTGCGCTATTGCCGCACCGTCGAGTTTCATGTCCGGACCGCCGACCGCGATCCGCATCTCGGATCGATCACGCCGCATGCCGTTTCGGAGTTTCATAAGCCGGAGATCGAGTGGCTCATTCAACGCCAGACGCTGTTACACAACATCGACGTCATCCAGCTGGAATACACCGCGCTGGGACAGTACGCGCGGCTGTTCGAACGCCTCATCTGCGCGCTTTTCGAGCACGACGTCTATTTCCAGTCGGTGGGACGCGCTCTGCCGTTCATGAGCAGCCCGATCGACCGCGTCAAAGCGCGCTTTGAATATCTGCGGGCCATTCGCTTCGAGTTGAACCTGCT
This sequence comes from Terriglobia bacterium, assembly GCA_963718155.1. Lineage (GTDB taxonomy): Bacteria > Acidobacteriota > Terriglobia > Bryobacterales > Bryobacteraceae > BOG-234. The sequence goes on along the minus strand of CAVQYP010000024.1, from coordinate 92,327 downwards.
CCCGCATTGCGATCACATCCAGGTGTGCACGGAAGAAAACAAGAAATACCTCGAGAGTTTTCTGCCAGGCCTCGCGCCGCGCATCAGCGCCGGTCTGAGGGCGGGCATCGATACCGGAGTTTATCCGTTCCCGGGCGGCCCGCGCACGCCTTACACGATGCTCTTTCTGGGCAGTTTTCGCCACACGCCGAACAAGGTGGCTCTTGAATGGTTCGCGCGTTACGTGCTGCCGCGGATTGTGGAGAAACTACCCCAGGCGCGTTTGCTGGTGGTCGGTTCGGACCCGCCGCCGCGGCACACCTTTTCGGACCCGGCGAATGCGATCGATCTGCTTGGCTTCGTCGAAGACATCCAGCCGCTGTTCTCGTCCTGCGCGCTCTTCGTGTGCCCTGTTCGCAGCGGTTCCGGGGTTCGAGTGAAGCTTCTCGAAGCCTTTGCCAGCGGTATTCCAGTGGTTTCGACGATTATCGGCGCGGAAGGGCTTGCTCGCGTGGATGGGGAATTCTGCGCGCTCGCTGACGATCCGGCCGCATTTGCCGCGAAAGCGGTTCAGTTGCTCGAAAACCCGGCGCTGGCCGGGGCAATGGCGGATCGCGCTCGCCGGGAAGTGGTCGAAAACTGGGACATGCAAGTGATTACACGCCGGCTGGCTGAGACTTATCGGGACCTGATTCGAGGGAAGAGAGCTCGAGGGACAACGATAGCGCCGGGCGTCCGGCAATATGAGGTCCTCGAACATAATACTTACTTATGATTAAGCTGCTCGCCTGGTTCACTCGTATCACGGGACTCGGAGCTCTTCTACTGGGCTTGTTTCTCTGGCAGGGATACCTTACGGGAACCCTGCGTCTTCACATGACACTCGGGGCTCTTGTCGCCGCGTACCTCGCGATGCTTTCACTGGCGGCCGGCTTTGCCCGCGTTCGCCCGCCCATGGCGATTGTCGGGCTGCTGTGGGCCGCCGCAACCATTTACGTCGGGCTGAAGCAGAATGTCATGATGGCCGGTGCCAGCCACTGGGTGATCGAAGTCGTTCACCTGTTGCTTGGAGTCGGCGCGATCGGGCTGGTTGAGATGCTGGCCGCCGCGTACTCACGGCAAAAGGGCTGAGCTTAACGGGTCAAAGCCCACCAGGATGGACGGGGCCCGGGCGTCTGGTCCAGCTGCAGTTTGGTCGCGATCCGTTCAGCCTGCTCGTTCATATGCGGGCCGGTAGTTGAGCGGGGGGCCTTCTCATAATCGGACCAAAGAACCTGCCGCGTTTTCGCGTCTACGAGAAACACCGTACCGCGGCCGCTGCTCGACCGGAACGTGGGGATCGGATCGCTCGGTTTCTTTGCGTCTGTCGGATGAAGCTCGGCAAGCTTTTGTTCCAGGGCCTGGCCCAGGCGGTCGGTCATGACGAGTTCGGCCGCCTTCGGGTCGGTAGTGACTTTTGCGATGTGTTGCTGAGTAAGCCACTGCGCGAGGTACTGATCGAGTCCACCTGCCATCGGCATCAGATAGACCGTTCGCGGGGCGAGGGACCCGGGAGGGAGGCCTTGCGCAAAAGCTGCGGCCGCAAAAAGGGCTAACAGGGGAAGACGTTTCATTACAATCACAGTTTACTGTGTTTACGGCCGTCATTCCTGTATACAACCAGGCGGATCTGCTCGGCCGGCTGCTCGCGAGCATCCGCGCGCAGACTCTTCCGTTCGTGGAGGTCGTGGTGGTGGACGATGCTTCGACCGACGGGGCTCCTCTGCTTGCCCGCGCGAACGGCTGCCGCGTGATCGAGATGGGTGAGAACGCCGGATTTGCCCGTGCCGTCAATCGCGGCTGGAGAGAGGCCTCGACCGAGTGGGTGGCCATCCTGAACAGCGACGTGGAACTGGATAGCCGCTGGCTTGAGCGCATCGCTGCCGCTGCGGAGGGAGAGAGCTTCGCTACCGGCACAAGCTTTGCCACTGGAACGATCATGGACGCCTCCAATCGGAGCGCGCTCGACGGCACATACGATCTGGTGAGCCGGGCCGCATGCGCGTGGCGCGCCGGGCACGGCGAAACTGTTCCCGCGCCGGCCGGGGAACCCGCGCGTATCGCCATCGCGCCTGCGACAGCGTGTGTTTTTCGGAAGAGCGTTCTCGAATGTCTCGACGGATTCGAAGAAAGCTTCAATTCGTACCTCGAAGACGTCGACCTGGGACTGCGGTGCATCCGCGAGGGGTTCACCGGCCTGTACGTGCCGCGGGCAATCGCGTGGCATCAGGGAAGCGCCAGTTTCGGCCGGTGGAATCCCCGGGTGGTCCGCCTCACTTCGCGGAACCAGGTCCTGCTGATCGCGCGCCACTATGACCGGGAGCTTTTCCGATCGTTTCTTTGGCCAATCGTCGCGGGACAGGTGCTTTGGGGCCTGGTCGCGCTGCGTCATGGGACGGGACTCGCCTGGCTTGCGGGGAAGATTGACGGTCTGCGCGGCTTCCGGCTTGCCGGCCGGCCTTCACACAGACTGCGCGAGTTCCTCGATGCCTCGGAGCGCGAGATCCGGCGGCGGGCGACCGGTCCGTACTGGCGATGGTATTTCCGGCTGACTGCGGCTGATTGACACATGGCACGTGTCGCGATTGTCATCGTCACCTGGAATTCGGCGGCCGAGATCGGGGCGTGCCTCGATGCTCTGAGAGATCTCGGGGATGTGGAAATTCTGGTGATCGATAACGGCTCCGCCGACGACACTTGTGGTGAAGTCGCTCGCCATGCAGTTGCCCGGCGAGAAGTGCGCCTGATCGCCAATTCGGTAAACGCCGGATTCGCGGCCGCGGTGAATCAGGGGGTGCGAGCGACAAGCGCGCCGCTGGTTCTTCTACTCAATCCCGACGCGCATGTGGTCACCGGTCTGGATGCACTGATCGGTCGCTTCGATAAGGCGGGAACCGGCGCCGTCGGCGGAATGCTGGTGGGCTCAGATGGGAAGCCGCAACGCGGTTTCATGGCGAGAAATCTCCCGACTGCGACAACCCTGGTGTTCGAGGTACTGGGGATCAACAGGCTCTGGCCGAGCAATCGCGTGAACCGGGATTACCGCTGCCTCGGACTTGACCCCATGACTTCGGGCCCTGTCGACCAGCCAGCCGGCGCTTTCCTGATGTTCGCGCGAGCCGCATGGGAAAACGTGGGCGGATTCGACGAGCGATTCTGGCCCTTATGGTTTGAAGATGTAGATTTCTGTAACCGTCTTAAAGCGGCCGGATTTTGTAATTATTACGACAGTGGGAGCATGGCAGAACATGTGGGTTCGCACTCGATCCGCGCACTTTCGCTGGAGAATCGCCAGAAATACTGGTATGGTAGTCTTCTTAAGTATGCGGCAAAGCACTATCGTTCCTCTGCGTTTCGAACGATTTGCGCGTCCGTAGTGGTCGGTGCGGTCCTTCGGGCGGTTCTGGGATTTCCGCGCGAAGGGCTGAAAGCCCTGGTAGTATACGGCGGCGTAATTGGCCTTGCCCTTAGCCGGCTTTTCGGGTTCGGGGAAGCATCGGGCTAAGTATCATCCCGATGCGCGAGTGAAATCTGAAGAGTGGAGCAGACCCGCGCGTTCATGTCCCGCAGCGACTTTGTCTCGATAACAATCGTCACCTATAACAGTGGCCGCTTCATTAAAAGATGTCTGGAATCCGTTCTCGAGCAGAATTACCCCTACAAAGAAATCATTGTCATTGACAACAACTCTTCGGACGGCACCGTAGACATACTGGAGCCTTTCGAAGACCGCTGCAGGATTGTTTACAACGAGGAAAATGTCGGCTTCGCGGCGGCGCAGAACCAGGCAATAGGACTTTCGAGGGCGGAATGGGTTCTGACTCTGAATCCCGACGTCCTGTTGCTGCAGGATTTTATCGAAGCGCTGGTCAATGCCGGCAACCTGGATTCAAAGACGGGGACCGTTTGCGGCAAGCTTTTGACGATGACTTCCACCTTCGATTTCCCCGAAGAGCCCAAGGTGGATTCGACCGGTATCTATTTCACTCCGAATCTGCGGCATCTTGATCGGGGTAGTCTGGAGACAGATAACGGCCACTTCCGAAACTACGAGTATGTGTTCGGCGCGACTGCCGCGGCCGCTCTTTACCGGCGCGCGATGATCGACGATATCCTCGTGAACGGCGAGTTCTTCGACTCGGATTTCTTCGTTTATCGCGAAGACGCAGACGTAGCGTGGCGCGCCCAGCTTATGGGCTGGAAATGCCTTTACGTGCCTTATGCCAAGGGCTATCACGTGCGTAAGGCTTTGCCCGGAAACCGCAGAGCGCTGCCGCCGGAAATCAACATGCATTCGGTGAAGAACCGGTTTCTGCTGCGCATGAAGAACATGCGCTGGGACCTTTACAAGCGCAATTTCTTTTCGATCACCGCGCGGGATGTTGTGGTTTTATCGTGTTGCCTTTTCTGGGAACATACATCGCTCCAGGCGTTTCCCTTCCTGATCCGGAACTGGAAGAGCGTGATGGGCAAGCGAAAGGAAATCATGCGGCGCCAGCGCGTGGACGATGAATACATGGCGAGCTGGTTCAACTTCACCCCCGTAAGCAAGCCCGCGCCGAAGAAGTTCACCGCATTGCCGGCCCGCTCAAAGGCCACCCGGCATTAGCCGGGCCTGAGCGGACCGGTGCGTGTCGCGATTCTCGGAACCCGGGGCATTCCGGCTAATTACGGCGGCTTCGAAACCTTTGCGGAGGAGCTTTCGGTTCGCCTGGCGGCTCGCGGGCATGAAGTGCGGGTCTATTGCCGGGAAGCCCATGATTTCAAGGAGTACCGCGGGGTCCGGCTCATCAGTCTGCCGACTTTACGGCATAAGTATCTCGACACCCTGGCGCATACGTTTCTTTCGACATTGCATTTGCTGATGCATCGCGTGGACGTGGCGCTTTACTGCAATGCCGCCAATGCGGTCTTCACGATTTTGCCGCGTCTCGCGGGAATACCGGTAGCTCTCAACGTGGACGGGATCGAGCGCAAACGGCGCAAGTGGAATGTTTTGGCGAGAGCGTGGTATCAGTGCTCCGAGTACCTCTCGACCATTCTGCCGAATCGCTTCGTGACCGATGCGGAGACAATTCGGCAGTACTACAAGGAGAGATACCACAAGGATTCTCTTTTTATCGGATACGGCGCCGATCTCGGGCGCGTGGAGACGCGGGGGGAGCTGAACCGGCTCGGGCTTGATCCGTTTCAATACTTCCTGTATGTCAGCCGCATGGAGCCGGAGAATCGCGCACTCGAGGTCAGACGCGCATTCGAGCAGGTTCGCACGCCGATGAAACTGGCGCTTATCGGCGATGCGCCCTATGCCGAGGAATATATACGGGAAGTGCGCAATACGACCGATGAGCGCGTCGTGATACCGGGAGCAATTTACGGGCTGGGATACCGCGAACTGGGGTCCCTGTGCTTTGCCTACATACATGCCACCGAGGTCGGCGGCACGCATCCCGCCTTGATCGAAGCAATGGGCCGAGGCAACCTCGTTCTCTATCTGGAGACGCCGGAAAATACCGAGGTTTGCGGCGACGCCGGACTCCCGTATCGGGACGAGGCCGGGTTGACAGCGCGCATCACACAAGTGCTTGGTATGACCGACGCGGAACGCGGCGTTTACCATGAGCGAGCGGCGAAGCGCGCGCGCGAACGCTATGACTGGGAGTTCGTGACCACCCAATACGAAGCGCTGCTCGAAGGATTGAGACCCGAAGGATTGAGAAATGACGGCCTGCGAAAATAGGCAGGAAACGTGACGCAATCCGCCCGCTGTTATGTCGAAGTTTCCCGCTCTCAAATCGCCGCTAATTATCGGGCGGTACGCGACGCCGTAGGGCCGGCTACTCAGATCATAGGCGTGGTCAAGGCGAATGCCTATGGCCACGGCGCGGTCGAGGTTGCGCGGGTTCTGTGCTCGGAGGGTGCGAATTGGCTTGCGGTGAGTTCCGTCGAGGAAGCCGTCACGCTACGCAGAGCTGGCGTCGAGTGCCGGATTCTGGTGATGGCCGGCGTTATGCGATGGGAAGAGGAGGCGCTGCGGGAGTTCCAGTTAACGCCGGTCGCGCACTCGCTGGACGATCTGCGGCGGTTTGACGAGATCCCAGGCGTCGATGTTCACCTGAAGGTGGACACCGGAATGAATCGCCTCGGAACGTGCGCCACGGCGGCCGAAATCGCGAAGGCGATCTCGAGTCTTCGGAACGCGCGCGTCGAAGGGCTGCTGTCGCATTTCGCGTCGGCGGCCGATTTCACTTCGCAGCAAACGGAAGAACAGATAGAGGAGTTCAACCGGATGTGGTCCGCGCTGGCGACGCTTGGGGTGCGTCCCGCGCTCAGGCACTTTGCGAGTACCAATGCGATTGCTTACCCGCGGCGCGGCGCCTGGCTTTCGCTGGTGCGGCCCGGCCATGCGATTTACGGTTACGTCTCGCCCGCGCGCGGCCATGCGCCTCCACCGGTTCTCTCGGTGAAGCCCGCACTTTCGTGGAAGACGCGAATCGTATCTGTGAAAGATGTTACGCGAGAGTCGAAGGTTGGGTACGGTGGATCGTTCGTGGCTCCCGGGCCCATGCGGCTGGCGGTTCTGGCGGCGGGATACGCGGACGGCGTGCCGCATCGGCTGTCGAACCGGGGCAAAGTGATTGCGGGCGGGCGGTTCGCTCCGATTGTCGGGACGGTGTCGATGGATTTGACCACAATTGACATCACGCATTCTCCGCAGATGCAGCCGGGCGATGAGGTGACGCTGCTGGGCAGGGAAGGCGAAGTTGCGCTGGATGCCCAGCAAATCGCTCGGACGGCGGGGACGATTTCTTATAACGTGCTTTGCGGCATCAGCGCGCGGGTGAAGCGGTTTTATGTGGATTAACGCTGGAGCGAAATCACCGGCGACAAGATCGCCGGCGCTACCGAAACGGATGTAGAGTGAGTGCAGGAACATGAGGAAGCTGGCGCTGGCGGGTTTTGTCCTCCTGATATCGCAGGCGCGAAGCGCAGCCCCGATCCGGATCATGCTGCTCGACGGGGAGAGTGCGGGTCCCTATCACGACTGGAAGGCGACCACTCCGGTATTGAAGAAGGAGCTGGAGGAAACCGGACTGTTCCAGGTGGATGTGGTGACTGCCCCGCCATCGGGCGGTGACATGGACCACTTCGATCCGGAGTTCAGCAGGTATCAGGCGGTGGTGTTTAATTACGACGCGCCCGACTGGCCGGCGCGGCTGAAGAATTCCTTCGAGCAGTATATGAAGAACGGCGGCGGGCTGGTGAGCGTTCATGCCGCGGACAACGCGTTTGCCGGCTGGAAAGCCTGGAACGAAATGATCGGTGTGGGCGGCTGGCGAAACCGCACCGAGACCGCGGGGCCGTTCTGGTTCTATCAGAATGGCAAGCTGACCCAGGATTCGTCTCCGGGACACGCGGGATCGCACGGTGAGCGGCTTCCGTTTCAGGTGACCACCCGAGCGCCGGATCACCCGATCATGAAGGGACTTCCTCAAATCTGGATGCATCAGGGTGACGAGTTGTACGCGGCGTTGCGCGGGCCCGGCGAGAACATGACCGTGCTTGCGACCGCCCATTCCGACCCGGCGAATAACGGCACCGGGCGCGACGAGCCAATTCTGATGGCGCTGACGTGGGGAGCGGGCCGGATCTTCCATACGACTATGGGCCATGACGTCCACGCGCTTGCGTGCGTCGGCTTTCTCACGACGTTGCAGCGCGGTACGGAATGGGCAGCGACCGGGAAGGTGACGCAGGCGGTTCCGGCAACGTTTCCTGATGCGAATAAGGTCCGCTATCGCGCGGACCTGGAAGGGGTTACCAGATCGCGCGCGGGTAATTCCGGCGGATCTTCTCGTCCTGAGTGATCAGCGGCGAATAGTTGTTGGCCTTCGCGTGCGCCACGATCAGCAGATCGAAGGGATCGCGGGTCCAACTCTCGAAAAGGGCCGTTTCCGTCAGATCTGCGAAGGAGCGGCCGCAGATCTCGACGTTCAACTGGGTCCGAAGCTGCTTCGCCAGATCCAGCGGCGCTCTCAGAATCCGCCGGATCTGGAAAAGAAAGTTCAGTTCGATCAGGACCGCCGGTGATATCAGGAGGTCGTAGTCGTTGATCGCGGTGAGTGCCGACTCGCTCAGACGGCCAACGTTGTTCTCGCACAACCACACAACGATATGTGTGTCCAGATAGGCAATCACAACTCCGACCAGTCTTTCGTCCACTCGGATTCCATCTCGGCCAGGAGTTCCTTTCCGGCCAGTGCGATATCGATGTTCGGCGCGAGCACGGCCTGGCCAGTAAGTCGCTCAAGCTTCGATTGCTTTTTCTCCGGCATTACTTTGAAAATGACGCCCCGGTATACGAATTCCACGGCTTCGCCCTTCAGCGCCAGATCGGCGAGATGGAAAAGATCTTTGCGAAACTGCGTTATGGTGGCCGTCATGGTGTGGTGTCCAGTTTTGAGTGTATAGAGGGGTGTACGGGAAGTCAATATGTGGATGTACATAGCGCGGGCGAGGTTCGCGGGGAGCCGTGATGTGTTGGGTTCCGCAGTATACTGAGTGCGATGTTCCAGAGCCGAAGACGCAAACTCAAGATTCTCTTTGGTTTTGCCGACGCGTTTCTCACGGTTTGCGCGTTCCTGCTGGCTTATCGAGTGCGGGAGTACCTGCCCTTTTATTTCGAGTTTTATCTTCTCCCGAACGTTTTTATACCCCTGCTGAGTTTTTGCGTCGTGGTCTGGGTGGCGGCCGGTTACTGGCTTGACGTCTACGGGAAGCTGGAATCGGTGCGCATTCGTGTGATCTTCGACGATGCGACTCGTCAGGTTGGATTGTGCGGACTGGCGATGATTGTGGTTGTCTTCGAGGCCAGACTGGATCTCAGCCGGTTCTTCCTCGGTCTTTTCATTGTCACAAGCTGGCTTTTTCTGGTGGCGTTTCGCATTGCCTCGCGGAATCTGGTTACCTATATCGGCCACAAGCTGGGAGTGGAGCGGAATATCTTCGTGGTCGGAGTGGGGCTTGCGGCGGAGAAGCTGGCGCGGGGCCTGGAGGAATACCACGGCCACGGCGTGCGGATTCTGGGTTTTATCGCGCCCCCCGAGGAATTGTCGCCGCCGGAATCGATTCGCCTCGAGAGGACGTACAGCGTTTATCCGCTGGAGGAACTGCGTGCGGTGCTGGCGAGGCGGTTCATTATCGACGAGATTCATTTCGCTGTTGAATCCCGCCTGCTGCCCGCACTCGAACCGATTTTCCGCTGGTGCGACGAGGAGGGCGTGTGCAGCCGGATTGCCATCGACTTCTTTCCGCAGATCAACAGCTACGTGGATCTGGAACAGATCGGCGATCTTCCCCTGCTGACGTTCTCGGGGGCGCCCGCGGATGAGGTGCTGCTGCTGGCCAAGAGGGCGATTGACGTTGTGCTGGCTTTGACCGGACTCATCATTCTCAGTCCCGTCAGCCTGGTCGCGGCGGCACTGATCAAACTGACGTCCCGGGGACCGGTAATCTTCCGGCAGGTGCGATGCGGGCTCAACGGCAGGACGTTTACGTGCTACAAGTTCCGGTCAATGGTGCAGGATGCCGAGTCGCGGCTGCATGAAGTGATGCATATGAATGCGAGGGATGTCGCGACGAAGATACCGAACGATCCGCGATTGACGTCGGTGGGCAAGTGGCTGCGCAAGACCTCGATTGATGAACTGCCGCAGCTTTTTAATGTGTTGAAGGGAGATATGTCGCTGGTGGGTCCGCGGCCCGCGATTCCGACCGAGGTGGCGCAATACAAGCACTGGCAGCGAAGGCGGCTGAGGATGCGGCCGGGTCTGACGTGCCTGTGGGCACTGCGGGGCCGCGACCGGGTGGACTTCGAATCGTGGATGCGGCTGGATCTTCAGTACATCGACAACTGGTCGCTGGGTCTGGACGCCAAGATTATTCTGATGACGATTCCTCAGGTGGTTTCCGGCCGCGGCGCGAATTAACGCCGGCGTGATTCCGACGAGACTTCTACAGGTGAGGCGTACCGTTGAGGGCGCCTTCCATCGAGCCGTTTGCCGGTTCGCAGGTCGTTTGTTTCCTGCGTTCGGGATGAATGCGGAATTCCCCATAACAAAGCAAATGAAGAATTGCGCCAGGACGAAGGTACCAGCTGGCCCATGCGAGAGGCGTATCGCCGTTACTATCCCTGGCGTCTTTGCGGCTGCCGGCCGCGAGTAACAGGCTGATCTCCTCTTCATTCCCAAAGGCGGCCGCGCGGTGGAGCGGCGTTTCTCCTTTCGTGCGGCAGTCCCGCATGAAGCTGCCGGTCTCCACTGAGGGCTTTGTCGCGCGGTTTGGGTCAGCGCCCGCCGCCAACAGGATTTTCAGGAGCGGTGTGTATCTCACGCGGTTCGTCTTGCATAAGACTGCGTGCAGCGGCGTTTCACCCGAATCCGGGAGCGCGTGATTGGCGTTCGCGCCGTTCTCGATGAGGAACTGGCAAAGGCGCCAGTGGCCGTGGAAGCAGGCGCCGTTGAGGTCGAAATTTTGCCCGAGCGTGGTCAGGGATTCCCCGTTCGCGAGGAGGAACCGGATAGCGCTTACGTCTCCGTAGTATGCGCAGTGGCGAATCAGCGGGATTCCGTTCACGGGTGCATTTGCAGGGTTTCCGGCGGCGACATAGTCGAAGACGAGGTCGGTGCGGCCGTCGGCGATTTTTGCCAGCATTCCAACAGGTTACGTCAGATTTTGAGGTGTCCGCTGCGCCGCCGGCCGGTAGTGTTCCTCGAATCGTCCCCGCCAGTCAGGCTTTGCAGAGCCGCTTGCGAAGCGGCTTTCAGGGGCGGTAGATCGTCTTCGACCATGAACCAGACGCGATCCCCCTCCATGCGGTCGTATTCGTGCCGCAAGACATTACCAAGCGCTCGCAGCTTCGGCCAGGGAATGCCGGGACAAAGAGTTTCTGCGAAAGAGCCGAGTTTCGTCGATGCTTCGCTGATTCGTGCCAGGCAGCGCTCTACTGCGTCGTAAGTCTTCTGATCTTCCACGAAGGACAGCGAATCCATTCCTGCTGTATACCGCTCAATGCGAGCGATATTGTCGACAATGTCCTGGAATCGGTGCGAAGGGTCATTAGAAGGCACGCAGGGCCTCAGCCTCTACGCTTTTCTGCACACGAGCTTTCAGCCTGCCCTCTTCCAGGAGATCGACTTTGCATCCAAGTATTTCGGAAAGATCCAGTTCCATGCCTGCGATATCCAGAATGGATATCCGGCGTGTTGAATCGAACGCAGCGAGCAGATCGACATCGGAATCCGGCCCGCCATCTCCCCGAGCCGTGGAGCCAAACAGCGACAGGCGAACGATACCGGCTTGTTTCAGTTTTCCTTCGTGAGCGCGAAGCGTGGCCAGGACGTGGTCGCGGTCCATGCTTTATTTTTGTCCTGCGTGTTTCGCCCAGTCAAGGACTATGCCGTTTTGACGCTTCGCCAGCAGCTCCGGAGTAATTGAAACCACGCGATTCGGACCGCGTCGGCTCCGAAGCGGAGGGCGTCGGAGGGTTGATCGGTGAGCTGAAAGTCCAGCCACTTTCTTTGAAGCCGTACTGTCAGGGGGAGCTCGCGTCCGGGTTCCGAGTATTGTTCGAAGCGATTGTAAAGCTTCTCGTTTAATCGCCAGTTGAGCCAGGTTTGCGGTAGATGGAGATCGGGCGTCAGCATCGGCTGTCCCCAGCGTGTGCGGAAGGCAATGTCGGTCATGGCGAAAACGCCGGCGAAATGCCGATCGGCGGCCAGTCTGACCACCTCGTGGCGGATACTCTGCGGTGCGCTGTTCCAGACCTTGCGGACTTCGTACAAGTGAAAAAGCGTGGCGAAGCGGCCGGCGGCGCGGTGAAGCACCAGATGAAGAATCTCGTCCGCCGGGGCGAGGATGCGCGCGGCGCGCCCACTCGGTAGCGAATAGCCGACGGAGCGGTCGATGAATTCGTCTACGGGAATGCCGAGGGCCTTGTGGCTCAAATTGAAGTGCAGTTCGATGTGCAGCCGCGACGGATGCTCGAGTGTGAGGTGGTGATTGGTGGCTCTCGCTTCGCGCAGGCGCGGCTCAGGGGCGTAACCGGCGCGCCCGAGCGCTTCGATTGCGCGATTGAGATCGGCTTTTCTGACACCGAGGTCCAGATCACCCGAAGGTTTTCGCACGAACGCAGGTTGATAGTAGCGCTGGGCGAGCAAAGGCCCTTTCAGCGAGAGCGAGGGAATTTCCGCGTCGCCAAGAATCGGGAGGACATCATCGAGCTGCTGAAGAGATTTGGAGTGCCGGGTCCAGCTTGCAGCCAGAATTCGGTCGCACCAGGCGCGGCGTGCGGAGTCGACATGGGGTCGCGCGATGAATGCAACCAGCGGCCCGGCGCCGTGGCGCACGGCAAGCGGCAGGACGGCTTCCCATGACTCGGGATCGGAGACGACCCTTAAATCGGGAGGTTCGGAAAGCAGTCTCGCGAGCAGACCCACCGGCGGAGTCATTTTTACTCGGTATAAATACGCTGCTGGAAGAAGTAATAAAGGACCAGAACCAGGATCAGCGAACTCAGCCCATAACCTATTAATTGCCGCCTGATTTTACGTGCCTGCAATTCGCGGCGCAGCTTGATGACACGTTTTTCCTCGGGTGTTCGGAGCTTGAACGCGCTTTCTGCGCGGAGGTTCACGTAGAAGCGAGCTTTGCAGGCTCCACAGCGATAAGGCGTGCGTAAAAAAAGACCGGCGAGCCTGTCGCGAACGCCGGAACGACGGGAACGATGCGCTTTATTCTCCCTGCATTTCGGGCAAATCATACTTAAATTCCGAGTAATTCCCGATTTTACATGAAAGTGACGGAAAGCTTGCGTCGGGAGGAAGCCCGGCGGCAGGCCGGAAGGCCTCGCCCTGCATCGGGCGATAATCAGACCATAGCGTGATCCGCGTAGTATCTATCATGGAGTCGGACTTTGTTACAGGTCCGGCCAAGAATCTGCTTGAATTTGCAAAACGGGCGCGGCAAGCCCCGGACGGCCTTCCGGGCGTCGACGTTTCGACGGCGACTTACCTGCGCGGCGACGAGAGTCCGGCGGACAACGGGTTTGTGACGGCGGCGGAGCGTGCGTGCATACGGATGGATCTGATCCGCGAAAAAGCGCGATTCGACCCTGCCGTAATCCCCCAAATCCGTGCCATTCTGGAGACTCACAAGCCGGACATCGTTCAGACCCACAACGTCAAATCTCACTTTTTGATGCGCTATTCCGGGTTATGGCGCGAATATCGCTGGCTCGCCTTTCATCACGGTTATGTCACCACGGATGCGAAGATGCGGCTGTACAATCAACTGGACCGGTGGAGCCTGCAAAGGGCGTCCCATCTGATCACGGTTTGCGGGCCGTTCCGTGAGCAGCTGGAGTCGCGCGGCATTCCGGCGGCGCGCATCACGGTCCGGCATAACGCGATTAATCCGTTTGTGCCGCCGCGAGCGGAGGATGTCGAAGCCGCACGGAGATCGATTGCTTGCCCGTCCGGAACACCGCTTCTCGTGATGGTGAGCCGTTTGTCGCGTGAGAAAGGGCATGTCGATCTTCTCAATGCTCTTGCGATTCTGAAACGGAACGGTGCCATGTGTCATGTGGTCGTTGTTGGGGAGGGATTCGAACGGGGAAGGATTGAGCGCGCGCGGGAGGATCTCGGTCTGATGGAAGATGTCACCCTGACGGGTCACAAGGACGACGTGCGGCCGTATCTGGCGATGGCAACGCTTTATCTCATGCCTTCGCATTCCGAAGGCTCTCCGAATTCCCTGCTGGAAGCAATGACCGCGGGGGTTCCGTGCGTGGCCTCGAATATCGGAGGGATTCCGGAAATCATGACACATGAGCGCACCGGGCTGCTGACTCCCCCGCGGGATCCGGAAGCGCTGGCGGGTGCGATAGGGCGGCTTCTGGCCAAGCCCGCGCTGGCTTCTTCGCTCGCGGCCAACGCTCTGGCCGAGACGCGGCGCTTCTCGCCGGACGCTTATCATGCGGCGCTCGTCAAGGTTTACGAGTCGGTGCTTAATGCCTGACGTATCGGTAATCGTCCCGCTCTATAACAAAGCCGCGTACATCGACCGCTGTCTGGACTCGATTCTGGGTCAGTCGTATGTGGACTTCGAGTTGATCGTGGTGAACGACGGCTCGACCGATGGCAGCGAGCGCGCTGTGGAGCGGCGGGGTGATCGGCGGGTCAGACTGGTTTCGCAGGCCAACGCGGGTCCGGGTGAAGCACGGAACCATGGGGCGCGACTGGCGGAAGGGAGGCTCCTGGCCTTCCTCGATGGAGACGACGCGTGGCATCCGGATTACCTCAAGGAAAGCGTGGCAAAGATGAGTGGAGGGGCGCGTGGTGAGGCGGTCTGCCTGACCTGGGGGATGAAGATTTTTCCACGCGGCGAATCTACGGAGCGGCGGTGGCGAGAGGGCAGGATCCCCGAAGGGATCTTCCGGGCGTCTCCCGGCACAGATGCCGGGGTGATCATCGCGATGCTGGCGAACATGCTGCCTTCGTCAACCGTGATTCGGAAAGCGGCGTTTGAAGAGCTGGGCGGCTACTACGCGAAAAACCGGTGCGTTTATTCCGAGGATGCGTGGCTCTATCTGAGGCTCCTGTTGCGCTATCCTGCGGCATTCGATTCCCGGCCGCTGACGTTCCGATTCGAGGACGCATCCCAGTTGGCAGTGAACCTGCGGGGAGCGAGGCCGATCGAGCCGTTCCTGCAGGATCCCGAGAGCGTCAGCGCAGACTGTCCCGCCGCGATGCAATCTCTGCTGCGTGAGGTACTGGCCCGGCGGGCGCTGAAAACGGCAACGGTTTACGGATATTGGGGAGAATTTCAGCAGTCGCGGGCACTGTTCAAGAGGTTCGTCTCGGCGGGGGACTGGCGCCTGCCTTATTTCGCGACTGGCCTTGCGAGTTGCACGCCTTTGAGCGGGTGGGCAGGCGGGATTGCGCGGGCGGCCGCGCACAGAAAAGGTACACGAGATTGACGTTCGGGAAGACCGCTTGCCTCGGTGCCGCGCTCTGTTTTTACGCCGCGGCGGCTCTCGTCTATGCACCGGTAATTTCCGATCATCCATTCGCCTACGACGAGGCGGATTACATGTGGGCGGGCAAACAGGGTCTCTGGGCCAACTACCTCGACAAACACGGGATTTCGTTCGTCGAGTTCGTGCGTAAAGGTCTGGAGCTTTCGCACGATGCCGGGAAACGGCAGGCGTTTTCCGAGTATATTCGCTCGACCGGAGACATTGAGTTTTACCGGCACTATCACGGCCCGATGTATGCCTACTGGCTCGCTCTTTTGCAGCATGCAGGGGTGCGGCAGGAGAACGTTTTTCGGGGGGCCAGCCTCGCGATCCACTTCGCCACGGCCACTCTGATTCTCTTTGGGATGTGGGCGCTATTCCCGTCTCTGCCTCCGGTGACGGGCCTCGCAGCGTGCGCCCTGTTCGTATTCGATCGCGCGGCCATGACAGCCGCTACGGCTATCACCCAGCATGTGCTCTTTACCTTTTTCTCCGTCGCGTCGCTGCTGGCATGTTCGATGTTCCTCCGGCGGCTGGAAGCACGCTGGTTTTATGCCGCGCTGGCGCTGATCGCCTGGTCGATCTGCACGGTGGAGACGAGCGTTCTGCTGCTGGGGGCGCTGGGGCTTGCGATGCTGGTAGAACATCGGCGGGTGCGCGAGAAGTGGCCGACGATCAGGGCTTTCGGAGGTCTGCTTCTGCGTGGCGCGGGGGTTTTCCTGCTTGCCGTGCTGATGGTCTGGCCGCTCGGTCTGCTTAAGCTGGGCGCCGCGGAAGGATATCTTACACTCATCTATTTCGCGCTTTCCCGCAAGACGTATACCACGCAGGGGCCGCTCGCATTGTGGCGCGAAATGTTCCAGTCGTCGCCGTGGGAGTTCTCGCTGTTGATTCCAGGCGTTGTTGGCGCGTTTGCGCTCTGGCGGCGATTTGCGCAACGGCGAGAGTTGCTGCCCTGGCTCGGGTTCATCGCGCTTTTCATGCTCGTTTCGCTGAAGATGACCGTTCCGTATCAGTATTACTACGCGCCGCTGACAGCGGCCTTTTCGGTCGCCGCCGGAGTTACTTTCGGTATTTTGTGGAACCGCTGGCCACCCGCGGCGCGCGCTGCGCTGTCCCTGGCCGTGGTGGCAAGCGCTGTCGGTACGACTGTTGTAACTCGGGAGGCGTTTCGCGATGCGAAGGCGGCGAGGCCGAGCAATGCAGCGGTGCTTCGGCTCATCGAGGAAAATCCGGCGTCGGAGCGCGGGCAACTTTACGTGCCTTATCAGATGGTGCCGATGCTGCATTATTACCGCCCGGAGATCAGAACGGTGGGATACGATTTCGATTTTCCCGTACCGCGGCTCATCGACGGAATTCTGTCCCGCGATGCGGCGCCAATCATGTTTTGCGAGTCGAGTTTCTGCGATGCGCTGGAAGGCGCGGCGCCTGGATTTGCGGCGCAGAAAACTTTGCTCGATCGCCCCGGACCGAACGGTCAGCCGTTCTATGTCATCCAGTTACGAAATTCAGGAGCTTATAAAAATTAATGCAGACGGTTCGAGTTTGCCTCGTCGGGGCAGGTTATGTCGCGTCGCGCCATCTGAACGCGCTGCGCGATCTGCCGTTCGTCGAGGTGGTGGGTATCTGCGATACCGATCCGAAGAAGGCCACAGATCTTGCGAAGAAGTACGGGATTGCGGCCGTTTACCCTTCTCTTTCCGCGATGGCGGATGCCAGACCACAAGTGGTGCACATTCTTACGCCGCCCGTCTCTCACTGTGCACTGACGCTGGAAGCTCTGGAGATGGGCTGCCACGTCTTCGTCGAAAAACCCATGGCGGAGACGGCGGACGAATGCGATCGGATGATCGCCACGGCACGCAGGAAAGGGCTCACTCTTTCGGTTAACCATTCGATGCGGTTCGAGCCGCCGGTGCTCGAGGCCCTGGATCATGTCGCGAAAGGGCACGTGGGCGACATTCTGAGCGCTTACTACTTCCGCGGATCGGACTACCCGCCCTATCCAGGAGGCCCCCGGTCCGCTGTCTATCGTCAGGGATCTTATCCATTCCGCGATCTCGGCGTACATGCTCTTTACCTGCTCGAAGCGTTTCTCGGGCCGCTCAAGCTGTTCTCGGAACGGCATCATGGGACCGGCAACGACCCGATGTTGACCTTCGATGAATGGCGCATCTCGGTCGAGGGTGAGAGGAGCACCGGCGACATTCTGCTCTCGTGGAACATGAAGCCGCTGCAGAACGATCTCTGGATCCATGGCACACGCGGCATTTTGCACGTGGACGCGTTTCTGCTGCGCTGCCATCTGTACCGCAAGTATCCGGGACCGAAGCAACTGCACTTCATTATTAATGGGTTCCGGACGGGGCTGAAGAGCCTGGTCGAGATTCCTTCCTTCGTGATTCGCGCGGCCACGGGCAGGTTGAAACCATCGCCCGGAATTTACGCGTCCGTGATGGCGTTTCACAAAGCGCTGGCGGAAGGCAAACCGGCTCCGGTTCCGGCCGAAGAGGGACGAAGGGTTGTTGCGCTGGTTGCCGACGCTTCACAGGCCGCCGACCACGAGAAGAACTGTCTGGAGGCGGCGCGCGAGCACGCAACTCCGGCGCCGGCGCGCGTTCTGGTTACCGGCGCTTCGGGATTTCTGGGATCGGCACTCGTGCGCCGCCTGCGCGAGCGCGGCGAATCGCCTCGCGTGTTCCTGCGGCGTCCGGCGGGTCCGGGTTCCCCGGCCAAAGGTCTGGATGCGGTCTACGGAAGCCTGGGCGAACCAGAAGCGGTGGATCGCGCGGTGACTGGGGTTGAGGTGGTTTATCACATCGGTGCGGCCATGAAGGGATGGAGGGAAGATTTCGAGGCGGGAACCGTCTGGGGTACTCGCAATGTGATCGACGCCTGCCTGCGACACGGCGTAGAGCGACTGGTTTACGTGAGCTCACTCGGCGTGCTCGATCATGCTGGCCATGAGGATGGCGTGATTGTGGATGAAGAGTCGCCGGTCGAGCCTAATCCCGATCTTCGCGGCTTGTATACGCAGACCAAGCTTGAAGCCGAATGCATGGTACTCGCCGCCATCAGGGAGCGCGGGCTCGACGCGGTGATCGTTCGGCCCGGTCAGATTTTCGGACCGGGCGCGGAGAGGGTCACTCCGAACGGCGTGATCAAATTAGCTGGTCGATGGATCGTGGCCGGGAACGGCAAGCACATGCTGCCGGCAGTTTATATCGAAGATGTGGTCGATGGGCTGCTGGCCGCCGAAACGGCTCCGGCGGCTCGGGGGCGGATTATTCATCTCATCGATCCAACGCCGTTATCGCAAAACGAGTATCTGAAGTGGTGCAAACCTGCGTTGGAAAAGACGCCAATACGCCGGACCCCCGTCGTTCTTCTGATGTTCGCGGGATGGGTGTTCGACGTGCTTTCGCGAGTGTTGAAAAAGCCTCTCCCTTTGTCGCGCTACAAGGTCCGATCCCTGAAGCCGCTCTCGCCCATTGATGTTACGGCAGCAAAGGAAGTGCTCGACTGGTCGCCTGCCGTGGGGTCGAAACGCGGTCTGGAGATGACGTTCGGTCCTTATCAGGAGTCGTGAACCCGGGCTTGCAGATTCCTTCGCTATGCTGAAAGACAATTTGATGCAACGCGATTTCGTACGAGCAAACCGCGGCAGGCCTGCGGCTGCCGTCGCGTTCCCGGCAAATCAGTTGTACGCCATGCCGGCTGCGGCGCCCGGCTGGCAAACGGTGGCGGCGCCCGCGGGGACGACGCTTGCCCTGCTCGCGTTCTACATTTTTCTGCATACGAGTTTCGCGGGAGAGACCCTGAAAGTCTACCTGCATGTACCTTTTCCGGTCGTCGGGATCTTTGCCGTAGTGATGCCGCTGGTCGTGCTGTTCGCGGGCGGCGTCACGCGATTCCAGGGGACGCCTATGGCTATTCCCTGGCTCTTGTTTAACGCCTGGATTGCGATTTCAGCGGTGTTGGGGTTCTACCCGAAAGACAGCTTCAGCCAGATGGTTCCGTTTGAGCTGAGATTGCAAATCCTGCCGTTTTTGATTTGCGCGGTCGCAACCACATCGAAGTCCGTGCGGACCGTGCTTGCGGTAGCGGCCGTGGGGTTAATTCCGGTGCTGATCCTCGCCGCCACGGTTGGCCGCCTGCAGGCTCGCGAGGGAGGACGGTTCGGCATCCCCGAGACCAGCCTGAGCAACCCGAACGACCTGGCTTTTCACCTCCTGTGGGGCTCGATGCTGGTACTTACTTTTCTGCTCAGGAAAGGGAAGCTGGGCCGGATTCTGGCGGCGATCGCGATTCCGTCCTCTGTGTGGTTCATTCTCAAGACTGCTTCGCGTGCTAATTTTTTGACCCTGTTTGCCGTAGTCGCGATTGGGTTTCTCATTGCGGCTCCATCGATCAGAATCCTCCTGCTGATTGCGGTTCCAATCGGCCTGGCCATTACGCTGCCGCTGCTTCCGAAGTCGACGCTCGATCGCATCACGGCGGTGGACGTGAGCACTTCCATCGCGGAGGTCGGTCAGGAGGGGAGCCAGACTACCGACGCGCAGCGGCGCGGCGCTCTGGATTCGGAGGCGGCGCGGATGAATCTGGCGAAATTGGCGTTCACCGCCACTTTGCGGAATCCGGTCTTCGGGTCGGGAATGGGAATGTTTGCCGACGAAACCGCGGATTATATTCAAAGAACCACCCAGACCAAGGCGCCCTGGCAGACGGCGCATAATTCCTATCTGAAGGTGTCGAGCGAGAACGGGGTTCCCGCTTTCGTTTTCTATCTCTGGTCGATTCTGGCGGCGATCCTGGTGACGTGGCGCAGTGCCAGGCAATCGAGCAGGCGCCCCGGATTTGAGGATGCGAACCGGAACTCGATTTGCATCCTGCTCGCACTCGTGGTCTACGCGTTTGGCACGTTCTTTTGCGATATCGTTTACCTGCCTTATCTGGCGATTACAATTGGGCTCGCGGCGGCGAATTATCTGGCGTTCCGAAACGAGGATCTTCTGGCGGCAATGGCTTCGCAAGGTCCGCTGCGCAGGTGAGGCGGCGTTTTCGGTACGAAGATCACCGGCGACAAGATCGCCGGCGCTACCGTTTGGCCGTGGCGCTGTGATGATATGGCGGTGGGCCGGCTTGATGGCCGGGGTGGTTGCTCTTTGGTTCTCGTACGGCCGGGACGGCGCTCCTTACATCACTAACGACGGATACCAATATCTGGACGCCGCGTCGAATCTGGCTGCGGGCAGATGCCTGTGCACGCGGGTGGCGCTCTTCGATGAGCAGATCGCGTTCGGTCATTTTCCTGTGCCATTCACGCACTTTGCTCCCGGGTATCCGCTGCTGATTGCGGGCCTTGCGCGTGGCGGCCTGAAGCCGGAGTCTGCGGGTTATCTGATCTCGGCCGCGGGCTTTCTGGTGGCGGTCTGGCTACTGCAGGACATTGCGGTGCTTTTGGGGGCGAGCGGCTGCGTCGCGGCAGCCTTCGGTCTGATCCTGATTACGCATGCGACGGCGGTGCTTTACGGTTCCGCGGTCGAAACGGAATCGCTGTTTATGGCGGTGCTGCTCGCGCTTGTAGCGCTTATGGTTCGGGATGTCCGATCGCAGGGGACGAACCGGATCTTGCCGATCGGGATCGGCCTGGTTGCCGGTCTCTCGTACTGGATTCGATATCCAGGTTTGTTCCTGGTGGGCGGCGCCGGTGTGTACCTCACTGTGAGAGCCTGGCGTGTTCCGCGCGAACGCCGCGCAGCCATGGGGGGCCTGCTGATGGCGGCGCTGTTCGCCGGGGCCGTTCAAATCAGGAATGCCGTTTACACGGGATCGTGGCGCGGAGGCTTTAAGAGCGGCAGCGCACAGACCGTGCGAGAAGTGGCCGTCGGAACGATTCGGGCCTTTTCGCATCTGGTGACCGGTGATCGTGTGCCGGTGCGGTTCGGCGTAGGACTCGCGTTTCTTCTTTTGTGCGCGGCGGTCGCCTTATTCCTCGGTATCCGAGCGTGGACGCCGCGGTATTCGGCAGGTTTTGGGTGGGCTCTCTTTATCGGGATAGCGTACATCGGAGGCGTGATGCTGGCGGCCCTGACGACCATCGCCGCCGACTTGCCGCGCTACTACTTTCCGGTTTATCCTCTCTTTCTCGCGTGCGTGGCAGCTTTCTGCTCGAGCTTCGCTAAAGGAAAGAAGTCGCTCGTTGTAGCGTTTCTTGTGTTTGCCGTGGTGGCCGTCGAAGCGCGCAATTTGTTTGTGCCACCCCCGACGCCGGACTGGATGGTAACGAGGGCCATATTGGCTGAAGAGGTACAACCCGGCGTACCGCTTGTCGAGTGGCTTCGGCAGAGGCTGGGCGCCGACGGAACGCTGGCAGCGGTGGAAGGTCAGGCAGTCCATTACATTCTCAAGAGCCCGGTCCTGGCGGTGATTCCCGCCGGAGCTACCAGCAGGCGAACTGACGGGCCGGCGTTCCAGTCTTTAATGCGACAGTTCCATGCGCAATACCTGCTGCTGCTGCCCGGGGCGCCTCCGGATCGAATTCCGGAACAAGGTTCGTACGACTTTCTTCGGCAAATCGCTTCGGGCGACGCTCCGCAATGGCTGGAACCGGCTGCGCGAACGCGCGATGCCGTGGTTTACAGGTGCACGGACTGCACCAACTGAACCTCGGCCGGCTGAGACCTTTCCTTCCGGCGCGAACGAAGCAGCGCGATGACCATGCATGTCGAGACGAACGTCTGAGACGCGACCACGGATAACGCGGTACCGACCGGTCCGAACCGCCGCGAGAGAACGACGGCGAGCACAACGTTCATCAAGCCCGCGGAAACGACGATGCGGTTGAAGGCCCGGTCCATACCGAATGGCAGCATCCACTGAATTCCGAGGATGTTGCTCACGGCGCAGACGGGGATCACGACCGAAGCGATACGCATAACGGGAATTGCCGGTCCGTAAGCACGCCCCAGAACGACCCGGATGATCCACGGCGCGAGAGCGATCAGAGCGGCGCCTGCGATCAGGCCCATAATCCCGAAGAAGATCAGCGCCTTCTGAATCGCGTCGGTCGCCTTTTCGCGGTTATTCACCGCGAGATGGCTCATGCGCGGGTAGAGAGCCTGCGTAATCGGAGACATAAGGCCGATGACCGCGACCACGAGCCGCTCCGCGCCGCCATAGTAAGCGACTCCCGCAGCGGTGGTGAAGAAGCCCAGAATAAATGTATTGGCCATCGTGTAGAGGCTCACCGCGCTGCTCGAAAGAAAGATGGTCCATCCGGCTTTAAATGCCGCCAGGGCGGGGGCCAGCGCCAGTCTGCGAAACGCGACAGTCCGGTACATTTTCGCGGCGATGACAGCGGTAACAACGATAGCCGCGCCGGCCTGCAGCGCCAGAACTCTCCACCCGTCCATGGGGGAACGGATCAGGAGGAAAATGCCAAGGGTGACGGCCAGACGTCCAAACACATTGAACAAGGCCGGGAACTTCATCTCTTCTATGCCCTGGAAGAACCAGAACGGCCGGATTCCCTGGGCGATGGCGATTGCGAGAGCGAGCCAGAGGTACCATTCGTGCTCCCGGAACTGCGGAACGGTAAACCTCGCCACCACCGCGATGGCTATCGATGGCAGCAGAAGAATTACGTTGGCGCCTGCGACTCCCCTGACTATGTCGGCATGCCGCTGGGGATTATCGCGATGGCGGGCGATCTCCCGGGTGGCCGAAAATCCGAAGCCATATTGCAGGACGAGGATCATCCAGCCCGAGAAGTTCTGGGCGTAGACAACCATTCCCCACCCGGACGGTTGCAGAACGCGAGCCAGGTAAGGAATAGTGAGAAGCGGCAGGACATACTCGGCAAACTGGACACTATACAGCGCCATTGCGTTCTGGGCGACCGGATGGCGCAGGTATTTTTTCATTGCAAACGGACCTTTTCAGGCTAACAGCCGGTCTGGAAACCGCTCTTATCGCGGATCTGGCTGGGGGATAGGCTGGCGGCAAGCGTTTCGTAGATTTCCTGCATGCGCTCGAGGGCGCGCGCGAGCGAAAACTCTTTGCGAATCCGGTCGGCGGCGGCGATAGCGAGGGCGCTCCTGCGTTGCGGATCGGCAAGGACCTCGGAGAGCCGGCCGATCAGCGCCTCGCGATTTTCGCTGGGGAATAGCAATCCGTTGGTTCCGTCCGAGATCAGTTCCGGATTTCCTCCCACTTCCGAAGCAATCACGCAGCATCCGCAGGCCATCGCTTCCATCAGTGCGTTCGACAGGCCTTCGCTCAGGGACGGCAAGACAAACACGTCAATTCTCCGCAGAACGTCTGCTACGTCCGGAGTGGAGGGGCGAAACTCGCATTTATCCGTTATCTTCAAGGTTTTCGCGAGAGCGCGCAGGGCCGGCTCGTCGGGGCCGCTGCCGGTGATCAGCAGTCGAATGCTGTCGGAAGTGCGGGCCGCTGCCGCGAAGGCCTCGAGCAACAGCGGAAGGTTCTTTTCCGGCCTGAGCACACATACGGTTCCGACCACGAGGGAGGACGATTCCGTGCGGGCGCCTGTATGGAAGACTCCCGTGTCGAGCCCGTTGTAGCAGGTGAAGATCTTTCGCAGCGGGATCGAATAGTCCTCGTGGAGATGGCGACGCAAGGCTTCGCTGTTTACGACGACGGCCGCGGAGCTGCGAATAGCTATGAGATTCAGTAAGCGATAGCGGCGCGGGATCAGACCCGTGTGACAGCGAAGATTTGAGATCACGATTACCCCGCGGACGCTTCTGGCCGCCGGAACGCCGAGTACGTTCATGCTGTAGTCGAACGTCTGCACGATGCGGATCCGGTGTTCCCGGATATAGGCGCGGAGACGGCGCGCCTCGCGCAGAGCGGAAGGGCTCACGAGCGAGCGGGGGCCCATGAAGAAAAAACGAACCCCCGCCTCGCGCAGGCGATCCACCCAGAATCCGCCTTCACAGCAACCGACGTGGGGCTCGAAACGGTTGCGGTCGATATTCAGCGCCGTGAGTGCGAGCTGACGCTCTCCGCCGCCATGCCCGAGAGAGTGGGCCATGAGCAGAATCGGAATCGGCTTTGCGCCGGGAGCTTTTGTGCGGGAAGCTGAAGCCATTCCGTCCCTAACCTGCCCGCGGCTTCCACACCAGATATCGCTCGCCCGCGAGAGCGCGCCAAAGGCCGTTCAGGTAGGCGCAGTGAACAATGATGAAGAACACGGGCAATTCGGCCCAGCGCGCGCCGGATCTCCAACCCAGTACAATCATGCCCACCAGCGCGATCGCCGCGATGGCAACTGGGGGCGAAACAGTTGCGAGCGCGATCCAGCCTATGGGAATCCAGATTCCCGCGAGCCAGCGCATCCATTTGTGCGAGATCAGGGCCCAGAGCATGCCCCACCGGCGGGTTTGCAGCAGTGGCCACATTTCCTGAGACAACAGATAGCTCGCCTGCGCGGCGATACGCGTCTGTCGATCGAACTCGCGCCCGGCGTGATCGCCGGCCGGTTCCTCGCTAACCGCCCGAGGTTCGAATCGGGCCTGGAAACCCGCGGCGACGACCTGGCAGGGGTGAGCCAGATCGTTGATGAATTCCGGCCGCAAGTCGCGATATAAGATTGCCCGCAGCGCGTAGATCGGGCCGAGGGCCCCTGCGAGCCAGCCGCATGCGCCTTCCTTGTTCTTTATCCAAGAGTCCATTCGGTAATAGGCCCCTTCGGTGGCTACGTTTCCCGCACCCTTGCTGATCAGAGCGCGGCCGGATACCAGGCCGACACGAGGATCTGTAAGAGGCTCGACGAGAAGGCGTACGGCGTCGGGCCGGAAGTGCCCGGTGGCGTCTGTAAATATCAGGACGGCGGCCCGGGTGCGCCTCGCGAGATCATTCAGCACGGCCGTTTTTCCGCTGCGCCGCTCCCGCTCGACGAGATGAACGCGCGGGTGATGTGCCTCCTGAATAATGTCGGCCGTGCGGTCCATGGATCCATCCGTTCCAATCCACATTTCGATACGTTCCGGGGGATAATCGAGGGCGTCGAAATTGCCTATTTTTTCCAGAATTCGGTTTTCTTCATTGAAAGCGCTCACAAGAATTGCCACCGTGGGCAATTCGTCCTTCGCCGTATAAGGACGCGCCAGAAAGCGGGCTGCTACACCGAGCAGCAGAGGATACAGCAGGTAAGGGTAAGACAACCCGAGCGCTGCGACTGCGAGCAGCCACGAAATCAAGCCTTTAAGCTAACATAAATCAAAGAAATTACCGCGCCCGCGGACCAATGTTCAAATTCGGGATATTCCGTCTGGAAGACTACCGCCCGGAGTCCACCAGCCTGTCCGGCCGTTTCGCCTGGATGCTGACCCGGCATCGGATTTCTCTTCAATTATTGCGGACTGGAATTCCGGCGACGCCCCGGGAGATCACGGTTTTCGAAGCCCTGATGCAGGGATTGCGGCTCAACAGCGGCATCTACCGGACCACTTTCCACAACCGCTTTCGCGATCTCGACCCGTTTGTTAACGAACTTCTCGCAGAGCGCTTCAGCCCCGCCGCAGCCATCGAAGTCCACGATTGGGCCGCGTCCGACTGTCTGACATCCTCCGAGTGGGCGGCCTCGCTGCTGGCGCTGTTTCCGAACGCGCGATTGACGGCCTCCGATCTGACGTTGTTCCTGGTCGAAGTCACATGGGACGGACACGCGCTGATTCAGGAACGCGACACGAGGCCTCTCCAATATTTATCGCCGCCCTTTCTGGTGTACGTGAACCGTCCTGAGCAGCGGCCGCGCTTCCTGACCCGGCTTCTGATCCGCCGCGCGCAATCGGTCGCCGCGGAATTGAAGTCGACCCTGACGATTCCGGAGGAATGGCTGGATTCGGCGAGCGATACCCTTTCGGCTCCGCCGTATGGGCTCCGAAAACTGCCAATGGTCCATCCGGAGGCGGCGGCGTTCGGTGCACGCAACGGGCGGTTTGCGATCGTCCGGCACTCCGCTTTTAACGTGCTGCCGCAGCCTGTTGACGTGATCCGCTCGATGAACATCTACAACATCAGCTACTTCGACCCGGCGCAACTTGCCGCTGGCGCGACTGCGGTCTGGAGGAGCCTCCGGCCAGGAGGATTGTGGATTGTCGGAAGAACCTGGCGGGAGCAACCGCCCTCGCATAACGTCAGCTTCTTCGAAAGAACGAACTCGGGGTTCGAACTTGTGCGCCGATATGGCGAGGGATCGGAGATTGAATCCATCGCTCTGGAAAGCGCTCGCGTTTTGGCATAAGCCCGCTCTTTTCCTGGTACCGAAGGGGTTTCGAAGGGAGTTATATTGTGACGATCGTGTGCGAAGACGCGAAGACCGAGCGCTTTCTGCTGATCTTTCAGATCGCGGGATACGAGTGCGCAATACCGTGCGAAAGGGTTCAGGAGGTGGTTTACATGGCGGCGACAACGCAGTCGCCAGGACAACCGTCCACGATCGAAGGCTTTCTGAACCTGCAAGGCGCCGCTACACCCGTCGTCGTCCTGCGCCGTCTGTTTGCCCTTCCCGAGATTGAACCAGGCATCCACACTCCAGTCATCATTGCCAGGTTGGGAGATACGCTCACGGGACTTCTCGTCGACCGGGTGATTGAGGTGGCGACCATCGATTCGGAAGCAATCAAGCCGCTGGCGGAGGACCATTCGTTGAATGAGTGCGCCGCGGCGTACGCAATCGTTGACGGCCGGCGCATTGTACTGCTGGATTGCGACCGTCTGCTCCTCGCAGAGGAGAAAAAGCGCCTGACGGAACTCCAGGGCGCCATGCAGTTTCGCCTGCGCCAACTCGACCAGGCGAGGGGCGGATGAATATCGCCGCTATATTGGCCGACCCCGATTATCCGGAGCTCAAGAACTATATTGTCGATCAGACAGGGCTGGCTTATTATGCGGATAAAGACGAGGACCTGGCTGCCCGTATTTCGCGCCGCCTCGCCGCCATCGATGCCCCGGACTGCCGGTCCTATCTCCGGATACTCGCCGCCGCAATCCCACGGCAGACAGAAATGCATCAACTGGTCCGTGAACTCACGATCGGCGAGACCTATTTTTTTCGCCAGCGAGAACATTTCGATCTGATGCGGGAAAGAATTGTCCCCGAACTTCTCGATCGCAATCAATCCACGAGGCGTCTGCGGATCTGGAGCGCCGGGTGCGCCGCGGGTCCCGAGCCCTATTCCATTGCCTTACTGCTGCACCAGGAGTTTCAGGCGCGGACTACAGGCTGGGACATCTCGATTCTTGGAACCGATATCAACATTGACTTCCTTGCCCGGGCGCGCGAAGCCCGGTTCGGGGCATGGGCGTTGCGGGAAACTTCGGCCGAAATGAAAGCTGCGTGCTTCATTCAAAGCGGCAAGGATTGGGTGCTGCGTCCCGAATACCGGAAGGGCATTACATTCGAGTATCACAATCTCGCGAGCGACACCAGTCCTGCGACCGATGGCGAACCCTTCGACCTGATCCTGTGCCGGAATGTAATCATCTATTTCTCGCCCGAACGTATGCAAAACGTGATCGATCACTTTTACAGCTGTTTGAACGTCGGCGGCTGGCTGATCGTGGGACACGCGGAGCCGAATCTGGAAATGTTCCAGTCATTTGAAGCCGTCAGCGACCGGAACGCCACGGCCTACCGAAGGCCTTCGGGAGCAGCTGCTGCGCCCCCACCGGCCACGTTTGACTGGGAAGCCTTTGAAGGGAGGTTCGCAACTCCGAAGCCGCTGTTTGTGGAACCGTGTACGCCCTCCATTGAAGACGCCCGGTTGCTGGCCGATTCCGGCAATTGGGAAGCCGCGGCGGAGGTTACCCGAAGACTGATCGCGACCGACGCCCTGAACGGGCCCGCTTATTTTATGCTGGGACTGATCCAGGAGCATGCGGGAGCGTCCGAGGAGGCCCGTGCGGCATTGCGCCGAGCCATCTATCTGGATCGCGGTTTTGCCCTCGCGCACTATCATCTCGGCGCGTCGCTCAAGGGCAATCGAGAGTGGGAGATGGCGCGCAAAGCATTTCGAAACGTTCTGCAGATTCTCGACGGCAACCGAAGGGAAGAGCCGGTACCGCATGGCGACGGCATCACGGTCGCCGAATTGTGCGAACTGGCGCGGATGCATCTGGACCTGGTGGGTAAGTCAGGTGGGTAAGTGAGCGGCAACGCCAGGCTGAATTGGGCCGAAGTGCGTGAGCGTCTCTCGCGCGTTCAACAGGCGATTGACGAAACTGCTCTTCACTCCAGTGAGACGCGCGACCGGATTTACCGCATGCGCGCCGAGCTTCTCGCCCGGCCTGTGTCGCATCGGGAAGACTCGGAAAGCGAAGAGATCATGATTGTTCGTATCGGTGGCGCCCGTTACGGGATTGCGCTGCCGGAGATTGCCGAAGTGACAGGCGGTTCCACGTGCGCGCCCGTTCCCGGCGCCCCGCCCGAGGTGGCCGGCCTGATCCAGGTCCGGGGAGAAGTGCGGCCCGTCCTGAATGCGGGACGCATTCTGGGTGTGTCGGAAGACGATAGCGGGGGTTCGAAGTGCATATTGCTCCTGCGCCGCGGCTCGCGGGAGATCGGGATTCAGGTGGACGAGGTTGAAGACATTCGCACGGTGAGGGAGGAGGAGCGGAAGTCCCTGTTTCACGGCGCCGCTCACGCGCGCTGGATGACCGACGATCTGGTCACCGTGCTGGATATAGATTCGCTGTTGAAAGAACACACTGAGGTTTCCTGACTCTATGAAGATGACAATCGCTACGCGAATACTCGCGGGTTACGGGGTGGCCCTCCTGGTGTTCGGCGCTGTCTGTGCCGTCGCGTACCACGCGACGACAGATCTGGTCGACAGCTCCGACCTGGTGAATCACACGTATCAGGTAAAAGCGGGTTTGTCGCGATTGCTCGCAGCGATCACCGACGCCGAGACGGGACAGCGCGGTTTCATTCTTACCGGGCGCGAGGAATATTTGCAGCCGTACGACGCTGCCATAAGAGTTGCGGAAGAATACCTGCAGAATCTGCGTCAGCTGACCTCGGACAATCCGAGTCAGGGGCCGCGCCTGGCGGCTTTACAGAGTCTGGTCAACAGTAAGCTCGCGGTGCTGTCGCAGGCAGTCGGTCTGCGCCGGCAGAAGGGCGAGGCCGCCGCGGTGGAACTGGTCATGACGGACCAGGGAAAAAGAGAGATGGAACAGATTCGCCAGATCATCGGAGAGATGGACAATGAGGAGAATCGGCTCCTCCAACAGCGGGATCAGGCCACAAGGGCGACCGCGCACTTTGCAACCAGTTCGATTGTCATGGGCGGAGCCCTTGCGGCGGCATTCGTGATCGTGATGGGGCTGCTGGTCCAGCGGTCCATTATCGATCCCTTGCGCAAGTTCATGGAGTTTGCCCGGCGCGTGGGTGAGGGCGACCTGACGCAGCAGGCGAGAATTCCGAAGACGGACGAGTTGGGCGAGTTGTCACAACATCTCGATCAGATGGTGGTGGGACTGAGAGAGGTGGCCAGAGAGACCGGCATGGTCGCCGAAAACCTGAACGCGGCAACTGCCGAAATTCTCGCTTCGACGCAACAGCAGGCCGCAGGCACGGCCGAGCAGGCTGCGGCCGTCCAGCAGGCGAACGCCACCATGGCGGAAATCAGCCAGTCGGGCGCCCAGATCTCGGACCGCGCCAAGCAGGTTGCGGCAGCGGCGGCGGCCGTGTCCAGCAGTAGCGCATCCGGTCTCCAGTCGGTCCAGGGCACCAATACAACGATGGAGCGGATCCGCGAACAGGCTGAAGCGGTTGCCGAAAACGTAATTGCGCTGAGTGAGAAAACTCAGGCGGTGGGCGAGATCATCACGAGCGTGAACGAAATCGCCGAGCAGTCTCACCTGCTTGCTTTGAACGCCGCTATCCAGGCCGCCGCCGCGGGAGAACACGGCCGAAGTTTCTCGGTGGTGGCGAACGAGATGAAGAACCTGGCCGCGCAATCGAAACAGGCTACCGTGCAGGTCCGCTCCATACTGGGCGACATCCAGAAGGGAATCAATACCTCGGTGATGCTCACGGAAGAAGCCGTTACGAGAGCGGACTCCGGTCAGCAGCAGGCTCGCGTGGCCGACCGTACCATCCGGCAGCTCAGCGAAAATCTGGAGGAAAGCATTCGAGCGTTCCAGCAGATTGTCGCGGGCAGCAGCCAGCAACAGATCGGGTTTGAACAGGTCACCCAGGCGTTCCGCAATATCGGAATTGCGAGCCAGGAAACGGCAACCAGTACCAAGCAGTCTGAAAAGGCGGCGGCAAATCTCAACACCCTCGCACAGCAACTGCGAGCGGCGGTCGGGAGATACCGGGTGTGACGCCCCTCGACCGCTCGCTGCTCCAGATTTTTTCAAGCGAGCAGACCGACCATGTCGAACACATCCGAAGGCTGATTGAAACCGCCGCCAGGGCGCCGGGAGGCGATTCATCGGCGGCCGACTCATCCACAATCGATGAGTTGTTTCGCAGGGCGCACACTCTGAAGGGGGCCGCGCGAGCAGTCGGGCTGGAGCCCACGGAGCTGCTGATGCACCGTGTGGAAGAGTTGCTTTCGCGGTGCAGAGCGCAAGGAGCCGGGTTCGGTGAACCCGTCGTGCGGGCGCTCAATCAGGCGCTGGACTCGACGGAGGATATTCTGGCGGCGGCGGTGGCGGATCGGCCCCTTCCGGATACTTCCGGTGTTCTTGCAACGATCGACAGTCTTCCGAATAGCGATTCGTTACCGCTTGCCGACGCCCGCGGCTGTAACGCTTCCGAGCCGCGACCGTGAGGGAGTGATAGTTCCGCCAGCCGAAGCACCCATTGCCTCCCCTCCGCTTTCAGATCTGGTGCGCGTCAATGCCGCCCATCTCGACGATCTGATCCGGTCCTCCTCCGAGTTGGTAATCGCGGCAAACCAGGCCGCCTTACAGAAAAGCGCGGTCCAGGAATACGCCGAACATGTCGACGAGACCAACGACGAATGGCTGCGCCTGCGCCGCGGTTGCGCGGGATATGTCCGGCGCAAGAGCCACGATCCCGATTTCCGGCACGTAGCCGAATGCCTGAGCTTCATCGACCGTCAGCTTCCTGGCCTGCGCCGCGGGGCACACGGCGCCGCCACCGCGCAGCGAACCAAAACTCTCGGGCTGCAGCGCCGCGCCGATGAACTCCACCAGAATGCTTTCCGCGTTCGCATGACTCCCGCCGAAACGGTCTTCGCAGCCTTCGGACCGGTGGTTCGGGATGCCGCGCACCAGGAGGGGAAAGAAGTCGAATTTCGGGCCGAGGGCCTCGAATCGCAAGCAGATCGGGGGGTTTTGCAGGCGCTCAAAGATCCGGTCATGCATTTGTTGAGAAACGCCGTGTCTCACGGGATCGAATCCGGGAGCGAACGGGTGGCTGCGGGAAAATCGCCCATAGGAGCGATCCGTCTGCGAATTCACGCGCGCGGCGACCGGCTCACCGTCGCGGTGGAAGACGACGGACGCGGCATTAGTAGCAAGGCCGTAGAGGAAGAAGCCATCCGGAAGGGTTTGCGCCCTGCGGCGGGGGCGGTCAGTGATCCGTCGGAGCTTGCGCGTCTGATTCTCACACCCGGCTTCTCTACCGTGCGAGTGATTACGAAGCTGTCGGGGCGCGGTATGGGATTGTCCGTTGTTCAACAAGCTGTCAATCGCCTGCGCGGAGAGATCCGAATTCGCCCGGGTGTGGACGCGGGAACGTCGGTTTCAATCTCCGTTCCGCTTTCAATCTCGACTCAGCACATCCTGCTGATCGAAGCGGAGGGGCATACCTTCGGTCTGCCGTCGGCCTTCGTCGACCGGCTGTGGCGCGTGAGACGCCCGGATCTGAGGAGCGTTGACGGGCGGGAATGCGTTGTCGTCGATTCTGACCCGGTACCTCTCGCGAAGCTCTCGGAGCTGCTGCAACTTCCCGCGCGGTCTGCCACCGACCATGACGCCCACGAAGCGCACGGCGAGGACGGGGTGCTTCAGATTGCGGTCATCGTATCCGGCGAGGAGCGCGCGGGGCTGATCGTGGACAGGTTGATCGATGAGCGCGAGGCTGTGATTAAGGAGTCCGGGCTTCCGGCCTCGATAGCGGGCCTGAGTGCCGGCGCCGTTCCGCTTGACGACGGCGGCGTGGCCGTAATGCTGAATGTCACGGAGTTGTTCGTCCGTTTTCGTGAGGGAGAAAAAACGCCCGCCCGTTCTTTTCTGCCTGAAAAACCGCGCGAGAAAGTACACCGCATTCTTGTAGTAGACGATTCCATTACAACGCGCTCCCTCGAGAAGAGTATTCTGGAGGCGTACGGGTATGGCGTTGAGGTTGCAGTCGACGGGCTGCAGGCCCTTGAGGTACTCCGCCGCAATCCTCCGGACCTGGTGATCACGGATGTCATGATGCCGCGTCTCGACGGATTCCAGCTTCTGGAGCAGATGAAGAATACGCCCGGGATGAAAGAAATACCCGTGATTCTGGTAACTTCCCTCGAGAGCCGGGATGAGCAGGAAAGAGGTCTTTCGCTGGGCGCCGATGCTTATATCGTGAAACGCAAGTTCGATCAGCGGGAGCTTCTGACGACTATCCGGCAAATCCTATGAATCCGATTCGCGTTCTGATCGTGGAGGACTCGCCGGTTGTGGGCGAACACCTCCGCCGTATCATTTCCGCGGACCGCAGATTCGAAGTGGCGGGCGTGGCGACGAGCGGCGAAGAGGCGCTCGCGGTGGTGGACAAAATTTCGCCCGACGTGATTTCGATGGATATCCATCTTCCCGGCATTCAGGGTTTCGAAGCAACGCGCCGGATTATGGCTCAACATCCCACGCCGATCGTTGTTGTTTCCGGTATCGACATGGAAGAGATGAGCCTCACCATGCAGGCACTTCGGGCCGGAGCTCTCGCCGTTGTGGAGAAGCCCGTCTCCACCACTCACCAGGATTACACGTCCCTGGCCGGAAGGCTCTGTACGCAGCTCGCCATCATGAGTGAAGTGAAAGTAGTGCGGCAACGCCGCGCGCCCACTCCGTACACGGCGAACGGCGCAACGACAGAGATGTGCGGCACGTCTTACTATCGTCTGCTTGGGATCGCCGCCTCAACGGGCGGGCCCAATGCACTGCTGCAGATGCTGTCCGGGCTTGGCCGGAATTTTTCACTGCCGATCGTCGTGGTTCAGCATATGACGCCCGCTTTTCTTCAGGGTTTTGCGGAATGGCTGGCCAGCGTTACGCCATTTGCGGTGTCGGTAATTCGCCAGCCGACGGAGTTGGCGGCTGGACACGTGTATATCGCGCCGTCGAATCTTTCTCACGTTGTCATAAATGGCCTTACAGCGTCGCTCGACGAGGGACCGCCGGTGGCAGGCCAGCGCCCGTCGGCGAACATTCTGTTCTCATCCATGGCGCAAAGCCTCAGGTCTTCGGGTATCGGCGTGTTGCTCACCGGGATGGGAGAGGATGGAGCTACCGGCATCCGCGATCTGAAGCGAGCGGGCTCTTTTACAATTGGAGAGGATGAGAGCACAGCGATTGTCTACGGGATGCCCGCCGCGGCCGCCCGTATGGGAGGGCTCTGCGAGTCACTTCCTTTGGGCGATATTGCACCGCGGGTGTTAAGTCTCACGAGCCTGAAGCGGGAGACTCTATGATCGACGGCCGGGGACGCGTTCTGCTGGTCGAAGACTCGCCAACGCAGGCGGCGCGTCTGCGAAGTTTCTTCGAAGCCGACAATCTCACCGTGGTGGTGGCGGCGAGCGCCGAGATCGCGCTGGAGCAGCTTGAGGCCGTCCGCCCGGATGTGATCGTCCTCGACTATCATCTTCCAGGCATGAACGGAGACGATTTCTGCCGGGAGATCCGGCTGAACGTCAATACGCGCGCGATTCCCGTCCTGATGCTCACCAGTGAGAAGAGCGATCTGGCGGAGACGCGCGGACTCGAGAGCGGAGCGGACGATTATCTGGTCAAATCCGCCGATCCGGACATATTGCTGGTGCGAGTTCGCGCACTGCTTCGGAAATCGCAAGGGCGCCGCTGGGATCGTGGACGTCGAGAGCCGCTTCAGCCGGGCGCGTATCCTCGCGATAGACGACAGCCGTACTTACCTTTATTACCTCTCCGAAGAACTGAAGCAGGAGCACTATCTCGTCGAAACGAGCGACAATCCGCTTCAGGGACTGAAACGCGTAAACGAGGATAATTTCGACTGCGTGCTCGTGGATTTCGAAATGCCCGAGGTCGCAGGGGCCCGAGGTTTGCCGCCGCATCCGGCAGTTGCAGCGCGACTCGGAACCCGAGATTGTCGTGATCATCCTGAGCTCTCATGAAGACAAGGAACGGATGAGGACCGGCTTCGAGGCGGGCGCGGACGATTACATTGCGAAATCCGCCGATGTTGCCGTGATCAAGGCCCGCATCCGGGCTTTGCTCCGGCGCAAATTCCTGGTGGAAGAAAACCGCCGCATCCTCGAAGAGATCAAAGAGAAGGAACTTGACGCGATGCGCGCCCGCGCGGAAAGGGAAGCGGCCGAAATACGGGCGGAAATGGCGGATCAGCTTGCCGCGGCGAACCGCGATCTGGATCGTGCGAATCAGGAGCTCGAACAGTTCGCGTATTCTGCCGCCCACGATCTGCGGGAACCGCTTCGGAAGATCCGGATCTTCAGCGAACTGCTGCAGAAAAAATACAAGGGTCAGCTGGACGAAGAGGCCGATGTGTATATCAATTACTGCGTCCAGGGCGCCACGCGTATGGATCAGTTGATCAAGGATCTGCTGGCGTACGCGCAAGCTCCGAAGGCGAGTTCCGAAGCGCCGCAAGCCGTGGACCTTAATGCGGTGCTGGCGAAGGCGGTCACGAATCTTCAGTCGGCGCTTGAGGAGAGCCATTCGATCGTCAGCAGCGATCCGCTGCCCAGTTTGCTGGTCGAGGAAATCCGAATTCAGCAGCTTTTCCAGAACCTGATCGGCAACGCCATCAAATATCGCCGGCCCGGAGAGGCGCCGCGCATTCGGATCTCAGCCGCGAGCCGAGGCGACGAGTGGGTTTTCAGCGTCGCGGACAACGGTATCGGCATCGACCCCGCGTATCGGGAGAAGGTTTTCGAAGTGTTTACGCGTCTGCAGCCCGACACCTATGCGGGTACGGGGTTGGGTCTTGCGATCTGCAAGAGAATCGTTGAGAGCTTCGATGGAAGGATCTGGGTGGAGTCCGAGGTGGGACAAGGTTCGACCTTCTTTTTCGCGATCCCGCTCCGGCTGGACGTCGTAGTGGAAACCGCCGCTGCGAGGGCGGAAATGGCCGGGCAGGTTTAAACGGGCAGGTTTAAAGGCGAGGCTGCGGCTGCGGCGATGCCCGACACACTGGCTGCGTGAAGGTCAGGGACATAATCCCGACCGGTCGAGCAGGACGGGTGGATTCAGGTCAGGCAGAAGGGCAGTCATCGCCAATTTCACCATCCGTTCAAGTCCGGTAACGTCACCGTGGCGGGCCATCCTTCGGATTTCCTCCATCCCAAAACTCTGGCTACAATCAAGAAACAGGCAGGTCTGAAATGAAATACGCAGTAATCTACGAAACCGGACCGGAAGGCGGATATAGCGCCTATGTCCCTGATCTTCAGGGATGCGTTGCCGCGGCCCGCACGCCTGAAGAAGTTCGCACATTGATGGAAGAGGCGATAGAGTTCCATATCGAGGGAATGCGACTTCATGGCGAAATCGTGCCGGAGCCCTCGTCCCTTGCCGAGATGCTCGAAGTGGCGTGATCGAGGACGCCGGCGCCTACGACAAGGGCGCAATCAATCCGCGGTCGATGAATTCCAGAATAGCCGCCGGGGTTCCCGCGCCATCGACCGGCAACCGCAGTACTCCCGCGGGCGTGAATTGCGCTCCTGGCGTGCCGCTCACGAGAGCCATCAGCTTTTCTCCGTCGACCCGCGTCTCCTCGTGGAACTTCACGTTGAGGATCGATGCGCGCCGATCAATGGCTTCGATCCCGATCTTTTCGGCGGCCGTCTTGATTCCGGAATAGGTGAGAAGCTGCCGCACGTCGTCCGGCACGGGTCCGTAGCGGTCGGCCAGTTCCTGCTCCACTTTCTCCCGCTCCGCGAGGTCGACCGCTTGCGCGATCCGCTTGTAAGCTCGCAATCGCTGATTCTCGTCCGTGATATACTCCGCCGGGATTCGCATGTCGAGGCCGAGGTTCAGCGTCGAATGAATCTCCGGCGCCACTTCCTCTCCGTGCATTTCACGCACGGTGTCTTCCAGCATCCGCACGTACATGTCGAACCCGATCGCGTTGATGTGCCCGTGCTGCTCGCCGCCGAGCAGATTGCCGGCGCCGCGCAGTTCGAGATCGAGCGCCGCGATCTTGAATCCGGCGCCCAGATCGCTGAACTCCTTCAGCGCCGCCAGCCGCTTGCGCGCGATCTCGGTCAGCTCGGTATCCGGCTGGACGAACAGGTAAGCAGTACGCGCGACGATTCGAGCGGCCCACGCGTCCGCGCAACTGGTACAGCTCGGACAGCCCGTATCGCTCCGCGTTCTCGATGATGATCGTGTTGGCCAGCGGAATATCGAGCCCGTTCTCGACGATGGTCGTCGACACGAAAACATCGAACTCGTGCCGCATGAACTGCAGCATCACTTTCTCGAGTTCCGCCTCGCCCATCTGCCCGTGGCCGACGCCGATGCGAACCTCCGGGAACAGCTTCCCGCAGCATTCCTGCAGCATCGCCGCCCGCTGCCAGATCGAATCGACGCGATTGTGCACGAAATAGACCTGTCCGCCGCGCGCCAGCTCCAGCTCGATCGACGACTTGATCACGTCCGGCTCGAAAGGCGCGACCACCGTGTGAATCGCGAGGCGATCCTTGGGCGGCGTCTCGATCACGGACATATCGCGCAGGCCGAGCAGCGACATGTGCAGCGTGCGCGGAATCGGCGTGGCGCTCATGGCGACAGCATCGATCCCTTTGCAGATTTCCTTCAGCCGTTCCTTGTGCTTGACGCCGAAACGCTGCTCTTCATCGACGATCACCAGGCCGAGATCTTTCAACTCGACGTCCTTCGAGAACAGCCGGTGCGTCCCGATCACGAGATCGACTTTGCCTTCGGCCAGATCCTCCAGCGACGGCTTTGATTTCTTTCGCGTGTGCGAAAGCGGCTGAGCATCTCGATGCGCACGGGAAAGGGCTGGAAGCGCTTCTTGAACGTCTCGAAATGCTGGAAGCAGAGCACGGTGGTCGGAGCGAGCACCGCCACCTGCTTGCCGTCGCCCATCGCTTTGAACGCCGCGCGCATGACGACTTCGGTTTTGCCGTAACCGACGTCGCCGCACAGCAGGCGATCCATCGGCTGCGGACTCTCCATGTCGCGCTTGATGTCCTTGATGGCCGCTTTCTGATCGTGCGTCTCGGTGAATTCGAAGGCGTCTTCGAACTCCCGCTGCCAGTTGCTGTCGGCGGAAAACGCGAAACCCGGCGCCATCCGGCGCGCGGCGTAGAGCTTCAGGAGCTCTTCCGCCATATCGCGCATTTTGGCCTTGATGCGCGTCTTGCGTGCGGCTCCATGTCGCGCCGCCCATCTTGTCGAGACGTCGGTTTAGCCTCGCCTTCGCCGCGAAAACGCTGCACGAGATCCATGCGCGACAGCGGGACATAGAGCTTGTTGCCGCCCGCGTATTCGATCAGCATGTAATCGCCTTTGGTGTCTCCCTGAGCGATTTCGCGAACGCCGAGGAACTGGCCGACTCCGTGCTCGACATGGACCACGTAATCGCCCGCCTTGAGATCGAACTGATCGGCCGAAAAAGTTCCGAGGTGAGACTTGCCCGGCCTCGCCACAGTTTCCGGCGATTCGAACAGATCTTCGGACCCGAAGATCGCAAGCCGGCCTTCCTGAAATACCGTTCCCCGCGCGACCTCGCCGCGGATCAATGCGATGCCCGCGTTTATGGATTGTGTCCGCTCCTTCAGATACTCCGGAACCTGCTCGCCGCCGAGATCGATCCGGTAAGGAACCGAATACTCGCTGAAGACATCGGCCAGCCGTTCTATTTCTCCCGATGTGGGCGCGAAGAACGCCAGACGCGTTCCCGCTTCGAGCAACGTCTTCGCTTCGCGAATCGCGACCTGTAAATTGCCATGGAACGCCATCGAGGGGCGAGTCGAAATGTAGAAACTACGGGCCGGGGCGTCGCTCGCCCCTTCATTGAGGTCCAGCTGGCGCAGTTCGAGAATGCCGCGCTTCGCTGCCAGCGCGCCGAATTCATCCCAGTCGAGCATCGCTGAGTCGGCGTCGAGGGCGGCGGTCTGTGCGGTTTCGCGGACTCTGGTCCAAAGACGGTCGGCTGCGGCTTTCGTCAGCTCGGGCTCGTCCACCAGCACGAGTGGCTGCTCGAAAAAGTCCAGAATCGATGAATTTCTGGGACGCACCGCGGTCAGCAACGCTTCCCAACCGGCGAAGGTATCGCCGCCGAGGGGCAAATCGCGGCCGTGAACGCCGGCCTCCCGTAAATTATTAGCCAGCTCGGCGAGCAACTGTCGCGACTTCTGAAACTCCGTCAGAGGCTGCAGGACGCATTCGTTCAGCTTGTGTATCGAGCGTTGCGACTCCGGGTCGAATCTCCGAATCGATTCGATCTCGTCGCCAAAAAACTCGACGCGAACCGGCTGCGTCTGCTCGGGCGAAAACACATCGAGAATCCCGCCTCGAATCGAGTACTGCCCGACCATCTCGACCGGATCGCTCCGCTCATAGCCGACGCTTTCGAGATGCGAGGCCAGATCTTCCAGCGGAACTTCGTCGTGCACGCGGAGCGTTTGCGTAAGATGCCGATAAAAGGAGGGAGCTTCGGTGCGCGAAAGGGCCGCCGCAACCGGCGCGAGCGCGATGCCCTTGTAGCCATCCGCCAGACGCGAGAGCGTGGCGGCGCGGGTCGCCAGAATTTCGGCGTGCGGCGACATGTTCTGACCCGGCAAGACGTCAAGCGCGGGAAGAATCAGAGGGGCGATCTCCTGTCCGCCCGCCGATGGATTTACAAGGTCGGCAAAAGTCTGGAGCAGAGGGAAGAGGGCTTCGGCCTGCTTGTTGCCGTCTACCACGATCAGCTGCGGCCGTCCCGTCGCATGATGCAGCAGGACGGCATAGATGGCTTTGGCCGTCAGCGTCAATCCGGAGAGGCGGAGA
Source organism: Terriglobia bacterium (assembly GCA_963718155.1). Taxonomy (GTDB): domain Bacteria; phylum Acidobacteriota; class Terriglobia; order Bryobacterales; family Bryobacteraceae; genus BOG-234. The sequence continues at coordinate 53,005 of CAVQYP010000024.1, read as the reverse complement.
GCGGCCGGCGTCCTGGGAGGCGCCGAGGCTTTGGATGCCAGGGACTGGAACGCAGGGTGCCGCGTCAGCTCCGAGAACAGATCGCTGACTTGTTGATTACGGATCTGGAGATTGCGCAAGCGGTTCAGGCCAGATACTTATCGCGGCACTCCGGGGAACAGAAATGAATGACCTCTCCGTCTTTTATCGTCTTCAGTGATGAGTCGATCGCCACATATGTTCCGCAGACCGGGTCCTGCCTGAGCATGGTGGGAGGGATGAAGACCGCTGCGCCGGTGCCGCCGCGCCTGCACGGGCCGTCATACCCGTCCAGGCGCGAAGCACGAAGCGAACGATCGAGCGGATCACGGATATCGCGATCGCGAGCTCAATCAGAGTGCGGAGGAAGAGGAACATGAGGGTGGAGGCAAGCGCCGCCTCCTTCCCGCTCGCTTACTTCTTCTTCTTCGGTGCGTTGGGATTGCTGAACGTCGTATTCACGGTTCCACCGAGCTGAGCGATCAGGTCCTTCGCCGAGGGTGCGAAATTGCCGTCCGGCTTCAACTCCAGATACTTCTGCAGCGCCTCGATCGTGCCGGGTTCGGCTTTGATTTTTCCGGTCGCGTCGGTGGTGGCCTTGGACGCCAGGTAAACGCCGTACTGATACTGGGCATCGGCATACTTCGGATCCGCATCGATGGCCTTCTTGAATTCCTCGCCCGCCGCTTCGCTCTGACCGCCGTTCACCAGCAGCGCGCCCATGTTGTAGAAGTATTTACCGGCGCCCGGAGGGTCGAGTTGGGCGGCCTTGTTGAGGTTGGTTTTCGCCTCATCGATCTTCTTGTCTTTCGCCAGGGCGAGGGCGTAGTTGTTGTAATAAGCGGCGTCATCGGGCTTCAGCTCGATCGACTTCTTGAAGGCATCGAAACCCTTCGAATAAAGGGCTTCGGCATCCGCTCCGGTTTTCATGGCGGCGGCGGCCACATAAGCGTCGGCCAGGCCGCTCCACACGGCGACTTGCTTGTCGTCGATCATCGCAGCCTTGTTGAAGCTTTCGATCGCCTGATCGTACATCTTCGCGTCGAGAGCCGTGCGCCCGGCCGTGTAGGCGTCGTTCAGTTCCTTGTTCTTGGCAAGCTGCTCTTCGCGAGCTTTGTTGGCTTTTTCGTAGGCCTCCTTCTGCTCCTTCGTCATGCCCTTTTCAGCTGCTTCGGGCGCCGGGGCCGCTCCAGCCGGACCGGCCGCGGCCGCCTGCGGGGCTTTGAGATCGAAGTTCAGCTCGACGGGCATCGCGGGAGTTGTGGGGACGCCCTTGGTCTGATCCTTCATCTCACCGTCGACGAGCACGCTGACGTCGAATTTCCCCATCGGCAGGCCGTAGTGGCCATAGTGGCCCTTTTTGTCGGTTTTGACTTTATAGCTTCCTTTGATATCGGTGCGTTCGATATCGACGACGGCGCCCTGGAGGGGCTTGCCCGTCGGGTCTTTCACGACGCCTTCGATGATCGTCGTTTGCGCGAACGCGGGGAGCGAGAGAAGAAGAGAAGCAAAGCTGGAAAAAACCAGCGATTTCAGTTGGAGAGACATTGCAGGCACACCTCGAAATGGTTGACTTTAAAGATCCGAAACTCCAGCATACTACATCGAAATCTGCCCAAATCGACGACAATCCACGGCGGCCAGGCAGACGCGGCGGACCTCGGTTTTCGCGCCTCCCAAATCTGCCGCCCCGACGGCGGTAGAATGGGACTTTGCCGGAGTTATACATGTTCCGCCCCAGGCTGGCCTTTTTCCTTACGCTCGCTGTCGCCTCCGCCGTGACGCTTCACCCCACTGCGAGGGCCCAGGCCCCCATCCGCGTGTCCGTCAACGAAGTCATCGTGCCGGTGACCGTTACCGACGACAAGGGCCGGTTCGTCTCGAATCTGACGAAGAGCGACTTCCATATCTTCGACGAGAACAAGGAACAGAAGATCGACTTCTTCAGCCACGAACAGTCGCAGCCGATTGTGATCGGCTTCCTGATCGATACCAGCAACGGCATGATGATCCACTGGGATAAGTACAAAGAGGCAGCCACCGAACTGATGCTGAACCTGCTGCCCGGGGACAAGAAGTACAGCGGATATCTGATTACCTACGGCAACGAGCCGCAGCTGGTGGCGGATACGAGCAGCGACTCGGAAAAAATGGTGGAGAAGATGCGCAAAATCCGGCCCGGCGGAGGCTCGGCCCTTTACGACGCGATCTACATGGCCTGCACCAGCCGGAAGACCGTGAACGGCGAACCCTACGAACCCCGGCGTGTGCTGATCGTCATCGGCGACGGTCACGATACGGCGAGCAAAAAGTCACTCCAGGAAGTAACCGAGATCGCGCAGCGCAACCTGGTAACGGTGTATGCGATGAGCACGGTGGCGTTCGGTTTCCACACCGAGGGCGAAGATAACCTGACGCAATTGACCTCCCAGACCGGCGGCAAGGTTGAGACGCCGCTCAACAACGCATATAAAGATGTTGCGGGTTATCTGTCGAAGCCGTCGGATGACGGCAACTACGCGCTTCAGGTCGGAACGGGCGGATACACGGCTGAAATCTCCAGCGCCATTTTCCGCTCGGTGGCGAGCTTATCCGGCGATATCACGACGCAATACATCCTGCGGTACACGCCCGACATCGGTCCTGGCCAGGATCCGAAGCAGGACTCGAAACAATTCCGCAAAATCCGCGTCGCCGTCGATCTGCCCGCTACTGTGGTTCGATACCGGAACGGCTATTATCCTTACGCCCAACCCAACTGAGCCAGTATGCCGCGTCGGTCGTGGAGATATATCCGGCAGAGTTGGGCCAGCGTAATTTAGAGGAAGCTCGGAATCCTATGCCCGCGGTTGTCATCCCGATTGGCGCAAAGCGGCCTTTGAAAACACCTTTGGAAACAAAGGATCGCGGATACTGGTCCCTGCTCGAAGTTGCGCAACCTGGCCGCAGATCTGTTCCGTATGGAATTCTGCTGGCAGACCGCGAAACCGGCGAACTCACCCTTCGCCTGGCGGACCTGCAGTTATTTGAAGAACTCGACGAACAGGACATCGATTTTCTCGAGGCACTCCCGGTCGATCTGGAGCAGAAGGGCCGGGAAATGGGAGGCCTCCGGCTGATGGATTGGCTCGAAGACGGTCTGTCGCATTTCCTGCGCGTATCGGATCGTGAAGCGATCGCCTATGGGGATGCGCGGGAGACGGTTGATCGGCTTTTCGACGAGCACGTGGACGCGACGGTCCGGCCGTTCGTTTCTCATCTGCCGGTTTACAGCCTGCGCGCTGCGGCTACGAAATTCGGCGAGGGGATGGAGAGCGAGCAGGAAGGCTGGGTGCGCGCTCCCGAAAACCTGCGTTTGTCACAGGGAATGTTCGTAGCGTATGTAGTGGGCCGCTCCATGGAGCCGCTGATTCCGGATGGAAGCGGCTGCATCTTCCGCGCGCCCGTGACCGGTTCGAGAAAGGGCAGGCTGCTCCTGATCGAGAAGGCGGGCGAGACGGATTTCGCGTCGCGGTACACCGTAAAGCGTTACGCGCGGCAAGGTGTGCTGGCGGAATCGGCCGAGCGCGAGGGCGCAATCCGGCTTGAGCCGCTTGAATCGCGAGTTCCCGGCCTTCGATCTGACCAGCGATGAGTTCCGGGTGATCGCGGAATTCGTGCAGGTGCTCCGGTCCTGAGCTCAGGCTCTCCCCCAGCAGGGTCTGCCCCAACAGGCTCTGCCCCAACACGATCCGCCCCAATTGGCTTTGTTTTGCAGCCGGCTGCTTTTCGAAAAGCTCTGCTGCGCTGGTACGATTCTTCCCGGCGCGATCTCCCGTGGCGGGAGTCCAACGACTTCTACCGCGTCTGGATCTCGGAAATCATGCTGCAGCAGACTCGTGTCGAGGCGGTAATTCCGTATTATGCGCATTTTCTGGAGCTCTTTCCCTCGATTGACCGGTTGGCTGAGGCGGATGAGGTCGAAGTTCTCGCCGCCTGGAGCGGGCTGGGTTACTACAGCCGCGCGCGGAACCTTCATAAGACCGCGAAACAGATCGTGGGGAAAGGAGGGGCGCCCGCTTATCCCTCTACATGGGAAGCAGTAGTATCCCTTCCAGGCGTAGGACCGTACACGGCGGCGGCGATTGCCAGTATTGCGCTCGGCCTGCCGCATGCCGCGGTTGACGGCAATGTGATCCGGGTAATCAGCCGGCTGACGAACGATCCATCGGAGGTCTCTTCGCCCGCGGCGCGGCGCTGCTTCGCGGAAGAGGCCGGCAGGCTTCTGGATCGAAGGCGGCCCGGCGATTTCAACCAGGCCATGATGGAACTGGGCGCGACCGTCTGCTTGCCCAGAAACCCGGACTGCGGACGATGCCCGGTCGAAAAATTCTGCACGGCGCGTTCAACCGGGACCGAGCTGGAGTTGCCCGTAAAACTGAAAAAGCCGAGTGCGCGCGATATCCCGCTCGATCTGGTGCTGCTCCACAGAGAAACGGAGACTCCCGGCGGCATTTCCATGTTCCTGGTTCAAAGATCTCTCTCCGAACGGCGCATGCCCGGATTCTGGGAATTACCGGCGAAACAAGTCTTCCCGGGCCTGCAAGGTACCAGACTGGGCGAGTTCTCGCATCGGATCGTCAACGACCGCTTTCTCCTTACTATATGGGCGCCCACCGGCGCAGTCGACCAGGCGGACTTCCCGCCGGGAAACTGGTTCAGCTCCGCTGAACTGAGCCGGATCCCGCTCACGACCATTACAAAAAAGGCGCTCGCGGCCGCTCGCAAATAGCGACGGAGATATCTCCTGGCGAGCTCCCGGACTATGGAACACATCCCCGCTCCTGCCGATAAGTTAGGGTCCACGCGTCTATGCGCCAGCGCCGCTCATTCTTTATCGCTATCTTTCTCTGCGCGCTGGCATCGCCATCGGCACAGGCGCAGGGCTCGGCTACCGCTCCGTTCTTTACCAGCGCCGGGATCGTTCAGGCGGCGACTCAAACCGGCGGAACACTCGCTCCCAACGCGATTGCGACCATTTATGGGACGAACCTCTCGTGGACGACCCACATCGTCAATGTCGCGGATCTCAATGATGGAACGCTTCCGACGTCGGTTGACGGCGTAACCGTACAAGTCCAGGGCATTCTTTCGAGTCTGCTTTACGTTTCGCCAGGGCAGATCAACTTCATCATTCCTTATGAACTGACGCTGCCCACAGTTTCGGTGATCGTCGCCCGCCAGGGGCTTGCCGGACCGTACGCCGCCAACGGGACGCCCGCCGTGCAGATCCATCTTGCGACCGCGGCGCCAGGATTTTTCCAATGGAACGGGAACTTCGCCATCGCGGAGCACGCCGACGGCAGCCTGATCACCGCCGGTTCGCCGGCGCAACCGAACGAGGTCATCGTTCTCTACGCGGCGGGGCTGGGCAGAACCTCCCCGGACGTGTCTTCGGGGGCCATTCCATGGAGTGCGGTGACGATACTCTACTCGTCGCAGATGCAGATTTTGCTGAACGCAGTACCTTGCCCGCAAACCAACATATATTACGCAGGCGTCGCGCCCGGCTTCGCCGGCCTGTATCAAATCAATGTCAGGCTTCCCGGCGTCCTCCCGGCGAATCCTCAGATACAGATTGCGATCGGATCGCAAGTCAGTCCGGCCGGCGTCCTGCTGTACGCCAATTGAGGTTCAGAACCGAGAATGGTGAAACCGGCGGGGTGGCCGGCGCCCTCTACAATAAGGTGAGAGAGCATCCATAACAGTGAGCGCACCCATGCTGCATCGAGCCTGCCAGATCGCCGCAATTTGTTTCGGATTCACCTCAGCTTTCGGCCAAACCACTCCGGCCGCGCCTGATGGCGCTCCTGCGACGCCGGCTGCTTATACCGTGCAGGCCGGCACGCACATTCCGCTGGGCCTTATTAACAGCGTCAGCACCAAGCACTCCGCCGCGGGCGATCGAATCTACCTCGAAACCGTCTTCCCCATCGTGATCGACAGCCACATCGTGATACCGCCTGGCAGCTATGTCACCGGTACCGTGACGGAGATCAAGCGGCCGGGCCGGGTCAAAGGTCGCGCCGAACTCTACGTGCGGTTTGATTCGCTGACCCTCCCGAATGGCGTGACCCGCGATTTCCGTTCGCGTTTGGGTTCGATCGACGCGCGCGGCGATGAGCACCTCGATAAGAAGGAAGGCATGGTGCAGGGTGATTCCAATAAAATCGGCGATGCCCGGACGACTCGGCGAGATTGCGGCGAGCGGCGCTTCGATCGGCGCTATAGCGGGCTCGGCGGAGGGGCATGCGGGCATGGGGGCCGGTATCGGCGCCGCTGCGGGAGCCGCTGTGGGACTTGCCGGAGTATTACTGAGTCGCGGTCCCGACGCGATGCTCGCCAAGGGAAGCACGATCGAAATGGTGCTCGACCGGCCGCTGACCTTCGGCGCGAACGAAGTCAATTTCGCTTCGACCGCGGGCTCGGGTCATTTTTCGGACGGAGCCGGACCGGTTCCCACGAACAAGAACGGCGGGGTGCTCGGTGACAGCCGGCGCCTTCCTTATTGAAGGTGCCCTTCCATTAACGCTTTGCCAACGCGCGCGGCCGGGCAACTCCTTCCAAATGAACACACTCTGTTCTGAGCCGCGACCGGAAGGGAGCGACTACTGCCCTTTTCAGCAACAGGCTAGCCTGGCCTGGAGAGCTACATCAGGAAACCTGACGCCGCGACGACTATCCCGATCAGAGCGCTGACGACTCCTACGATCGGAAACAGTGTCGAACGCGCGATAAAGTAGAGCGAAGACAACACCAGGCCGATTTCGAGCAGGCCTTCCCCGAAATCGAACCGCAGCGCCTGAGCTTCGACGCGCGCCGCCTTCTGGTCCGTCTCCCGCGCGTCCGCCTGCGCCGTATCGGAATCGTGCGCGTAGCGTTTTTTCTCCTTCTCGTAACGGTCTATTGTCTGCGACGCTTCGGGCGTGCGCCCGGGCAAAGCGTTGAGAAGGTCGATGCCCAGCTCCAGACTATGAAACTTGATTCGCTTCGATTCGTAATAAGACCACTTATCGTTCGCGTCCGATTTAAAAAGGACGGCGTCGGTGTGGGCGCGGTGCGAAACGATGGTGACGATTCCGAGCAAAACCGCGAGTATGGACGCGAGGATTCCGATCTTCTTTCCGAGCGGGTCGGCGGCTTCGACTTCGTGATGAATTTCAAGTTCGGCCATGAGTATGTGTGTCCATTCTAAGCTGGTTACCGGAAATGATGGAAGACCATGACCGCTGGATGCGGTGCGCCCTCATACTGGCGCGAGAGGCCGAAGATGCCGGCGAAGTCCCGGTCGGATGCGTTGTCGTCGCAGCGGGCGAGATCATCGGTCAGGGGCGTAACTCTCCCATCGATCTGCTCGATCCAACCGCGCACGCCGAAATGCTGGCGATTCGCCAGGCTGCCCTCGCGCTCGGAAACTACCGCCTGAGCGCCGCAACTCTTTATTGCACACTCGAACCCTGCGCCATGTGCGCTGGGGCCCTTGTCGCGGCCCGCGTTGGAACGCTCGTCTTCGGCGCGCGCGATCTGCGCTTCGGAGGCGTGCGCAGCAAGTTTCAGATCGCGGACTCGCCCTTGCTGAATCATCGAGTGGAAATCATCGAAGGCGTGCTGGGAACCGAATCGACGGAGATGCTCCAGCGCTTCTTCAACGGCCGCCGCTGAGTTTTATTCAGTAAGCCTATGGACAGATCTTCTGCCAGGCTGCCCTGCCGGTAAAGAAGGGTCCCATCTCCTGCATATGGAGCGAGGTCTGCTGCGTCTTTCGCATAGCCTGGATGCAGGCGGACAGGGGAAACAATTCCTTGCCGATCAAACCGATAACAAAGTCGTTGTCGTTCTGATCCAGGCCGAACGATGCCAGGCGAATGTCGTGCGCCAGACTCGCTTCGCCGAACCCGCGGCCGATCTTTCCGTGCTCCCGCAGAATCGTCATCTGCTCGTCCGGAGGGAGCGAGTTGAACTCCCCCTTGCGCCGCAGCGGGTACCAGATCGACCATTTCCATTCGGAGTCCGTAACTACTTTGCGCGGGCGATCCAGCAACCACTCTTCCAGATTCGGCTCGTAACCGATGGAATAGGTGCGCCCCATCATTGTGTATGCCGGTTTGAACGAGAGGTCGCCGAAGCCGCTGTTGCGCAGGAACGGGCGCAGTCTTTCGACGAAGAAGTCCGGGTTATCGCTCCATGTCAGCAATCCGATTCCCCGAGGGTCATTGACGTCCTCATAAAGGACGCCCTCCATCCCGGACTCATCCAGCTGCCCGGCGAGACTCTGCGTATCCTCGGCATCCCCGAACGCAAGCAGTTGCATAAAGAGACGGCGGTCCGACGTTTGTTGCACGCCGCCGCGCACGCCGCCTTTTTCTCTGATATCGAGTGGTTCCACCTCTACAGCGTACGCCAGCGACTCCGGCCTTCCCAAGCCGTTACCGCGTCAAAGCTTCGTAACAATGAACGGTGTCGTCGTCGGCTGCGGCGAACCACCCTCGGGTTCCACCGTTACCGCGATCGCCGCCGCGTTGTCGATCGGACCTGGCTGCACAAAAACCGCCGTGGCGTCCGGCTGACTCTGGAATATACCCTTCGGCACCGGATTTCCCTTGGCGGGAATCACCCAGAGCTCGAATGTCTTGTTCGCGTCAATGTGCGGCAAATTCGCTGCGATAAAGACCACGCCCTTACCCGCATTTACAAAAACGCGGCCGCGCGCCGGCTTGTCTGTTTCTCCGAAGTTGACGTCTCTGGTTGCCGGATCGTTCAGAATCAGGAGGGCCCGCTGAAGCTTCTCGGTGTCTCCAATCTGATGGCGGCCGGAGATGCCGATCGTCACGAGCACGATACTGAGCGCCGCGGCGATGGCCCACGGCACGAAATCGGCTACCCGCATGCGTCTCGGACTGCGCTCGACCGAAGAGATCACGCGCCGGCGAAGATTCTTCGGGGGATCGCTCAGCTTGACTGCGCCCGACATCGCCGCCACGGTCGCCATCGCGCTCACTACGCCGGGAACGCAGTTCGGACAGGCGCGTCCGAGATGTTCGTTGATCTCGTCGCGCTCTGGAGCGTCCGCAACGCCGAGCGCGTAAGAGGTGTAATCCTGCTGGAGTTCCTCGCAGGTCATGCGGTCACCCCCTGTCCCAGCTCTTCACGCAGGTGTTTCAGCGCCGTTCGCACCCATGTCTTAACCGTGCCGAGGGGCTCGCCCATCCGGTCCGCCATCTCGGTCTGAGAAAGACCCTCGTAGTAAGCCAGCTCAATCACTTTCTGTTGCTTTTCGTTTAAGGTTGAAATCGCCTTTCGGATAACCCGGGCGGCATCGGTGTTAAGAACCTCGCGCTCCATGTCCACGAAGAGCGACGGATGCTCGCGCACGTCCAGCTCATATGAGTTCCGGTCCATCCTTGCGCTCTTCGATCGAACGTGGTCAATAGCGCGGTTGCGAGCCACAGCGAGGAGCCACGGTCCCAGCGCTCCCCGGCCGGGCCTCGAAGGCGTGCGCCTGATTCCATACTCGCAGGAATGTTTCCTGCACCAGATCCTCAGCCGTAGCGGCGTCGTGGACGATAGCGACGATGACGGACCACGCGAGCCTGCCGAACCGATCGTAGAGGTCCGCCATGGCACTGGGGTCTCGTTGCTGGAGCCGCCGCGCGAGTTCCGCGTCGCTTTGCCCGCTCATTTCGAGCGCCAGCAGTAATCCGGGTATTGTCATGCGAAGAGTCTTTGATGAGCATAGCGCCACTTTCACGCCGCTGTCTTCGCGCAAAGAGGCCGTCGGCCGACTGCCAGGCCCAAACGCCCATGACATTCGTTTCGTACGTTGCGGGCGGATTAACATTCGCGGTCGCGCTGCGTGCGAACCGCTTGCGCATCGTTCTGTCCGGACCGGTCTCATGATGCGCTCGCGAAGCCTTCTCAATCGGCCTTGTGAATCAGGCTGCTCAATCAATGCCTACGTAGCGGCGAGCCTTCGCGGATGACGCTCTCCTCAACCATACGCGGCATCCTCTGCAGAACGAACGCGCAAGCGCATTTTTTTCTTGACATTCGAGTGGACTGATTCTATATATGAATCACGCTGCGATTTTCGAATCGCAAATTCGAATTGGGAGAATCAATCGATGAAGAACGCAACCAAGAAGAAAGCAGCCGCAAAGAAGAAGGCTGCTCCGAAAAAGAAGAAGTAGTTTTAAAGAGTCCTCTCCTGGAGGACATAACATCCGCAGTAACGACAAGGCCCCGCTGACGGGGCCTTTTTTATTGGCCCCGCCGATCGAATGCTTGTTCCCGCCGGGATTCCGCCAGCGTCGTGTCCCGCCATGTCCGTGAGCTGGAACACTACTCGGAATGTCGATCCGGAGCCTTCCGCGCTGCTGACTTCGATGGACGCGCCATGCACCCCCGCGATGCTTTGCGCCAGGGACAGTCCGAGTCCGAAGCCCGCATCCGCTCTTGCGCGATCTGCCTGGTAGAACCGTTTGAAGATATGCGGCCGATCCTCCGGCCGAATTCCGATTCCGAAATCCTCTACTGTCACACTCGCCACACGGTCGACTGTCGAGATCGCGGCAATCACTTCCGCATCGGGATGCGAATACTTGATCGCGTTGTCCAGCAGGACCAGAAAAAGCCTCCGCAAAGCAGCCCTGTTACCGGAGATCACCGCCGAGCCCCGGTTCGGCGCAACTATGCGAAGCCGGATGCGTTTGATGCCGGCGATGCTCCGCAATTCGGCCGCGACGTCCTCGACAAGGTCGCTCAGGTCCAGCGGCTGTCTCGGCATCTCCGAGGTCTGCGCATCGCTTCGCGCGATAAGCATGAGATCCTCCACCAGTTGCGTCATCCGTCCGGCCTCCTCCGCGATTTCAGTCAGCGATTCGCGGTAGGACTCGGGGGAACGGGCGCGCCGTAACGCAACCTCCGCGCTGGTCCGGATGACGCTTAGCGGAGTACGCAGCTCATGCGAAGCGTCGGCCGCGAATTGCGATAACGTCCGCACGGCCTCCTCGAGGCGTCCCAACATGAGGTTCCACACCTCGGTGAGCCGCTGCACTTCGTCGCCCGTTTGCGGAACGCGCAGGCGAAGAGACAGGTTATCGATGCCGACTGTTCTCGCCGCAATCGTGATTTCGTCGATGGGGCTGAGCGCGCGCCTGCTGAGCCAGGCTCCCCCAAAGCATGCGATCGCCACGGCCAGGGGCGCAAGACTGAGAAGCAGGAACTCCAGCAGGCGCAAAGTATGATCGATTTCCTGCAGCGACGAACGCATCTCCAATGTGAAACGATTTCCCCCGGCGGCGAATTGCCGGACCAGCGTTCGTGTTGTCCCGCCCGAATCGAAACCCGTGCGCCGCGGGTGGCGAAATTGAAATCCGCTGTCGTCCAGAAGTTCAAGATCGTCCGACGGCGGCAGGGCCTGGCAGAACTCCTCCAGTTCATCTTTAAGCTGAGCGGCCGGAACCTCAGCGGCTTCCTTGATGACATAAGTCTGAAAACGCGCCGCCCGTCCCGCGAGATTCTCGTCCACCTCGTTCAGCAGCCGTTGACGAAGTGAAAACCAGAGCAGTCCGCTGAACAGCCCGAGTGCCGCAGCCAGAATCAGGGCGTACCAGACGGTCAGGCGAAAACGAAGCGAGCGTTCCTTTCGCCGATCTTCACCCCTCACGATCCCGCTTCACGGTTCCCGCAGCGCATAGCCCACGCCGCGCACAGTGTGGATCAGCTTGGGCTCGCTCGCATCCACCTTCAACCGAAGCAGACGGACGAACGCCTCGATCGTATTCTCATGCACGTCGCAATCGAATCCCCAGACTGATTCGAGGATCGTCTCGCGTCGTCACCACCCTGCCCGAATTCCGGAGCAACAGTTCGAGCAGACTGAACTCGCGCGGAGTCAGAGTCAGTGGCCTGCCGCCGCGCGTCACCTGCCGGGTCGCCGGATCGAGTTTCACATCCGCCGCTTCCAGACAGACCGGTTGCGCGATGGCGCCGCGTCTGCTGACAGCGCGCAGGCGGGCCAGCAGGATCTCAAACGAAAAGGGCTTGGTGAGATAGTCGTCCGCTCCCGCATCGAGACCGCGCACGATATCTGCCGCGGCATCTTTCGCCGTCAACATCAGAATCGGCGTCTGATTGCGCCCTTCGCGCAACCGCCGCGCGACGGTAAGGCCGTCCATCCGCGGCAGCATCATATCGAGCAGGATGACATCGAAGCGCGTGTCGTGCGCAATCTCAAAACCGGTAACGACCATCGCCCGCCACGATGACGTGATGGCCTTCTTCGGTAAGGCCCCGCCTCAGCAACTCGGCCATTCGCCGTTCGTCCTCTACCACCAGAATCCGCATCGCTCACCCAAATGGTAGCCAAACGGCCGGAACTTTTGCGCGGTCTTCCCGAGAAGAAGAATTCTGACCGCCACTATCTCTCCGAGCAGAAAGGAACGTTATGCAATCGATCCTCACCGCGCCCGAGACCCGCCCTCACGCCTCCCGGTCGGACGAGCGCGCGGGCAAATATCTGACCTTCATGTTGGGCAAGGAAGAATTCGGCGTAGGCGTCCTGAAGGTCCGCGAAATCATGGGACTCAGGGACATCACGGCCGTGCCCCAGACCCCTCCTTACATGAAGGGCGTCATCGATCTGCGAGGCAAGGTCACTCCCGTGATCGATCTGCGCCTGAAGTTCGGACTCTCCGGCGTCGACTACACCGAGCGCACGTGCATCATCGTGGTGCAGGTGAAGAACGGAACCGCCTCGCTCCTGATGGGCGTGATTGTCGACGAGGTCTCCGAGGTCATCGCGGTGGCCGGTGGTGATATCGAAGACACTCCGGATTTTGGTGTCAGGGTCGCCACCGGCCATATCCTCGGGATGGTGAAGGCGCGCGGCAAGGTGAAAATTCTGCTCGACATAGACGCGGTCCTGACGAGTCAGGAAATCCATGGCCTCGAAGCCGTTATCCAGTAACAGGCTCCCGTTATCGCAGACACGGAATTAAGGAATTGGCGAGAACCGCCGATAAACAATCTGGGCGGTTTCACGAAGATCTCGGCATTGCACAAGCCGGCCCCGAAGCCGTGAGTGACCACAGGAGAAACAGGAAGACGGAGAAACATGAAGACGGAGAAACATGAAGACAATCACGATCGGTAAGAGGATGGCCGGGGCGTTCGGAGTGTTAGTGGCATTGACGGTCCTTCAGGGGATGGTTGCTATTTCGGGGGATAGCAGTGAAGTGACAAGGCTTTGGTCGATCGTAATCCTCGCGATTGCTGTCGTCGGGGGTGGAATCCTGGCTTTCTCGATCGTCCGGAGTGTCAACGGAGTTCTGACGACGGCGGTCATCGAACTGAGTGAAAGCGCCGAGCAGGTGTCGAGCGCGGCACATCAGGTCTCGGGCTCAAGCCAGTCCCTCGCGCAGGGCTCTTCCGAACAAGCCGCTTCTCTTGAAGAGACCTCCGCCTCAAGTGAAGAGATGTCGTCCATGACGCGCAGGAACGCCGAGAACTCCCAGCAGGCGGCCGCCTTCATGAACGCGGTAAGCCAGCGTGTGGCCGAAGCCAACCGCACTCTCGCGGACATGATGAGCTTCCATGGACCAGATCGGCGCATCCAGCGGCAAGATTTCCAAAATCATCAAGGTGATCGACGAAATCGCGTTTCAGACGAACATCCTGGCGCTGAACGCGGCCGTAGAAGCAGCGCGCGCCGGGGAAGCCGGGATGGGGTTCGCGGTGGTTGCTGAAGAGGTCCGCAATCTGGCGCAGCGCAGCGCTCAGGCGGCCAGGGACACCGCCAGTCTGATCGAAGAATCCATTCTGAAATCGACCGAAGGCAGCAGGAAGCTGGAAGAGGTCGCCAGTTCGATTGTGGGTATCACGGAAAGCGCGGGTAAAGTGAAGACGCTGGTGGATGAGGTCGAGGCGTCCAGCAGGGAGCAGGCCCAGGGGATCGATCAGATCTCCAAAGCCGTGGCCCAGATGGATCAGGTTACGCAGAAGACGGCAGCCAACGCCGAAGAGAGCGCATCGGCGAGCGAAGAGTTGAACGCCCAGTCGCAGGCTTTGATGGCGGTGGTGAAGCAACTGCAGAGACCTGGTCGGCGCGGATTCCGGCGATTCCGGAGCCTTCCAGAAGCGGCCCGCGCGTAAACAGGTTCCCGCGGCGAAGACAATGTGGCGTTTCCGTGCTTCGGCAGCCCGCCAGCGCCAGGCGGAACTCGCCGGCGTCATTTCACGCAAGGCCGCCGAGTTCCCGCTCGACGATAGCGAATTCAAGGAATTCTAGATGAGCGACATCTCGCATGCCCTACAGACGTCGACTCACAGCACACGCTCGCCGTCGCGTGCGCCAGAATATCGAAGCGCTGGCACTCGAAGTAGCGCTTCGCGACCTTAGCTCGCCTGAACGGATACGGCCCCTGGTTCCGATGTTGGATCAGATCCGCCGGCAGGCGGAATCGGCTCAAATGACCGCCGTCGCCGAAGCCGCCTCCGTCACCTCGGCCAGCTGCGCCGGAGCTTCGCGATGTGAGTTTCGCGATTGCAACAACTCGTCGAGGCACAAGTGACGCCCGTGGCACCCGCCGTTCCTCTGCTGCTCAATCAGGATCCCGAACTGGTCGCCGACTTCATCATGGAATCGCGGGAACATCTTGCGGCGCTCGAAGCTCAATTGCTCGCGCTCGAGCAGGACCCGCGGAACACCGAGGCGATCAACACCATCTTTCGCGGATTTCACACCATCAAAGGACTGGCCGGATTTCTGGACTTCTCCGGCATCCAGCAGTTCGCGCACGAGGTGGAAACCCTGCTCGATCTCGCGCGCAATTCGAGGGTGCCCGTCGATTCCGCCCTGATCGACATCATCCTGCAGAGCGCGGACCACATGAGTCAGTGCCTGCTCGCGGTCGAAACGGGAAACGAACACCGCCTCCAGCGCCAGTTTGCTGCTGGTGCGCATCCGGGAGATGATCGGTGCAACCACAGCCGGCTACGACCGATTGCCGCGCCGATGTCGCGCAACTAGCCCGTGCGGTTGCCGAGCCGGGTCGCGCGCGAATACGCACGCCACTGCCGGGGGACCCCGCTCCGTCAAAGTCGACACCGCGAAGCTCGATTACCTGGTCGAGATGGTGGGCGAACTGGTCATCGCGCAATCGCATGATCCAGCACGATCCCGGATATAGCCGCCGTTCACAATCCCCGAGTGACCCGCAATCTGGGGCAGTTGACCCGCATCACCGCGGACGTTCAGCGTGTCGCGATGACGATGCGCATGATCCCGGTCGGCCAGCTCTTCGGGCGCATGGCGCGGCTGGTGCGCGATCTGGCGCGCAAGTCGGGTAAACAGGCCAATCTGGAACTCGCCGGCGAAGAGACGGAGCTCGACCGCAACATGGTCGAGGAACTCGCCGACCCGCTGATGCACATGATCCGCAACGCCGTTGATCACGGAACGGAGCGGCCCGAGGAGCGCATCGCCTGCGGCAAGAACCCGGTAGCCCGGCTCGATCTTAAGGCGTGGCATACCGGTGGATTCATCAACATCGAGATCTCCGACGATGGCCGCGGCCTGGTCCGGGAAAAGATCCTCGCCAAAGCTCAGCAGCGAGGTTTGATTTCGGGCGGCGAACAGCTTTCCGATCAGGAAGTGTTCAATTTGATTTTCGAGCCGGGCTTTTCCACCGCGGACCAGGTCACCGACGTCTCCGGCCGAGGCGTCGGGATGGACGTGGTTCGCAAACATATCGTAAAGCTGCGAGGCCGCATCGACATCTCGTCCCGCCCTGGTCGCGGCACGACTTTCGTGATCAAGCTTCCGCTCACCATGGCCGTTATCGAAGGCCTCGTGGTGGGAGTCGGAGTGCACCGGTACATCGTTCCCGATATACGTGGTGAAGGAGATGTTCCGGCCTGCGCCGGAATCTCTGTCAACCCTGCCCGACGGCGGCGAGATGGTCCTCGTGCGCGGGTCGCTCATGCCGGTGCTCAGGTTGTACCGGCGCTTCGACGTGGTCCCCACTTCGGAGGAGCCATTCGGATGGCGTTCTGATCGTAGTCGAAAGCGACCGCATGAATTTTTGTATGCAGGTGGACGAACTGATCGGAAAGCAGGAAGTCGTGATCAAGAGCCTGGGAGAAACCTTCAGGAACATACCCGGCATCGCCGGGGGAGCCATTCTGGGAGATGGCCGGGCAGGACTGATTCTCGACGTGGAGGCGCTCTTTGGAAACACGGCCGGTGAGTGAAATCCTCTCCCCGAGTGAATTCGACCGGATTACGGATCTCGCCTGGCGCACCTGCGGAATCGATCTCAAGAACGGAAAGCGGGAACTGGTCCAGGCGCGCCTGGGCAAGAAGATTCGCGAGGGGAGATTCGGGTCGTTCAAAGACTACTACGACCATGTCATAGCGGACACCACGGGCGAAGAGCTGATCGGAGTTGCTTGACGCTCTCACCACGAATTTCACGTCTTTCCTTCGCGAAGCCGCTCATTTCGAGCTCCTGCGAAAGACCATCATCCCCGGCATCAAGGGCCAGATCCGCATCTGGAGCGCGGCATGTTCAACGGGCGAGGAACCCTGGAGCATCGCTTTCTCTCTGCTCGAAGAACTGGGACCGTGCGGCGGCGGACCGGATTCAGATACTGGCATCCGATATCTCCTCCCGTGCACTGACCATCGCCGAACGGGGCGCCTATGAAGCGGAACGTTTACGGGATCTGCCCAACCACTGGCGAAGCAAATATCTTCTTCGCGGATCGGACCGCTGGGAAGGATGGTTTCGCGTGAAGCCGTTCATTCGCCGCATGATCGAGTTCCGGCGTTTCAACCTGATGGAAACGTTCCACCCCCCGCGGCCTTTCGACGTCATCTTTTGCCGCAACGTGATGATCTATTTCGATAAGGACACTCAGGAGCAGCTCGTCAATCGCCTCGCGTGCTGTCTGGAGCCCGGGGGATATCTGGTGACAGGTCATTCGGAGTCGCTGACCGGATTGAAGCACCCGTTTCAGTACGTCTCTCCTTCTGTCTACCGAAGCGCAGAGGAGACGGGACGCGATTCCAGGCTGTGCTCCCGCCGTCCCGAACACTTACCGAGCCGCGACCGTAAGGGAGCACCGCCGGGTATCGGAGGCACAGGTCGGCTGCTGACTTCCCTGACTCCCTCGATCTTTGAGCGACCTTTATGACTGTAGTGATCGGAGTCTCCGATTGCAGGGTAACGAGCGAAACATCGGACATGTTGATCACCTATGCGCTTGGTTCCTGCGTCGGCGTGGCTATCTACGATCCCGTCGCTCGGGTGGCTGGTTTGCTCCACTTCATGCTTCCGGAAACGCCGGCCGGAGCCGTCCCGGACAATCCTTACATGTACGCCGACAGCGGTATCCCGCTCTTGTTTCGCGAGGCTTACGAAAAGGGCGCGCAAAAACGCCGGCTGCGGGTATCCGTGGCAGGAGGAGCTCAAATCATGGATGACGCGGCGTCTTCAATATCGGGCATCGGAACTGCGTGGCTATGCGGAAAATCTTCTGGAAGGCCGGGGTCATCGTCCACGCTGAGGAAACCGGCGGTAACATCGTGCGAACCATGCGGTTCAACGTGGCTTCCGGGCGCATCTTTCTCCGGTCGCCCGGGGGATGCGAGGAGAGAGAACTATAAGCGGCCGCACGGGTCGTCTGGAGAACAAATACTATGGCCTTTCACTTCATGGTGGTGGACGATTCCCCGGCGATCCGCGAGTTTATCGTTCGCGTGATCGAGCTTTCCGGTCTTGACGTCGGTAGCTGCATGCAGGCGGCGAATGGGCAGGAGGCGCTTGATCTGCTGCGCGCCAACTGGATCGACATCGTTCTTACGGATATCAATATGCCGGTGATGAACGGCGAAAAGTTCGTCAGCAGCATGCATGAGGATGAGATGCTGCGCACCGTCCCCGTCCTTGTCATATCCGCGGACGGCAGCGATCGTCGCATTGAGCGCATGATGTCCCTGGGCGCAAAAGGATATGTGAAAAAACCCTTCTCGCCGGAGACGCTTCGGCGAAGCATGGAACCTCTGCTGGGCGGCGGCCGGTGATCTCGAATGCTGTCGAGCGGCTCCTGCCGGAAATGGCGGCAAGGACCCTCGAGACGATGTTCTTCACACTGCCCGATTCGGTTTCTCTCGGCTGCACTTTCGTAAAGTCAGGCCGGCCATCGGGCGAATTGATCTGCGCCAGCCTTACGTTCCGCAGCCCCACTTCCCAATGCTCGGCCGCTGGCCATTTCGGGCTTATCGCCTCGTATTCCGTAGCAAAAAAGCTGAGTGCGGACTTTCTGGGCTGGGACGAAGATGCGGGTGTGGCTCAGGACCGGGTGATCAGTGTAATCGCGGAACTCGCAAACATGATCTGCGGGGCGGTACTCAGCGAAATGGAATTCGACGCGAGCTTCGACTTGAGCTCGCCCGAGTCGGTCTGCATCGGAGCAAACGAACCAGGTCCCGATTTCACCGGCCGCGCGCCGTCCATCTGCCGCTTCGAGTTTCGCGGCGGAGGCGTCCTCTTGCTGTTCCTCGCGCTCGAGGAATCTGTTTGATCCCGGAGCGGGTCCCGGACCGGAAAATCAAAGTCCTGATCGTCGACGACTCCGCCATTGTCCGTAAACTGCTGGGCGAGGCGCTTTCCGGAGAATCCGATATCGAAGTGGTAGGCACCGCGCCCGATCCCTACATCGCGCGTGACAAAGTGCTGGCTCTCGCTCCCGATGTTTTGACGCTGGATATCGAGATGCCGCGCATGGACGGACTTACGTTTCTACGGAAACTCATGCAATTTCGTCCCACGCCGGCAATCGTAATCAGTTCGCTCGCACATGCTTCTTGCCGGGCCGGCATTGAAGCGTTGCGGGCCGGGGCTGTGGAAGTAATGGCCAAACCGGGAGGCCCGTATTCGGTCAGCGAACTGAAGATCTCACTCGGAAACAAAATTCGCGCTGCAGCAGCTGCGCGGGTCGGGCGCGGGCGCCCCCCCCGGCCCGCGCCCATAGCGAAGGACCTCCGTGCTTCGCCTTCCCGAAAATTCAATCCCCGCTCAGTGATTGCCATCGGCGCGTCCACCGGCGGCACCGAAGCAATCGAAGAGATTCTCATGCAGCTGCCTGCCGACACGCCAGGTATAGTGATCGCGCAACACATTCCTGCCGGGTTCTCACGCGCATTCGCGGAGCGTTTGAACCAGTGTTGTCCCATGCGCGTATCCGAAGCCCAGGATGGCGACAGCGTGCTGCCTGGCAGAGCGTTGATCGCACCGGGGGACCTCCATATGGTTCTGCGTGAGCGTGACGGCCAATATCACGCAATGATAAAAGATGGCCCAATGGTCTGCTATCAGCGTCCATCCGTAGACGTGCTGTTCACCTCAGTTGCGGAAACAGCGGGACCGAACGCCGTCGGCGTGATCCTGACCGGCATGGGTTCGGACGGCGCCCAGGGGCTTAAACGAATGAAATCTGCCGGGAGTCTGACAATCGCTCAGGACGAATCGAGCTGCGTAGTTTTCGGCATGCCGAAACAGGCAATCCTGCTGGGCGCAGCGGGCAAGGTCGTCCCTCTGAATTCGATAGCGCAGGCGATCAGCGCCAGTCTGCGGCTCCCGATTTGACTGAACAGAACCCCGGGTCCGAGCCGCGACCGGCAGGGAGCGACAATGTCCTCCTAAGACGCGCGTCCGTACTCTTCAAAGAAATGCGCAAGAGTACGGATGCCATCGTAATAATTCCGGATATTGTATTTTTCGTTCGGCGAGTGCAGCCCGTCATCCGGCAGACCGAACCCCATCAGAATGGTCGGAATTCCGAGGTGAGTGGCGAAATCTCCCACAATCGGAATCGACCCGCCCGAGCGCGTGAAAACAGTCGGCTTGCCGAAGATATCGCTGAAAGCTTTGGCAGCAACGCGAATCGCCGGATGATCGGTGTTAACCATCAAGCCGGGTCCCGCGCTGAGCACCCGGACCTCAAACTGAATCCCGCGGGGCGTGTTCTCCTTCACGAACTGCTTCAAGGCTTCCACTATCTTTAGCGGATCCTGCCGCGGTACAAGGCGAATACTGACCTTAGCCACAGCCCTGGCGGGAATTACCGTTTTCGCGCCCGCACCGGTAAAACCACCGGCAATGCCGTGCACCTCAAACGTAGGCCGCGCCCAGGTCCGTTCAAAAACCGAATAGCCCGGTTCACCGGTAAGCTCCCTGGAGCCGACCTCATCTTTCAGGTACTCGGCTTCATCAAAAGGAAGATGCTGCCAACTGGCCCGCTCTTCAGCCGATGCCGGTTCCACATCATCGTAAATGCCGGGAATCAGAATATGCCCGTCGGCGCCCTTAGCCTTCGAAAGCAACTCGATCAGGCCGAAAACAGCGTTTGGCGCCGCGCCGCCGTACAAACCCGAATGCAAGTCGCGCGCCGGCCCGCGTGCTTCGATCTCGAAATACGTCAGCCCGCGCAGCCCGATATTCAGGGTAGGCAGACCGGGCGCGTACATTTCCGTGTCGGAAACCAGAGCAACGTCCGCCTTAAGTTTGTCGGGATTGGCCGCCACGTATTCCGCAACCGATAAACCCCCGACTTCTTCTTCCCCTTCGATCAGAAACTTGATATTCACCGGCGGGCGGCCATAGATCGCTTTGATGGCCTCGACGGCCTTGATATGCGAAAACATCTGCCCCTTGTCGTCCGCCGACCCGCGAGCATAGAGATTCCCGTTGCGTTCGGTCGGTTCGAACGGAGGCGTTTCCCAGAGATCCAGCGGATCGGGCGGCTGCACGTCAAAATGGCCGTAACAAAGCACGGTTGGCTTGCCCGCCGCGTGCAGCCAGTCGGCGTATACCAGCGGGTGGCGCGAAGTTTCGATTACCTCGACATGCTCGAGACCGGCGGCCTCCAGGTGATCCGCAACAAAATCGGCGGCGCGGTGCGTGGCTTCTTTATTTTCGGGCAGTGTGGAGATGCTTGGAATTCGCAGCAGATCCTTGAGCTCCTCAAGGAAACGGCGTTCGTTCTCCTTCACGTATCGGTCGATGGCTTCGGACATGTCGCCTCATTCTAACCTGCTACTGAAAAAGCAACACCGCCATGCTCCCGTCCGTCTCGAGCCGGTCTCCAGTGGCGTTCGTCGCGTCCTTCGGAATCTCCGGCCGCTCGACGAGCGCGATGGAGCGAATAAGACCGGTGAAAATCAAATCGTTTACGACCTTCGCGCGTTCGCGATCGATTTGCGGGTCGATTTTGTGTATAAACGTGCGGTCGCGCTCGGAGAAATCGATGCCGATATCGTGCGTCGAAGAGCATACCCAAACCGGCTTTCCGTTGAATGTCCCGGGGCGCCGAAAAATGCGCAGGTGATGACGCTGCGCAAAGGTGTTGTTTCCCTTCTGAAATGCCATGTCGGGGGTGCGGCCCTCCAGGAGCAGGATCGACATCGGGCCTTCCTTGTAACCGCGGGCCTCGATCAGAGCGCGGGCCGTTTCGAGCTTCGACTGCGCATTCAGTTGCGCGGGCATAGACCACGCCGCCTTCGCAAAGGCCGCCCGCAATTCGTCTTCGGTCCCAAGGAACATCAGGTTCGTAATATCCGAAGGTCGGGGCGGCTCCTCCGCAATTGTTCGATACGGCTGCCGATTAACCAGATCGACAAGTCCCGCTTCATTGGGAAAGGGCATTAACTTTGAAGTAGGGCCCTGAGCGGTTCCGTGCCAGTTCAATGGTTCGGTGAGGCGGAGAGTAAACTCGGCGCCGGCATCATAATCGATGTTTGGATTCGCGTCCTGAATGTTAAGAACCTGTTTCGCGCCTGCGATCAGGCCCGCGAGACCCGCAAACTTATCGCTGCCCTGGAGCTTCGTGATTCCCTGGTCGATCCGTGAAGCAAAGGTATCGTTGGGCGAGATACCTGTGATCAGGCCCGTGCCGTCTATCGTCTCGCGAGCGTTATCCAGACCCGTAATGACGGTCGAAATGGGGGCGTGCGCCGCGCTGTCGGTTATTGCAGTGAAGACGATTTGCAACTGAGCCGGATCCTTGTCCGTAGCGGCTTTCGCTTGTTTCACTGTCCCTGTCAATTGCGCGCCGGCGGCCAGCGCGACATTGCCGTCCACAATAACAGGCGCAATCAAGACCGCATGTACTTCCGGGTGCGGCGCGGGAGCTTCGCTGGCTACTTTGTCCGTGAGCCGAATATTCAATTCCGTTCCGGAAGGAATCTCGACTGCGAACAGCCGCGAAACCAGCGCGAGTGCGGCGAGGAACTTCCAGGTGGTCATTTCGTCAACTCAGCCGTTGGTCCGGTAATGTCCTCGATTTCGAGAGTCACCCGCTTGCGCTGATCTATTTTTGCGGACGGACTCTGCAGATTGATTGCGACCATGCGATCGACCATCTGGTGCGGCGCAATCACATCCCGAACTTTGAGCACCGGGTTGTATTGCGCCCCAAGCAGCGGATACTGATTGAACACGATTCCCAGATCGGCCGCGGCAACGAGATCCCCCACCAGCCGGGCGCCGTCCGCTGTGACAACCGTACCGGTTATGCTCCGCACTACCATGTTTCGATCCGAATCGTTCTTCAGGTTGAAGTCGATCACCATCAGCGTTGTATCGTCGGAAGTACCGATCGTCCGAATCTTTCCGATGGATCCGTTCGGTACCAGATGGTTACCGGCAGTCCTCTCAAATCCGGCCCAGACCAGCACCACAATGATGATCGCCGTCACTCCAAACGCGATCGCGAATGGCTTGCTCATCCGACCTCCCCCGCGATATGCAGCAGGTTCCCGAGCGGTTCGGATGCATTTTCAAACTTACTGTCGGCCTGTCCGGTTTCCAGGCAGATTTCGCCCTGAAATCCGTCCCGCTGCATCGCCTCCATGATGGCCCGCCAGTTCAGTTGATGGGGGCCGTCCGAGAGCGATTCGCTTCTTGCCTGGACGTTAAACATTCGCGCCTTCGGTAGCAGCGCATACGCGTCCTGCCACCCCGGATCGAGCGGTGGATCCCAGCTGAAACCGACCCACTTCGATGGCACGCGATCCAGCATGGTGCGAATAGCGCGAGCGGGTTGACCCTCAATCAGCACACGGATCTTTGCGCTCTCGGCCAGCGGACTCAGATCGTCGACCGCCTGAGCATTTTCAATTCGAACTCCGATTTTGCCCGCGCCGAAAGCTTGCGCAGCGGTGATGGCGGCAGAAAAGGCGTCCTTGCTCCCGACGGTCATCTTCAAAACCGAGACCTTCAGCTTGTTGGCCTGAAGCTCGGCCGCATAACTCTTCAACTCGGGCGCCGTCAGCTGCGCGAATTCCTTCTTTGTCTCCGGGACGCGGCGCAATGTGACCCATTGGAGCCCCTGTTTTCGCGCAAAAGCGATCGCTTCGGTCTGAGTGGCGCCGATTTCGTCGGTGATCGCGCTCACCTGGGATTTGCCGAGACGCGATTTCGCCGTCAACGAGCGCTGCAGGCCAAATGCGGCGACAGTTGCCAGAAGGCCTCGGCGGCTGACTTTCGCAGTCACATTGAGATGATAGCTCCAGTATGGAAGCGCAAAGTCACGGCCTCCTGGTCGAAGCCGACGCGGGACCCGGGATCCTGCATCGCCTGACCGGCGTGATCGCGGGGCACGACGGCGACATCGGTACAGTGTCGATCATCGAAAATACCCCCGAGGGTGCGCGCGTCTATTTCGAGGTCACAACCCCCGCCTGGGAAGCGATGCTGGTGGAACTGCGCGCGCTGCCGATTGTTCGCGCGGTCAATGTCGTCAAGAGTATGCAGGAGATTTACGGCAAACGGATCATCATCATTGGCGGCGGCGCCCAGGTGGGGCAGGTGGCGATGGGGGCGATTGTCGAGGCCGATCGCCACAACATCCGAGGCGAGCACATCTCGGTGGATACCATTCCGCTGGTGGGCGAACAACCGCTGGCCGACGCCGTACGCGGGGTTCCTCGGCTCCCCCGAGCTCGAGCTCTCGTTCTTGCCGGCGCGCTTATGGGCGGCGACATCGAGACGGCAGTCCGCGAGGTTCGGGCCACGGGCCTTCTCGTCATCAGCCTGAACATGGCCGGCAGCGTCCCCGACGCCGCCGACCTCGTGGTTACCGACCCTGTTCAGGCTGGGGTTATGGCAGTGATGGCGGTAGCCGACACCGCGAAATTTACGATCGAGCGTCTGAAGCGGCGGGTCTTCTGATCGCGCCGCCGCTCTTACTGGATTCGAAAACCGTACTCATGGAGCATCTGGCCGGACCCGGCATAGAGACGTACGAAGTAATCTCCCTGCTTGAGACTCTCGTCTATTTTGACTTCCGCCCCTTTGGTGTCCGGATCGGCTGGGCCTTTCCAAACCGACTCGCCGTTTCCGTTCACGACTTCAACCCGAAACGGACCGCCCGCCCGAGGCGCGTCAGCGAGCGTGAGGTCGTATTCGCGCGCAGCCGAAGTCGCCGGCATTTCGCCGCGGATGGCCGTCAGTTGCAGCATTGCGGTGGGCACCACTTTCGTCCTGCCGGTCGATACCACAGCGATAATTGCGATGAGCGCCGCGGCTCCGGCGATCGCCAGAGCGAAGACAGGGCGTCTCAGCCACGCAAGCCAATCTTTTGAAGTGGCGGCAGGGGCGAACGCCGGTTGGAAACTGAGTGCTTCGCGCATTCCGATCGCGAAGGCTCCCATATCGTCAAGCCGAACCTGGCAGGCATCGCATAACAGCAGGTGCTCTTCCAGCGAAATAAGGTCGGCACCGGCCAAACGGCCCAGAGCGTATTGCTCCAATTGCTCCTCGGTCCCGTGAAAATTCAGATCCACACGAACTCCTCATAGGAAAAGTGCGGATCCGGCAAATTTTCTCTCAAACTTTTCAATTTCTTTTGTTCAGATTAATTCCGGCTCCCGCCGCAAGTTTTTTTCCCAGTTCGCCGAATCGCGCTTTGGCCCGGGACTTCAGCAGCCGGAACTGATTATAAGTCAGTCCCATATCGGCGCAAATCTGCTCCTGGGGCTGCTCGAGGACGTAAAAGCGATTCAGAATGTCGCGGTCGCGGCGGGAGACGCCGTTCAGCACCTTCCGTGCGATATCGATTCTCTGACGCGCCATGAAGCTGTGTTCCGGGTTGTCCCGCCAGTCGGACATCGAAAACAGCGAGTCCTCGAAATCCACGCGGCTTCGGCGCTGGTGCACGGCCACATCGATTGACGCTGCAATCTGGCGCTTCACTACCGTTCTTACGTAACCCATAAGCCGTTCCGGCTCACGGAGATCGCCATTGCGGATGGCTTGCGCGACGATCAGAAAACAATCGTGGACTTTGTCATCGAGGTCGTCCGGACCCAGGTTGCGCAGCAGGAAGTAGCGAATCCCTTTGGCGAAAACCTCATACAACTCCTCCATCGCCGCCGAATCGCCGTTTCGGATTCTATCGACCAGTACAGTCCAGTCGGGACCCGGGAGAGTGACCGGTTTGCTTTGATCCGAAGCCGAATCCTGTTCGACAGCCATAACCTGTGCACTATCTAATGTAACGGACATTACACCCTTATTCCCGCCCTACCAGGAAATAAGCTGCCCAAATTTCAAGTTTTGTCCGCAAATTGTCGTCCTTTAAGAGCGCTAATTGCGCCTGCTGCAGTGCAAATGCGGAGCCCCCTTCCGGATTTGCCCTCAGAGCCCGATAGAATTCGACCATCATTGTCTTCCCCGCTTCATCGGGAATATCCCACCGGGTCGCCAGAACCGCTCTCGCGCCCGCACCGATCCAGGCGCGTGTCAAACCCATGAGTCCGGCGCCCGGCAAGGCATTGCCCTGGCCCGAGTGACATCCGTTCAATACCACCAGACTCGCGGAGACGGGATGCGCGGCAATCTCGACAGGTCCCATGAGGCCCATCGCTCCCGACCGGTCCAGGCTCAAGGCGATAAGACCCGAGGAATAGCGATCGGGCGCCGCCACAATGTGCGTAGCAAAATGGATCAGTGCTGGACCGGATTGCAAAGCCGTTCGAACATTTGCGATGTTGGCATTCTCCCCGGTCAGGATCCACGCTTTCGAGGAACCGAGCGCGCGTGAGCAGGCCTCCAGCTCGGGCCCCGTATCCGGAAGCCGGGGAAGGACGACTTCGTGATTCGTTCGGGCGCCATGATATCGGCTGTCCGCTGCATTGTAGATGGGATCGCCAATGCCGAGGAACCCTCCATTCGCAGCCGGAGATTGGGCTTGCAGCATGAGCGCGCCCGGAATCACCTGCAGGGCAGCCTTTTGCGCGAGATAAATGGGTTTGTTTTGTCGTGCGGCGGCATCGCTTTCGGCATCGCCGACTACCAACGCCGCGAACGGCAGATCGAACAGTGGACCGTCGAGTTCCAGCAGCCAGCGTTTGTGCGACAGATACGACGCGGGCACCATCCCGAAGAGATCGTGATAAAGCCGGCGGCCCAAAGCCGTTGCGCGGCTTTCGCCTTCGCGCGCGGCGCGTGCAAAATCGGCCACACGGGTTTTCAGATCGTCCAGCGCCGGAATCGAATATGCGTCCACGCCGTTCTGGCCCACCGCCCAAAGCCATCCACTGGATTTCGCAACGTGGAAGCTGAACAGCACCGTGTCGCGATCCAGCAGGTTGGTGACATGCGCAAGGGGAGACTCCGCCCTTGAACGATCGGACGAAAATTCGAACCCATCGTTGGCGGTGAAGATAGGAGGAGTAGAACTCGCGGCCTGGGACTCGATCTCCTGAAGTTCGAGTTCCTGCGCGGCGGCCCGTTTTCTGGCCTCAGGAGACGGTCGCGCCACCAGAGATCGTTGTGTGGCCTGATAGCGGGCGAGCAAATCCCAATATCCTGCTGGAAGTCTGGTGCGCCAGTCGTTCGGGGCAGGAACGAGAGAACGCAGACTCCAGAGCCGGTCCCGCTCGGCTACATCGAACGTTTCCCGTAAATATTTTCGATCGGATGTCTGTGTTGCCAAAAGATTCCCGGCATTGACGAGACCCTCGGCAATTCTGCCCAGGCCGTTTTCGAGCGTGATCCGATCCTGATCCGCGGGGACGATATCGGCCCGCAACTGCGCCGCGATGGTACGCGCCTCGCGGAAATCAGACAGAGCGCCCTGAAGGTCGCCCTGGGATATCCGGAATCTGCCGCGGTCGGCGAACATTTCCCAGCGGGGCATAAGGCTCCCGGGAGCGTCTATCGCCGCCTGGAACAGCGCCGCGGCGGAGCGAGGATCTCCCTGCCGGCTCTTCAGGTTTGCCAGACCGCGCAAGACGTTCGCCGAAGCATTGAGATTATGAATCCGCACCATCAGTAAAGCCCTGTCAAGCGCCGATTCCGCAACGTCCAGCCGGTCCGCCTCAAGCGCCGATTTTCCCAGACTCGCGAGCATTCGCGCGGTGCTGTCCAGATCGCCCTGTTCCTCAAGTTCATCGATGGCTCGCCAGTAGAAGCCCTGCGCTTCATCAAACCGGTGGAGGCTCGAAAGCGCGCTCGCGAGCTGGAACCGAAGTTTAGGAACGACCGTTTCACCCGCGCCCGCCGCGGGACCCCCCAGCCCTTCCTGCGCGATCTGAGCGGCCGCCTCCGGGTTACCGAGCTGTAAATAAAGACTCGCCAGATTATTCAGAGTGATGGCGAGAGGAACGAATTGTCGGGCAGTCTGAGCGGTGGTCCTGGCTTTGAGAAAGTCGGCCATCGCATCGCGATAGTCCCGGCGTGCCAGCGCCGCCCCGCCCGCGTTGTTCCAATTCATCGCGGCCGCGCGCGAATCGCCTGTCTGCTGTGCGAGAGAAGCGGCGGTGAGAAACAGATCGCGGGCTTCGAGATACTTACCGGCGGCATATTCCTGTGTGCCGCTGTCATTATCCTTATTAATTTCCGCGGCATTTTCTTGCGCGCCCTGATCCGATCTGCCGATAGATGCGCGCGACATCGCCGAATTCGGCGAAGAGCCGGAAAGTGATAACGCAATCAGGGTCAAACCAATGACTGCGATTGGTTTTCCGAAAATCCTCAAAGAAGAGTTCTCTGGACTGGCGATAGTCCGCACATCAAATGTACGAACTATCACCGAGTCTAGCAGAGATTGAAATCGCTCGCAGCGATTTATCCGGAATTTCCGGACTATAGTCGGCAATGCGCTCTGTTTAGCGCATAATTGGCAGTTACTTTACAGACCGAGTAATTTACCGATGATGATGATCGGATCGTCGCCCATGTCGTTTGCTTTCTGCACTCCCGGTTGCCGCAACCGGGAGACGAGCCCAAGGTACAAGCCGAAACCGGCGATCCTGTCATTTTTTAAATGGAAGTAAATGAAAACAAAAACAAAAAAAACTGCGGAAGTCTGTGACCGTAATTTTTGGGCATCCCAAAATCGGATTTTTGCGGATGGAATCGCAGCGTTTTTGAAGAAAAAGGGCAGCCCGCCATTCGCGGGCTGCCCGAGGGAATCGCAGAAGTAACTAACCGAACTTTTACCGGAGCGAACTGGTTGTCGGTGTGATCGGCTGACCGATTACATCGCCACTAACCACCATTTCCACGCGGCGATTTTGCTGACGCCCGGCCGCGCTGTCGTTGGACGCCACAGGATCGGCTTTACCGAATCCGACAGCCTGAATATTCGCGTGGCTGATTCCGTTTGAGGTCAGGTAGTCGCGAACCGCGTCGGCGCGACGTTCCGAAAGCTTTTGATTGTAATCGTCGGAGCCGACATTGTCGGTATATCCTTCGACATTCATCATTAATGTCGGGTATGCCAGCAGGATCCCGGAAACTTTGGCAAGCTTCTCCTTCGCGCCTGGTTTCAAGGTGGCCTGATTGAAATCGAAGAGAACATCGGAGAGGCTCACGATGAGACCTCGGGCGGTATCACGCGTTTGCAGAATCGCGTTTAACTGATCGCGAAGGCGCTGGCGCAAGGCTTGAGAGTCCCGCTCCGCGTTTTCTCGTGCAACTTTCGCCGCCGCAGTTTCGCTTGCAAGACGTTGTTGTTCCGCGATGGCCGCGGCGCGGGCAGCGTCGGCCTGGTTTTTAGCGTTCACAGCCTCGGCTGTGGCGACCTCCGCTTCCCGCTTCTCTCGCTGAGCCTGGGCGCGTTCCGTTTCGGCAGCAGCGCGAAGGCTAGCCTGCCGGGCGGCTTCCGCATCTGCAGCGGCCGCTTGATCCTTTGCCAGTTGCTCACGGTGCGCCGCGGCCTGTTTGGCAGCCAGGTCTGCCGCTTCACGTTCTTTTACGATGCTGATGCGCCGCGCATCCTCGGCTTGCTGTGTAGCTTCGCGGGCTACCGTATTCAGCTCTTTCTCGTTATGGGTGTGATGATAGCCCTCCGCGTTTTGCATATTCACCGCGACCTTCGCCATTACATCGGGCGCGTAGTGGTCGGCGCCCTGCGCTTTCGCGATCGCAATGGCCTGGCGGGCTTCCCTCAACTGAAGAGGAACCTTGAGATCCGAAGTGATGGGAGCGAGCGAGCCGGCGGCTATGTTCATGGTGTATTCGCCGCGTTTCAGCAACTCGTATTTTGCGTCTACCAGTTCGAGAGTCCCGGACGTGTCCTTACGGAGAAAATTCTCCATAACCACAACGTCGGACGGCTGACTGACCGAGAAGTACGGTTCCGCTGTAACGATCATCCCGAAGGACTGCAAATCGGTCGTGGCATAAAGCTCAGCCGTTCGTGAGTTTGCGTCTTTGAGAGTCACTTCACCCAGACGTTCGGGTCGGCCTTCGGGCGTAATTGCCCACAGTACGTACGTCAGATATTCCGGCCCGTACTGCGCCGGGTTGGAGAGATGGTTGAACTTCAGCGAAATTCTTGTTGCCCCCGTATTCGCCGTCACGCTGGCTTCGCCTCGCGCCCCAGGCATAAGCGCGGTGCCCTGAAAGTCGATATGAGTTGTTCCCTGCCGATTGTGATAATTCACCGCTCTCACGGTTCTGGATGTCACATCGACGCGAAAAATTGGTTCGCTACCATTTGGACCGGGCCGGACTCCCGTTTGAACGGGGTTCGGCGCCTGTGCACTCAAGGTGGCGGTCAGTAACAGAGTTAAAATCGAAAATCTCATTGAAGCCCTCCAGCGACGCTGGAGATGCAAACGGATGGCCGTTATCGGCAACCTGTCTAAAATTCTGTGCGATTGGGCACTACGTGGTGAAAGCTTACTGGCTCCGCCTGCGAATTGATATAGTCAGCACCTGCCGCTGCCCATCCCAGGATCCGTACGCGACCGCGTCCGGGAGCCGCGCGGCGCTCGCCTCATCGGAGTGAACCCACACTACCGGCAAATCCTGCCGATGATGGATAATGTTCCACGCCCCCGTTATACCCCAGCTTTCTAAACCGGGCGGTGCTCCATCGAATACGAAAGTTTCGATCCGCGGATTCTGTGCCGCCCATTTGGCCATCGTGTCGACATAGGCAAAAGTCTGATCATCGAGAGCAAGCTTTACGCGCCGTTCCATCCGCAACTCATGCACGTTGAAGGGCATCCAGACAGCTACCGCAATCCACGCCCACACCGCGTTCAGGTGCGACGCGGCCGCGCCGAAGGCAATCGCCGCGCAGGTGAGCGGCAAATATCCATACGCCTGATACAGCCTTCCGGGCAGAAACAGGAGGGGAACCATCAGGATGCACATCGAGATCAGGCCAAACCACACGCGGCGGTCGCGCACAAACGCCAACGCCAGGCCGCTGAACGGAAGTATGAGGAACCGTCCCGAATAAAACGGAACGGTGTGTCGCAAAGCATCGAGCGTGAACCGGAAGGTATATGCATTGTTCTTGTTTGGATTCCAGACTATGCCCTGAATGCCGAAACTCAGCGAGGCCAGAAGGAACGGAATCGTGAACTGGAATCTGCGTTCCCCGAACCAGTACTCGTAGACAACAAGAACCGCCGGAAGCATGACCGCAAGCTCCTTCGATTTATAGGCCAGCCAAAAGGCTATGAAACTCAGAACCCATCTGCGACGGGCATAAAACAGAATGGAGGCGAGGCTGAAGGTCGCGCAAAGCAGATCAAAGACGTACATCGGCTTCCAGTAAGCGTCGACGGCCGCGGCGCTGAATACGAAAAACGCCACTGCCGCGAGGGTGTGCCAGGCTGGGATGCTCAGCTTTCGGGCCAGCAGATACAGAAGCAGCGCATTGATCAGATGAATGGTAAAGATAGCCGTCATGTAGGGGGGGAAATTGAGCCCGAAGGCTCGCCCCATGGCCGCGAAGTAAAAATGTCCGACCGGCCGGAAATTATCCACCTGAAATTTCGGACTCAGCAGGCCTTCGATGAAGTCTCTCGATGGCAGCAAAGGCGCCCACTTCAGATTGTCGAGTTCGTCCGATTGAAAAAATCCATCGTACGCCTGATGGTTGACAAAAATAAAGACGACTCCAATAGTAAGCCCGGCAAGAATAAGCCAGAGGCTGCGCGAGCGGACCCGGAGTCGTTCCAATGGAACCACTATAATCGGATCAACGCCGCGTCGTTCCAGAAGCTCGTGCCCAAAGCCATCTGCCTGCTTAGCGGGGGACTCGATTCCGCCACCTGTCTCGCATTTGCCCGTCGCGAGGGCTTCGACTGTTACGCCCTCTCGTTCGATTATGGCCAGAGGCACCGGATCGAACTGGAGGCCGCGCGCCGCATCGCGAGCACACTTCACGCGAACGATCATCGCATCGCCAGGATCGATCTTCGTATATTCGGCAACTCCGCCCTCACCGATGAAATCGCCGTTCCGAAAGGCCGGAACGAGGCCGCAATGAACCTGGAGATTCCCGTTACCTACGTGCCCGCGCGTAACACGATATTTCTTTCGTTCGCACTGGCCTGGGCGGAGATACTCGAAGCGAACGAGATCTTCATCGGCGTGAACGCGCTCGATTATTCCGGCTATCCGGACTGCCGCCCCGAATTCATTCATGCCTTCGAGCGAATGAGTAATCTGGCCACGAAAGCCGGCGTGGAGGGTCGAACGCGCATTCAGATCCGCACGCCGCTGATAGAACTGTCAAAGGCGGATATCGTGATGCTGGCGCATGAGCTTGGCGTCCCGTTGGAGCTGACGCATAGTTGTTATGATCCCGATGATCTGGGACGTCCCTGCGGCGCCTGCGATTCCTGTATCCTGCGCGCGAAAGGTTTTCGCGAGGCCGGCATAGCCGATCCGGCATGCGCGTAGCCGAGATCTTTTACTCTGTCCAGGGTGAAGGCAGCCTTGTGGGTGTGCCCTCCATTTTCGTGCGCACCAGCGGATGCAATCTGCGCTGTTCGTGGTGCGATACGCCTTACACGTCCTGGAATCCGGAGGGCGAAGATCTGACCCTCGACGAGATTCTGGACCGCGCAAGCGCCTTCAGCGCCGCTCGCCATGTAGTTCTCACGGGAGGCGAACCGATGATCGCGCCCGCGATTGTGGATCTCTCGCGGCGTTTTCGCGAGCGCGGAATGCACATCACTGTTGAAACCGCGGGGACGGTATTTGCGCCGGTCGCATGCGATTTGATGAGCATCAGCCCCAAGCTCGCGAACTCCACGCCGGAGGGCGTGTTTCAGGCGCAGCATGAGAGATTGCGGCTGCAGCCCGATATCCTTCGGCGTCTTATGTCCGAATACGACTATCAGCTCAAGTTCGTAATCGCCCGGGAAACGGACATCGAGGAGGTTACAGCAATCCTGGCACGCCTGCACGCGCCGCCGGAGAAGGTAATCCTGATGCCGGAAGGCGTTACGACCGAGGCGATGGACGAACGCGGCGCGTGGATTGCGGAAATCTGCAAGAGTTACGGATTTCGCTTCAGCCCCCGGCTTCACATTCATCTTTACGGCAATAAACGGGGCGTTTAGGGCATTTTCGCAAAGAGCGGGGGACGCTCCCTGCCGGTCACGGCTCGGAATGGTGTGCGGTCCCGTTTTGCGAAAACGCTCAGCGGCCCTGAAGAGGTTGTCCGGTGTTGGATTTCAGCAGGTCCGCGAGAGCCGGCCCCAGCGCGGGGTGTTCGAAGGCGAAACCGGCCTTCAGCGCAGCCTCCGGCACTACGCGAGAGCTGTCGAGCATATGCTGTCCGAATTCGCCGAACGCCAGCTTCAGGGCCGGCGATGGCACCGGAAACAGCGCGGGACGGTGCAGCGCTCCCGCGAGCTCGCGCGTGAATTCTTTATTGGTAACCGGATTCGGCGACGTCGCATTCCAAACTCCGGAGATCTCGTTTTCGGCCGCATGGACGAACAAACCCGCAACATCGTTTACGTGAATCCACGGCATCCACTGTTTGCCCGAGCCGAGCCGGCCTCCCGCAAACGCCTTGAACGCGGGAAGCATCTTCGCCAGCGCTCCGCCGTCCCTGCCGAGCACGAACCCGATCCGCATCTTCACCACGCGCAAGCCGAACCGCCGAGCGCGATCGGCTTCGTTTTCCCATTCGCGGCAGACCTGCGCCAGAAACCCACTGCCCTGGGCTGAGGATTCGGTGAGAACTTCGTCGGCGCGATCGCCATAAAAGCCAATGGCCGAAGCGCAGATCAATGCCTTCGGCTGGTGCTGCACCCGTCCGATCGCATCCACCAGATGCCTCGTTCCCATCACCCGGCTGTCGCGGATCCGCCGTTTGACTTCGGCATTCCACCGCTGGGCCACAGATTCGCCGGCGAGGTGAATAACGACATCCATCGTATTCAGGCTGTCCGCGGGTGGTTCTCCCTGCAGCGGATCCCACGAAAAAGAGGCCACCCCGCTGCGCTTCTCAAGTCCCGGCTTGCGGCTGTATACGCCCACGTAATGACCGTCCCGAAGCAGTCGCTCGACGATGCGGCGGCCGATGAATCCGGTGCCTCCGGAG
Organism: Terriglobia bacterium; assembly: GCA_963718155.1. GTDB lineage: Bacteria > Acidobacteriota > Terriglobia > Bryobacterales > Bryobacteraceae > BOG-234. Next base: position 19,075 of record CAVQYP010000024.1, on the reverse strand, counting down.
ACTGCGCATTTCATATCGAGTAAGGATCCTTACCCGTGCGCTCCAGTTCGGCGATTTCGTTGATATATGCGGTGGTATCGGTCTTGCGCTTCATGCCTTCCAGCGACATATACCGCAGCTGTCCGAACACCGGCCTTTCGCCCCACGGGCGGTCGTGCAACCCGAAGCACCAGAGGATATTCGTGTATGTGTTCGGATCGCGACCATCGAGCGCATGGATATCGTGCAAATGGATCATGATCCGCAACGCCTGCTCATAGTCCGGAGACCATTCAATGATTTTCTTCCCCCAGTACATCCGATAGTAACCGTGAATCTTACCGCGGAGGAGCAGTTCCTTCTGAGTGGCGTTCCAGAGCTCATCGTGTGTCTCCGCCTGTTCGAATTGCTTCGGTGTGTAGATAGAGGGCCGCGGGTCTGCCGCGTGTTTCGCCATTGTCCGTTTGCACCAGTCTGGCAGCGGCTCGAGGGATTCCATCTCCGGCGTGAAGCGCGCAAAGTTGAACGCAAGCTCGCGCCGCACGATCAGCTCTTCGAGGAACTCGTCGGCAATCAAAGAATGCTCTGCCGCGTATTCGCGCACCGCGAGCGCTACTTCAAGGGCCGAGATGTGTCCGAAGTGCAGGTATGGGCTGAGATCGCTGGTCGCATGGCACGACGGCTGGTTTGACTCCTTCGCATAACGGCTGAGCCTTTGATCCAGAAAGATCTTCAAGTGAATCTTCGCCGCCGCAGATCCGCCCTTGAAAGTAATCGATGGCCGGACGGAATGATCAATACTGCAACCTGCAACCAGTTGAGCGATGTTCGAGCCGGTGACTCGGGTCCGCAATTTCCGCAATTCGGCGGGAAGCAATTCATCGCGCCACGCCTTCTTCAGCGCTACTGATTCGAGACGCTTCAGGTACGTCGGAAGCTCCCGACGGATTTTCGGGCGGATCGTGTACGCGCCATACGCACGCTTCTCGTGGCGGTTCATCGGCACGATGCAGCTGGAATCGACGACGACGAAAGGGACATCGACTTTCTTCGGTACATGCTTGTTATGTTGGGCGGCGATGAAGACGGGATAATCGTCTGTGACTACGCAGCGGGCCTTCGCGGCGAGCCGGTATAGTATGTCGTCCGGATCTTCATTCGTCGCACGCAGATAGAAAAAATAACCGGCGCCGATGGATCTCAGCGCCTTCGCCATTTCCGGAACCGCATCGAGAAGAAAAGTATGCATCCGATCGCTGGCCCCTTTATAAGTGAACGTGAGCCCTTCGTAGACCAGCAGAGGAATGCCATTCTCATTTGCCACATCGGCCGCATGTCGCAGAGCATGGTTCGATTCGATCCGCCGGTTCATCTGCGACCAGTAGAGAACATATGAAGCGTTCTCGCGCGGCGCAACCGAATTCAGCTCTCTGATTCGTTCCTGCTGGATTCCCATGAAGATCATTGTTGCATTCAGATAGTGTTCTAGTGTATTAATACATTAGATGCGCTTTTACCTCGATCTGCGGAGCGGGATGCCTGTTTACCGGCAGATCATCGATCAGGTGCATGCCGCGCGCGCATCCGGCACGATCCGCCCCGGAGACCAGCTGCCCACAGTAAGGCAACTCGCGGTGGATCTCTCGATTAATCCGAACACGGTCCTTCGCGCTTACCGCGAGCTTGAGCTGACCGGAGCCCTGACCACGCATCAGGGGACTGGAACCTTCGTCACGGACGCGAAAACCGAACGAAACGGGGCCGAGCGAGAGCGCAAACTCGATCAGCTCGCGGCGGAGTTCGTCGCGCGCGCCGGGCGGGAGGGCTTCACCGTGAAAGAACTGCGCAGCCGTTTGAAAGAGTTCATGAACCAGGAGAATCGTAATGGCAAATCCGTTTAGTCCCGTGAAAGGTATCGCAGACGTTAAGGATCCGACCGTCAAAATCAGTGCGCCCGGAGTCCTGTGTTTTCTCCTGCTTCTGATCGCGGGCGGAGCCGGGACTGCCCTGTCGCGCTCGCCCGTCTGGATCTTTGCGGGGGCTCTGGCGGGACTCTATTTTCTGTTTTCCATTCGGGTAGCCGATCAGTGGGAGAAGGCTGCCGTCCTCAGGTTGGGCCGCTACAAAGGACTGCGCGGGCCCGGCTTATTCTTCATCATTCCGGTCATCGACAGGATCAGCGCTTTCGTGGATCAGCGCATCCGCGTGACGAGCGTCAACGCCGAATCCGCTCTCACCCGCGATACCGTACCGGTGAACGTCGACGCGATCGTGTTTTGGGTAGTTTGGGACGCGGAGAAGTGCATCCTCGAAGTGGAAGATTTCCGCCAGGCGATCCAGATGAGCGCGCAGACCGGACTGCGCGAATCCATCGGCCGGCACGAACTGGCGCAGATGATCACCGAGCGCGAGATGCTGGGCAAGGAACTTCAGCGGATTCTGGACGAAAAAACGAACCCGTGGGGCATCACCGTTCAGTCCGTTGAGATCCGTGACGTCCACATTCCGGCAAACCTGGAAGATGCGATGTCGCGTCAGGCGCAGGCAGAGCGCGAACGCCAGGCACGCATCATTCTCGGAACTGCCGAAACCGAGATTTCGGCGAGGTTCGCCCAGGCGGCTTTGACCTATGCCGACAATCCCGTTGCGCTGCACCTTCGCGCGATGAACATGCTGTACGAAGCGATTAAAGAGAAAGGCTCCATGGTGATCGTGCCTTCCTCCGCGGTGGAGACGATGGGGCTCGGCGGAATGCTGGCGACCACGGCGTTGGCGCGGCCGGTCGTCTGAAGAGGGGGGTTCTGACGCGCTGCAGTACGATCGCGGGAATTCTCGCCTGCATCTTACCGGCGGGCCTTTTCGGACAGCCCTCGCAGGCGGCGCTAGTGTTCGAGAGCGCCTCCGTCAAGGCCAGCGGTTCGATTGCAGGAAACGACGGGATCGTATCGACCGATCCCGGCAGGTTCGTCGCCAGAAACGTGACCCTGAAGAGGCTGATTCACGATGCCTGGCGCGTGCCGTACGCACAAATTGCCGGTCCTCCCTGGCTTGACCGGGATGAGTACAACATCGAAGCGACAACCGGGACTCCGGTTGGCGCAGCACAGCTCAACCTCATGCTCCAATCGCTTTTGACCGAGAGATTCAGACTTATAGTTCACAGGCAAAGAGAACAGCGCCGCGTGTACGTGTTAACCGCGGTCAAAGGCCATCTGATGCCGCCCGCCAAAGAGGGAGCTAAACCAGGGCTGTGGCGATTTCACGGCGATTTTGCGGAATTCGCCGACGCCCTGTCTGTTCAGCTGACAATACCGCTCTCGCCGACAAACGATCCATCCATACCCTCCCATGCCGCAGGTGCCGCCGTCCCGGTAGTGAATCAAACCCTGATTGAAGGGGTTCATGACATCAGCCTCGAGATCAAACCCGATTGGGGGGCACAGGCTGACGAGTCCGTTGTGCGCCAAAAAAGTGAGAGCGGCGACACTTTTACTGTGTGGCAGCGCGCTTTACGGGAGCAGCTCGGGCTCAGGCTGGAGTCTCGAAAAGCCGGCGTTGATGTCCTCGTCATCAGTCAGGCGGATCGGCTTCCCACGGGAAATTAGTCCGCACCGGGCGCATAATGCCGCCATACCCCGGCGGGCATGTGCGAAACTGACGGCGTAATGACCGGAACGCGATGGCGCGCGGCCATCCTGTCAATGCTCCTCGCCGCAGCACCGTTCTCGGGTGTTCTCGCGACCGGACAACAGCAAGCCCCGCAGGCCGCACAGGCCGATTTGCTCCCCGCCAACGAGGTGCTCAACTACCAGATCGAGTGGCGATTGATTCCAGCCGGCACAGCGAAACTGACCTGGGCTGCGAGCAATCTGAAACTCCATATCGAGTCGAGCGGCCTCGTCTCGCGTCTGTATCATGTCGACGATGAGTACGGTGCGGCGCTGACCAAAGACCTGTGCGTGCAGAGTTCGTTTCTGACGGCCCACGAAGGCAGCCGCAACCGGGACACGCGGGTGAACTACGACTCCCAGACAAAAAAGGCGAACTACGTCGAAAAGGACCTGAACAAAAATTCCACCACCGTTCACGAGTTGGACATTCCACCCTGTGTTCACGACGTCGTCGGGGGTTTAATGGTCTTGCGCACGCTCCATCTCGAACCGGGCAATACCGCCCAGATTCCCATCAGCGACGGCAAGAAGTTTGTGCAGGTGAAGGTCGAGTCTCAGCGGCGCGAGGAAATCAGCACGCTGATGGGGACGAAGAAGACCATTCGTTATGAAGTATTTCTCTTTGACAATGTGCTCTTCAAACGCTCCGGTCATCTCCACATCTGGTTGACCGACGATAACCTCAGGCTGCCTGTGCAACTGCAGATTCGGCTGCAATTCACGATTGGCACGATCACGTTGAAGCTTGATAAGGAAGAGAAATCGTGAAGCTTGTTCTGCTGCTTTTCGTAAGTTCGGGTGTATGGGCGCAGAATAACCCGGCGCCAGCGCAGCCCGCGCCGCCCCCCGGCGCGCAACCCGCTACCGTACCCGCCGCCGCGCCCCCGCCGACCACCGTCGCCCCGCCCCCGTCTGCCGCCGGCCAGCCGCCGAACACGCCCGCCCCCCAGCCCGCTACCGTACCCGCCGCCGCGCCCCCGCCAACCACCGCGGCCCCGCCCTCCTCTGTGGCGAACGCGCCGCCCCCGCCGCCCCCCGCCGCCAGTGACGACAACATCCAACAGCTCGCCCTTCGCGTGACGCAGTTGATGGAGTCCACGGCGGTGCCTGTTCCCGGCCTCATTCAAGCCAGCCAGCCCATCAAACAGCGGGCCGAGACAGCACTCGCAGCGATGAAAAGGGAGCCCGCCAACCCTCTGCTCGTTCTGGATTTCATGAGCCAGATCAAAGCCTACCTGGCTCTCGCCGACTCGATTCCGCGGCCGGAAGCCTTTCCCCCGACGGCCGACCGGCAGTATGCGGAGCTTCGCGAAGCTCTCGACCGCATGCAGCGGCAATTCACGGCCCTTTTGAAGATCCGGATTGTGGAAGCCCAGAAACGGGAGGCGGACCCGAACCAGCTGAACCGGTATGCGGATGCCAACGCCAAACTGCTTCCTTCCGGCAAGACTCCGGTGGTGGTTTTCCTCGGCGACTCGATCTTCGACAGCTGGCGGTTGAATGAATACTTTACCGGCCGCGACTTTTTAAATCGCGCGATCGCGGGACAGACCAGCTCCCAGATACTCGCGCGTTTTATTCCGGACGTGATCGCGCTGAATCCGAAAGTGGTGGTGATCCTGGCGGGGACGAACGACATCGCAAGCGGAGTTGCAGTCAATCAGATCGAAGATAATCTGACGGCGATGGGCGATCTGGCGAAGGCCCACGGAATCAAGGTGATTTTCGCTTCCCTGCTCCCTGTCAGCGATTATCACAAGAACGCCGATCCGCGGTACGAGATGACCAAAAGCCGTCCGCCGGCTACCATTCAGGCGATCAATCGGTGGCTGCAGATGTTCTGTTCGAGCCAGGGGTTCACTTACATGGACTACTATTCAGTCCTGGTCGATCCTGCATCTCAGATGAAGACGGACCTTTCGGACGATGGGCTGAACCCGAACTCGAAGGGTTACCGCGTTATGTCGCCCGTCACGCTGATGGCTATAGACAGCATGTTGAATCGCGCGCAGCCGCCAGCTCCGGCCCCTCCGAAGAAGCGCGGGCTTTTCGGCAACTGAGGCTTTCTGCGGATCGGGATTCACACGTCTCGTTCGAAGTCTCTCGAAGACGCCGCTCTCACTGCGCATAGACTTGGCGCGAATACGTTTCAGATTTTTTCCGCGAGTCCGCGGATGTGGCGCGCCGGGTTGCCGGATCCTGCGGATGTCAAACGCTTCCGTGACGCGCGTGAGCGCTGCGATCTCACGCCGCTTGCGATACACGTCAACTACCTGACTAATCTCGCGACGCTCGATCCGGTCATACGGGAGAAATCGATTACGTCCTTTCGTGGGGAACTTGAGCGGGCGGCAATCATCGGCGCCGAGTATCTGGTCCTCCATCCCGGCAGTTATAAAGGGCAGTCTCTGGAAGAAGGCATTCGGGCGTTCGTGCAAGGCCTGGGAGAAGCGGCAAGAGGCTTTCGTGGGCCGGGCTTGACGGTCCTGCTGGAGAATACTGTGGGATCGGGGTGTCAGATCGGCAGCAAGTTTGAGGAATTGCGCGCGATACGGGATCTGGCCGCGCGCACGACGGATTTGCCTCTGGCGTATTGCCTCGACACGTGTCATCTGCTGGCATCAGGACATGACGTCGCGAAGCCTGCGGGGCTGAAGCGGACTGTGGATGAGGTCGGGCGGGTGCTCGGGCTGGAGCTCGTGAAGGTAATTCATACGAACGATTCCAAAGGCGGTTTGAACTCGCGTCTGGACCGACACGCGAATATCGGGGAGGGGAACATCGGCGAGAAGGGCTTCCGCCGCATTCTCAGGCATCCCGCGCTGAAGACAAAGGCGTTCATTCTGGAAACGCCGGTGGATGAAGAAGGCGACGACCAAAAGAACGTTGACACTTTGAAGCGGCTGTCGTTGAAGAAGGCGCGGACAGAATGATTTCCGGTATTGAAGGTCACAAGTTCAAGGGTTTCCGGCATTTGATCCTGCGCGGGCCTGGGCCATTCCCTCTGCTGGTCGGCGCGAACGGCAGCGGGGAAAGTATGCTCTTCAAAGTTCTCTAGACGTCTGATCGGACCAACATCTGAACAAAAGTGTCAGGTTTTGGAAAAATTCAACACTTCGCCTTCGGCGTGAAAATGGCCCTACGCGAATTCGCTGACCGTGAATCGGGTCCATCAAGTCCCGCACCAAAACCAATAGTGGATGCTCTCAGCCATTTCGACCGAGTCGCTTAAATCGGGATCTCTCCCGTCGTGCGGATTTCGCCCCTCAGCGTGATTTTGAGGTCAAACCTCGGAGGCCAATCACGGTTTTTGTGTTTCCATCATAGCCCGATCCTCGACAGCCTTCCGGCCGGGCGAGACTCACGAACCGTCGGTTGCGGCATAGTTTGTCAGGGACCGGCTTCGATTACCTTTGTCAGGATCAGTAAGAGCCGCAGAATATAGTGCGGGTCAGTCTTGTGATGCGTACTAGTACGAGGTCCGGCGATGAGTTGCTAAAAATGGCATCGATGCCGAGACGATTGTGGTACTTTAGCTCGACGTCATCGATAGACGTCAGGAAGCATATAAATGACCACGAAGTCAACGATACTCTCACTTACACTGATATTTGCCACGCTCGGTGCGAATTGTGCCGTTGCGGGATGTTTGTCGGCAGGTAGCACCGGGCTGACAGCCCAACTGATTTTAACTTCCAACCAGCTGCTAACTGGAACTACGATTAATGCGACTGGCTGTGACATTGGCATATACGTAGCGCCTGGGAGTGACAAAGTTCTGATCAGCGGCGTTACCGTCACTGGAGCTAATGAGCATGGAATATTTGTCCAGGATTCGTCCCATGTCCTTATCCAGTTCAGCGTTGTGACTGGGAACGGTGTGGCAGGCCACGCCTGCCCTCCTTCGGGCGCACCTCCAGTCGGGTGTATAGCCGAGGATAAGGGGATTGAACTTGTCGGAACGAGCGATTCGATCGTAACTGAAAATCTCGTCAGTCAGAATCTTGCAGACGGAGGAATAGGTGTCGCTGATGATGGGCCCACGGACCCCGGCGCCCCGAACACGCACCCGGGCAATACTCACGGGGCCAGCAATAACGTCGTGAGTAAGAATCTGATAATCGACAATGGCAACGGATGTGGGATTGTTGTCGCAGCGTACAACCAGGGTACACCTGTCGACAATGTTCAGGTCCTTCGGAACACCGTCATCGGAACAGCTCCAGCATCGGGACAGCTCTTCCCACCACAGGGTTCTTACATTGGTCAGATAGTCGTCGCTACGGATGGACCGTTCGCCGAGATCTCAAACACGCAGGTGGTGGGCAATAAACTGGACGGGTCAGAACTCCCTGGAATCGTACTGCACAGCAACGTCTTCGGAGACATTCTCGCACAGACTCTGATACAAGACAATGTGATCGGAGACAACGGCTACTATCCAGGACCACCTGCGACCAACCCCAACGACCCGGGTGTCTCGCAGGGCACCACCGGGATAGCTCTAATAGCGGAAATCGGCGGCACCGATACTCCAGCTCCAGTGCTTTCACACACGGAGGTAGGTTCCAACACCATTTTGAATGACACAAATGGCGTCTGGCTATGCGGTACCGACCACACGAATGTCCACCAACTGCAGGGAAAACAGACCAATCCTATAGTCGCTTGCAGCGCTGGTGGTAACTAAGCGAGCCGTTCCATTGGTCCCTGCTTTCGTTTCAAGATCGGGGGGCCTTCTTGTGGACGGCAATCTTCCGCACCGATTCGTTAGCCGGGTGGACGTGTTGTCGCCAGCCTTGATCGGAAGTTGACGCTGCCGAGAACCCTGAGCGTCGCCATTCCTATTCCCGATGTGCTCCTGCGGTTCGGCGTGAGCAGTTCCAACACGTTGGAACTGCTCCTCCGTTATGTCGGCGGGCGCGATCGTCAGCTCGACCTGGCATTCAGAATACGGAAACCCTCCGCACGAGCGCCATTCGGTGAATCCGCCGCCTCTCCTAGGCGGTTCTCCTCCCCATTCCCCAGGGTCCTTGCTTGAGCACCGATCGCCTCAGGAAGCGCACGCCCGTTCCACCCGGCCAGTCGCCCGGCGTTGCTATTCCGGGTCTCGTCAGTTTCGATCGCCAGTTCCGTGGTCACTTCGGAAACTGCCACCGACGTGTGCACCATCGAACCTCGAGGCCTGGAACTCAAGCCCCAGCTTCCGCATCCTGAAAGGGACTCTGCAAAACTGGTCTCCAGCGACGTAAATGCCCGAAAAGACCTACGACCACAATCAGATCGAGTTGAAGTGGCACAAGAGATGGGAAGACGAGTCCCTTTATAAAGCCGAGGAGAACTCCAGCAAGCCCAAATTCTACGTGCTCGAGATGCTGCCTTATCCGAGCGGCGCGCTTCACATTGGCCACGTCCGCAATTACTCGATTGGCGACGCGCTCGCCCGCTACATGTGGATGCGCGGCTTCAACGTGCTGCATCCCATGGGCTGGGACGCATTCGGCCTTCCCGCCGAAAACGCGGCCATCCAGAACAATCGGCCGCCGCGCGACTGGACCATCTCCAACATCGCCAAGATGAAGCGCACCCACCGGCGCTTCGCCTTCGCTTACGACTGGGACCGCGAAGTCGCCACCTGCGAGCCCGAATATTACCGCTGGAATCAGTGGTTCTTCCTGAAGATGCTGGAGCGCGGGCTCGCCTACCGCAAGACAGGCGCTGGTGAACTGGTGCCCGCAGTGCGCGCACCGTGCTGGCGAACGAACAGGTAGTCGATGGGTGCTGCTGGCGCCACGAATCGACGCCGGTCGAGCAGCGGGCGCTCGAACAATGGTTCTTGCGTATCACCGCCTACGCCGACGAGTTGCTGCGCGACATCGCGCAGCTGGAAGGCGGCTGGCCGGAGCGCGTGCTCACCATGCAGCGCAACTGGATCGGCCGCTGCGAAGGCGCCGAGGTCGATTTCGTCGTTGAAGGCTACGGACCGATCCGCGTCTTCACCACGCGCATCGACACCATCTACGGCGCGACGTGCCTGATCCTGGCGCCCGAGCATCCGCTCGTCGAAGCATGCTCGGACGCCGAGGCGAAAGCGCCGCCAAGAAGATGATCGACGCCCGCGCCCAGCAGGGTCCCGGGCGATGTCGAAAAGGAAGGTTTCGTTCACCGGCCTGCTACGCCGTCAACCCATTCAGCGGCGAACAGATGCCCGATCTGGGTGGGCAACTTCGTCCTGATGGGTTACGGCACCGGCGCGATCATGGCGGTGCCCGCGCACGATGAGCGCGATTTCGAATTCTGCACGCAAGTACGGAATTCCGGATCACGCCCGTGATCCGGCCCGTCATGGACGGCGTGCCGGCGAACTGCCTGATTCGGCCACCATGACCGAAGCCTCCGGTGACTACGGCATCGTCGAGAATTCCGGCGCATTCGACGGCTTCACCAGCGAAGAAGCGCGCAACGCAAGATGGCCGCGTACGCTGAAGAGAAAGGATTCGGCAAGGCCGCGATCACCTTCCGCATCAAGGACTGGGGCGTTTCCCGCCAGCGCTACTGGGGCACGCCGATTCCCGTGATTCACTGCCCGACCGTGCGGCGTGGTTCCGGTCCCGGACGACCAGTTGCCCGTCCTGCTTGCCGCGCCAGATTCAAATCACCGGCAAGGGCCGTTCGCCGCTCGACGAAGTTCCCGAGTTCGTCAACGTGAACTGTCCGAAGTGCGGCGGACCCGCGCGCCGCGAGACCGACACGATGGACACCTTCGTCGATTCGTCCTGGTACTTCTATCGCTACTGCGATCCGAAGAATTCGCTCGGCGCCGTTCGATCAAAGCGAAGATCGATTACTGGTTCCCGATCGATCAATACATCGGCGGCGTGGAGCACGCGATTCTGCATCTGATCTACTCGCGCTTCTGGACCAAGGTGATGCGCGATCTCGGTCTCACCAGCTATGACGAGCCAGTGCGCAAGCTCTTCACGCAAGGCATGGTGATCTCGCAACGGGTCCAAGATGTCGAAGTCGAAGGGCAACGTGGTTCGGCGCCGATGAAGTTGCGGACCGGCACGGAGCCGACACGGCGCGTCTGTTCGTGCTCTTTGCCGCGCCGCCGGAAAGGGACGTCGACTGGATCGACGCCGGCGTGGAAGGCATTTACCGATTCCTTGGCCGCGTGTATCGCTTTGCCACCCGCCATCTGCCTCCCACGGAGAGCGCGGGCGACGGTTCCGCCGATACGCAGATGCTGCGCAAGCTGCATCAGACGCTCAAGAAGATCACGGAAGATTTCGACAGCCGCTGGCACTTCAACACTTCCATCGCGGCCATCATGGAGCTGGTCAACGAGCTGTACCTCGAAGAGTCCCGCATCTCAGCGGCGGCGATGAGCGAGACCATTCGAACCCTCACCTTGATGCTCGCGCCGTTTGCACCGTACCTGACCCAGGAGCTTTGGGAAGAACAGGGCGGCGAAGGACCTGTATTCAAGCAGCCCTGGCCCGATTTCGATCCCGATCTCGCGCGCGAATCAGAGGTCGAGATTGTCGTGCAGATCAACGGGAAGGTCCGCTCGCGCCTGGTCGTGCCCGCCGGCACCGATTCCAACGGCTTGATCGCGATCGCGAAGGATGACGAAAAGGTCGAGGCACTGCTCGCCGGCAAAATGGTAGTGAAGACCATCGCGGTGCCCGACAAGCTGATTAATTTTGTTGTGCGATAACTCAGCGCGTCAGCAGTTGCATGGAAAGGCCGCGGCGGGTCCACCTCCGGCCGACGCGCATCGATAAAGCGGCGGCGATTTCATCGGGACTGAGTTCGGGTCGATAACCATACTGGCTCTCGAGGAAACGCCGCGCGGCGGGTCGCTGAAGCAGGCCGGTCGGGTCCCACTCACGTGTAAATGCGACCACCAGATCGGGCCGCTGGCGCTTCAGTCTTTCGATCTCCGGCGCCGTAAAGTCGGCGATCGCGTTCACTCTTCACCGGCGCATGCACATAACCGAAGGCGGGATTGCGCAACGCATCCGCCACGGGAAACGTGGTTACGACGACCCCTGCGCCGCGCAGTTCGCACCGCCGCTGCCGCCGTTTGCTCCAATCGCACGAAACTCACGAACGCGAGATTATTTTCGAACGGGAACGGGTAAACGGGATTCACAAAATTCGCCGCGACAAGGCAGGCCAGCAATCCCGCAAGAGCGAGTATTCGGGTCTGCGGCATCAGGGCCTGCAATGAGATCGCGAAGGCGACGTAGACAACCGGTAAAACCGGCAGAAGATATCGTTCGAGTACGGCCCCTCCCAGCGGCGCTCACCAGCAGCACGTTTACCGCGACGAAAGCGGCCGCAATTCGCCACGGCCGTTCTTCAGCAGGATAGCAACGCATGCCTCTGCTGAACGGCCGTGGCGAATTGCGGCCGCTTTCGTCGCGGTAAACGTGCTGCTGGTGAGCATGCTTGAACGATATCTTCTGCCGGTTTACCGGTTGTCTACGTCGCCTTCGCGATACTCATTTGCCAGCCCTGGATGCCGCAGACCCGAATACTCGCTCCTTGCGGGATTGCTGGCCTGCCTTGTTGGCGAATTTTGTGAATCCCGTTTACCCGTTCCCGTTCAAAATAATCTCGCATTCGTGAGTTTCGTGAGTCTGGAGCAAACGGCGGGCACGGCGGTGGAGCTGCGCGATGCGGGCTCCGTGGCAACCACAGTTTCCGCTGGCGGATGCTTTGCGCAATCCCGCCTTCGGTTATGTGGATGCACCGATAAGAGTGAACGCGATCGCCGACTTTACGGCGCCGGAGATTGAAAAGCTGAAGCTCCTGCGGCCCGATCTGGTGCTCGCGTTTCCAGTAAGTGGGACCCGACCCGCCTCCTTCAGCGACCCGCCGTGCGGCGTTTCCTCGAGAGCCAGTATGGGTATCGACCCGAACTCAGGTCCGATGAAATCGCCGCTGCTCTTATGGATGCATGTCGGCCAGAGGTGGACCCGCCGCGGCCTTTCCATGCAATTGCTGACGCGCTGAGTTATCGCACAACAAAATTAATCAGCTTGTCGGCACCGCGATGGCCTTCACCATTTTGGCGAGCAGTGCCTCGACCTTTTCGTCATCCTTCGCGATCAGCGAGATCAAGCCGTTGGAATCGGTGCCGGCGGGCACGACCAGGCGCGAGCAGGACCTTGCCGTTGATCTGCACGAGCATTTCGACCTCTGATTCGGCGGTCATGCGGATCGAAATCGGGCCAGGGCTGCTTGAATACAGGTCCTTCGGCCACCTGTACCCAAAGCTACAAGTCGGTACGGTACGGTGCAAACGGCGCGAGCATCAAGGTGAGGGTTCGAATGGTCTCCGCTCATCGCCGCCGCTGATGGTACAGCTCGTTGACCAGCTCCATGATGGCCGCGATGGAACTGTTGAAGTGCCACCGGCTATCGAAATCTTCCGTGATCTTCTTCAGCGTTTGATGGAGCTTGCGCAGATTCTGGTATCGGCTGAACCATCGCCCGCGCTCCATGAGAAGGCGGACATGGCGGGTGGCAAAGCGATACACGCGGCCAAGGATGAAATCCTCCACGCCGGCGTCGATCCCAGTCGACGTCCCGTTCCGGCGGCGCGGCAAAGAACGCATCGGTCCATGTCGGCTCCGTGCCGTGTCCGCAACTTCATCAGCCTGAACCACGTTGCCTTTCGACTTTGACGTCTTGGACCCGTTGGAGATCACCATGCCTTGCGTAAGAGCTTGCGTACTGGCTCGCTCAGATAGCTGGTGAGACCGAGATCGGCGCATGACCTTGGTCCAGAAGCGCGAGTAGATGCAGAATCGCGTGTTCCACACCCCCGATGTACTGATCGATGGGGAACCGGTGATGCGATCTTCGCTTTGTCGAACGGCGCCAAGGAGATTAAGCGAGATAGAAGTACCAGCTGGAGTCGACGAAGGTATCCATCGTGTCGGTCTCGCGGCGCGCGGGACCGCCGCATTTCGGACAGGTCACGTTCACGAATTCGGGAACCTCGTCAAGCGGCGAACGGCCGGTGCCGGTGATTTGAACGGCACGGCGGGGAGGTCATCCGGGACCGGAACAACGCCGCGGTTGGGCAGTGAATCACGGGACAGAGGGGTGCCCCAGTAGCGCTGGCGGGAAACGCCCCAATCCTTGAGGCGAAATGTGATCGCACAGCGTGGCCGAATCCTTTCTCTTTAGCGTACGCAGCCATTCCATTTGGCGTCTTCGCTGGTCAAGCCGTCCCATAGGCCGGAATTCGCGACGATGCCGTAGTCACCAGAGGCTTCGGTCATGGTGGCCGAATCGGCGGTCCTCACCGGCATGCCTGTCGACGATGGGCCGGATCACGGGCGTGATCCTGATTCCGTACTTGGCGGAATTCGAAATCGCGCTGATCGTGCGCCGGCACGGCCATGATCGCGCCGGTGCCGTAATCCATCAGAACGAAATCCTCACCCAGACGGGCATCTGTTCGCCGCTGAATGGGTTGACAGCGCGCAGCCATCGAAACCTTCCTTTTCGACATCCCCGGGACCCTGCTGGGCGCGGGCGTCGATCATCTTCTTGGCGGCCGCTTTCGCCTCGGGTCCGAGCATGCTTGCGACGATGGGAGCGAGGATCAGGCACGTCGCGCCGTAGATGGTGTCGATGCGGGTGTGAAAACGCGCGCCGGTCGTCACCTTCAACCACAAAATCGACCTCGGCCGATCCAGTTGCGCTCGTCGTGGTGAGAACGCGCTCGGCCAGCCGCCTTCCAGCTGTGCGATGTCCCGCAGCAACTCGTCGGCGTAGGCAGTAGTACGCAAGAACCATTGTTCGAGCGCCCGCTGCTCGACTTGGCGTCGATTCGTGGCGCCGCAGCACCCATCCACTACCTGTTCGTTCGCGAGAACAGTGCAGCAGAGCGGCACGAATTCACCAGCGCCTGTTTGGTAGGCGAGCCCACGTTCCATCATGCGCAGGAAGAACCACTGATTCCAGCGGTAATATTCGGGCTCGCAGGTGGTGACTTCGCGGTCCCAGTCGTAAGAAAAGGCGAAGCGCCGGTGGCGAGTGCGCTTCATCTTTTCGATGTTGGAGATGGTCCAGTCGCGGCCAGCGGCCTGTTGTTCTGGATGGCCGCATTTTGGGATCCGTCCCAGCCCATGGGATGGAGCACGTTGAAGCCGCGCATCCACATGTGGCGGGCGAGCGCGTCGCCAATCGAGTAATTGCGGACGTGGCCAATGTGAAGAGCGCCGCTCGGATAAGGCAGCATCTCAAGCACGTAGAATTTGGGCTTGCTGGAGTTCTCCTCGGCTTTGAGGGACTCGTCTTCCATCTCTTGTGCCACTTCAACTCGATCTGATTGTGTTTTGGTAAGTTATTCGGGCATTTACGTCGCTGGAGACCAGTTTTGCAGAGTCCCTTCAGGATGCGGAAGCTGGGGCTTGAGTTCCAAGGCCTTGAGGTTCGATGGTGCGCGTAGGTGGCAGTTTCCGAAGTGACCACGGAACTGGCGATCGAAACTGACGAGACCCAGAACGCCGGGCGACTGGCCGGGCTGGGCGTGCGCTTCCTGGCGATGGTGCTCAACAAGGACACGTGGGGAGGAGAACCGGCAGGAGAGGCGGCGGGATTCACCGAATGGCGCTCGTGCGGAGGGTTTCCGTATTCTGAATGCCAGGTCGAGCTGACACACACCGCGTGACGGAGGAGCAGTTCCAACGTGTTGGAACTGCTCACGCCGAACCGCAGGAGCGGTACGGAATGCGATGGCGACACTATCGGCAGCGTCAACTTCCGACCGTTGCGGCGAACAACACGTCACCCCGGCTGACGAAAATCGGTGCGGAAGATTGCCGTCAGCAAAAGTTACCCCGATCTTGAAACGAAAGCAGGGACCAATGGAACGGCTCGCTTAGTTACCACCAGCGCTGCAAGCAACTATAGGATTGGTCTGTTTTCCCTGCAGTTGGTGGACATTCGTGTGGTCGGTACCGCATAGCCAGACGCCATTTGTGTCATTCAAAATGGTGTTGGAACCCTCCGTGTGTGAAAGCACTGGAGCTGGAGTATCGGTGCCGCCGATTTCCGCTATTAGAGCTATCCCGGTGGTGCCCTGCGAGACACCCGGTCGTTGGGGTTGGTCGCAGGTGGTCCTGGATAGTAGCCGTTGTCTCCGATCACATTGTCTTGTATCAGAGTCTGCTGGAGAATGTCTCCGAAGACGTTGCTGTGCAGTCAAATTCCAGGGAGTTCTGACCCGTCCAGTTTATTGCCCACCACCTGCGTGTTTGAGATCTCGGCGAACGGTCCATCCGTAGCGACAACTATCTGAGCCAATGTGAGCCCTCTGGTGGGAAGAGCTGTCCCGATGCTGGAGCTGTTCCGATGACGGTGTTCCGAAGGACCTGAACATTGTCGACAGGTGTACCCTGGTTGTACGCTGCGACAACAATCCCACATCCGTACCATCTCGATTATCAGATTCTTACTGACAAAACGGCTCGGCCCCGTGAGTATTGCCCGGTGCGTGTTCGGGGCGCCGAGTCGGCCCCATCATCAGCGACACCTATTCCTCCGTCTGCAAGATTCTGACTGACGAGATTTTCAGTTACGATCGAATCGCTCGTTCCGACAAGTTCAATCCCCTTATCCTCGGCTATACACCCGACTGGGAGGCACGCCCGAAGTACCACAGCCGTTCCAGTCACAACGCTGAACTGGATAAGGACATGGGACGAATCCTCGACAAATATTCCATGCTCATTAGCTCCAGTGACGGTAACGCCGCTGATCAGAACTATGACTCCCAGGCGCTACGTATATGCCAATGTCACAGCCAGTCGCATTAATCGTAGTTCCTAGCAGCTGGTTGGAAGTTAAAATCAGTTGGGCCGCCCCAGGTGCTACCTGCCGACAAACATCCCGCAACGGGTCCAGCCGAGACCACGTCACGAGATATTAGTGTAAGTGAGAGTATCGTTGACTTCGTGGTCCTTATATGTTGCCTGACGTCCTATCGATGACGTCCCACTAAAGTACCACAATCGCCTCGGCATCGATGCCATTTTAGCAACTCATCGCCGGACCTCGTACTAGTACGCATCACAACTAACCCGCGCTCCTAACTTGTGGGCTCTTACTGATCCTAGACAAAGGTAAGACCGGTGCCTGACAAACTATGCCGCAACCGACGGTTGCCGTGAGTTCGAGGATCGGGCTATGATGGAAACACAAAAACCGTGATTGGCCTCCGAGGTTTGACCTCAAAATCACGCTGAGGGGCAAAATCCGCACGATTGGGAGAGATCCGATTTAGCGACTGGGTCCGAAGTTAGAGCATCCACTATTGGTTTTGGTGCGGGACTTGATGGACCCAATTCACGGTCAGCGAATTGGCGTAGGGCCATTTTAGCAAAGGCGAAGTGTTGAATTTTTCCAAAACCTGACACTTTTGTTCAGATGTTGGTCCGATCAGACGTCTAGAGAACTTTGAAGAGCATACTTTCCCGCTGCCGTTCGCGCCGACCAGCAGAGGGAATGGCCTAGGCCCGCGCAGGATCAAATGCCGGAAACCCTTGAACTTGTGACCTTCGATACCGAAATCATTCTCCTCCGCGCCTTCTTCAACGACGGCCCGCTTGTTCAAAGCATCTTGGTCGTCGCCTTCTTC
The DNA here is from genome assembly GCA_963718155.1 of Terriglobia bacterium. Taxonomy (GTDB): domain Bacteria; phylum Acidobacteriota; class Terriglobia; order Bryobacterales; family Bryobacteraceae; genus BOG-234. The sequence continues at coordinate 1,759 of CAVQYP010000024.1, read as the reverse complement.
ATCCACGGCGTTTCCAGAATGAACGCCTTTGTCTTCAGCGCGGGATAGCCTGAGAATACGGCAGAAGCCCTTCTTGCTCACGATCCCTCCCCGATGTTGGCGTGGCGGTCCAGCGGAGTTCAAGGCACCTTTGGAATCATTGACGTATGAACTACCTTCACGATCCGCCCGAGGATCCGCTTCACTTCTTCCACCGTCCGCTTCAACCCGCAGCCTTCGCGACGTCATGTCCTGATGCCAGCAGGTGACACGTGTCGAGGTATACGCGAGGGGCAAATCTGTCGTGCGCATGCGCAGATCGCGGATGGTCTCGCAGTTCCTCAACTGCTTCGATCTGGCACCCGGATCCGCACCGTATTCTCCAGCAGGACCGTCAGCCCCTGGCCCCGAAAGCCTCTAGACGCTTCCGAGGCCTAGCACGAACGCCTCGATGCCCTGCTCCAGGGATTGTCCTCGACAGCTGCCCGCATGGAGAACCAGATACTCGGCGCCGATGATTGCGGCGCGCTCGAAGTTCCCGCGAAACGAAGCGATCGATCTATCCGGATCACCGGATCCAGAGTCGCGAGATGGTCCAGGTAATTGACGTGTATCGCGAGCGGGGTGAGATCGCAGCGCTCGCGCGCATCCGCGGAGTGCTTCCGCTGGATCCGGCAACCCGCGCGCCACATCCGGAATCCGCGCGAAAAATCTGAAAGGTATTCGCCCCAAGTTCTGTGAGCAGTGAGCGCGGCATCTTCGAGAGACTTCGAGCGCGATGTGATCTGACGCAGAAAGCCTCAGTCGCCGAAGCTGCGCTTCTTCGGCGCGGCCTGCGCCGGCGGCTGCGCGCGATTCAAGACCGCATTCTATAGCCATCAGGGTGACAGGCGACATCGCGGTAACCCTTCGAGTTCGGGTTCAACTGATTGTCCGAGGTCCGTTCTTCATCTGCGATGCGGGATCGACCAGGCTCAATAAGTAATCCATGTAAGTGAACCCCTGGCTCGAACAGAACATCCGCAACGACGGATTGATCGCCTGAATCGTAGCCGCGGCAGACGGCTTTTGGTCATCTCGATACCGCGGATCGGTGTTCTTGTGATAATCACTGACCGGAAGGAGGAAGCCGAAAATCACCCTCATGCGCATGGGCTTTCGCCAGCTCGCCGATCGCTGTCAGATGATCCTCATTGATTGCACCTCGACTCCGCTGCGATCATCGTTCGTTCCCGCCAGGACCACACACCACTTTGGATTCAGCGCGACACGTCCGGAATAAAACGCGCCAAAGTACCTGTGGAGCCGGTCCTGTGCCCCGCGATGGCGCCATTAAAAAGTCGCGGCCGGTGAAGTACTCATTCAACCGCCAGCTGTCGAAGATCGAGTCGCCGAAGAAAACCACCACGGATGGACGAGGAGGCGTTGGCATCCGCATACCGGTTCACTAGGACCAGGGTCCGCCTCCCGTTTCTGGGCTTCCACAATCCGGATCTTCAAAAGGGCCGTGAATTGCCGCTGCGGGTCCGAGAGCTTCGCGAAGCTCCGCATACTGCCGGTCGGCCGTCAGACTTCGGCCGTCGATCAGCGGAGGGCCGGGTGACTGATCTGGCTCATGAAATCCAGAACGAGCAGAGGGTTGGCGGGCTCCCTTTCATCGCTGCGATCCTGTGCTCGGCCCGCTGTTTGATGGGCTGGCTGGCTTGAATGAGGCCGGGAACAGGCACCACCATGGATCTCATCAACTCCCGTAGAATGCGAAGGGCGAGCTGTTGGATGG
>CAVQYP010000023.1:0-77777 GCA_963718155.1 Terriglobia bacterium | reverse complement strand
GCCGCTGCCGTCGTCCTGCACGGAAAAGACTACGCGCTCACCTTCGCTCTTCACGGTGACCTGAAGGTTGCGCGCGCCGGCGTGGCGGGCAGCATTGTTCAGCGCTTCCTGGACCAGACGGTAGATGCACGTCGTATGCTCCTCCGGCAGATTGCCCGAGGCATCGTCCGCGGACACGCGGACGTTAAGCCCGGTTCGTTTACTCATTTCGCGGGCGTGCCAGTTGAGCGCGGGCAGCAGGCCGAAGTCGTCGAGCATCGAAGGGCGAAGCAGAAGGGCGAGATCCCGTACGATGTTGAGGGTCTTTTCGGCAGTCGCGCCGATGGATGAGACGCGATCCCGAATGTCACTGGTTGGCGCGGCTGCTTCCACATTGCCGGCCTCCATCATGATTGCGGAGAGGGACTGCCCGATTTCGTCGTGGAGTTCGCGGGCGAGGGTGCGTCGCTCATCTTCCTGCGCGCGCACCAGGCGGGCCGACAGCGCCTGGAGATCCAGACGTGCCTCTGTGGTTTCTTTGAGACGGCGTTCCACCTCACGTTCCAGACGTAATGTCAGGGCAGTGGATGCAATCGCAAGCATGAGGCCGCCGAATAAAGCGATCCCGAACGTAACGACAAGGGACCAGCGCAGGTGTTCGGCCGATGCGGCAAGACGCTCTTCGGAACGATTGAGGCCGCGTTCGTTAATCTCGGCAATTCGGTCGGCGATTTGCAGCATCGTGGTGCGGCGGGGCACCAGCTGTTCGTAGAAAAACGTATAACGGAGCTTCTCTCTCTGTGCCGGCGTCCATTGAAAGGCGGTTTCGAGCGCCTGCCACCATTCGTCGATTTCCGTCCGCAACGCCTGAAACGTGTCCTGCTCCTCCGCTTCGAGATTCTGCCCGTAGCCGTCCAGCGCGGCGCGGGTCTGAGTCTGGATCGAAACGATTCCGGCGCGTTGTATCTCGCTTCCGCCTGCACCGGGCGAGAGCAGGAAATCCCTCATATCCGTGCCCGAAAGGTAAATATCCGAGCGAATCTGTTCGAGCGTACGAAGGCGCGAGAGGAATGCCTGGCGGATTCCGGCTTCGTCGGCGCGGACATGGTCGAGCTGAACCAGGGTTCCTACAGCCGCGGCGAGAATGAACAAAATCAAGCCGCCGAAGCCGACCGTGAGGACTGTTAATGGGCGTAGTTTTCGGGCGGGCGGATCCTCAGGCTGGTTCGGCTTACGAACCAGCCGTAGCCGGGGCGCTTTCGAGATACTCAGACGCTTCTCCCCACGGGGTCTCTATCGCCCAGTGTAGTTGAGGATCGGCCTGTTCAAAATCCTGTCTCGACAGGATAGTGTTCGCCCAACCCTTCCGGGAGACTGAATCCAGAGGGTTCAAACAACATGCAAAGTCTTCGATATACGAGTATCATCGCGGTCGGGGCGCTCTGTGTTTTCGGGGCCGCGTGCGCGAAGAAGCAGGTCGCGGTGGCGAAGCCGCCGGCCGCTCCGGTGGCCGCCACTACTCCCGCCGCGCGCTCGACACCTCCTCCGCCGGCTCGCCAGTCGACCAACCGGCAGGTCGCGGAGTCCACGCCATCCCGGTATCCCAATGCGGCAACGCGCGCGCGAATCGATGAACTCATCGGCCGGATCCAGGACGCCTACTTTAATTACAATCAGCACACGCTGCGGACGGATGCGATCAGCACGCTTGCGGCCGACTCAAAGGAACTGGCGCAGATTCTGCAGCAGTATCCCGACTACAAGCTCAAGATCGAGGGCTATTGCGACGAGCGTGGCTCGGCCGAATACAATATGGCGCTCGGCGATGCCCGGGCTAAGGCGGCGAAGGACTATCTTGTGAATGCCGGCGTATCGGCCACCCAACTCGATACGGTCAGCTACGGCAAGGAGAATCCGGTCTGTACAGAGCATGACGAGGCATGCTGGCAGAAGAACCGACGCGTGCATATTGTGGCAGAGAAGAACGGCTGATTTCGTGTTAGTCTCAGAGGCAGCCCGGCCCATCCTATGCGCGCGCTGCCTCTCATTATTGTTTCGCTTATGGGCGCGGGTTCTGGTTTGTGCCAGAAGTATTCCGTAGCGCCTGTCCCGCCGAATCCCCTCGAGTTAGTAACTGGCCCAACCCAGGTGCCTGCGACTCCGGAGCAACGTGGTGCGCTGGTCGCGCTGATGAATCGCGCAGTCGAGCATTACAGCCTTCATGCACGCGGCACACCGGCCCACATTCTTCAACTGTCGTTCACTGCGGGCCGCGTCCACTCTGAATCCGGGAGGAAACGGGCAACTGCGGGAGACGTGGCTTTCGGGCGAGAACTGGCGCTGGGATGGAACATTGGGCGGCTATGCGCTGCTGCGCATCAGCTCGAATGCCGCCGTATACGATCAAAATCTGAATAGCATAATTCCGCTGCGGCTCAAGATGCTGGCCAACGCTGTTTTCGCGCCGATTCAGGGCGCGCCCCGGCGCGAGACAATCCGGACGGCAAGCGTCGCGTGGAAAGGTGCGCAGATAACCTGCATTCTGACGTCGCCGGAAGGCAATCCTCAGACTCCGGAAAACGGCCGCCAATGGTATGAAACGGAGTACTGCATCGATCTCGCGACCGGATTGCTCGACATTTACTCGATCGCCCCCGGCATTTACACGGTGTACGACTATACGAATGCTTTGAAGTTTCACGACCGTGTGCTTCCGGGAAAAATCAGTATCACGGAAAATGCGGCGACGGTCGTGGAGGCTCAGCTGACCAGTCTCGCGGACACCGATTCGGCGACAAGCGGGAGCCTGATCACGCCCACCGCGCAAATGGTTTCGCAAGGCGCGGCGACCGCTCTGGCCTTGCCCGGGCGATTTCCCATCCGGGTACCGATGGCAGGAGTCGCGACCGTGATTCAGCCGGTGATCGTTCATGCGGTTATCGAATCGGGTGGCAAGGTGCTTGAGTCGGAAGCGTTGCAAACCTCCAGCGTAAGCACGACGGCTCTCAACCTGGTGAACGGAATGAAATTTCCCGCGCCGAAACCCGCAAGCGGAGCGGCGGCGATGGAGCGTGAAGCTTTCATTAACGTTCAGTTTCAGCCATTGCCGTAGGCGCGAGTCCGGCTGATACACTGGAGTTTCACCCCCAATTCCATTCACCCGTGATTTCAGTAAGCAATGTAAGCATGCGCTACGGCGCAAAGATTCTCTTCGAAGACGTGTCGACCGTCTTCCAGTCCGGCAGGCGGTATGGCCTTACCGGGCCGAACGGATGCGGCAAGTCCACTTTCATGAAGGTTCTGACCGGAGAACTGGACGCCCAGAAGGGCACCGTTGTCCGGCCGAAGCGCGTCGGCGTTCTGAGCCAGGACCAGTTTGCGTTCGATGCGTATCGCGTGATCGATACGGTCATCATGGGCAACAAGCCGCTGTGGAAGGCGCTGGCGGAGCGCGATGAACTCTATGCCAAAAGCGACATGACCGATGAAGACGGCATGCGGCTCGGCGAACTGGAAGGAATTGTCGCGGAGAACGACGGCTATACCGCCGAGAGCGACGCCGCCATCCTGCTCGATGGACTGGATATTCCCGAAGCGCTGCATGACCGGAAGATGAGCGAACTGCAGGGCGGCCAGAAGGTTCGCGTGCTGCTCGCTCAGGCTCTGTTTGGCGGCCCGGACGCACTGCTGCTGGACGAACCGACGAACCACCTCGATCTGGAATCCATTCACTGGCTGCAGGATTTCATGACCCGCTATCAGGGCACGCTGATCGTGATTTCGCACGACCGGCATTTTCTGAACAGCGTCTGCACGCATATCGCCGATATCGATTACCAGACGATCATCACCTACAACGGCGGCTACGACGAGATGGTGCTGGCGAAGACGCAGATCCGGTCGCGAATTGAATCGCAGAATGCGCAGCGCGAGAAAAAGATTGCGCAGCTGAATGAATTCATTGCGCGGTTTTCTGCGGGTACGCGTTCGAGTCAGGTAACTTCGCGCAAGAAGGAAGTCGAACGGCTGCAGACGAGCGATCTGGCGAAGTCGAATATCGCGCGTCCGTTCATTCGTTTTGACATGAAGAGGCCGTCCGGCCGGCATCCGCTGGAGATTCGTGGAATCTCCAAGTCGTATGACGATGTCGAGGTGATCCGAAATTTCACCGCAAGCATTTCGCGAGGCGAAAAGATCGGGTTGATCGGACGCAACGGCGTAGGTAAGACGACGCTGCTGCGTTCACTGATTGCGAACGCGCCCGGGGCCGTCGACGAACCTTCACGATCGACAGCGGTTCCGTCGAATGGGGCCACGAGGTATCAGTCGGCTTCTTCGCGCAGGATCACCGCGCGTCCATTCAGCCCGGGTTGACGGTTCTCGATTATTTGCAGCAGTACGATCCCACTGCGGGCACCGAAGAATTACGGGGACTGCTCGGCCAGATGCTGTTCTTGCGCGATGAGGGCACCAAGCCGACGGAAGCCCTTTCCGGAGGCGAGGCGGCGCGCCTTCTCTTCTGCAAGCTGATGCTTCAGAAGCCGAACGTGCTGGTGCTCGATGAGCCGACGAACCACCTCGACCTCGAATCCATCAATGCCCTCAACATCGCGCTGCAGAAGTATGACGGCACGCTCTTCCTCGTGACGCACGATCACGACCTGCTTGAAGAGGTCGCCACCAGAATCTGGCACTTCGATAATAAGGGAATCGAAGATTTCAAAGGCGCGTACGAAGAGTATCAGGCTGCTTACGCCTGATCCCACTCGCGCCTGATCTGACCCGTCAGACCGCTCTGCGGCCGCGGAAAAGATGAACCACCAGGAAGATCACTGCGAGGATCAGCAGTAAATGGATTCCTCCACCGGCTACGTGGAACGCAGCCCACGAAAGAAGCCAGATTCCCAGCAGAACAAAGAACATCATCAGAAAAATAAAGTCGCCTATCACTCGCATTTCGTTTCCTCCAGAGCGTTTTGTAAGTACCGCTGACGATGGAGAGGCATTTTATCTGCCAAAGCTCGTGAGCAGCGTTGAGACTGACGTGGGGATAATGGACATCGAACTCGACTGAAGGAATTGCGATCTGGTCGAGAGAATCCGGGCAAGCTGGATGGTGAGCCGTGAAACTCATCGGGAACGATGAGCGGGGCTGCGACGCCTCTGTTTTATTCGCCCTGACGACAGATCCCGAAATGTGTTACCTATGTCTCAGGAACGAACTGTAACCCATGTGTCCGGTCCGGACCTGTGGCGTTTGGGGCGGCTGGAGGGATTTGAACCCTCGACATCCAGAACCACAATCTGGCGCTACTACCAACTGAGCTACAGCCGCCGTGAGGAAGTAAACCTATTGTATCGCAGGCGGGGCCTGACTAACGGCGTCCGCCGTGATTGTTAGGGGCGTGCCCGCCGCCTCCACTACCACCACCACGATTGCCGCCAGGGGCCGGAGCACTGCGCTGATAACTCGGGGCCGGAGCACTGCGCTGATAACTCGGGGCCGGGGCACTGCGTTGGTAACTCGGGGCCGGAGCACTGCGCTGGTAGCTGGGCGAGGGAGCCGGTCTGTAACCTCCGCCTCCAGAATTGGGCCTGCCGCCGTAAGATGGCGCAGGTCTTTGATAGGACGGAGCGGATCTTTGGGGCGCGGGCTGCGGGCTGCCAAAGCGATCCCAGCCCCCATTGGGCTCTGCACGCTGGGCGGGGCTCGGGACCGCAGCCGTCGGGGGCCTGCCGAAGCGCTGCCACTCACCTTGTCGTGCCGGAGATGGTGCTCCGCGGTAGCCGCCGAACGTTTGGGCAGGAGCCCGCGCGCCAAAGGCGGATCTCACCGCCGCCTGCTGCTGCGCAAACGGGACGCGCGCCGCCGTAGCACCACCGGGCTGCATTCTGCTGAAGAACCGCTGGTTGGTGATTTCACCACGCGGAGTCGCTACGGAAACCGGGCGATCGCTGAAGCGCAGATTGTTCGCGCTGGGTGTTATGGGTACGGCGCCCCGCACCAGCGACGCCTGCTGGAGCTGCATGCGGTCGACGGCGATCCGATTCCGAAATACGCCGCGCTGAAAGTCCTGCGCGGCAACCGCCGTGACGCCGTTGCCAAACCGCGCGTTGCGATAGGTGTTGTAGATATTGACATTGTTCACAACTCCCACATGCCCGGCAGCCAGGACACCGCGCCCCCCATACCAGCCTCTGCCGTACCACGGGTGAAAGGCTTCGAACGGCGCCAGAGGAATCCAGCCCACATTTCCGAAACCGAATCCGACTCCAAATCCGACGCCGCCGCCAAAGCCGAAAAAGCCAACCATGGCCGGATGCCACCAATAATGGCCGTACCTCGGGCCGGGAAACCAGCTCCAGCCCAAGCCCGTGCGGAAATACCACGAACCGTAATGAAAGGGCGCCCATCCCCACGGCTGGGAATCCACCCAAGTCCAGCCGTAGTAATCTTCCCAAACCCACTGGCCATCCCGATACGGCGCCCACGTGGGAGAGACGTTGGGAGTCCAGACATTCCCGTACGAAGGGTCATACCCCCATCGCCCCGCAGCGTCGAGATCTTCTCCGCCCTGAATGTCCTGACTCAGATAGCGGTTTGATTGAGCCCCCTCGATATACGCGTCCCGCTGATCGTTCCAGTTGTCCCAGCCGTCCCGAGCGGGCGCATAAACGATCTGGTACTCGGGATCGTCGAGCGACCCGCGGACCAACATCATGTTGCCTTCGTGAATATGCTCAGTACCCTTCGACGTAAATACATCCGCGTCGCCGTGGCGAACGATGATTCGTGTAGACCCGTCGGGCGCCACTTCCACTCGAACTGCCGAAGCATGGACGGGCCGGACCGCGACCGCCGGGGTGCTGATCTCCGATTGCGTGCCGGAATCCCGCAGGACACGGTAAGTAATCAATCCTCTGGCGATCTGAATCTGATTACGGCCGCTTTCGAAGTCGGAGATGCGTATTTCGGTTTCGCCGGAAAGCCTGACAAAATTGCCGGAATCGAGTTGCAGCTCCGCACTGCCATTGGGACCTACCGAAAGCGCATCCCCCGCCATGAGCGGCGCGTTGAGCGCCGCCGCAACCCAGTCGCCCGAATCGCCTCTGCGAACCGAGGCTTCGCCGTTAATCACACCCAGGCGCGCGACCGGCTGACCCGGTTCATCGGGCGCCACGATCGCGTCCTGTGGCGGTGCGGTTTGTTGCTGAGGAGGATACCCCTGCTGTTGCTGCGGGGGATATTGCTGCTGCGGCGCCGGCGGATAGCCATATTGCGGCGGATAGCTCTGCTGTCCCAGGAGAATCCCGGAGGTAACCGCGACCGCCAGCAACACCGATATTCGCCGCATGCTCATGCCCGCGGACGGAAGGGCAATTCCCTGCCCTAACCCAAGCTTTTGATTCTGCGGACTTTTCGTCTATGATAGGGCATTCCGGCATGGTTGAAAACCACCAATACCGCCCGGTTTCGTCCACCCGAGCTTCGCCCACCCACGCGCCCTCGCGGCAGGGCGGATGTGTATGAATTGGTTGAAGATGACAGCGATCATAGCAACAGCGGCAGCAACAACTATAAGTGTGGAAGCTCAGAACAACAACGCGGTCCGGTATCTTGTGCGGTTCCCCGCCCCTCAGACGCATTACGTCTCGGTCGAGGCGCTGCTGCCGACGACGGGCCAGGCCGAGATTGAAGTTTTCATGCCCGTCTGGACTCCCGGCTCGTACCTGATTCGCGAGTACGCCCGAAATATCGAAGCCATTTCCGTTTCCGATCAGACCGGGAAGCCGCTGGCATTCGCGAAATCGCGCAAAAATCGGTGGCGGGTCGAAACCGGCGGATCGGCTGAAATCCGCTTCTCCTATCGGGTTTACTGCCGCGAGATGTCCGTGCGCACGAACTGGGTCGAAGACTCGTTTGCCCTGCTGAATGGCGCGCCGACATTCGTGACCCTCGTCGGGGGACTCAACCGGCCGCATGATGTCCGGCTGGAATTGCCGCCGCAGTGGAAGACCACTATGACCGGGCTGCCCGAAGCTCCTGGCCATGATCCGCATCATTATTTGGCGCCGGATTACGACACTCTCGTCGATTCGCCCATCGTGGCCGGAAACCCTGCCGTTTATCGCTTCGAGGTTGACGGTATCCCGCATTTTCTGGTGAATCAGGGCGAGGCGGGCGTTTGGGACGGCCCACGCTCAGCCGCCGACGCCGAAAAGATCGTGCGGCAATACCGCGAGATGTGGGGCTCGCTTCCTTATAAGACGTACGTATTTCTGAACATGATCACGGAGGCGGGCGGCGGCCTCGAACACCGTAATTCCGTTTGCATGATGACCAGCCGGTGGGCAACCCGCACCCGGCGCGGGTATCTCGGCTGGCTCGGCCTTGTGGCCCACGAATACTTTCACGCGTGGAATATCAAGAGGCTGAGGCCGGTAGAGCTCGGTCCGTTCGATTATGAGAACGAGAACCCGACCCGCAGCCTCTGGATTGCCGAGGGGATCACCGAATACTACGCCCCGCTGACCGTACGCCGCGCAGGCCTCTCGACCGGGCAGGAATACCTGGGCACCGAGACACCGCCCTCGCCGGGCTCGCTTTCGACAACGATCGCTTCGCTGCAGTCGACGCCCGGCCGCCTGCTGCAATCGGCCGAGCAGGCATCCTATGACGCATGGATCAAGCTTTATCGGCCGGATGAGAACTCCGCCAACACCTCGATCAGCTATTACACGAAGGGCGCAGTGATCGGATGGCTGCTGGATGCGCGCATCCGGCACGCGACCGACGGCAAGAAATCGCTGGATGATCTGATGCGGACGGCGTTTGCGCAATTCTCGGGCGACCACGGCTACACCCCGGAACAATTCCGGGCGACGGCTGAGCAGGTCGCCGGCAAGTCGCTCGAAGACTTCTTCCGGCGCTCGGTGGAATCGACCGGGGAACTGGACTATACGGAAGCGCTCGAGTGGTTCGGTCTCGGGTTCCGCAACCAGAAGAACGGAACGGGGAAGCCGGAGAAAGCCGCACTCGGCGTGGACACCAGGACCGACAACGGACGGTTGATCGTGTCGCGGGTCCCGCGGGATTCGCCGGCATTTGAATCCGGGCTCAGCGTCGACGACGAGATCATTGCGATCGATGAATTTCGCGTGCGGCCGGATCAGCTTGCGGCGCGTCTGGAAAACTACCGCCCCGGTGATAAGGTTTCGATGCTCGTGGCGCGCCGGGACCAGTTAACTCGCCTTCCACTTACTCTGGCGGAGGAACCGAAGCGCTGGCAACTTGAGCTCCTTCCGGGTGCGACGAGTTCTCAGAAGCAGCATCTGGAGAAGTGGCTGGCATCGAGCCGCTGACGCGGGCTGAAAGCATTTCCCGCTCACGTTCGTTGCGGGCAAGTCCCGCGGCTCGGGTGAATTCCGCGCGCGCTTCGTCGAAACGGCCCAGCTTCGCGAGAAAATCGCCCCGCACACTGGGTAAAAGGTGATAGCCGCGAAGCGCCGGCTCCGACGCCAGCCCGTCCACCACCGCCAGTCCCGCCGCGGGCCCAAACGCCATGGCAATCGCGACGGCGCGATTCAACTCCACGACCGGAGATTGCGTGAGGCTGGCCAATTCATCGTAAAGCTCGACGATCCGCAGCCAGTCGGTCGCTTCCGCAGTGAGGGCTCTCGCGTGGCAGGCGGCTATCGCAGCCTGAAGCGCATATAGTCCGCGTGCGCCGCCCAGCCTTTCGGCGCGGTCGAGCGCCGCAAGGCCGCGGCCGATCAGGAGGTGATCCCAGAGCGCGCGATTCTGGTCGAGAAGGAGAATCGGCGCGCCTGACGGGCTGATCCGCGCTCTCGATCGGGAGGCCTGAATCTCCATCAGTGAGACAAGGCCGTGAACCTCGGGTTCCGCCGGCGCCAGTTCGGCGAGAATTCGTCCCAGCCGCAGCGCATCCTCACAGAGCGCGGGCCGCATCCAGTCGGCTCCGGCAGATGCCGTATAGCCTTCGTTGAAGATCAGATAAATAACTTCGAGCACCGCCAAAAGCCGAGCGGCCAACTCGGCTCCGCGAGGGACCTCGAACGGTATGCGCTTTTCGCTGAGAGTTCGTTTGGCGCGCACGATGCGCTGAGCGATCGTAGCTTCGGGCGCCAGGTATGCGCGCGCTATCTCGCCGGTCGTCAATCCGCCGATGAGCCGAAGCGTCAACGCAACCCGCGCCTCGGTGGAAAGTACCGGATGACATGCCACGAACATCAGGCGAAGCAGGTCATCGCCGAACTCATCGTCCATGGCCGCGTCGAGAATCTCCACGTCCGCCTGCCGCTGAGCCTCGATCTCCCGGCCCAGCTCTTCGTGCTTCCGCTCGAGCCGATGGTTGCGGCGCAGGTGGTCGATCGCGCGGTGCTTCGCTGCAGCCATGAGCCAGGCACCGGGATTCTGAGGTATGCCCGATTCCGGCCATTGAGAAAGGGCCGCGACAAGGGCATCCTGAGCCAATTCCTCGGCCATGCCCACGTCGCGTACGATCCGGGCGATACCGGCAATGATCCTGGCGGATTCCATCCTCCAGACCGCCTCTATCGCCCCGCCCACATTGGTAGCCGTCACAGCTACCAATCACATCACAGCTATTGCGGCGTTCCGGACTGCTTCTGTAATTCGGCGAATCCGGCGGCGGCATCCTGAACCTCCGGAGGGAAGTCCGAGAACTCCTGAACCTGACGAACCTCGATCACTTCGTTGTCCGAGGCGGGACAGCGTGAAGCCCATTGAAGCGCCTCTTCGCGCGACTTCACCTGAATCATCCAATAACCTCCGATGGCCTCCTTTGCCTCGGTGAAAGGACCATCCGTTATCGTTGGCTTTCCGCCTTCGAACGAAACACGCGCTCCGGCGGAGGGTGGATGGAGGCCATCGAGCGCCAGGAGCACGCCCGCTTTTTGGAGCGACTCGTTGTACTTCATCATGGCGGAAACGGCGTCGGGGCTCGGCATGGCGTTCGGCCCGGCTTTCTCATAGCCTTTGGGGATCATCAGCATCATGAATCGCATGGTTTATCTCCTTATTCTTCACTCCCGATCGTTTACAATTTCGCAGGAGCCGGCGGCGCTTCATACAGCTGGCGAATCTCGGTCTCGCCTTCTCCCGCGACCTGGAGGAATCGCTTTGTCATTTCGATCGCTTCCTGCTTCGATGCTGTCTGAATCAACGCGAAGCCGCCGATCAACTCCTTCGCTTCGGAAAACGGTCCGTCGGTGACGGTGTAGTTTCCACCGGAGAGCCGGACGCGTGCTCCGAGCGCGCTCGGAAGACACCCTTCCGTGGACAGCAATATGCCGGATTTGAAAGATTCCTCGATGAACTTCCCCATCTCTTCCATATGTTGCGGCGTGGGGGGCGTGCCCTCGGGCTTGCCTGGTTTGTAGACACATAAATATCGCATGGTTTTTATCTTGTCCTTTTCTAATCAGGCCCGAAACAGTTCGGGCTCTACTTACACGTCGAACCGCAAGCGATCAAATCGACACCCCTACTGTTTTTTTTCCGGCGCAACGCCGGTGCGCCGCCGCCCACGTTGACAGCGGCTCACCTCTGCCATGGAATGTTCGACTGATGATAAAGTCGAATCGTAACCTGACCACGACATGTTTTTCATCCTGGACGATTTGATCGATGCAGAAGTGATTGCGACAGACGGCGAAATAGGAAGGGTACGGAACTTCTTTTTCGATGACCAATCCTGGATGATTCGCTATCTGGTTGTGGACGTGGGGAACTGGCTCTCGCGACGGGATGTCCTCATCTCCATCACCGCGATCGATCAACCGGACTGGCAGAAAAAGATCTTTCGCGTCCAACTGACTAAAGAGCAGGTACGGCATAGCCCGGACGTGGATTCCCAGAAGCCGGTTTCCCGCCAGCAGGAGATCGCCATGAGGGAGCACTTCGGGTGGCCTGCCGCATGGGAGCACATGGGCGAAATACTCACTGCGGAGTTTCCCCCGGCTTCGCTTCCGATCGGGCGGGAATTCCCTGCGCACACCGGGGAAGACCCGCACCTCAGAAGCCTGTCAGATGTCGACGGCTACGAGGTTTGGAGCCATCACAGCGCCATAGGGCGTCTGGAGAGTTTCGTGGTGGACGAAGCCTCCTGGCGTCTTCGCTTCCTCGATGTGAAAATGGGCGACTGGCTTCACCGGCGCTCGATGTTGGTTCCCACAAGCTATGTAGCCTCAATATCGTGGGCTCATCATCGCGTCCATCTGCGGCAGGAAACCAGATCCGCGACTCCCTGACCGGAGTCATTACCGGGGAACGCTTCGTTCCATCGGCTTCGGCGAGGCGTATTTTCCTTGAGTGCGCGGAAATGTGACGTGCTCGAAACTGTGACGTGCTCTGACATGAACCCGAGCTGAGCTTCACTGGTATGGATCACATTACTTTTTAGCGGTTCGTTCCGTCGTCCCCGGCTTCGGTAGCGGCCTGGCAAAACTCACGGCTCTCGCGGAATCATCTCATGCGCCTCGAGCAGATGCGATATCTGCGCGGGAGCTTCCTCGCGATCCTTCGGCGGCCGCGGGATGCGCGTGCTTTCGGCGAATTCGTGAGCCATCGAAAATACATGGGCGTCAGGTGCAATCCATTCGCCCTGGCGTGGCTAACTATGGCGCCGTTATTACTTCCCTCATGTTGCCGGCCGACACCCTGATAAAGCCATTTGACCCACCTGGCGGCGGCGCTGAGACAGTTTCAGGACCCAGAATGCCGACGAAATTCGCCGTTTGCTGAGATTGATTCCCGCTGAATGAAAATGTTGTCTTACTCCCGTCGGGGCTGACTTCCACCGAAGAGGTGTTTCCGGAGGAGGAACCGCTGGTCGAGTTCGGGCCCGTATAAGGGGTGAACGTGCCCGCAAATTCGCCTGCATTTCCGGAACTGGAAGATACTTGCAGGAACGTGGACGGAGTGACATTTATACTTATGCTCCCACCCTGAATCTTTACCGCACTCGCCGGTACGAGGCCCACGATGTAATTGCAATTGAAAGACGGGTCACACCATTCAATGGAGACTGCGTAACCCAGTGCCCCATCGGCCAGGGGAGAAGGATTGAAACTTCCTTCAACGAAGTTGCCGTCCGGTTGGGATTGTTGAAAAGAACCGGAACCCTGCATTCCATTCACCTTGTAAACTACATCCCTTTTAGTGCCGGCAAGTGCCGCGCTTGCGCCCAGCGCAAGCAGCGAAACTGCCATCAGCGATTTTCTGACCATTTCGATAAATCCTTTCCTTGGGCTGAAATACTCGTGGGAGCTGACTGCCGCCGTACGCACTACGGCAGGACTGCGCGATCCCGCCCACACGGGACATCGGCGCCAGCGCCGGGATCAATCAACGGTTATTTCCGAAATCGGGTGATGGTACCTTCAGCATGTATGACACACCCGTCGGGCCTCCGGAGCCGCTGAATGTCTCGATTTCCCGTCTGTCAGAAACTGACCTGGCGGGAATGAGGCTGTGAATTTGTCAATGGATTCTTTAAAAATGCAATGAATTCCGAAATATGTGTTGAAAGATGCCAGAAAGCGATGCCGCCAGCATCTGAATCCATCGCCGCTTCGCTGAAGGGCACGGCGCCGAAAACCTGAATTGCCCGTGCTCTTGAATGTAATGGTAACCCCGCGGGCGTTCGCCGGATTTCACTGCATCTCCGCCGCCCGTCTGATTTCCATTTTTAATTTCTGCCCATTTCCGGATTTCCCGCCCATTCGAGCACACGTTACGAAGAAATGGGCCAGCAATTTTGCCGCCACGGATCCGCGGCGTTGATTCATTCGCCCAAGCTCCCGGGACAGGATAAACTGAATCCTTTGACAACCCAGTCCGTTGGAGGATCGATGACACCAGTAGAAGTTCTGCAGTACGCAAAAGAGAACGGCGCGCGGCAGGTCGATGTTCGCTTTTCCGACATCCCCGGCCTTCAGCATCATATTTCGTATCCCATCAGCGAGTTGAGCGAAAGCTCGTTTACCGACGGGTTCGGAATTGATGGATCGAGTATCCGAGGCTGGGCCGCGATCAACGAAAGTGACATGCTGCTGATCCCGGATTCCGAGACGGCCTTCATGGACCCATTCATGGAGACGCCGACGCTGGTGATGATCGGAGACGTGCGCGATCCGCTGACCAAACAAAATTACGAGCGGGATCCCCGCTGGATCGCAAAGAAAGCGGAACTCTACCTCAAGAATTCGGGTACGGGCGACACGGTGTTCTTCGGCGCCGAAGCGGAGTTCTTTATCTTCGATAACATTCGCTTCGACCAGAACGCGCACTCGGGCTTTTACTTCATTGACGCGGACGAGGGACGCTGGAATTCGAGCCGCGAGAAAGACAATCTCGGCTACCGTCCCCGTTATAAAGAAGGTTACTTCCCGGTGCCTCCGACGGACCATTATCAGGATCTCCGCGCCGAGATGGTCAACACGATGGAGCGCTGCGGCCTTGTCATCGAATGTCACCACCACGAAGTGGCTAGTGCGGGTCAGTGCGAAATCGATCAGCGGTTCAACACACTGCTGAAATCGGCTGACAACATGACGCTCTACAAGTACATCGTGCGCAATGTGGCGAACCAGCATGGCAAGAGCGTGACCTTCATGCCGAAGCCCATCTTCGGGGACAACGGAAGCGGGATGCACGTTCACCAGTCGATCTGGAAATCGGGCAAGCCTCTGTTTTCAGGGGATGGATATGCGGGACTCAGTCAGATGGCGCTGCACTATATAGGGGGCTTGCTTAAGCATGCCCGCGCGCTGTCGGCCATCATCGCCCCCACTACGAACAGTTACAAGAGGCTTGTACCAGGTTACGAGGCGCCTGTGAATCTGGCTTACTCGCGGCGGAACCGCTCGGCGGCCTGCCGGATCCCGATGTACTCGGCCAGCCCGAAGGCGAAGCGCGTCGAGTTCCGGCCGCCGGATCCATCCTGCAATCCTTATCTGGCGTTTTCATCCTTGTTAATGGCGGGTCTTGATGGAGTGCTGAACCGGATAGAACCGGGTGAGCCGCTCGACAAGGACATTTACGATCTCTCTCCGGAAGAAATGAAGTCCGTGCCCTCGATGCCGGCATCGCTCGACGAGGCGCTGAGCTGCCTCGAAGAGGACCATCAGTTCCTTCTCAAGGGCGACGTCTTTACGGAAGAACTGATCGAGACGTTTATAGAATACAAACGAAAATTCGAGGCGGAGGCGGTCCGCTTACGTCCTCATCCGTACGAGTTTTCGCTCTACTACGACATATAAGAACCTGCGCTTCGGGTTCCAGAAATCGAATCTCCATTCTGACCCGGCTATGCGAATTAATATAGTTGCGGGCGCGCCGCCTGTGCTTTAGTTCTAACCGGCGGCGCTCTCCATTAAATTATTCCAATCCCACGCATCAGACTTCTCTATCCGAGAGATAAGTTCTTTTGTTTCCGAGAGTTCATCGGAAAGCAACAATCCGCTATACGGCCTATTCAAAAAATTTATTTCCTCCTATTCTTCTGCGGCACATACACTTAGTCTTCCACTCAAGGGAGGGATGATACCCCGTGTGTATCACTTTCTATTTAATTAAGGAGAATAGAAAAATTGATGCGATTACCGCTCTGCATCCTGGCAATGGCGTTGTCTGCGTGGGCGGCAGACATTGACACCCCGCAGCCCGCCGACGATACCCCGGATCAGGCTCAGACCGCTTCGCCCGATGCGCAGACGGCCGCAGCGGCGGCCCCCGCCGCCGCGCCGGCCAAGTTACATGGCTGGGTATTCAGCGCCTACGCGGACGGCTACGTCACGGTGAATTTCAATCACCCGTCTGACGGTGAGGGCAACGGGCTGAACAACCAGCTGTACAATTTCAACGACAACAACGGTACACCGAGGTTGAGCATCATGAAGGTGACGGTCGATAAATCCGATCAGCAGTTCGGGTTTCACATCGACGCCGGCTTTGGCGAAACGATGCGCCAGATCCATGCCGGCGACGTCGCCGCGCAGAACAATAAAGCGCTCAGATACATTGAGCAGGCGTACGTGATCTGGAAGCCCAAACACACCAATGGCGCGGAGATCGATTACGGAAGTTTCGTGACTTCGGCGGGCGCGGAAGTGATCGAGGCGAACGCCAACTGGAACTACACTCGTTCGCTCCTCTTCGCCTGGGCAATCCCCTATTACCATGCCGGCCTGCGAATCACTATGCCGGTCACAAAGACCTGGACGCTGGGGGTGCAGGTAATCAATGCCTGGAATACCGACTGGGGACACCACAACATGGAGAACATCGGGGTCACTTCCACGTGGACTAAAAGCTTATATACATGGTCTGTCAATTACTATGAGGGTCCCAATAACATTGGCACCGACACAGGGAAAAGGAACCTGGTCGACACCACGTTGCTGCTGAACGTTTCGCCCAAGGTTAACCTGTACGTAAACGGAGACTGGGCCCGAAACGGCAATCCCAGCGGGATCGGTTCGGCCACCTGGTACGGCGTGGCCGGAGCGGCCCACTACCAGATGACTAAGCATATCGCCCTCTCGGCCAGAGCTGAAGTCTTCGACGACAGAGATGGATACAGCACGGGAACGCAACAAACGGTCAAGGAAGGAACGGCGACCGGCGAATACAAATACAACGACCACATCATCGCCCGGGTGGAATACCGGCACGACTGGACGAATGCCCCCTTCTTCTTCCGGGGCACCGATCAGATCATCCAGAATCAGACGACCTTCACTGGCGCACTGATGTTTTTGCTCGGCCCCTACAAATAATTCAGATCCGTTAAACGGTGCGTTTTCTCCCCGCCGGCAGCGCTCTTCGGAGCCTGCCGGCTTCTTTTCGCAGGCGATGGTATCCTCGGACGCTGGAATATAGAGTAGAGGTAGAAGCTACCGGGGTTATTTCGCCTTCCGGAATCGTTGCCCGGGTTCCGGCCAGCGCGGGCGCTTACCAACGAGTGGGTCCGTTCAGGTTGTGACCCACAACGGCACGCTTCTGAGCAATGGCAATTCCGCGTAACTCTACTCCTCCACACAGTCGCCCGATTCTTTTCGCTTCTATTAATTAGCTCCCCATTCCAGCCAGGAATAAGGCGCTATTCTAATCCTCAACTTAGAACGTGAAGCGAGCCACCATCGTGCCCGCGCGAGGCTGCTGCCCCACTCCGCCGGTCGTGTTGGAGAAACCGAAGCCGCCCGTGAGGATCTGTGATCCAGGAGCAAAGGTGGTTGGCGTTGTCAGAGGAGCAATGACATTGCCGACTCCTGCCGGGTTCGGGATGACAATGCGATTGAATATGTGCGTGAACTCGGCCCGAATCTGGAGGTTCATGCGCCCCTCGTGGCCGAAACGGAAGTTGCGGCCGAGAGACATATTCTCCATCGGGAAGCGAGGTCGCGCGAATATCGTCGTAATAAGGTGTGCTGCTGCTGAACTGGCCCGTCGGGGTTTGTATAAAGGCGGCCGGATTCACCATCAGTTGAGTCGTCGGATCGAAGCAGCGGCAATTGGGATCATGCAGGAACACCGGGACACCTGGGACTCGCTCCGCCAGGTTACCGCCGCGCCCGATCTGGTTATTGAGGTTGTTGTTCGTTGCGGGAATCTGAAGAAGTTGTCCGCTCTGATAGCGCAACACCGCCGATAGCTGCCAATCGCGCGTGAGGACGCCGACGAACTTATTAATCTTCCACGCCGGAGTCGTATACGTGCCGGAGACAACCAGTTCAAACGGACGATCCTGGTACGAGAGATATTTGTTCTGGTTGTAAATGGTCACATCGTTCTGGAACGTCGGGGCGCCATTGGCTCCGCCAGAAAAGGGCATAGGAGTTCTCGGCGCTGATATCCATCTCTTTCTGCCAGGTGAACGCAACCTGCGTGGTCAGACCGTGGCTCAGGCGCTTTGTTCCTTTCATTTGCAGCGCAGTCGTACCAGCTCTTTCCGGCGGGCTGCCACAACAATCCGATATTGCCATTGGTCTGCGGAAACGGCTTGATTGCGTTGTAAGTCGGAGCCGTCAGCGGGAATCCAATATAAGGAAGAAAAACTGTAACAGTTCAGGTAGTTGAATCTGCGCAACCGGAACAAAGACTTTCGGGTTTATGTATTTCTTGAAGTCCGCGGCAGTGACCGTTATCTCGTACGTGCCCGTCGGGAGTTGTGGAATCTCATAGTTGCCTGTCGCCGAAGCAGCACTGGTGTAGGTAGCCCGATTGTCGACGTTACGTACATCGATCCTGGCCGCCGCGATGACGGCGCCGCTGGGATCGATTACTGTGCCTGTGATTGAGCCGCGGTCCGATTGCGCGAAGAGCGCGGACGCGCAGAAGCGCAAAAATGCCAGGTACCTTTATGACCTGCATGTCTTCACCCGCTCTATATCCCCGCCGGGATATCTGCTGCGACTCAAATTTGGGCCGATTCCCTATCGCTGTCAAATGGGTGTCAAACACAGGTGTTCCATGCGGCTGGAAACAGGCGTTGCGCAGTAAGATGCGGGCTGACAACCTCTGCTAACGGGCTAAAACTGAAACCGCGCGACCAGTTGGCCTGCGCGAGGTGAGGCGAATACGGTGCCGGTATTGAGCCACCCGAAACCCGCCGTGGTGAGTCCGGTGGTGCTGCTTCTGGTTTGGGTGGCGAGCGCATTGTTCGAAACCGGATTATTCACTTCCGTCCGGTTGAAGATGTTGGTAAATTCCGCTCGAATCTGCAGGTTCATCGTTTCGCGTATTCGAAAGTTGCGCGCGAGGCTCATATTTTCCACCGGGCGGCGCTGGTAACGATAGTCGTTGTAATAGGCCGCGGCCGTTCCAAACTGTCCCGCGGGTGGATTTACCCATGCGGCGGGATTCAGCACGAAGGTCTTATTCGGATCGAAGCAGTGGCAATTCAGGTCCTGGAGAAAAAGAGGCTGACCGGGCACGCGATCCATGAATGTTCCCCCGCAGCAGCTCGTCGCGCCCGCCTGGAGGAAAAGGATCTGTGTCAGGCCGTTTGAGGCGATGGGCGACATGATCGGAAGCCCACTCGCGTAGCGCAGGACAGCTCCGACAGTCCAGTCGCGCGCAATCCATGACGCTGTTCTGGCCAGACCGCTCTTTCCCGAGAGGAGCTTCGGTGTCGTGTAGTTCCCGGCGAATACAAAGAGGAACGGCTGGTCGAATCCTGAAAGGTACTTGTTCTGCTGGCGGTTGAAGACATCGTTGGTCGCCGCAAATACCGGGCCGCCCTGGGCGATGCTCTCTTCGACGCCGATGTCCTGCTGCTTCGCCCATGTGAAAGAGGAACTGAAGTCGAAGCCATGCGAGAAACGCTTGGTCGCCTTCGCCTGCAGCGAGTTATACCAGGTATCGCCCACCGGAGACCAGTGCATGTTGCAGATGCAGCCGAATTGCGGAAAGGGCCTCAACGCCTGCGCTACGGTCGAGCCCAGGGGAAAGCCGGCGTACGGAGGAGTCGAGAACCCGCGCTGAATTGCGATGGACGAGTTCAGTTGCGATGCGAGGAGCTGAAGATCGGCCGGACTGTTGAGGCTGAGCCCATGTTGAGCCAGGATCTGCGGGGTCAGATCGTTGATGCCTTCCATGAAGGGAGCGTTCCACCACACGCCGCGATTTCCCACGTAAGCGGCTTCCACCATCAGGTTCGGCAGCACTTCCCGCTGAATTCCGATGCTCCACTGTATCTGCCGCGCGGGCCGGCCCGCATTCTGATCGATCTGCTGGGAGGGCGAGGAGATCGTTCCGGGCAGCGGCACCTGGCCGGGATTGAAGTTCGGCCACGTGATCTGGTAAGGCAATCCGTCGCGAAGGTTGTAGGCCGGATTGCCGAAGACAGGAGCGTTATAGAGGTATTGCGAACCTGTTGAGTAAGATGTCAGCCCGTTGTCGGTCGTGTTGTAGTAGGAGACTCCGGCGCCTGCGCGGAGAACAGTGTTCGGCAGGAACTGATAGGCGAGTCCCAGGCGCGGGCCGAAGGCCCAGGGATAATTATGGGCAAGTGCGCAGTTGCACCGATTCGGCGCCATAGCCCTCAAAGGCGACGGCGCCCGGGCAAGTTCCCCGCGGCGGGATTCGGCGTGCTCGGCGAAAAATATGGGATGCGTCCATACTGCTCTTTCAGATAAGTCTGGAAGTCGTAACGCAAGCCGTAATCGAGAGTAAGCTTACGGGTGACCTTCCAGCTGTCCTGGGCAAACCAGGAAAAAGAGTGGGCGCCCAGACGCGATTTGGTCGGAATGCCGATATAGCCGTTATCGACGGCGCCCAGCAGAAAGCTCGCGTAGGGGAACCCGGGTGTGCCGCCGTTCAGAGACTGGCCATTGGTGGAGGGAAGCCCGGACTCCGTCGCGCTGAACACGATCCAGGCGTTGGCGTAGGAGCGAAGCGTATCGATGTAACCCTTCGACAATCATCTCGCCGCCGAACTTGTAGGTATGGTTGCTCCGCACCCAGGTCAGGCTGGTATTTGCCGTCGGCTTGAGATTGTTGATATTGACCTGCGATGCCGGGCCAAGGTTCGCGACTCCGCCTTGTGCCGCGCTCAGGCCCTGCACCGCCGGAAACAGATCGGTATATGTGCCGTTCAGGCCGATGCCGCTCACCGGATCGTAGGAACCAACCGGCTGGTCGACCGTGGTGTCGAGGAGGCCCCCGCCGAAATGCAGGAGCAGCGTGGGGGTGAGCGTCTGATCGAAATTGATGCGAACCGTGTGCGCGACGATATCGCTCGGGATGGCCGAGGTAACCGGAAACGGCAGGCTGTTGTTGTTTGGCGATGCCGTGGACGTGCGGGACCAGTAAGCCGACAACTTGGACGTTGAACTGATCTGATAGTCGACTTTGACGGAAGGTATATAGGTAAGACGCGGATTTGAGTAAGACGCCAGATAGTTATTCGTGAGGCCGGAACTGGTCGGAAGCGGCACCAGGTTCTGTATCGCCAGCGCGACGGGGTCCTGCTGCGAGAGCGGAATCGTGTTGTTTGGGAACGGATCGCGCACAACCTGACCGCTGACCATGCGCTGCGTCGCGGGATTGTAAATCGTGTTCTCCATGATCGGACGGCCGAGGGGATCGCAACCGGGAGTCGCCGCGGGGCAGAGATTCTTACCGGTCAGCGCCTGAGTGAAATTCCCGGAGCGGTACGCCAGCGTGGGAACTGTAGTCGGGACATTGTTGGTGATGACTGTCTCGCGATACTGTTCAAAGCTGAAAAAGAAAAAAAGCTTGTTTCGGCCATTGAATACTTTCGGGATCCAGACTGGCCCTCCGAAAGTCCCGCCGAAATCGTTCCGCCGCTGGCGCGGACGGAGCAGATTTCCGTGGCCGTCGTTCGTGAAAGGGACGCCGGCATTCAAAGCCTCGTTCACGAAGTATTCGTAGGCGCTGCCGTGGAACTGATTGGTGCCGGACTTCATCGTGACGTTAAAAAAGCCGCCGCCCACCTGGCCATATTCGGCGGCGTAGTTGCTCGTCTCGACCGCGAATTCCTGAATCGCGTCCACACTCGGCTGGGTTTGCGATTGGGTGGAGTAGAGGCCGTTGGTTGCGTCCTGCCCTTCGATACGCATCGCTTCGGTGTTGCTGGGCATGCCGTTGAGGCGGATGCTCGTGTCGGGGCGCCAGTCGCTTCCGGGGAGGAGCTGAAGCACTGCGTAGGGGTTGCGAATGCCCGCGGAACTTGCGCTCGCTCCAATTCCGAGCACGGGCAGGTTGTTCATCGTTTCTGTGGCGACATTGTGGCTTAACTCTCCGCTTTCTGTCTTGAGGAGCGGAGATACGGCCGCGACGGTTACCGATTCGGTGGCGGCGCCCACCTCGAGCGTGACATCGACGCGAAGCGTCTGCGCGACCGGTAGCAGCAGATTTGTTCGGATGAATTTCTTAAAGGCCGGGACCGCGACTGTGAGTTCATAGGTACCCGTGGGAAGCTGCGCCAGGGTGTAATTACCGGTGGTCGACGTCGCGGCCTGATACACGGCTCCCGTTTCGACGTTCCGTACCTCGATCGGCGCGGCGGCGACGACTGCTCCGCTCGGGTCCGACACGGTCCCTGTAATAGTGCCGCGATCGCTCTGGCCGCAGATCGGAAGCACCGAAAGGCACGTAAATATAAAGGCAAATCCACAACGCATTTCCCCTGACCTTTTTACGAGATCGTAATGTATTCGAGGCGATACTATCGCAATGGGAGAAAACGGTCAACGATTTTCAGAACGAATGTCTGGTTGGAAGCGCCGGACACGGCGCGAAAGGTGGCGAAACCCACTCGTGTTGTCGTGATAGCGGCCCGTCTGTCGGGTGTTCCTCAGAAATAAGCAATGCCGCGGCCGGCGAAAACGACACCGGCCCATGCGATCAGTGAGAGAATCGCCATGAGTTTCGCATGGAGCGGTGTGATTGCGCGCCGGTCCCACTCGGGCGCATGGCGCCTCACCGTGTAATGGGAGACGGCCGCATTCACGACCGCGACCAGGATCAGAATCATCTTGATGTAGAACGCCTTGCTCTCGTAACATTTTGATGCGGCCTCCGAACTGAAGAGCAGGATGCCGGTCACAATTACGATGGCAACCGCGCGCCACATCCAGGGCAGCAGATTTCCTGAGATTTCCTTTAAGGGCCGCCGCCGCATCAGGTCTCCGCCCGGTGAAGCCCAGCCGAGGACACGGAGGTCGACCAGAGCGACCGTGAATACCAGAAGAACGATACCCAGGATATGTATCGATTCGACAACGGGGAAAATCCAGATGGAGTTCTTGATGCCCGCGCCCATGGGCGAATTCTCGATCCAGTTGCAAAAATTGAGGAATGACATTTCCGGTTAGTAGTACGCAATCCCGCGGCCTGCAAAAACGACGCCGGCCCACAGTGTGAGCGAAATCCAGGCTGCTGCTCGGGCCGCCGGCGGCGTCCGCGAAGTGTCATCCCACTTCCTCACATTTCGATAAACCGTGAGGTGAAAAACGACTGTATTGATTCCCGCAAGCAGGATTAAACACATTTTGATCCAGAATGACGGGCTTATATATAGTTTTGTCGCCGCCTCGGAAATCAGGAGAAGGGATCCCGTCGCCAACAGGACGCCGAAGCCGACCCATGTCCAGGGCAGGAATTGAGCGGCCACTTCGGAAAACGGTTGCCGGCGGAGAAGACCCGCTCCGAGAAGACGCAAATCGATCATGGCAACCGTGCCCACCATCAGGATTATGCCGAAAACATGCAGGGATTCAATGAAGTAGAAGAGCCAGTCCGAAGAGCGTATCCCCATCCCGAGGGATGAGTGCTCCAGCCACTGACAGATCGCGAGGAGAGACATTACCGAGGCAGCATACACTACTGCTTTCGGGGGCGAACAAGGAGGAAGCGTTTCGCGCCGGTCAGGCTTTGGCCGGAATCACGGTTGCCACTGTTTTTCGTGGCGAACGCCAGGCCGGAATTATCGGTGATGTTTTCGGGCGCGCGTCGCCGCCGGCGGATGATGCGCGGGCGTAACCGGGGCGGACTCTCCAGCTGAGGCAAGTTCCGCGCCCATCTTGCTCAGAATTCGGTCTTTCACCCAGTGAGGGTCCCACCATTCGACGGGATTGATTTCAACGCCATCCAGTAACATGCTGAAGTGAAGATGGTCGCCGCCCGCGAGTCCGGTGGATCCGGTCTTCCCGATAACCTGACCTTTCTTCACCACGTCGCCTGGTTTGACCAGAAACTCGCTTAAATGGCCGTAAAGACTCTGCAGCCCGTAACCGTGGTCGATTACGATGCAATTCCCATAAATGCCCAGATCCTTTGCCCAGATCACCTTGCCGTCGTTCGACGCCGGTATCGGTGAGTGCGCCAGCTTGGCCAGATCGAACCCGAGATGCGTCTCCTCGTCGACTTTCTTGCCCTGCCATGTGTAAGTTCGGTCGTCGGCGAAGCGGGACTCGACGGTGGAGTCGACCATCGGCAGGAACGCGCCCGTCCAGAGGAACTTCGGCTCGGTCTGCAGGCTCAGATCCACAAGAGTCTTGTTGTTGACTTTGCGCATTTCGCGGTTGATATACACGAAACGCTGCAGTAAATCGCCCTGAATTTTGTGTTCGGTATCGATCTGATTCACAATTCGATCGATATTCATCGATTCCAGCTTGATGGTGCTGGCCCGGAACTTCTTCGGAAACACCTTGTACCAGAAGGTGGTCTTCGCTTCCGCCCCGGACGGATTGCTTGCGAAAACATACACCGGAGTAGTCACAGGCAAATCCCAGGAAAAGGCGAACAGGCTGAAGAACTGGCCCGGGTGATTCGGCAGCGGGAAACTGCGGAAGGTGTAATCGTTGCCCACTTTGACGCCAGCCTGGGTCCACGAGCCGGAAGGAGTGAAAACCGCCATTTCCGAGCCGCCCTGATTGATGTAGTGCTGAACTCCGTCCGCCACCACCCGCGGCGCTTCGAGGATGACGTTCACGTCCATCGTTTTCGAATCCGTTTTTCCGCGGAAGTCGTTCGATACGGCCGAAACAGTGACAGTGGCTTTGCCATCGTGCAGCGCAGGCGCCGATTTCTTCCCCGCGTTCATCGTCACATCTCTGGGAGGCGTGTTGTGGGCAAAGAAGACGCGGCGAGCCGGAGACTCGACCGATGTCACGGTGTACGGCTTGCCATCCTGTTCCACCGTCACGGAAACGGAACGAACCCCGTGCGGGTTTTCCATGTGAATGTGTACCGGTGTCTCGAATCCGACTAGCTGGACGGGCGGATCGACGGCAATCTTTGTCGCGTCCGAAAGAAAAAACAAAGTCAAAAGCGGCACAAGTACAACCGCCGCGACAACACTAATGACAACTCTTTTCACTTTTTTGTCCAGTTGCCGACCCAATCCAGAAACGTCTTGTACCAGAGTTCGCTGTTCTGCGGCTTGAGCACCCAGTGGCCCTCGTCGGGGAAGATCAGGAGTTGGGAAGGGACTTTGCGCATCTGCAGAGTGGTGAAGAGTTCCAGTCCCTGAGTGTACGGTATGCGAAAGTCCAGTTCACCGTGGATCACGAGCGTCGGTGTCTGGAACTCCTTCGCGTAATGGCTCGGAGACCATTTGTCGTAGGTCTCGGGGTTATCCCACGGCATTCCGCCGAACTCCCACATCGGGAACCACAGTTCTTCCGTGCTTTCTGCTTCCTCGCGCAGATCGTAAACACCGGCATGAGACACAAAGCATTTGAAACGCGTCGTATGCCCGAGCATCCAGTTGATCATGTACCCGCCGTATGACCCTCCGGCGGCGGCCATGCGGTTCGAATCGACATAGGGCAGCTTCTCCACATAATCCGTGGTCGCCATGATGTCGTCGAACGGTTTGCCGCCCCAGTCCTGATTAATATCGTCGGTGAATTTCTGCCCGTAACCGAAAGAGCCTCTGGGATTCGGCATCACCACCACATAACCCGCGCCCGCAAAAACCTGCGCGTTCCAGCGGTAGGTCCAGCTTTCGCCCCACTCGCCCTCGGGTCCGCCGTGGATCAGGAACAACACCGGATACTTAACCGCCGGATCGAAGTTCGGCGGCTTCGCCACGAAACTCTGAATCTGAACGTTGTCGTGGCTGGTGACCCAGAAGTCTTCGAACGGCGTGAGCTGATATTGGCTCAGCAGATCGTCATTGAGGTGCGTCAATGCCACTGCTGCGCCGCCGGTCGAAATCGCTTTGCAGATCTCGACAGGGCTGCTGCCGCTCTGCCGGGTGAAGATGATCGTCTTCCCGTCGGCGGAAAACTGCATGTCGTCGAGCGTGTTGTTGCCGGTGACGGCGACACGCGCCCCTCCGCCCTCAACCGCCACGAACTGAATGGCCTGATGACCGCGATCTTCCACCGTAAAGAACAGCCGTTTGGAATCGGGCGACCAGACGAAGCTGTTCACGGGCCGGTCGATCGCATCCGTCGGTATGGTCAGGTTTCCGCTCGCGCGTTCGAGCACCACGAGCCGCCATCGATCGCTCTCAAATCCGCCGCGCGCCTGGGAGCGATACCCGAGATACTTACCGTCGGGCGAATAGAGAGGCGAGTTGTCGGCGCCCGGATTCGATGTGATCTTGTGCGACATTCCGCCGGCGATCGGAACGACAAAAAGGTCGTTATTCGTTCCCGCGGCGGGCATGTCATCGGTATTCATGGAGAAGCAGACTTCCTTGCTGTCGGGCGAAATTGCGTAGTCGTCCGGTCCGCCGAGCGAAAAGGGAGGCACCTCGCGCGTGCCGGGCGAAAGGTCTACAACCTTGCCATCCGCGAGCGAGATCGAGAGAATGTGACTGCGCGTGTTTCCTTCCCAAGTCGTCCAGTGACGATAGAGAAGTCCGGTGATAAGCCTGGCTCTGACCTTACTTTGCTTGTCCGCTTCGAGACGCTTGCTGTTGCAGGCGTCGTCGGCGCCGCACTCCGGAAAGACCCGGCTGGTCACCACCAGGAATTTGCCGTCCGGAGAAACGATCTCGCCGTCCGCTTCGGTGGAGAGGCGCGTTACCTGCGCGCGGCCAGACCCGTCGGAATTCATACTCCAGATCTGCGAAGAATCACCGGAGGTCGAGACGTAATAGATCAGCTTGCCGTCGGGCGACCAGCGGGGCCTTTCGGCGAGATCCGCAAGTTTCAGAGGAGGACCGCCGTCCATCGGGACGCTCCATACGCTGTGTACGCTTTTGTTCTGGTCGATGTCCGGAACTGTGACCTCGAACACCACCGTTTTGCCGTCCGGCGAAAGTTGGGGGTCGGCAATTCGCTGGATCTTCAACAACGCCGCGGTATCGAAGGGCTTTTTCTGAGCGAAGATTGTCGGGGAAGCGAGAGCGAGGACAAGCCACGCCAGACTGCGCATATGGAGAAATTATCTCGCACTGTGCGCGTCGAGTTCCTTCTGAATCATCTCCTGGAGCGCGCCAGGCTGAACGCTGGCGGACTTCTTCCCGTTGACGAAAAGCGACGGTGTTCCCCGCACTCCGGCCGCCTTGCCTTCGTCAATATTCGCCTGGACTTCGGCATCGGTCGCCTTCGTATCGATGCACATCTCCAGCTGTGTCGAGTTGAGACCATTACTTGCCGCCCACGCCACCACCTTCGACTTCAGATTCTCGCCGTTAAGATCGTCCTGATTGTTGTAATCCCAGTCGTAGAACTTCCAGAAGGTCTGGGGATTTTGGCGAAAAACGCATCGGCCCGCGATAGACGCCGCGCGCGCCCACGGGTGAATCGATTCGAGCGGATAATCCTTGAACACGATCCTGAGTTTGTTGGGGAAGAGATCCGGCAGCAGTTGCCGCATAACAGGCCACTCGGCTCTGCATGAAGGGCACTCGAAATCTCCGAACTCGACTACGGTCACCGGCGCATTGGCCGGCCCGAAGCTCGGCTGATTTTCGAGATTCAGCTTGACCGGAGGGCCCTCCGCCGGAGGCGTCTGCGCGCACAGAGCCAGACAAGCGAGAACCAGGATCGAAAGCTTCATACTGCCAGCCTATACCTTTATTACCCGCGGTATTCATCCACGACCGACGAAGGGCATCGCGGTCGCCATCACGGTCATGAACTGGACGTTCGCATCCAGCGGCAAATTCGCCATATACAGCACCGCATCGGCTACGTGCCGCACATCAAATGTCGGTTCCGGCATCTTCGTGCCGTTCGCCTGCATGACGCCTTCGCTCATTCTAGCCGTCATCTCCGTCGCAGCATTCCCGATATCGATCTGGCCGCAAGCGATGTCATACTTGCGTCCGTCGAGCGAGATACTCTTCGTCAGGCCGGTGATCGCGTGTTTGCTGGCCGTGTAAGGGGCGGAGTTTGGGCGTGGCGCATGGGCGGAAATCGAGCCGTTGTTAATGATTCGGCCGCCCCGAGGCTGCTGCGCTTTCATCAGCCGCATGGCTCCCTGGGCGCAGAGAAACGTCCCCGTCAGATTGACCTCGATTACGGCGTGCCATTGCTCAGGCGTCAAATCCTCGAACGGGACTGCGCGCCCTCCCCACCCCGCGTTGTTGAACAGAACATCCAGCCGACCAAACGCCTCGCCGACTTTCGCGAACAAGTCCTTTACGGAATCAGGCCGGCTCACGTCGGTGGGAACGGCCAGCATCTTGCCGCCCTCCGGCGTCGCCGACTGTGCGGTCTGTTCCAGTTCCGCCGCGCGACGGCCCGCCAACACCACCGAGTATCCTGCCGCCTGCAACGCCAGACTTGCGGCGCGCCCGATTCCACTGCCGGCTCCGGTCACCAGCGCGATCCTGCCATTCCTTGCCATACTTATCGACTATAAACATCGACTATAACCCGCGCCTCGAGGGCTAACCGTGTCCTTAGTGCCGCGCTGTTAACCTCGGAGCGCGTGCTGAATTTGCAAGAGATAAACCTGCAGGAGGTTCTCGACCGCTTCATCGCCGGGGCGGCGCAGCCGGCGCTGCTCGATCCCGGCGAAGAACCCCTCGCGCTGGTCCCCGGCCAGTGGAGTACGTCTGTGTGGAACGGTCGGCTCGTGTTGCAGGCCTGGGACCATCGCCGCAACCTGGTGCGAAAGATTATCAGCCTGAAGGAACAGCGCCGCGACATGCTCTGCTTCATCGCCGAGCGTTTTCCGAAAGCGCAGGCGGAACTGCAGATTGCCGATATGGCTGCGCCGCAGGGACGTGATCTGGAGCGCCGCACCTTGCGCCACGCCTTCCGCGAGCGTTTCTACCTGATGCTTTCCCGGGAATTTCCCGAGTGGCGGATCGAGGAGGTCACGTCGGAAGCCAATCTCGAAGAGAGCCTCTCGGCTTCGTATACTCGCGCCTTCCTGAAACTCGGTTCGAAAGGGATCGCCGTGATAGCCGCCCCGCCCGACACGCCCGGCTGCGCGGGAATTGTTGCCTTCGGTTTGATCTGGCTCGCCTATCTGCAGCGCCGCGAGTCCGGACTCACGGTCGGCCGGCTGTTATTTTTCGTGCCGAGTGGCCGGGAGCGCGATATCGCATTTCGCGCAAGCTGCATCGACCGCGGGAAGATTGCCTGCCAGTTGATCGCCTTCGACGAAAAAGACCGTACTGGCATGATCGACTTCGCTGACGCGGGGAATCTCGAGTCGACATTGCCGCCTTGCCATCGACCTGCCTCGCCGAACGCCGGCGTCCTGGATGTGCATATCCCGGATGTCGACCGGCTCGAACAATCGGACGGTGCTGTCAGCCTCCAGGTGCGCGGCCTGGAGTTCGCGCGAACTGCGGGAAATAAAATCAGTTGCGGAATCGGAAGACGCAAGCGATCGACACTGGACACTGCGATCGCCATGGCGAGGGAAATCCTGCGCCTTCGCGATGCCGGCTCCGAAGACCGTCTGCACCCCTTTTACACGCTGAATCCGGAAGGGTGGCTCGAATCGCAGGTTCGGACGCACCCGGAGACGATCGACGCGTCATTGCGGCCGCTGCCGATCTACGGACAGGTTCCGATATTCAGCGCCTCTGAGCGCGGGGTGATCGATCTCCTGGGTATCGATTACACGGGCCGGCTGGTAGTCATTGAACTCAAGGCGACAGCTGATTTGCAACTCCCCTTCCAGGCTCTCGACTACTGGTTGCGCGTGCGCAAGCATCTGGAAGCCGGGGATTTCGAGCAACTCGGCTACTTCTCCGGGCACGTCGTCAGGCACGAACCGCCGCGCATCCTTCTGGTAGCTCCCGCCCTTGAATTCCACTCAACAACAGAAACCCTGCTCAGCGCGCTCTCGCCGCAAATCGAAGTCACGCGAATCGGCCTTGCCGCCGACTGGCGCAGCGGGCTGCGCGTGATGTTCCGCCTCCAGGGTAGCGAGCGGCCGTAACCTCGCGCTGTGATCACTTCAAGGCGGCCGAACCAGTTCCGGGATAGACTCCCATAAAACTCAGGACATCCCCATTCTGAATGAGGATCTGCAACTGCGCTTGCGTGTTTGGCGCCGTCTTCCAACAGCAGACTTGGGTACCACTGTAAAAGACGGGAAGACCAGGAGGATGCGGATATTTTGCAAGCTTCCTCGCGGATGAATTGACGGTGGGCGGGGGCTTCGATAACTTGCCGCGGAGGCGTGGCCGCTTATTCTATCCCGGGGCGCCGAAACGCAGAGTATTGATCGTGCTCGGCTATCGCGAGGTCGGCGTGCCCAAGCCTTGGAGTCGGTTTCGCAAAATGGGAATGATGGTTTCGTGTTCCAGTTGTTTGCCGCTTCAGACAGGGGCCGGTGTGATCTACGAAACTGGAAGCCCGGTGGACGACATTCACTCTGTGCTCGCCTACCTTCACGAGAGTGGCGGCGTACGCCAGCCCGACGGTCGGCCGGGAGGAGTAAGACTTCCAGAAGGACAAGCCGCTGTTCATCGCCAGAGCGGGACAGGATAGCATCGCCGGCTAAATGCCCATCCTGATTTCACATTACAGCCCGCGAGTGAGATGTCAACTACTTCGGCTCACGTGGAGTTCGGAAATTTCGAATCGGGCTTCGGGGGACTCGAAGACAGCGGCGGCCTGAAATTGATTACGACGAACTCATCTCCCGAGGTGTTCACTTCGTCCACGAACCTCAGAACGCGCCATGGGGCACGGCGCCTAACTCACGGACCCCAGTGGCGAACGATAAGTCACTCCTTCGAAGCGGCGGGGGGCTTGCTCGACCACTCGCCCGCCCATGCGCCGTTCTCGAGCGCCATCGCATCTTCGCAGCTGCGAATAAATCCATTCCGTTCGGTCGTGTCGGAATCGCTCTTGTGACTCGCGATCCACTCACCCTTCAGCGCAAGCAGACGCCGCGAGGTTGCCTGATAAACCACGATCAACGCCTGATATTGCTGATTCTGCGCATGAGCCGATAATGACGCCGTTAAAGTGGCGATCAGGCCTACCAGCGCGGGCACGAATCCGGCGGCGGCGAAGATCCCGAGCAGAACGCTGGCCGCACCCAGCCAGAAGACCGCGTTACGAAGCTGGTCGTTTTTGGTCTGATACTCCGAGGCGCGCAGATCGTAAAAGCCAACCTGATCGTCGACGCGTTTCGCCATGTAATCGTCGACGGTCAGGGGCGACAAGTCAGGCGCTTTGGTTTCGGGCGGCGCCGAGCGGGTCTGAACGGCCGCCACGCGTTCCTGGATCTCCGCCACCCTGGCGAATAGCACCTTCTCCCGGTCCACCAAGTCGAAGGGCGGTGCTCCCGCGCGATACAAATACACCAGAGACTTCAGCGATTCGGCGGCCGAGCGAGCCTTAACCCAATCAGCGGTCTTGTTCCCCGACAGTGCCTCTTTGCCGAAGTATGCCGATAGCGCAACGGCGAATGCAGCCAAAACCGCCACGCCTTTGGTGGCGAGCTGCCAACTGCCAAACGCTTTCAGTGCGCCAAATTCCTGGCCGACCGTCGCCAGAACTGCCCCTGCGATGGCGAGCCACAACGTGCGTTGCGTCCAGCGGTGCAGATCGCTCTTAAGAAATCGCGCTGTTCCTGCCCATGCGCGATAGGCGTGCCACGGAACTTCGAGTGCTTTGTCGTATTCCAGTTGCGTTCTCCCGCCTATAAAGTCTTCGCACGCGGTTCCACCAGGACCCGGGCGATCAAATCATGGACGCCCTGTTTCTTCGGTGTAAAGAATTGCGCGGCGAAGCCGATGAAGAAAGTTAACCAGCAGAGAGCCTTTGCGAAGTGCCATACCGAAGCCCGCATAAAATGCATCCGTTTCCCGCCCATGTCCGTTGCGACGATTCCCAACAGAAGCATGCCGAGGGTGGCTTGCCGGCGCGAACTGGTCATGAGTGCCTCGTAAAGCCAGTCGGCCACGAAGGGTAGCACGAGGACTGCAACACCGGACACTTCGGAAGGCAGAACAGAGTCCAAAGGGACCAGGGCGCTGATCACCGCGACGGCCATAACGATGAACACAACGAAATCGACAACCCAGCTCAGCAGCCGCCGCCACCAGGCTGCATAGACGGGCGGTGCGTCCGAGACTGCTTGCTCGGCCTCGGTCGCGCCGGCTGCCTTTTGCTCAGCGCAAGCCGAGACGTAATCCAGAACGCCGTCGAACGCGACTTTCCGGAACATGAATCGGCTGGCCCACAATACACCGGCGCCCCCGGCCACCAACGCGGTGAAGCAGGAGGAGACCTCGAGGAAGGCCACAAACAGTTTCCACGGTGGCACGACACCCTGGACGTCCCTCGCCCTGGAGAGATTGGGCTCTATTCGCCGCAGGAGGGCATAAATGACATAGAGGCTAATGGCCGCAAAGACGCCGATTGCGAGCGGTCGCCAGACACTCCGCCACCTCCTCTCAAGCTCCGTATCGGCCAGTCCCAGGTAGTGAGTCTTCTTACTCGCCTCCACGAACAACTCCACCGACTGCCAATCTCCCTCATACTGAGCGGCCCAGGCCGCGTTCGGCTGTTCGCGCTTCCAGAAGCTGAGCAGGGTTTCGAACTCCCTGTCGCGGATCAGCCCAGCTTTGCCTTCCTTGTACAGAAGGGCTGTTTCCGAGGTCCTGCGGTAGAGGCGAGCGGCGCGAGCCTCCTTTTCCGCCCAACCCTTCAATCTCTCCCACACGCGCATCAGGCTCTCGTGGGAGATATCGACTACGGTATCGGCAGACAGATCGTCAGTCGCGGGAGGTTGCGGCAGCGGCGGCAGGAGGAACGACCGGCTGACTTTGCGAAACGGAGCGAGAACCTGGATCACTTCATCCTGAGTCGCATCGGCCAGAGCGCATAACGAAGAGAGGCGCGCGGGACGCCGAACTCCCCTGGGATCCGTGCTGGTATCGGTCAGAGCCCGAAAAACCTTCTCGCAGATTTCATGCTGACGCGGCGTGGTGAGTTCGTTCCAGGCCTTTTCCGCATGCCGGTCGAGCGCGTGCGCCATCGAGCCAATGTCGTCATAATGACTGGGCAACAGCTCACCGGCGGCCTCGACGTCGCGAGCCGCGCGCGCAGCGGTACGATTCAGCGCGTGCTGCAGTATAGAGAGCTGATCTGGATTGTCGCCGACGTCGTTGACAAGCCGCGTAAGAAGCACCGGACTGATCCTCTTGCCCTGCACTGCGACGGGCCCTTCAATCGCAGTGCGGCGTTCCGCCCGGCTCATGCGCGGCACCAGATACTGGCCCTCGTTGATCGCCTCGGGCAGCCCCTCGATTTGAGCGCAATCTCCCAAAAAGTCCGATCGCATCGTGATCGCCACATAGATCGGGTACTCGCGCTGGGCGCTCGCTTCGAGCAGAAGTTTGACAAACGCGATTGATTCTTCGCTCAGCCCATACCGGTCGGTCTCGTTACCGCCGGTGAGTTTTCGGTAGCGGAACAGTTCCTCGAACTGATCGATGACCACCAGAAGATTTGCAGTTCCGCCCGGCCAGGCCTGCTGGTAAATGTCCACCAGCCCAAGCGCGGAGATGCGAAGCGTGGCGTCGATGATCTGATCGAGCCGCAGTTCGTCCGCGTCCTCGCCGGGCTTCGGGCTGAACAGGACGCCTGGCACGGCCAGAGCCTGCGCAAGGGCCCAGATCGGTTTGTTGGCGGGACGGCACTGCGCAAATCGCCACGCTGTGCCGGTTTCCGCCATCAGTCCGCGATAGAGCGCTGGCCGCAGACCGCAGTTCACCAGGGAAGATTTGCCGCTGCCGGACGTGCCCACGATTGCAAGAAACCGGCTGGGCCGCAGCTTGTCCAGCATGCGATCCGTCTGCCGCTCGCGCCCAAAGAAAAGGTGGACCTCATCTTCCCGGAACGGCCGCAGGCCGGGAAACGCGTTGGTCGCGGTTGGGGCGGGCGCCGGACTCATGGGAGACGTCCAAGTTTGGCTATCAATGGCTCCATGGCGGCTTCCGAAAATCCCTGCAGGCCGTCAATCACGTCCGGCTCCAGTTCCAGCAGTTCCCGTTTGTCGGGTGAGTCCGGTCCGGCAAGATAGGTCGAGACCATCGGCCGCGGTTTCCCTGGATGATATCCGGGTAGCTTGAGCAGTTCGCAGTCAACCGCGCGCTTCCAGGTCTCTTCGCCCGCGCCGTAAAAAATCATCACCGCGTCGCAATCTCGCAAAGCCCACTCGTTCGCTTCGCGAACGGCAGTTGCTTCGCCCTGGAATACCGGTATTCGAGCCTCAAAGCCCCGGGATTTTAGAAACTTCCGCACCGGAATCGTGCTTTCCCGGTCCTTTGCGTCGCACACAATGTAGATCAGCTTCGGTCCCAGCGCGGTCTGCTCCGTGGTCTTTTCCGGCTTCGGCTCTTCCAGCTTCTTCAACGTCGCGATCACGTTCTCCTTCAACGCTTCGAAGCCTCCCCGGATGAGGTCCGCGCCGAACTGGGCGTTGGCGTCTTCCAGCAATGACTTGATGAAATTCTGTTGCACGGAGTTATCGGGCGTTGTTTCGTCGGGAAGCCAGATGATTCGCGGAAGCCCGGCACTCCGGCTGCGCTCGATTGCCAGCTCGTTCTGCAGCACCACCACGGATTTCTGCTCGCCCGGGCCATCCGGCACCGTTCCATATCCGTTACCGATAAGGTGAATCGCCAACCTGGACTCCTCGAGCAACCGCGACACGTCTGCCGTATATTCGGCGCGGTCGCTGGTTTGTGAATTCTCGGGCAGCACCTTGTAGCCGCGCGCCTTTAACTCGGCAGCCAGAAAATTACGGTCGTTCCTGCGGTCGTAAGCGCAATCGGCAAGGTAGACGGATGCCCTGGCCGGCGGTGCCGTCTGGATTGTTGTCGAACCCTCATCGTCCGCAGCGAGTTGCTTGAGCAGCACTGCGATGTCCTGCGCCAGCATCGCAACCTTCGTTCGATACAGCTGGGCGTTTTCCGCAAACTCGGGATCAAGTTCAATCGCGGTGTCTTCTTTTCCTCCCGTGTAGAACTCGTAACCCAACATATGGCTCATCAGCGGGTGAAGCGTATCCTGCTTTTCCCGCTCCACAGGCAACTTCACGATTTTCAGAACGCGATATTTGTTGCCGATCTTGAGCCCGGTTGTGTGCTCGGCCGCTTCGCAGAATTCGGTGAGTTCTCTCTTGCACCATTTGGAGTTCAGATACCCCGGACTGATAATCGAAACCAGCAATGCCGCTTTGGAGAATTGCTCCACGATCTCGTCGGAGAAATCCTCGTTGCCCCTGAGTGTCGGATCTCTCCAGATCCTCGCTTTTTCTCCGAGCCGGGTCGAAAGTTGTCCGTAGAGGGTCTTCTCAAGATGACTTACCCAACCGTCCTTCCCGGGCGTGTCGGTATCGTTATCCAGATGAGAGTAACTAATGAAGACATGCTTTTCGAATTTGAAAGGCATCGTCGGATTCTCTGCAGTGTATACCATGGAACAGCCCCTGCAGCTGGTTGCGGGTTAACCTATGTTGTGTCGCAACGGCATAAAAACGTTTCAATCGGGAGCGGGCAATGAATGAAGCCGCTTCTGGCATAGACCAGTGCCGACGGCAACTGAACGGGCCCCAAACCTCGGCCCGCCGTACGCCGAAGCTCGTGGTTCTTAAGCCGCTCTCATCCGGCCCGAAAGAATTGCAGAGATTCGAATCTCCGTCGAAGATGTTGCGTAGTAGAAGAGAACGCTATAGGCTACGAAATAGCGGTATCCGCGCATAATACCCGTCTGCGGACCGGGATACATATGGGGATTCGACCTGAGCAATTCGATATATTGCGCGCCGCCCTGCCCTTGACCGGCTCGGGAAGTCGCGCGAATATTTCGCTCGCTCCAGCCGAGAAAAGGACACTCACAAATCGTTGCTGGCCTTAACCTGCTTCCACGAAACGGTGAGCCCCTCTTGAAAGTCACGCGTGGAGCGATCGCGCTGATGCGTGAGTTCCTCTGCGTTTAGGTCCTCCATCTCATCGAGAAAGGACTCGACCGATTCATGTGCGAGCAGCAATTGCGAGAGCGCGAGGCCCTCATCGCCCCCAAAGGACGCCGCGACAGAATCGAGAATCGGCTCCGCTTCGGGACTCAATTTTACGTGCCGCATCGCCATCGCTTTCAGTGTATCGCCTGAACCTCGTGCGTTGTACCTATACAGAATCTCGCCTTCAGAAACCCATCGGCCGTTCCCTGGAAACCCCGAACTCCCGCGCCGGCGCATTCCGGACCCGCCCCAGCGTGCCCTCTTCAAACGGCCGCCCGATCAGCGTCACCGCGTGCCGAACCCTCCGTGGAAGCGAAAAACTCGGCAGCGGATGAGCCGTCTTCGCGATCCACACGGACCCAGTCTCGACAGGAGACCGTGACACCGCAGCCTGTTGGCGATCGTCGTCTGTCAACGAGCGGACGAGAACATTAGTATCGACCGCGATCATGGCGCCGCAACACCTCCCGTTCGACGGCAGCATTCATGGCCTTAAGAGTTCGTGGCTTGCCTTTCGGCTGCAGGAACCCTGCAACCATATCGAGGTTCGTTTCGGCGAAACTTCGAGTGGGCCGGCGCAGAACAGCATCCTTGCATTTTTCCGAAAGACGGATCATTTTCATTCCGGACTCCCACGCAGAATAAGTTAAGATCATCCCACGAAGTTCATCCAGCCAGCAGCTGTCCTAAGGTCCCCACCGCATCGAACTTTCCCTTCGCCAGATCGTGTCCCGCGCCCGCAACCTCGATCAGCATAGTGCGCGCCGGAATAAGATCCAGCGCAGCCCGCAACTCTTCGATGGTCGCGAAAGGATCTTTCGTACCCTGTACAAACAACCCCGGTGTCCGCAGCTGGGGGAAATGCGCGGTTCGCAACTGCCCCGGCTTGCCCGGCGCGTGCAAAGGATAAGACAGCAGCAGCAAACCTTCGGCCACCGCAGGTTTCTCCGCCGCCAGCATGGACGCCTGCCGGCCGCCATAAGATTGACCGCCCAGAACCACTTTCCCCTTCACCAGTCGCCGCATCGCCGCCACCGCGGCCCGCAAGCTGTCGCGATCCTGCCCGGCGGTCGCGGGTGACGGAGGGCCGAACGGACGCCTCTGCCGAAATGCCAGATCGCAGCGCAGCACGTACCAGCCAGCCGCCTCGAACGACTCCGCCACCGCCACCAGAACCGCCGCCTTGCAGTTCCCGCCGGCTCCGTGAGTCAGCACCAGCCCGTTGCCATTTCCGGCCTCCGGCTCGTGCAGGAATCCCCGCACCGGCCCCATTTCGCTGTCGTTTTCGTCAAAAACAGTCACAACAGCACTAATGTAACCCCCAGGGCGTCCGTTATAATTGAATCGCTCATGGATGTCTTTGACGAGCTGATCCATCTCCGCAATCTCGGTCAGAAGTGTGCGCTGGCAACCATCGTACAGGTCCGCGGCTCTATTCCCAGCTTCGAAAGCGCCAAGCTTCTGGTGCGTGAAGACGGTTCGATGGTCGGCACCATCGGCGGGGGATGCGTCGAGGCGGAGGTCTGGAACGCCGCCCGCGAAGTCATCGCGACGGGCAAGCCTCGCCACATGTCGTTCAGCCTGGGCCAGGATGCGGCGTATGATAACGGCCTGATCTGTGGAGGCCAGTTGGACGTCTTCGTCGAATGCATCTCGCCCCAGCCCTCCGTGCTGATCTTCGGCGGCGGCCATATCTCGAAAAGCCTCGCGAAGGTGCTCGACCTCGCCGGCTTTCGCGTCTCCGTCGTCGATAACCGCGAAGCTTTCGCCAACCGTGAGCGCTTCCCCGAAGCTGCCGAAGTGCATGCCGAAGAGTACGAAGACATCTATCCGAAACTCGGCGTAACGGAATCCACCTTCATCGTGATCGTGACCCGCGGCCATCGCGATGACATGCGCGTTCTGCGCTGGGCCGTCACCACCCCGGCCCGTTACATCTCGATGATCGGCAGCAAAAGAAAAGTAATCGCCGTAGTGAGGGAACTTGAAAAGGAAGGCCTGCCGCCCGAGTCGTTCGAACGCGTCTACGCGCCCATGGGCCTTGAAATCGGGGCAGTCTCGCCCGAAGAAATCGCCATTTCAGTCGGGGCCGAGATGATCGCCATGCGCCGCGATCCCGAGGGAAACTGGCGTAAGCTTTCGAAATCGATCTTTCTCGACGAACACCTGAATGCGCGCCTGCACGCTGAGCGGCCAGCCAGCCGTGAACAAGCGACGCGCGTCGAAACGTGAGTCTCCCGCCGAAACCGGCCGCGATTATTCTCGCTGCGGGCGAGTCCCGCCGGATGGGTCGTCCCAAAGCCTGCCTGCCGTTTCGCGGCGGAACATTCCTCTCCGCTCTTGCGGAAACACTCGGCCGCCGCTGCCATCCTGTAGTCGCCGTGTTCGGATTCGACGCCGAACGCCTCAAGCAATCAGCCCCGCGCACTGTAATCCCCGTCGAAAATCCCAAATATCGGGACGGCATGCTCACCTCGCTGCAGGCGGGCATCAGAGCACTCCCGCAAGCCTGCGACCCCGTGCTGTTCACCCTCGTCGACCATCCCGCGGTCTCTCCCGCAACCGTCGACGCGGTGCTCGAATCGAACGCCCCCATAGC
Organism: Terriglobia bacterium; assembly: GCA_963718155.1. Lineage (GTDB taxonomy): Bacteria > Acidobacteriota > Terriglobia > Bryobacterales > Bryobacteraceae > BOG-234. The sequence continues at coordinate 39,273 of CAVQYP010000023.1, read as the reverse complement.
GATTCCGCGCTTCCAGAACAAGCGCGGCCACCCCGTGCTGATCCGCGCCGAAATCGCCGCCGAGTTTCTCCGCGAGCCGGCCACCTCGAAGGTCCGCGATGTGATCGACCGCCACGCTCACGAGATCGACTACATTGAGGTCGCCGACCCCGGCATCTGGGACGACATAGACAATCCCGCGCTTTACGAAAAACTCCTTGCGCGCGAGGCCGCGAGGGTATGACGATGCGCCGGTACTTGCGTTGGCCATGGCTCATTCTTTACGCGATTGCGGCGCTTCTTCTCGCGGCCTTCTACGTGCCGCGAATCAGCGCGGAAAGCTATCGCGAACGAGCCCACGTGGCGCTCGAAAAGGCCCTCGGCCGCAAAGTCGAAATCGGCGAGGTTCGCTTCAGCCTGCTGCCGGAGCCCGGCCTGACCATTCGCAACGTTACCATCGGCGAGGACCCGGCCATCGGCTCCGAGGCGGCCGCGTACGTCACCACCCTGCGAGCCGTTCCTCGCCTCACGGCCCTCTTCGGCGGTCCGCTTGAATTCTCGTCGGTCGACCTGGAAGAAACGAGCCTGAATCTCACCCGCGTCGACCGCGGCGAAACCGGCGTCCGGTGGAACTTTGCGTCGCTTATGCAGCCGAACCTGCTCGCCGCCTTCCCCAGCATTCACATGCACGACGGCCGTATTAACTTCAAATCCGGCCCTGCCAAATCTCTCTTCTATCTCCTGCACACCGATGTCGACCTCTGGCCGCCAACCTCGCCGCAGGCGCCCTGGACTCTCCACGTGCACGCCGAGCCTGCCCGCACGGACCGCCCGGCGCGCGGCTTCGGCAGCTTCGTGCTGCGTGGTCAGTGGCTGCCCCGCGATAATTCAACGGTGCTTAACGTCCAGCTCGAGAAGAGTGAACTGGGCGATATGCTGACTCTCTTCAACGGATACGAATCCGGTATCCAGGGCACGATCTCCGGTGACGCGCATCTCGCCGGGCCTCTGAACCGCATCGGCGTCGCGGGCCGCCTGACCGTCGCCAATCTGCACGGCTGGAGTCAGACCCCGCCCAATGGCAACGAGTGGCGTTTCTCCATGGGCGGTTCCATCGACGCACCCGGACAAGTCATTGATCTCAGCGCCTCGACTCGAATCTCCGGCCGCCCCTCGCCGCTTGACGTCCGTTATCGCGTCGCCGACTATCTGCGCCGCCCGCGCTGGGGCGTCACGGTGAGCCTGAACCGCTTTCCTCTTGCGCCGGTTCCCGAAATCGCCCGCAATCTCGGATTTGTAATCCCTGCCGACTTCAAGTTCGAAGGCGCCGCGTCGGGAGCCATCGGATACTCCCTGCCCAACGGCTCTCCGCGCATGGATGGCACCCTGTACGTTGCCGATTCGACGCTCATCGTGGCCGGTACGCCGCCGCTCCATATTCCCGGCGCCGAGCTGCGTTTTTCCGGCAGCGCAATCGCGCTTGAGGCGACGGAGATCACGAATGATCGGCGGGAGCATGCCGCCATACAGGGTGACTGGGATACCGCCACCCAAAAGTTCGACGTCGAATTTTCAAGCGACGGTATGGCCATCGCCTCTCTGCGCCGCCAGATTTCCGTAGCGGGAATTCCGCTGCTCAGCCAGATCACCTCCGGCGCCTGGAAGGGCGATCTCCGCTACGGCAATCACGACGTGAATCAGGCGCCCGGCTGGAGCGGCGAAGTAAACCTGACGGAAGCCGACGTTCCGTTCGAGGCGTTTTCCGGTCCCTTGCACATAGCCTCAGCCGACGCCGTCATCCAGGGCGCCGGGCTCTCCATGAAGCACGTCGATCTCTCGATTGGTGGCATCAAAGCTCAGGGTGAGTATCGGTATGACGCTCTCGCGGCCCGGCCCCACAAATTCCGCATCGTAGTTCCCACAGCCAGTGGACCGGCGATTGAGAAGCTGCTGATGCCGACCCTTCACCGCGGCAACTTCTTTACTTATGCGTTCAACTTCGGCCGCGTGCCCGAGCCCGACTGGCTGCGCAACATGCATGCCGAAGGAACCCTGCAAACCGGCGTTCTGGATGTGGGTGGAGACCGTTTCACGAAGCTTCGCGCGCGCGTAGTCTGGGAAGGCGCAACCGTCCAGTTCACCGGCCTCGAAACGCAGGTTGGCGACGCGGCTTTCACCGGAGCAGCCACGATCCGTCTGGCCGGGCGGCAGCCTGTCTATCAGGTCGAAGGTAAACTGGCTGGACTGCCGTGGAGGGGCGGCACGATAGGCGCACAGGGAGTGCTCCTCGCCTCGGGCACCGGGGCCGACTTCTTCGCCAATATGAAAGCCCATGGCGCGTTCGATGCCCGGGAGATCAACCTCGCGGCGCTCGATTCCTACGACTCGGTAACCGGCCTCTTCGATTGGGCCTGGAACGCCCGGAGCCCGCAATTACGCCTGACGAAACTCGTGATGAAGGCCGGCGACGACACTTATCTCGGCAGCGCCGAAATGGGAGACAACGGCCAGTTGGTAGTCAGGGCGACCGACGGTACCCGCCGAATCGAGGCGGCGGGCGCCATCCTCAGAGGAGACGCCCTGCAACCGGTAGTCCCCTGAAGTATGGTGGGGCAGACGCCCACGTCTGCGCGGGACCCCCGGTCCGGCTTCGCGACCGCCCCGCGCCCACTAATTTCCAAATGCCGAGGCACGCTGAGCCGCCTTGCTCTTCGCCGGCTCCGTCATTCCCCGCTTTACACTCGATGCGAGCAATTGCTTGATCGCCAGGCCGCCCGAAACCAATTGACTTGCGATCAACCCGTCCGCACTCACCAGCACAGCGGTCGGAGTAGCCGAGCAGTCGTAAACCCCGGCCACCTCGGACTTCTCCTGAAGCAGAATCGAGGAAGCCTCGAATCCCTTCAACTTATTCAGATTCTCTTTCGCCGTACCACGGCTAATCAGAACAATATTCGGCAGCCCGCTCATCTCATACTTCCAGCGGGTCAAATTCCCGGCCAGCACCTCGCAGGACTTGCACCAGGGACTGGTGAATATCAACACCAGATCCTTGCCACCCGCAAGCAGAGACTTCAACGAACGTTTCTCACCTGTGATGCCGGGCAACTCAAAGTCCGGGGCTCGCGTGCCGATGGGAAGGCCGATATCCAAAGGACCAGGCGCGCTCGTAACGGCTTCTGGCTCGGTTGTCGCCGGGACAATCGCTGGCCGCGGCTTCGGAGTGGATACCGAAACTCGTTGCGGCGCCTCTTCTTCTTCCTCCTCGATGACTTCAATTTCCTGCTCGACCGGCTTCTTGCGAGGCCGTGCACGGCCGGCAGCCCACAAAAACGCGAACCCCGCGGCAAAGAGGGCAATTACAGCAAGCTTAAACTCGATTCCCTCAAGCCTTCCGATCCAGGCCCAGGGCTCCGGCCCCCCATATGGCCGCCCCCACGCGACCACCAGACCGGCCACCGCCGCAAGCACCACATTGCGAACCAGCGTCTGCCAGCCCACCGGCTCCGAATGCAATTGACCGAAACAGTGGCAATCCGGCTTTCGCCCGCGCACCACCGCAACCGTCACCCCGATAGCGAACACAGTCAGCAGCCCCAGAGCGCCACACGCGCCAAACCAAGCCGTCTCATTGGGAATCAGCGCCACCGCGACCACGATTTCCAGTAGAGGCAGCAGCAAAACCATCGGCCGCGCGAGCGCCGAAGGCAAGCCAAAATCCCGTAGAGCCTTCCGCGATCCCGCGGGATCCACCAGTTTCGTGGCTCCGGCGAGAAGGAAAATCGCGGCCAGCAGGAGCCGTGCAGCCAGTATGGTTACAGCCACCGCTTAAATCATAGCGCCCGTGGAAAAACAAAAGTTTATGAGGGAACTCGTTTTTCGACGTCGTGGTAAACAGCGACCGGAGTGCTCGGCGACACTACTCTTCGCCGCCTTTCCTGTTTGTGCGCCAGCGAATGAGGCGAGGACGATAACCGTCACCGGGAGCGTTAACAAGCCGGGCGTTTATCCCTCCTTTGATCATGGCCAGCGAATCACTGTATTGGCGGCCATCGATCAACCCGGAGGACTGTCTGAGCGTGCCGACGTTGACATGTACATTCTTCGCTCATCAATATCCTCAAGGTCCAGCATTTCGGTCAGGATCAGAATTCCGGTATCGCTAAGCAATATTCGACATGACAAGGCTGCTGACGTTGTACTTAAGCCGGAGACGTTCTAACCATCCCGAATTTGTCCGCAGGCGAAGAAACATTTTTCAGTAGAATGGCTGCTCTTTTCTACTTAACCTTATCTACCTTGCCCCTGGCAAATACCGGACTATCGACGGTCCCTCCGACACGGAAGGGAAACGACAGCTTTCCGTTTTTCAGCGTCCCTCCGGCCAGCCGCGCAAACAGGTTCGTCAAAAACCCCTGCTGCGATGTGATTTCCACCACACCCTGGTAGTTCAGTTCGTCGGAGCCCGTCAGGCTCACACCGCCGGAGCCATCAAGATCAACCCCGTAGCCGTCGATGTCGATGACTTTGCTCGAAATCCGCTCATGATCCAACTCCAGGTCGGTCGAAACAAGATTGAATGAGGAAGGATTGTTCTTGGCAGGGCCGAGATCGTTGTAATGCGCCAACTTCATCAGGTTCGCATTGAGCTTCAAACTCGGCATCTGGCCATTGCGCACCGTCAAATGCCCGCTGCCGTGCAATCGCTCCAGCGGACGGAGCGAGTGCACGATTTCTCCGGAGATCTTCATCTCACCCTCCAACCTTCCCGTCATTTTTCCGCGAGCGTTTTGAAAGGCCGTCAGAAGATGCGCCATATCAATGCCTTTCATGCGCACGTCAGTCTTGAAGCTCGGGTTCTTTCCCGACAATTTAATGGAGAGCGCTCCCGTCGCGTTTCCCCCATACGTTTCCGCTTTCATGTCCGTGAAAAAAACCTCTCTCGCCTGCAGCCGGATATTGGAATTCAGATTTGTCCCTTCGAGGGAGCCGAATCGCAAAAGCCCGGCCTTTAATTTTCCCTGTCCATCGAGTGTGGTGGAAGCAGGATCGGCGATGGCGTCCACATTCACGTTTTCCAGTTCGCTCGAGACATCGCGCGCCTCGAAAAAGACCGGCCCCGCCGCGTCGGAAGGCAAAAGAATCGACGCAATCACGCGCGCCCGCTTGATTTCCACCCGCGAGACCACGCCGAATAGAAGGGTGCCCGGAGTATTTTTCGTCCCCGGATTCTCAAAGTTCCACGGCCCGTCCGGGTCCGAAACCAGATTGATGACCGGCTGTTCCAGCACCAGCGACTTGACCACCACCCGCCGGTGCAGCAACGCACTCACGTCAAGCTGCGCATCAATCCGCGCCACCTTCACGATGTAACTCGGCGGAAATAACGGCGGGCTCTTCACTCCGAAATCGTCTACGTGAATCGCTACCCCGGGGAACAATGTCACCGCCAGTCGCCCGATCTCCACCTTCCTCCCGGTCTTCTCTTCCAAATAGGAGATCACCTTCGGCCGGTAGCGATCCGCATTGAATAGGATTTCCAGGCAAATCAACACAACAAGCAGCGCGCAGGCAATGCCCACCAGAATAAGCCGTGTCCCGTTACGAACAGTCATAGCAATGTCGACGCTGCATCGGCACTGCTGCCGGGTTGCGCCGAATTCAGCTTCTTGCCGACCACGTTCCCGTTGCTCGCAAGTTATAGGCCACGCCCGAACCGCGTACAATCATCCGCACGGTTATCCCCAACTCCTCAGTAATCGCGACGGAATAGGACGTCGTCGTCAACGGGACTGCTCCCGGTTGGGCCAGGAGGCGACAGTTCACCACGCATGTTGACGATCAGGTGCGAAAAGCCTTCCAGCGCAATACCGGCGCTCAGAACACCGCCGGACCTCGCGACTGCCGGCGGACTCGTGTTCATCGGCTCCTGGCAACGTTGAAGCTACTGGCGGGCCCGATCCAGACCAGCAAATGGCTGATTTGATTTGGGAGCGTCGCAGGCGTCGATTGGAGGCGAGTGGGCAGCCCGTCGAAGAAAGGCGCGCTGGAGCGGATTCCCCACTTCCGGCCCCCGCTTGTCGGCGGCCGAAACCCTGCGTCGCTGCCATCAGTACCGAGTGGAGCAGCGGATGAAAGAGGCGGGACTGTCATGATCGGAAAATTCGCCGGGGCGAGAATGACTCGATGAAGCTTAGCTCCGGAGTCTCGAAGACGCTCACGAGCGCCGCATGGCTCTCCATGCTATTCCTGGCTTCGCCGCAGGATCAGCCGCTATCGTCACTCCCCGTGAGCGCCCTAACCCCCGAAAACTTGCCCACGGCGCCCCGCCCGGCCATCCCGTTCACAAATCATGAAAATATTTCGATAGACGCCTAACCCAAATCCCCTCAACGTCCCACACCCATTCCTGCCCCTCACTCTCCAGCCCGAGCCCCACGATTTACATTCGCGCATGCTATCCGTAAATCGGCAAAACAAGATGATCTCCGAAAAGCAGCTCGAAGCAAACCGCCGAAACGCGCAGCGTTCCACCGGCCCTAAAACGGAGGAAGGCAAAAAAGTCTCCGCCCTGAACGCCCGCAGGCACAACCTGACCGGCCAGGTGACTGCCATGACCGACGCCGATCGGATCATGCATGACGCTTTCTCCGCCTCCATCGTAGAGAGCCTCGCGCCCGAAGGCGCCATGGAAATCCAGCTCGCCCAGCGCATCGCAACCGATAGTTGGCGTCTGAACCGAATCAGCGCCGTCGAAGACAACCTCTTCGCGCTCGGCCACAACGCCAAATCCGATGAAGTCGAAACCGAAGACCCGGAAATCCACGCCGCCCTCACGGCCGCGAAGGTCTTCAATGCCGAATCGAAACAACTCCAGCTCCTGACCCTCTACGAGCAGCGCATCAATCGCAACCTCCAGAAGAACCTGGCCACCCTCCAAGCCCTCCAGACCGCCCGCCTCGCAAAGCGCGAAGCCGATCTGAAGCAGGCCATGAAGCTCCAACAGCTCAGTGAAATGAAGGGCTTACAATACGAACCAGCTAAAGATGGCTTCGTTTTTTCGAACGCCGAAATCCATTTGCGGCTCGACAAAGACCGCCGCCTTCACCGGGCCGGAATGACAGATTTCAGCCGCCACAAGCCCAAAACGCTGTACGCGGAAGCCGCCTGAAAGTCTTTATTCGTGTCATTCGTGGCCGAATAGATTCAGGACCCCGGAAACCCCCGCTTTCCGCTATGGATTCCCTGAAAGATTGAACCTATCATGGGAAAGCCTCGTTCCTTCTGTTGGAAGGGTTTAACGGGAGATGGCAATAGCGGCGGGGGCAGCGATCTGGGATCTTTCGGGCGCTTCCCGGGCTAACACGATCGCGGGCAGCTTGGATCTTGATTCTACGATAGTTGAGCGTTGTCTGAGCGGCGAGGATGCAGCCTGGGAAGAGCTGCTGCGCCTGCACACGCGGCGCGTCTACGGGCTTTGCTACCGTTTCACGGGCAAAGACTCCGAAGCTCAGGATCTGACGCAGGAAGTATTTCTCCGCGTCTTCCGCGCGCTCGGCAGCTTCCGCTCCACGGAAGGATCGTTCACCACCTGGCTGGCGCGGCTGACGCGCAACCTCCTGATCGACCACTATCGCCGTACCAGAAATGAACGAATCACGGATTCGATCGAGGAGCAGCTCCCCGGCGTCGAAGGCCGCACCGAGGAAAAATTCCGGTCGCCCAGCCGCCCCGACAGCGCCATCGCTGGTCGCGAAGCCAGCGAACTGCTGCAGGCGGCGCTCGGAAAGCTCTCCCCGGAGTTGCGGGAGACCATCATCCTCCGGGACCTGCAGGAAATGGAGTACCGCGAAATTGCCGAGGTCCTCGCGATCCCGGAGGGCACCGTAAAATCGCGTCTGAACCGCGGCCGGGCCGAACTGGCGAGGCTGCTGAAGAAATACCGAGCGGCTGTTTGATGAGAAGGGTTTGATGATAAGGGTCTGATGGTAAGGGTTTAATGAGTGGATTTGGGCAGTTAAAAGCATGGAGGAAATCGGTCGGGAGCAGCTCTTCTGGCTTCTGTCTCCTGACTCCTGACTCCTGCGGCAGGACTTGAAATGCTGAGTTGCGCAGAGTTCGAGGTGTTGCTCGCCGACTGGATCGACGAGACCCTGGCGGCTCCCGGAAGGGAAGCCGAACAGGATGCCTTCCTGCGCCATCTCGAATCCTGCCCGTCCTGCGCCGCGCTGGCCGAGGATTCCCGCTTCGCCGTCACCTTCATGGAGCGCGCCGCCGACGTGGAGGTGCCGCCCGTACTCCTGGCAAAGATCCTCCACGCCACGAACGAAGGATGGGAGTTCAAACTCCGCGGCCGCGGCTTCATCGGCTGGATCAATCGGACGTTCGCTCCGGTTTTGCGGCCGCGATTTGTCATGGGCGCGATGCTGACCCTGATGTCGGCGACGATACTCGCCCGCGGTTGCGGTGTGACTCCGACGACATTTACGGCGGCCGACGTCAATCCCGTAAGGTTATGGGCATCGCTCGACAACCGGACGCATCGCATTTGGGATCGGGCAGTCAAGAGTTACGAAAGCATGCGGCTGGTGTACGAAGTCAAGAGTGAGATCGCCGTATGGAGTGAGCAGCAGCGTCAGGAAGAGGAATCGGCGGCCGACGCTCGGGCGAATAAGAAAAGACTCGATTCCCCAGCCACCAACGAGAACACGGGCGAGAACACAAACGAGAAGAGGAAATAGTCATGAATTGCGTGAATCATCCGGAACTGCCCGCCACTGCCTTTTGCCGTGAATGCGGCAAGGCGATGTGCCAGGAGTGCCAGCGCCCCGCGCTCGGTTCGGTTTATTGCGCCGAACACCAACCGGTCGCGGCAGCTCCGCCTGTGCCGCCGGAGCCTCCTCCCGTTTATACCCGGCCCGCCGCGTCGCCCTACGCGGCGCCCCCGTCCCCACCGCCGCCCCCACGAGACATGGGGTCCCATCCGGTTCTCGCGCTTATCCTCGGCTTTATTCCGGGCGTGGGCGCAATCTATAACGGACAATACGCCAAAGGGCTGATCCACGCGGTTGTCTTCGGCCTTCTGGTAAGCCTGACTGACACGGTTCACGGGCCCTTTGAAGTACTCTTCGGTTTGCTCATCGGGGCATGGGTCTTCTATATGGCCTTTGAAGCCTTCCACACGGCGCGTAACCGCCGCTACGGAACCCCGGTTGAGGAGTTCTCCAGCCTGTTCGATATCCGTCCCACCCAGGGCAGGTTTCCGGCCGGAGCCATTCTTCTGATTGCCCTCGGCTTCATCCTCCTGCTCAACACCACCGACCTGATCAGCATTGACCTTCTCGTACGCTACTGGCCGGTCGGCCTCATCGTGCTCGGCATTTACATGCTTTACACGCGCGTTGGCTCTGCACCTGCCCGCGATAACGCCCACCACAGCGCGGAGGCGCCGAAATGACTGACCAGAGCGCCTACCTGGTCAGAGCGGTCCGGGGGCCCGTCACCATGATTACCCTCGGTGTGCTCTTCGCCTTCGACCGCTTCACCAATTTTCACTTCACCCAGAGCTGGCCGATCCTGCTCATTGTCGCTGGCCTGCTCCGCCTTGTGGGCGGCGGTGAGAGGCGCGACTGGAGAGGCAAGTATCCCTCCCAGGCCGCTCCCCAACCTGACCCCGCTCCTCAGCCGCCCCCGTCGTGGGACGAGCCCGGAGCCCGCCCGTGAGATCCAGGTCTGTTACCGGGCCGCTGATTCTGGTTCTCATTGGCCTTTTCTTTCTGATTTCCAACGTCCGGCCCGATCTCCTGAATCTCTCGCGAATCGGCGACTACTGGCCGTTCCTGCTGATCGGGATCGGCGTGGTCGGTCTGGTCGAAGTCCTGGTTCGCGCCGGCCAGGGCGTGACTGCCCCTCGGCCGTTCCGGGGACCTTGGCTCTTCTGGATCGTCGTGGTCTGTATTTTCTTCGCCGTGGCGAATCGGAATCACGATTTTCGCCTCGGAAGTTTCAACACCGACCGAGTCAGTTTCTTCGGCTCGGATTACGATTACGACGTGAATGTCAGCGAACCGGCCCAGGGCGTCACGCGAATCGTGCTCGATGATCTTCGCGGCGATCTGTCCGTCAAGGGCGACGATTCCGCCGAAGTCCGGGTCACCGGCCACGAAACGGTCCGCGCCTTTAACCGTGGCGACGCCGACCGGGCGCAAGCTCATACGGCCGTTCACATTGAGCGGCAGGGCGACCAGCTGTTCATCAGAACGGACCAGTCGCCAGGCTCCGGCATCAGTCGTGTCACCACGGACCTCGATATTTCGGTGCCAAAGGGTGTCAGCGTGGAATCGCGCGCCAGATCGGGCGATCTGAATGTCGACACTCTCGACGGAGCGGTCGATATCTCTGCCGGCCGTGGCGACATCCGTCTGACTCACATCGGGCAGAATGTCCGCATCGACTCTTCTCGCAGCGGCGACATTCATGCCAGCGATTTGGGAGGTAGCTTCGATCTCGAACAGGGGCACGGGGGCGACGTTCAGCTGGAGAACGTGGCCGGACCCGCCACCATCAGAGGCGAGTACTCCGGAACGCTCGACTTCCGCAGGCTCGCGAAACCCCTGCAGTTCAACTCTGCCCGCACCGAGTTTCACGCTGAAGCCGTTCCCGGAACCATCACGATGGATCTGGGAGATCTGAAGATGGCGAATGTGACGGGTCCGGTTCGCTTCCAGACCGGTACTCGCGATATCGATGCCACTGATATCACCGAATCCCTCGATCTCGTGGTCAATCGCGGCGACCTGGCGATCACCGCGACCCGCACCCCTCTGCCGAGAATCGCCGCGCGCAGCGGCAATGGAGACATTACCCTGAACGTGCCGGAACGGGCCGCATTTCAGCTAAACGGCTTTACCGCCCGGGGAGATGTAGACAACGAATACGGTTCGCCGCTCGACGCCCAGACCTCCGGGCACTCTGCCACCATCAAGGGCCAAAACGGCAACGGCCCGCAGATCACGCTCACATCCCAGCGAGGCACGATTTCGGTGAAGAAGAGTTAATATGTCGCAATACGATATAATTAACTCTGATGGACAAGCAACACTACCAGGCGCTCGCCGAGTTTAGATATCAGATCCGCCTGTTCCTGCATTTCAGCGAAAAGGCCGCGCGTGAAGCGGGCCTGGAGCCGCAACAACATCAGCTTCTGTTAGCGATAAGAGGCTTCAGCCCCCCAGAGGGAAAAGACGCCGACGGACCCACCGTTGGTTATATTGCCGAGAGGCTCCAGATCAGACACAACACCGCGGTTGAACTGATCGACCGTATGGAAGAGCGGCGCATGATCCGCCGCCGCCCCGGCTACATTGACAAGCGCCAGGTCGTGGTCGAGCTGATGAAGCCGGGGGAGAGGTTGCTGGAGAAACTTACCGAGGAGCACACGGCCGAGATCTCCGAGACCGGACCGGCTCTGGTCAAAGCACTCGAGGGTGTGATATCGAGTGCTGGGGTTGAGGCATGAAGACTTCGGGCGCGAAGGACCATGCGGCTACTTTGGGCGACTTTACCGTCACGCCACGCCTGATCCCGATCTCGCTTCTCGCGATCGTCATCGGCGTCGTGGCATCGTTCGCGGCAGTGGCGCTGCTCAAGCTCATCGCCCTCTTCACGAACCTGTTCTTCTTCGGGCGCTTTACATTCGCAGCTTCGTCTCCGGCGAACAATCACCTCGGATGGTTCGTGATTTTAGTCCCGGTGATCGGCGCGCTTCTGGTCGGGTTGATGGCCCGCTACGGTTCCGACCGCATTCGCGGACACGGCATTCCGGAAGCCATCGAATCGATCCTGATGAATGGCAGCCGGGTACAACCGAAGGTCGCCATTCTGAAGCCGTTATCGGCGGCGCTTTCCATCGGCTCTGGCGGCCCCTTCGGAGCCGAGGGGCCGATCATCGTCACCGGCGGCGCGTTTGGATCGATGATCGCCCAGTTGTTCCATTTGACCAATCATGAGCGCAAGACTCTGCTCGTGGCGGGCTCGGCGGCGGGAATGGCGGCGACCTTCGATTCGCCGGTCGCGGCCGTGCTCCTGGCGGTGGAGCTTCTGCTGTTCGAATGGAAACCGCGCAGCGTCATCCCGGTCGCGCTCGCAAGCGCGACTGCCGTCGCCGCGCGTCGGCATCTTCTGGGCATGGGGCCAATCTTCCCCACGCCGCCGCACCATCTGCTGATCGGGGCGACGGGGCTGATCGGCTGTGCGGTGGTCGGAATCCTGGCAGGGATTCTTTCGTCGGTGCTGAGCTCCGGCGTCTACGCGACCGAGGACCTCTTCAAGAAGATCCCGCTCCACTGGATGTGGTGGCCGGCAATCGGCGGTGTCGCAATCGGGATCGGTGGTCTGATCTTCCCGCCCGCTTTAGGCGTTGGATACGACGTGATTGGCCGTATCCTCCAGGGCGATACGCCCCGGAACCTGATTCTGGGCGTCTTGATTGTGAAATCGGCGATCTGGGTCTTTTCGCTCGGCTCCGGCACTTCGGGCGGCGTCCTCGCTCCGTTGCTCATGATCGGCGGGGCGGCGGGTGGAATTGAGGCGATGTTTCTGCCCGATCAGGGAGCGGGGTTCTGGCCGTTAATCAGCATGGCGGCGGTCCTCGGTGGAACGCTCGGGTCTCCGCTTACAGCAGTGGTGTTCGCGCTGGAATTGACGCGCGACATAAACTCGCTGCTGCCTCTGCTGATTGCGGCCATGCTCGCCCACGCGTTTACGTCGCTGACCATGAAGCGTTCGATCCTGACGGAGAAGATCGCGCGCCGAGGCTACCACGTCACGCGCGAGTATGTGGTCGACCCCCTCGAAGTTCTCTTCGTCCGGGAGGTCATGCGCGATGACCCGGCTTCGCTGCATCGGGCGCCGGGTCTCATTGCCCGAGCGGATGAGCCGCTCCGCGCCGTCGTCTACCGCATGGCGGAATCCGGCCAGACGGTCATGTCCGTCGTCAAAGACCGCCGCGTGATCGGACGAATCGAGCTCAAGGACCTGCTCAAAGCACGAGCGCGCGACCTCGACGAAGAACGCACGCGCAAGCGCGTGATCCGCTTCGGTCGTCGCCGCCCCGTTAAGCTGCGGAGTACTAATCCCCGGACTGCGCAGCAATCTCTGCCGTAATTGTGCGCGTGAACTCCTCGACGCCCACTGGGCCGAGGTCCCCGCGTTTCCGATGCCGCACGGCGACCTGTCCGGCTTCCGCTTCGCGGTCGCCGACTACCAGCATGTAGGGCACCTTCTGCAGCTGGGCGTCGCGGATCTTGAGATTCACCTTTTCGTTGCGGTCGTCCACGGTGACGCGGACGCCCGCGGCTTTCAGTTTCTCCGCGACTTCGTGCGCGTATGCCGCCTGCCGGTCCGTGATCGGCAGCACGACCGCCTGCACCGGCGCGAGCCAGACCGGAAACGCGCCGGCGTAATGCTCGATCAGGATTCCGAAGAACCGCTCGACGGAGCCGTACAGCGCGCGGTGCACCATGAGCGGCCGGTGCTTCTTGCCGTCTTCGGCGATGTATTCCAGCTCGAAGCGCCGCGGCAGGATGAAGTCGAACTGGACGGTCGAAAGCTGCCACAGGCGTCCGATCGCGTCCACCAGCTTGACGTCGATCTTGGGCCCGTAGAAGGCCGCTTCGTCCGGAATGACATTGACCTTGATTCCGAGTCGGTCGCAGGCTTTGCGCAGCGCGCCTTCGGCGAGTTCCCAATCGGCGGCGGCGCCGTCGTACTTGCCGCTGGCGCCGCCGTCCCAGGTGGAGATCTCCGCTTCGTAGTCGTTGAAGCCGAACGTCTTCAGGGTGTCGACGGCGAATTCGAGGCAGCTCACGATTTCGTCTTCGATCTGTTCGGGCGTGCAGAAGATGTGCGCGTCGTCCTGCGTGAAGCCGCGGACGCGCATCAGGCCGTGCATGGTGCCGGAGCGCTCGTAGCGATAGACCGTTCCCAGCTCGCCGAGACGCACCGGCAGATCGCGATAGCTGCGCTGGCGGTCGCGGTAAATCAGGATGTGGCCCGGGCAGTTCATGGGCTTGAGCTGGTACTCGGCGTCATCCAGCTCCATCGGCGTGAACATGTTTTCGGAGTAGAAGCTCGCGTGGCCGGAGGTCTTCCACAGGTCGCGCCGCATGACGTGCGGCGTGTAGACCAGCGAATAGCCGCGCTTGAGGTACTGATCGCGCATCCAGTCTTCGAGCTGTTTGCGGATCAGGCCGCCCTTGGGATGGAAGAAGATCAGCCCCGGCCCGGCGAGTTCCTGGATGCTGAAGAGATCGAGCTCCTGGCCGAGCTTGCGATGGTCGCGCTTCTTGGCCTCTTCCAGCCGGGCGAGGTATTCGTCGAGTTCCTTTTTGGTGAACAAGGCCGTGCCGTAAATGCGCTGCAGCTGCTTGTTCTTCTCGTTGCCTTTCCAATAGGCGCCGGCGATCGAGAGCAGCTTGAACGCCTTGATTTTCGATGTGTCCGGGATGTGCGGGCCGCGGCAGAAGTCGATGAAATGCGGGTCCCAGCGTGTACTCGGAGAAGATGTCGTCGGCGCGTTCTTCGATGAGCTCGACCTTCATCGGCTCATTCATCTTGCGGTATTTCTCGAGGCCTTCGGGCTTCGGAATGAGCTGGCGCTCGTAGGGGAGGTTCCGTCGCCTGGATCTCCCACATCTTCGCTTCGATCTTTTCGAGGTCTTCGGGCGTGAACGGCTCGGAGCGCTCGAAATCGTAGTAGAAGCCGGTGTCGATGGGCGGGCCGATGCCGAGTTTGGTCTCGGGAAAAAGCTCGAGCACGGCGGCGGCGCAGCAGGTGCGCGGTCGAGTGCCGGTAAACCTCCAGCGCTTCGGGATTTTTGGGGGTGAGGATTTCGACCGTCGCGTCAGATTCGAGCGGCCGCTTCAAATCGTAGAGCCGGCCGTTTACTTTCGCGACGATTGCGGCTTCCGCCAGACGAGGGCTGATTTTTTGCGCGATATCGAGCGCGCTGGTCCCCGCCGGAACGTCCTGGACGCTTCCGTCCGGCAGGGTCACTTGAAAGCTGTTCATAGAGGAACCTTAAAGGTTATCATCCGATAACAGTACCTCTGGAATTGACTATGGACTTTCGACTTCTGGGGAAAAGCGGGCTTAGGGTTTCCGAAATCGCTCTGGGAGCCATGACTTTTGGTACGGACTTTGTTTGGGGAGCGCCTAAGGCGGAGAGCCGGCGCATCTTCGACGCGTACGCCGATGCGGGAGGCAACTTTATCGACACCGCTGACGGCTACATGAACGGGAACAGCGAGCGCATGGTCGGCGAGTTCATTTCGGACCAGCGCGAGCGGTTCGTCATCGCCACCAAATACACCTTCTCGAAGCGGCCGGGCGACCCGAACTCCGGCGGAAACCATCGCAAAAACATGGTCCAGGCGCTGGAAGGAAGCTTGTTGCGACTGGGAGTCGATTACGTCGATCTCTACTGGGTTCACGCCTGGGATCAGTTGACGCGTCCCGAAGAGATGATGCGGGGTCTGGACGACCTGGTACGCGCCGGGAAGGTCCTCTATGTGGGAATTTCGGACGCGCCCGCCTGGATTGTTTCTTACTCCAACGCGATCGCGGAACTGCGCGGCTGGTCGGCGTTCGTGGGTCTGCAAATCGAGTACAGCCTCATCGAGCGCACCCCGGAACGGGATCTGATACCTATGGCGAATCATCTGGGGATTACGGTGACAGCCTGGTCGCCGCTCGGGAGCGGACTCCTATCGGGCAAGTATAAACGAAACATAAAGCCAGAGGAAGGCCGCGTTGCGCAGTTTCAGTACGTCGAGTTGAGTGAGCGCAACTTCGACATCGCCGAAACCGTGCAGGCCGTCGCCGCGGAAGTGGACCGTACACCCGCCGAGGTTGCTTTGTGCTGGGTACTCCGGAAAGGCGCCATCCCGATCATCGGCGCGCGGACGCTGGCACAAATGCAGGACAATCTCGCGTCGCTCGATGTGCCGCTTACCGTGGATCAGACGGCGCGACTGGATGCGGTGAGCGCGGTGTCACTTGGCTTCCCTCACGAATTTTTGCGAGCGAAATTCGTCAAGGAAAACCTTCACGCAGGGGTGTTTGACCGAATCAAACGTCCTTAATCAAACAAAGCGCCGGGTCGGTACGGTGACCACGTAGGCGACGTAGTCCTGATATCGCTCCTGGGCCCGTGCCTCTGAAGAGTACGGGCCATGATATTTCCCCTCGAGATCCTCGTACCACCACGTCTTGTCTATGGGGTCCTGAAAGATCAGCGGGTCCACTTGCTTACCTCGCGGCGAGAAGTGCCCGTAGCCGTCGGGCGCGCTCGGGGGCGCGTAGTTGGCGGAGGGCCTTGGCTTCGATCTGGCGGATGCGTTCGCGGGTGACGTCGAACTCCTGGCCGATCTCTTCGAGCGTGTGCTCGCGCTCGCAGCCGATGCCGAAGCGCAGCCGGATCACCTTCTCCTCTTTCGGAGAGAGGGTCTTCAGGATGCCGGCGGTTTCGTCGCGGACGTTCGATTCGATCACGGCATCGACCGGCGAGCCGACCCAGCGGTCTTCGATCAGATCGCCGAGCGCGGACTCGCCGTCGCGGCCGACCGGCGTTTCGAGCGACACCGGATCGCGCGAGATGGTCTTCAGCTTCTGGACCTTCTCGACCGGAATGTCCATCCGGCGGCTGATTTCGTCGTTGGTCGGGGTGCGGCCCAGTTCTTTTTCGAGCTCGCGGGAGGCGCGCAGGAACTTGTTCATGCTCTCGTTCATGTGAACGGGAATGCGAATGGTGCGCGACTGGTCGGCGATGGCGCGGGTGATCGCCTGGCGGATCCACCAGGTGGCGTAGGTGGAAAACTTGTAGCCGCGGCGGTATTCGAACTTGTCGGCGGCGCGCATCAGGCCGATGTTGCCTTCCTGAATCAGATCGAGCAGGTGCAGGCCGCGGTTCACGTACTTCTTCGCGACCGAGACGACGAGGCGGAGGTTGGCTTCGACCAGATCCTTCTTGGCGCGCTCGGCTTCCTGCTCGCCGTGACGGATCACGGTCAGGGTGTGCTTGAGTTCTTCGAGCGTCGCCGCCGGCGCTGACTTCGCGCTTGCTGATTTCACGCTTCAGCTCGCGAATTCGAGGCTGCTGGGCGGCATTGTTCTTGCCTTCGAGCTTTTTGAGCTCGCGGTCAAGATGGTTCAGTTCCTCAACCGCGCGCTCGATCTCGCGGGTGAAATCGCGCCAGCGCAATGAAACCCAGGGCACGCGCCGGATCGCCAGAGAGGTTTCGACGAGGGCCCGGTAAAGCTTCATCACAAGCTTCTTGCGCGCTCGCTTGTTGGCCGGAGGCGCCGCCTCGACCTTGTCCTGAAGCTGCAGCTGCTTTCGATGCGCGTTCTGGATATCGACAAAGATCTGGCGAATCTCGGCGCGCTTTTTCGTGTCTGCGGGCGTGCCTTCTTCGATGTCGCCGCCGATATCGACCATATTGTCGAGATCGTCAGGTGTTTTTTTGAGTTGTTCGGCCAGTTCCACCACGGCAAGCTGCACCAGCGCCGAGCGGCTGATCGCTTTCTGCATCCGCAGCTTGCCACGCTCCATGCGGCGGGCCAGGTCGACTTCGCCTTCGCGAGTGAGCAACGGCACAGCGCCCATTTCGCGCAAATACACGCGGACGGGGTCGTCTGTATATATCGACTCTTCGACCGGCTGCTGATGAGGATGAAGAAAATCCGCTTCCGCTTCCGGATCGAAGAACTTTGTCGCCTCTTCTTCGAAATTGATCCCTACCGGAGCTTCTCTTAGAAACTGATCATCATCGTCATGCGCCATGGCGGGTCACCTTCCTTTGAAAATCCGACGGCCATTGAAGATCCGCAGGTGTAAAAACAAGCACGCCAAAACCGTTCATCTTATTCAAAATTATTTCTTCAAGTTGTTTCTTTGCTGTATTTTAGGAAGGGCAACGATCAAAGCCGACATCAGAAGCTCGTTAACAGACGACCGACTGCACACAACTCCTGAGTTTCAATTCTAACACAGGCACGTTTTGCGTATCCAGCGGAAGCTCGGGCCGGGCTCCATTATCAGAGACGGATGACACCAAAACTCAGTTCCTGCAAACGATATCCCAGCGCATTTGCCCCCAGGAATACCGCCTCAGTCTGGTCCGCTACAATAGTCGGCTGGACGCGCCTCGCTCAGATTGATGATTCAGCTCTTCAGGGTATATATCCCGGCCGGCGTTCTCGGGCTGGTACTTTCGGAGTTCCTCATCATCTTTCTGTGCTATGCCAGCGCCTCTTTCCTCTTATTTGGATTCATCAACCCCGATTTCAGTCCAATTATTTTCTTCCAGACCGATTCGGGCGTTCTGCGGATCTCGATCATTGTAATTAGTATCGGCGCTTCGCTCTACTTTCAGAACCTGTATTCGAGCTTCCGCGTGACGTCTCTGACGCTGCTGATGCAGCAGCTTTGCATGGCGCTCGGAATCGGGTTCCTGATTCAGGCATTGTTTACCTACCTGAAGCAGCCGGAGTGGGGTGTTCCGAAGTGGATCATGATATTCGGGAGCATCCTCACTCTGATTCTGCTTCCCGTCTGGCGGCTGTTTTACGGGACTTTTGTTCTCAAAGCCATGGCGACCCGCCGGATTCTATTTCTCGGAACGACGCCGGTTATAAAGGAAATCGCACAGAAAATCGCCGATCACGCCGAGGTGGGAATGAAGAACCTGGGCTATATCGATGACTGCGGCGAGGCAACGATGCTGCCGGGGGGAGCGATCCTGGGCGGCATCGAGGATCTGACGCAGATCGCCAATAAACTGAAGCCGGATTTGATCGTGGTCGGCAGGCTGGAGCGGCGCCAGGAACTGCCCATCCAGGAGATGCTGCAATTGCGGTTTTCGGGAGTTCACTTCGAGGAAGAGCCCGACACTTTCGAGAGCACGTTCGGACGAGTTCTCACGAGGCAACTGAGGCCATCGCGCCTGATTTTCTCGACCGAACTCGGCCCGAGAAGGAGGAGCCTGCTCTGGCACTCAGTCTACTCGACGGTGGTGGCGGTGCTCGTGACACCGATTTTCCTGCCGGTGATCGCCATCATAGCGGTCCTGGTGAAACTCACATCGCCAGGACCCGTTTTCCACCGGCAGGTGCGAGTCGGCCTGAACGGCGCTCCGTTTACCGTTTACAAGTTTCGTTCGATGCATGTGAACGCGGAAGCACAAACCGGGGCTGTATGGGCGACAAGAAACGATCCCCGGGTGACGAAGGTCGGAAAGTGGCTCCGGCGGCTTCGCCTTGACGAAACACCGCAGCTGCTGAATGTGCTGCGAGGGGAAATGTCGCTGGTGGGCCCGCGGCCCGAACGGCCGGAATTCGTGAAGTCTTTGAGCGAACAGATTCCCTTCTACACTTACCGTCACTGTGTAAAACCGGGGATCACGGGTTGGGCTCAGATCAATTACAAATACGGCGACACGCTGGAAGACACGATTATTAAACTCGAGTACGATCTTTACTACATCAAGAACCTGGCGCTGTGGCTCGATACGTTCATCATTTTCCACACCCTGAAGGTCATGCTGTTTTCCGAGACGGCGCAGTAAATTCGCCGGCGACAAAGGTAGCCGGTGCTACCGGGTTTCGGTGAGATTGCGCGCGGAGAGACGCCCCGGCCGGCGCCGCCGTTCGGTAAAGCTCCGGCGTCGGGCGAAGCCCGGCGGCAGCCCCGAAGGACTGCCCCACAACGAAGATGGCGCGTTCCTGATAATCTCGGGATGTGAAGCTGCTTACGATTGCAACGCTTCTTTGCGCCACCGCCGGCGCCCAAACTTTCCGCGGCGCGGCAGACCTTGACGCCGCCATCGACCAGGCGATTCGCGAAGACAAGATCCCCGGCGCGGTGCTCCTGGTGGGGCATCACGGCGAGGTGGTTTACAGGAAGGCTTACGGTTACCGCGCTCTTGAACCGACGAAAGAGCCGATGACCGTGGACACAATCTTCGACATTGCGTCGCTCACGAAGATTGTCGCCACAACAAGCGGCATGATGAAGCTGTTCGAACAGGGAAAGGTGCGGATCAGCGATCCCGTCACCGTTTACCTTCCGGAATTCCAGGGCGGCCAAAGCCCGATCACGATCGGCGATCTGATGACTCACTTTTCGGGACTCCGCCCGGATCTCGATCTGGAACCGCCGTGGAGCGGCTACGAAACCGGCATTCGCAAGGCGCTGGTGGATAAACCGGCGGGTCCGCCGGAGACGAAGTTCGTTTACAGCGATATCAATTTCATTCTGTTGGGCGAGATTGTGCACCGTTTGACCGGGATGCCGGAAAACGAATACGTCAAGCAGATCCTTTTCGACCCGCTCGACATGACCGAGACCGGCTATCTCCCCTCGCCCGCATTAAGCGCTCGCATAGCGCCCACCGAGCGGCTCAAGAACGGGGAGATTCTGCGGGGCGTAGTCGACGATCCAACGGCGCGATTTATGGGGGGCGTTGCGGGCCACGCTGGAGTTTTTTCTACCGGGGACGATCTGGGTAAGTTCTGCCAGATGATCCTAGATGGAGGCGACGGTCTCCTGAGTCCGGCGACAATCCGGAAGTTCACGGCCTCCGCGACACCCGCGACACAACCGGTTTTGCACGGCCTTGGGTGGGATATTCAGTCCCCTTACTCCGGCGTTCGGGGAGAATTATTTCCCGTGGGATCGTTTGGCCATACGGGTTTTACCGGTACTTCCATCTGGATTGATCCCTCGTCGGAGACTTACGTCGTTCTTCTGACGAATTCCATTCATCCGCAACTGCGCAAAGCAATCACCCCGTTAAGGGGAAAAATCGCGACCATTGTGGCTGCGTCGGTCGGATATGAAAAGCCCGGCTTGCGGGAGACATACACGGGACTTGATGTTCTCGAGCAGGATCACTTTCGAAGCTTGCAGGGCAAGCGAATCGGCCTGATCACGAATCAGACGGGTGTGGATCGCCTGGGCAGGCGAAATGTGGATCAGATGCGGGCGGCGGGTGTGAATGTGACTGCCCTCTTCTCTCCCGAGCATGGGCTGGCCGGCGTCGAAGACCATCCAAACGTAGGCGATGCCGTCGACACGGCGACGGGGATCAAGGTGTGGAGTCTGTACGGCAAGACACTTCGCCCGACCGCGGAAATGTTGCATGGACTCGACGCACTGGTTTTCGATATTCAGGATGTCGGGGTGCGTTTCTACACGTATGAGTCGACGATGTTCTATGCGATGGAGGAAGCGGCAAAAGCGAATCTTCCTTTTTACGTGCTGGACCGGCCAAACCCGATTACGGGGACTCACGTGGAGGGACCGATGCTCGACCCCGATAAGCTTTCGTTTACTGGTTCGTGGCCTCTCCCTTTGCGGCACGGAATGACTATAGGGGAACTCGCCCGGTTTCTGAACGGCGAGAAGCATCTGCACGCCAATCTTCAGGTAGTCGAGATGACGGGCTGGGACC
The DNA here is from genome assembly GCA_963718155.1 of Terriglobia bacterium. Lineage (GTDB taxonomy): Bacteria > Acidobacteriota > Terriglobia > Bryobacterales > Bryobacteraceae > BOG-234. Next base: position 17,781 of record CAVQYP010000023.1, on the reverse strand, counting down.
GCGGCGACTGGTTCGATGCAACCGGGCTGCCCTGGGTGGATCCCTCGCCAAACATCCGCAACCTTAATGAAGCCCTGCTATACCCGGGTATCGCCATGCTTGAGGCGTCGGAAAATTATTCGGTGGGCCGGGGAACCGATTCCCCTTTCGAGCAGATTGGAGCAGACTGGATACACGGCCGCGATCTGGCTCGATATCTCACGAACAGGAATATACCAGGTGTCCGTTTCTATCCCGTGAGATTTACGCCAGGCTCTTCCCATTTCAGCGGGAAGACGATTGAGGGAGTTCGCCTGACCGTGACGAATCGGGACGTGGTTTCTTCGTCCCGGCTTGGGCTGGAGGTCGCCGCAGCATTAATCGAACTCTATCCCAATAAGATAGCTATTCCGGCAAATAAGGATCTGATCGGCAACGGCGGTGTCATGCATACTCTTGCGACCGGGGGGGATGCCACCACGGCGGCCGGTTCCGGATTGCAGAAATTCCTGGAAGTGCGCCAGAAATATCTGCTTTATCGCTAACTCGAGTTCGGAACTCCAGTTCAGAGCTCGGGTTCGAGATGGAACCTTGATTCGGGCGCACGGATCAAGCCTGAATCCCGGGCCCCTCGCCAACGGGGCACCTCCCGGAGACGGACGCGAGCGGACTAAAGGGTCCCGGCGCCGTGCTGCGTCTATGCCGCGGCGGAGTTGGTACCTTTGCCCGCGCTGATCGACCTGGTGGGCGCGGTCTCCGTGATGCTCTTGTTCTTGCTGCCTATCGGTCGGCCGCGCTTTTTCGCTTCGACCATCCATGATGGCGGCCTACCCCTCCGACGGCCGCGCCCGCGTGCCAGCCGCTCAAGGCTCAATATCGCCTCTTCCAACTGCTCGCGTTCCTGGCGCAATTCTTCCAGAATTTTTGAAACGTCCATTCCAAGCTCCTGTTCTTGATCCCGCAGACGAACACTTTTGCTTCCAAGTTCCGAAATTGGAACAAAAGAATCTAAAAAGCGGTCCTTCCAGTCCTGAGTTTTACTTAGATCCTCAGGGCAAAGCAAGTAAACTGTTCTGATTTCGGAACGAAAACCGAATTATCGAGTACTAGGACCATGCGGTGCGGAAAGGGGAGTCATACCGGGTGAAGTCTTCAAAAGCCGACTCCTCCAATAAAAATAAAACGGTAATCCCAATAAAATCAAGATAATTCCCGCAATCGACTCCCTGGGTTTGGTCAGAAGAGTACTAATTTCCAGTACTGTTGCTCCAACCAGAAATAGAAAAGGAACCACGGGATAACCGAATGTCTTGTAGGGGCGCGGCAAATCGGGACGCGTGCGCCGCAGTACGAAAACCGAGGCTGTAGCCATGGCGTAGAGAATCCAGCTGCCGAAGATCACGAAATCGAACAGTTCGTCGTACTTTCCGGAAAGCACGAGTACGGAAGACCACGCAGTCAACATGAGAATCGAGATACCGGGCGTGTGGAATGACGGATGAACGCGCGCCGCGGCATGAAAAAACAGGCCATCGCGGGCGGCGGCATACGGAACTCTGGCGCCGGTCAGAATAGACCCGTTTAAAGCGGCAAAAATCGAAATCATTGCCGCCAGCGAGACGGCGCTTGCGCCGGCCGGTCCGGCAATCCGCTGCATCATCTCGGCCGCGACCAGCTTGTGCGCGCCTACTTCAGCGGGCGAAAGAACACGGAAATATGCCAGGTTAGCAAGCATATAAATCGCGATTACGGCAATTGTGCCACCAATCAGCGCGAGAGGGAGGTTACGTTGAGGTTTTTTTACTTCAGATGCGACCATGCCGACGTTATTCCAGCCATCGTAGGCCCACAGAGCCCCCACCAAAGCGGCGATGAAGCCTGCGAAAGCCGCCTGTGGCACGGGCGCGGCTGGGGCTTCCCCCAACACCGTTGGCGTTGTCGCGAGCGCCGCACCGGGATGGGCATAAAACAGCCCCGCCAGGATCAGCACTACAATCAGGCCGATTTTCAGCGCGGTGACTGCGACCTGAACGTCTCCGCCAATCCGCACCCCGAGATAGTTTATGCCGCCGAGTCCGAGAATCAGAAGAAGCGCGAAAACCTGCCCATATTTCACGGGAAAGGGACCGACGCTAAACCAGAGCTGCTCGAATTGCGGAACGAAGTGAGCTGTGTATTCGAAGAAAGCGGTGGCGAGGGTTGCGATGGAGCCGCTCTTGGCGACCCACATCTGCGTCCAGGCGTAGAGGAAGCCCCAAAGAGGACCGTAAGCTTCGGTGAGATAAACATACTCGCCACCCGCGCCAGGCATGGCGGCGGCGAGCTCCGCATATGTCAGTGCCCCGGCAAGCGATAGAGCGCCACCCACGACCCAGACGAGAAAGACCATGCGGACGGAGCCGACACTGAGGATCATCGACTGCGGCACGCGGAAGATCCCGCTGCCGATTACTGTGCCGACGACGATTGCGAGGGCAGCCCAGATACCCAGATCGCGTTTGAGTTCCGTCATTCGCTTCCGCCTGTTCCGATAATTTCCGTTTCCTCCGTTTCAGTTTCGATGCGCGGAAGGCGCGGGCCCTCGGTCAGGGCGAATGAGGCGAGATATCCCGCGCCGAAGGTCACGCCGCTGCCGATCATAACCCACCAGGTGAATGGAATAGCAGTACCGAATTTCACGAAAAGCATGGCGAGCGATCCGGCTATCACTCCTGCAATGGCTGCGTTTTCACCCGGCCGCTTTGTCAGCACACCCAGCAGGAAAACTCCCAAAAGGATCCCAAGCGTTACGGACGCGATGGAGAGACCCGATTCCAACACCGAGCCCCAATGGCTTGCGACCACGCCGATCGCGGCGAGGACCGCGCCCCAGACGATCGTCGAGAAGCGCGAGACCCGGAGGTAGTGACTCGGCGAGAGACGCGAGTGCGTCAAGGGGCGGTAGAAGTCGACTACCGTTGCCGAGGCGAGCGAGTTGAGAGCGGCAGAAAGATTGGCCATGGCCGCGGCGAGGATGGCGGCCATGGCCACGCCCGCAATCCCAATCGGCAGCCCGTTCCAGATAAACGACGGGTAAAGTCTGTCGAGCTGATCTTTGTCGAATGTCCGGCCGTTTTGATAGACCCACAACAGGACCCCGATGGTGAGAAAGAGCGAGAATTGCACGAAAATCACGATCCAGCTTGCCAGTAAGGCCAGGCGGCTTTCACGCTCGGAGCGGGCGCTGAGGAGGCGCTGGACCACAAGCTGGTCGGTACCGTGACTGGCGGTGGTGAGAAAACAACCGCCGATTACACCGGCCCAGAAAGTATAGGGATACGTCCAGGACCAGCGGAAATCAAACATGTGGAATTTTCCGGCGGGCGCCGCGACGGCGATTACGTGAGGGAATCCGCCGGGGATTTTGTGGAGCAACACGAACAGGCTGACCACCGCTCCGAGGACGTACACCGCCATTTGAACCACGTCCGTCCAAATCACCGCCGTCATGCCGCCTTCGAAGGTATAAAACAGCGTCAACGCGATAATCACCAGAATAGACGTGAGGCCGGTGGTGTGGAGAATGATCGAGATCACAATGGAAATTGCGAAAACCCGCACACCCTCGGCGAGGGACCGAGTGATGAGGAAAATCGCGGCGGTGACTCTTCGGACACGGCCGCCGAACCGGCGCTGCATCAGTTCGTAGGCAGTGAATATCCGGCCCTTGAAGTATTGCGGGAGAAAAACGACTGAAATTACGATTCGAGCCAGCAAGTAACCGAGGACAACCTGAAGGAACACGTAACTGCCCGCGTAGGCGAGCGGTGGAGTGCCGATGATGGTGAGAGTACTGGTTTCGGCGGAGACGATCGAGAGCCCGATGGCCCACCAGGGCGCTGTCCGGCCGCCCAGGAAGTAATCCTTGAGGGAGTGTTGTTGTTTGCCGAAGCGTGCGCCGAACCAGGTTACTCCGGCGAGATACGCGACGATGACTGCGAGATCGACGGGGCGCAACGTGATTGGGGCGATTGTAGCAACAGGCCCGGGTGAGCGGCGGCGACGAGGTGCTGCAGAGCCCGGACGGCGAATGTCAGGGTCGGTTACGCCGGCAGGTGAGAGAGGCCCAGTTCCTCGCGATCGTGATCATGGAATGCTGGTTGTCCGGCCGGGAATGCACCCTTGCGTGGCAATCCGGCACGCCGGAGCTCCGCAGGCTTCAGTAGCCGTCGAAGTGCGCTCCCTGCCGGTCGCGGCTCGGAAAAGTGTATGGGGTTGGGAGGTGATATACGGTTTGGAACTGTTATGTGGTTTGCAGGTGCGTACGCGGTCTGGGAATGGTGTGCGGTTCGGAAGCGGCAGCGGGTTCGGGCGGGATGTGCGGTTTGGAATGGGGTGCGGTTCGGAACCGTATTTACGGTTTGGAAGCAGGTGCGCGGTTCGGAAGCGTGCATGCGGTCTCGAAATGGGTCTGCCGTTCGGAAAAAGCTGTTTGCTGGTGTGCAGTTGGGTGTGATTGCGGGTCCGCGTCCGATATGCGGTCGGGAAAGCGTTTGTCTCACCGAGAACGGATTTGAAATCTGATTTGAAAAGGGTCCTGATTTGAAAAGGGCGCTTGCCAAAGCGGTCTCTTTCAATTATTCTCGGACAGGCCGGCTGCCTGGGTGACTGCCGCCAGCGGAACCTGCGGACCGGTTCCGGAGTCCACTCTTGCAGCGACCCTCGATTGCTGGAGCGGATGAGGTTCGGTATACTCCGCTTTTGTCCACTCTGTAAAAGGTTTTTTGAGTTGAAAACTGATAATCTGGCATTCAAGAGTCGGAGGCAAAGAAAGTGTGTGATCGATTGTCGAAAAAATTAATCGGGTTGATAGCAGTCAGCGTTCTCGGAACGGCTGCATGGGCCCAAGCCCCCAAGGCGCCCGCGGTGAAAGATCAGGGCGAATACGACATTGCCCAGAAGGCTTCCAAAGAGGCGGATCCGCAGAAGAAGCTGGACCTGCTGAGAGAGTGGGAGCAGAAGTATCCCGACTCGGATTTTAAAGGCCAGCGGCAGATGACTATCGCTTCCGCGGAGAGCCAGATCGCGGTTAAGGCGCTGCAGCCCGGCGCGACGCCGGCCGACGTAGCCGCTTCACAGAAGGCGGCGCAGGACCTGATCGACAACCTCGACAAGTACCTCGCGGCCGAGAACAAGCCCGCGAACGTCTCCGACGATCAGTGGAAGCAGGCGAAGACCACCATTGAGGTGCAGGCGCACTCCGTTCTGGCGTCTGTTGCCGCGTCGAAGAAGGATGACGCGACGGCTGAGGCGGAATACAAGAAAGTGCTGGTGCTCGATCCCAATTCGGCCTCGACGGCCTATTCGCTCGGTACGCTGATCTACAGGACGAAGAACGTGCAGCGTTTCCCGGAAGCATTCTTCTGGATTGCGCGCTCGATCGAGATCTCCGGGCAGGAGGCTCTGACCGCGCAGGGCAAGGCGGCAGCGGATAAGTTTCTGACGGACGCCTACACGGGTTACCACGGCGACAAGTCGGGCCTCGACGACCTGAAGAAGACGGCGTCGAGCGCGACCAGCATGCCGGCCGGGTTCACGATTCAGAGCCAGGTGGATATCGCCAACGGTAAGGCGGCGGCGGATGCGGATTTCGCCAAAGCCCACCCCGACATCGCTTTGTGGCGGCAAATCCGGGATGCTCTGAAGGCTGACGGCGGGGACGCGTACTTCACGCAGATCAAAGATGCTGAAATTCCGCCGTCCGGACAGGCGTTTATGATGTTTGCCGCGAAGGTGGTTTCGCAGCCTGCGCCGAATCAACTGCTGGTCAGCGTCGACAGTCCGATGGGAGACGCGACGTTGAAGTTTGAGAATCCGCTCAAGGGCACGATCGATCCGGGAACTTCTCTGATGTTCAAGGGCGTGGTGGACTCGTTCGTGAAAGAGCCTTACATGCTTTCGCTGAACGTGGAGAAGGAAGACATCGAAGGTCTTCCGGCTACAGTGTTCTCGACGGCACCTTCGACCCGGAAAAAGCGCGCTCCAGGAAAGAAATAAAGCCGCATAACTGCCTTTCCGCCGCGCTCGAAGGGACCTCTTCCGGTTCCTTCGGGTGCGGTTTTGTTTTGCGAGGAGCGGTCCCGTTGACGCTACTCTGTAACGGAAGTTTTTCGGCCCTGCTAACATAATGAATGCTGTATGCCCCTGTACGAATACAAGTGCGATTCCTGCGGTAAGACCTTCGAAGTTATTCAGAAGTTCGCCGATGAGCCGCTGACGGTGCATTCGGAGTGTGGCGGGAAGGTGGAGCGGCTGCTTTCCGCGCCGGCGTTCCATCTCAAAGGCACCGGATGGTATGCAACCGATTACGCCAAAAGTAACGGTTCGGATTCGAAGTCCAAAGACGGTAAAGACAGTAAATCGGACGAATCCAAGGCTGGGAAATCCGGCGATTCGGACTCGAAGACGGAATCGACGAAAAAGAGCGAGACGTCGTCATCTTCGGGCGATAGCAAGCCCGCGGCATCTTCCGATACGAAACCCGCAGCGACTCCGACCTCAAACCCCACTTAGATTAGCAGGACGCTGCAAAAAAGCCCTTCGAAGACCAGTCGGCTGAAGACGCGTTTTTTTACGACGGCCGGCGCAGGACCGATGCTACCAGTAGTGACGTAAAGCTTCGCGCCTAGCGGGAGCTCGGCCTGGCCGGGCGGAGGCCTGGCTGCAGACCCGGGGGTCTGCCCTACTAACGGCCCGCGGGGCCACGGTGATTCTCTCCCGGTGGTGGCGCAGTGATGAGCTTCAGTGACTCAGGTTCGCGCCAGCCCATTTCAGATAGCGCGCGAGTTCGGCGCGGTGTTTCCACACGAAGCTCAAGAATTGCTTCGGCGTGATGGTTGCAGCGTCGATGCCCGACCACGTCTCGATACGCCAGCGCAGATAGGGGCTCAGCCAGGGGCGGAGCCGGTAACCTTTGGTCAGCCGCCACGCGACGAGGATCGCTCTCAGGATGGGGACCTGGAGGACTTAGGCTGGCTCTGATCCTTTGTGGCGTAATAGCCGCTACGCGCGTGCGCGGTGGGGTTTCCGGGAGCCTTCACGACGACTTTGATCTGGCGGTAGGTGCCGTCCAGGGCCAGATTCACCGGGGTATACGCGATCGTGTACTGGTTCCGGATGTTGTGAGCGACTTCGTGGGCGATACGCTCTACTTCGGAAACGTCCTTCGGGTAGTAGACCTGACCACCTGTGTTCTCTACCAGCTCGCCCAATGCCCGCTTCGCTTTGCTGGCTTCCCTCTTCTCCTCGTCGCTCAGCAAACCGATCGCGTACACCAGGACATCATCCTGCTCGGCGAGACGGACCAGGGCTTCGAGAGAGATCGAACTCGCGTTATCGTTGCCGTCCGTCACCACCAAAATGACCTTTTTGTCGCGCTTCGCTTTCTCTTTGAGGTGGTCGATCGACACGCGGATGGCATCGCGCATGGCGGTGCCCCCGCGCGAATCAATTTTGGTGAGGCCCTGTTCCATTTTCGCGATGTCGTTCGTGAAGTCGGTATCGAGGTAGGGTTCGTCGTTGAAATTGACGACGAAAACCTCGTCCTCGCGGTTGGAATCGCGGACGAGAGCGAGGGCTGCGGATTCCACGGCTTGCCGCTTTTCGCGCATGCTGCCGCTATTGTCAATAATCAGGCCCAGCGAAATCGGCACATCCTCGCGCTTGAAGATCTTAATCGGCTGCACCACGCCGTTTTCATAAACCTGGAAGGCGCTCTCGGGGAGGTTGGTGACCAGCCGGCCGGATTTGTCAGTCACAGTAATATTTAACGGGACCAGGCGGGTCTCGGAGGAGAATACGGCATCGCCCGCGGCGTCGCCGGGATTTTGCGCCGCCGGGGAAGGCGGGTGGGCGGAGGCGACGGGGCGACCGCCTGCTGTCCATGCATCAAAACAGGGGCGAGAGCAAGAATCGGAGCGATTATGCCTCCGGCAAGGATCGTTCTTTTTAGCGAATTATTGAGTCGGCGCATAGTACCCGGTTCTCCAGAATGCGTGCAGGGGCGGTAATCCCCTCGGTTGTATCAGTTTGACACTAACCTTACGGTACTTGCCGTCACGTATCGAGTTACTCGGGTTGTAGCCAAGGACGTATTGATTGCGCAATTCGATTCCGATTTTCGCGGCGACGTCCGGCAGGTCGTTCAGATTCTCCACTACGAAGTGCCTCCCACCGGTGGGCTCGGAAATGTCGGTCAGTAACCCCGGGCCCGAGAGTTCTTCGGGGGAGCGGCCGCGCGACTGCATCGGTTCGTAGATGCCGATCGCATAAATCTGGACGTCCGATTCCTTCACCAGGTTTTTAATTTCCGCTTCGGTATAGCGGCTACTGTTATCGCCCCCATCGGAGATTACGACCAGGGCTTTCCGCGGATTACGCGCCTTTTTCATTGTATGGAGCGCGAGAAGGATGCCGTCCAGCAAAGCTGTGCGGCCCTTCGATTGGGTGAATGTGAGCCGGTTCTGTATGTCTTCCAGATTATGGGTCAAGGGAGTGACGAGTTCAGGACGGTCGTTGAACTCGACCAGGAACGCTTCGTCCTCAGGATTGGCGGTTTTGAAAAACTCGGTAACGGCGATGCGGGACTTTTCGAGCTTCGGCCCCATGCTGCCGCTGGTGTCGAAAACGATTCCGATCGAAAGGGGGGCGTCTTCGCTCCCGAAGGACACGATTTTCTGCTCGGCTTTATCCTCGAGAACCTTGAACGAATCCTGATCGAGGCCCGTGACAAACCGGTTCAGGGGGTCGGTAACGGTTACAGGGATCAACACGAGGTTTGTGTCGATCCGGATGTTGGCACGAGGCAGAGGGGGGCCGGGGTCGGTCGGCCTTGCACGCGGGGTTATGTTGACCGGCTGTTCTTCTGAAGAACCGGCAGCGGCCAAAGAACCCGCAACAAAGAGGCTCGCGATGGCGAGCAAAATTGGAATCCAAACCCAGCGGGATCGCATCAGGTGCTTCCCTTTCTGCCAGAAGTCTAGCACAGAGAGTTCGTGGTAAGATCGCGTGTGCATCGGAAAATACTCGGCGTTATTCCAGCCCGGTACGCTTCTTCCCGTTTCCCCGGTAAATCCCTCGCACGAATCGATTCCCGTACGATGCTGGAGCACGTTTACGAGCGGGTTTCGATGGCCCGGTACCTCGGTCCGGTGATCATCGCTACCGACGATCAGCGGATCTGCGATGAGGCCCGGCGCTTCGGCGCGCGCGTGAAGATGACGCGGGAGGATCATGCGTCGGGCACGGATCGGGTGGCGGAAGTGGCGTCGGCCTTCGACGACGTGGATCTGGTGGTGAACATTCAGGGCGACGAGCCGCTGATCGATCCGAACGCTATCGACGCCGCTATCCTGCCCCTGCTTGAAGAGCGGGCCATCCCCATGGGAACGCTCAAGAAACGGATCGAGGATGTGCGAGAGATTTCGGACCCGAATGTGGTTAAGGTGGTGACGGACCGGTTCGAGAACGCGATCTGCTTTTCGCGCGCAACGATTCCATATGTGCGGGATCCACATTCGGGCGAGCCACATTTGGGCGAGCTGGCTGATGCCGGGGCGGTGGCGCGGTTCAAGCATGTCGGCCTCTACATTTACAGGCGTAATTTCCTGCTTCGATTCCCCGAGTTGCCTGTCGGGCCGCTCGAGCGGGCGGAACAACTGGAACAAATGCGGGCGCTCGAAAACGGATTCAAAATCAGGGTGGTCGAAACGGATTATGAGTCCCTGGGGGTCGATACCCCGGACGATCTTGAGCGGGTAAAGGGACTTATAGAGGCCGGAGCTGCGGCCGTACGACGGCAGGAGGCAGACGCGCTAGCGAATGGCTAAATTCATTTTCGTGACCGGTGGCGTTGTTTCGTCCCTCGGGAAGGGTATAGCGGCGGCGTCGATCGGTTGCCTGCTTGAAAGCCGCGGGCTCACTGTCTCTCTTCAGAAATTCGATCCCTACCTCAACGTCGATCCGGGCACCATGAGCCCTTTCCAGCACGGCGAGGTTTTCGTAACCGACGATGGCGCCGAAACGGACCTCGATCTGGGGCATTACGAGCGTTTCACGCATTCGCCGCTCACGCGGGCCAATAATCTGACGAGCGGGCGCATTTACGAACAGATTATTCAACGCGAGCGGCGCGGGGATTATCTCGGCAAGACCGTCCAGGTGATTCCACATGTTACGAACGAGATCAAAGCGGCGGTGAAAAAACTGTCGGGCGAGGTCGACGTGGTGATCTGCGAGATCGGCGGAACGGTGGGCGACATCGAGTCGCTGCCGTTTCTGGAGGCGATTCGGCAGGTGCGTCACGAGGTGGGCCGCGAGAACTGTATTTTCGTGCACGTAACGCTTGTGCCGTGGATCAATGCCGCCCAGGAGTTGAAGACCAAGCCGACGCAGCATAGCGTGAAAGAACTGCGCGCGATCGGTATTCAGCCTGACATTCTGTTGTGCCGCGCCGAGCGGTTTCTGCCGACGGAGATGAAGGACAAGATCGCGCTGTTCTGCGATGTCGATCCGGAAGCGGTGATCACAGCGAAGGACGTCGACTCGGTTTACGAGATCCCGCTGGTATTCGCCGCCGAGAAGGTGGACGAGATCATTCTGCACCATCTCCGCCTCGATTGCAGCGCCCCGCGGCGGCTCGAACGCTGGAGCGCGATGCTCGACCGTCTCCAGAACCCGAAGGACCAGGTGGACATTGCGCTCGTCGGCAAATACGTCGAGTACGAGGACTCCTACAAGAGTCTGAAAGAAGCGCTGCTGCACGGCGGCATCGCGCATAACGTGAAGGTCAATATTCACTGGATCGAGGCGGAGAGCTTCGAAAAGGGGCGCCTCGAGCGGGAACTGGAGAATTACGACGGCATTCTCGTGCCGGGCGGATTCGGGCGGCGCGGCATTGAAGGCATGGTCAACGCGATCGAGTATGCGCGGGTGAAAAAGGTGCCGTACTTCGGCATCTGCCTCGGCATGCAGACGATGGTGATCGAGTACGCGCGCAACGTTTGCGGGCTCGCGGAGGCGAATTCGACCGAGTTCGACCCCGCGACAACGGAGCGCGTGATTTACAAGCTTCGCGAGTTGAAGGGGATCGACGAACTGGGCGGTACGATGCGGCTTGGCGCGTGGCCGTGTGTGTTGAAGCCGGGCAGTTTCGCGCACAAGGCATACGGCTCGACGACGATCAGCGAGCGGCACCGGCACCGTTTCGAATTCAATCGCGAGTTTGAGGGCGTGCTGACTTCGAACGGGCTGAAACTCACGGGCGAGACGCCGGACGGCACTTACGTCGAGATTTGTGAAATCGAGGATCATCCCTGGTATCTCGGGTGCCAGTTCCATCCCGAATTCAAATCGAAGCCGCTTGAGCCGCATCCTCTATTCAGTTCGTTTATCGGGGCGGCGTGCCGGTTTCGGGCCCACCGGATTGCCGTGCAGGAAGCGCCGCTGCTGCCGGAACCTCTCTACGCGCAGGAATGAGCATTCCATTCAGCGACTTTCAGGACCCGCATAAACTGGTTTTGATCGCCGGGCCTTGTGTCATCGAAAGCGAGGAGCACATCAACCGCATGGCGGATGCGATTTCGGCGATCGCGACCGCGGCCGGGTTCCCCCTGGTGTTCAAGGCATCTTTTGACAAGGCGAATCGCACCAGCCTGCACGGTTACCGGGGGCCGGGCGCCGGAGAAGGGCTTGGCATCCTTGCGCGTCTTCGGAAACGCGGTTTTTCGGTCCTGACGGATATTCACGAGCCCGCGCAGGCGGCTCAGGCGGCGGAGGCTGTGGATATTCTCCAGATTCCGGCGTTCCTTTGCCGTCAGACGGACCTGCTGCTCGAAGCGGGGCGTACCGGAAAGATCGTCAATATCAAGAAGGGCCAGTTTATGGCTCCGCACGATATCCATCACTCAGCAGAGAAGGTAGTCTCGACGGGTAATGGGCAGGTTGTCCTGACCGAGCGCGGTTCGTCTTTCGGATACAACAATCTGGTGGTCGATATGCGCGGGCTGCGAGTCATGGCGGACGCCGGATGGCCGGTGATTTTCGATGCCACGCACAGCGTTCAGTTGCCGAGTGCGGGCGGCGCGGCTTCGGGGGGCCAGCCGCAGTTCATCGAGCCGCTGGCTTCGGCGGCAGTGGCGGTCGGAGTCGCTGGAGTTTTCGTTGAGGTGCACGACGCGCCCGAGAAAGCTCTATCCGATGGTCCTAACGCGCTGCGGCTGAGCCTGTTGCCGGGATTTCTGCGACGACTGCAACGGATCGACGAGGCGCGGCGAGCCGCGGATTAAGGACTGAACGCTTTCCCGACCGGCCTCGTCATAAACTAAGAGAGAGCATGTTTTCCCGAAATTTCAGGAAGCGGCGCGCGGCGCGCATGGCTGCAGCGTCCGGCTTTTCGCTGATCGAGCTTCTGATCGTTATTGCGATCATTTTGATCATTCTGGCAGTGGCGCTGCCGAAGTTGACCAACGCCCGCCGGTACGCCCAGGAAATGGCGGCGGAAAAGGCGATTACGACCATTCACACCGCTGAGACCCAATACTATTCACAGTATGGCCAGTATGCGACGACGCTGGCGCAGCTGGGACCGCCTGCGAGCGGAACGGCCGGACCGAATGGAGCCGAGCTGATCGACAAGGACCTGGCGAGCGGCGAGAAGGGCGGCTTCAAATTCGTCCTGCAGCCTACGCCGTCCGGTTATGGGGTGGTTGTAAACCCGACGAGCTTTGGAACTTCGGGCAGTCACACGTTCTTCTCCGATCAGAGCATGGCAATCCATGTCCATAACGGTCAGGAGCCCGCTACGGTTAACGATCCACTGCTCGGCGAGACTCAGCAGCAGCAACAGACGACGGCGCCCGCAGCTCCAAAGTAAGTCAGTGGTTTGGAAGCTTGCACGGCCTTTGATTATTCTGGCGATAATTCTACTGGTTCTGATCGCACCGAAACGGATCAATGAACGCGTGTTCGCGCACGAAATGGCCGCGGAAACGGCCGTTACCACGATCCATACCGCCGAAACACAATACTACTCGGAACACGGGCGCTATGCGGCGACGCTTGAGCAGCTCGGACTCGACGCCGCAGCGCTCACCGGCGGGAACACGACTATCGTCCTGCGGCCCGACGCCGGTGGGCTATTCCGTAACGGCAAGTCCCACGTTTCCTGGAAGGCGCCTGCTCTATTCGGATCAAAGCGAGCCGGTGCTGGGCCGATGATTCCGAGGCCACTCAATATGGAACAACTGGTCCGCTGCCTTGAGAAGCAGTACGGACCGGTGAGTCTCTTCCCGGATGAGGGTTACACGAAACTGCGCGTAGCGGGCGTCGCTGTGACTTTCCTCGAAGCGGAAAAGCTCTGCCTGGGTGAGACCAGCATTGATGACCTGCGGGGTTCGGCTTCTTAACGTCCCGCGGCAAACAGTACGGCGTCATTGATTGCGAACACCGTCCCGTCCGCGGCGATCACGGTCGGGGTGTAAGCTTCGCCGCGGCCCGACGTCAGCCGGATTCGCTGCGTGAAGGTATTCGTGGTGAAATCCCAGCGATACAGAACCCCATCCTCACTGTTCACCATCGCTGAACGGCTAAACGGATCGATCGCCGCGGTATTGATGCACCATTCGCGGACTGCGTTCGGGAGCCCGTTTTGCGGGTCGGGCGTCACGCCCGCGATAGTCAATACTTCCTTCATCACCGTCACCGCGGTGCTGGAGTACTCGTCCGGCTGCTGTCCGTTCGGGTCGAGGACCGCAAGCTGGTTCATCCCGTTACCCGAGCCGTCGCCCGCGTAGTTGTTGTACTTCGTCAGGACGAGATAGGACGCCGAACCTGTGTACGACGGGACCAGACTGGCCGCGACAACCGAGGCTGTGTCGTCCCAGCCAAAGGAACCCGGAGTTTTTGCATTGGCCAACCCGGCGTCGAAGTGCAGCAGCCAGCCACGGCCGTTGTGCGAACTGCAGCAAGGCGTTTCGAGGACTCCGAAATACACGTCGCCGTCGGCCCCGACCATCGGCGAGGCCGAGCTGTCACTCGAAACGGTAGCCAGGCCGCCGCGCGGATCCAGTAATTCGACGTGAGTTTTCGGGTTCAGCGTGATGCTGTCGGCCGACACCAGATATCCGGCGCCGAATTCCGCTGCGGTCGACACAGAAAAGTAGAGGGTCTTTTGGTCGTTACTCAGAGCGGGTGCGCAGTTTGCCGCTACTTGTGTTATGGCGGCGTCACCGCCGGAGAGGCTCCGGGCACTCACCCAGGAACCGGTTCCGTCGCGGGAAATGCGGGCAATGCCGCTGACCAGATTTGCCGGGTTGGAAGCCTGTGCGATGAACCCGAAAAATACGTTACCCAGGTTGTCGGCGGTCAGCGGCGTTGAGATCTGCACCACGCTGTTGAAAGCCGCCTGATTCGCCGCATACAAGTCGTTTCCATAGAAAGCGATTTGCCCCGAAGGGCCGGTTGGCGAGTCGACGTCATCCCGAAAATAGACGGTGCCGCCCGCGCCGGGGTAGTAGAGGCGCTCAACGCGTTTCGGACCGGGCACAGGCTTGCGGCTGCGTAGGGCGGCCGCACGCTCGGGCAGGGCCCCGGAGGTCCGTGCGCTCAGCGTGAGGCCGTACGGGGGGATCCAGTTATGCGGCGGAAGAGAGTAATCGGTCCGCAGCGTGTAAAGGAGCGCGCCGGAGCTTCCGCTGAATGCCTGGATCTGGAACCCGTCGGTCACGCCAGTTTTCACCGGTACAAGGACCGTGTTGGCAGCGGTCACGGCCGCTGATCCGTAGTGAATGTAGAGATCGCCACTGGTTGCCGTCGGATTCAGGTCGACTGGCGTTGACCAGTGGATTCCATTCAGCGGCTGCGCGGCTGTCGGGGAGATCGCAGTGTGTTGAGCGTCATGCCCGTAGCCTGCCCACGGCGACTCAAGCGCCTGGCCGAAGAGCCAGCCGGGAGAGAGCAGGATCAAAGGTATGAGGGATTTCATGGTTGGCGCAGCCCGATTCCCGGGCGAAAAAAAGGCGGGCCCCGCGAGGTCCGCCCTGCTGCCGAATTGACGATCCCTGCTTTGCTATTCCTTCTTCTTCATCCCGCCGCGGCCTCGGCCCATGGCTGCAGTCGAAGGCGGCACGATGTCCTTCAGGCGAAGATAAACGGCCATACTGCCATAGCATTCGTTTGAATGAACGACCACCCCGTAAAGCGCCGAGACGCGGGGAACCTGACCGCCAAAACTCGGCACAAGCTGGGTTGCATTCGTATCATTCGTTCCTTCGAACACCGGATCGCAGATGTCGAATGATTGCTTCAAAGCGGCAATCAGGTCCGCTTTGGAAGTCTTTGACGCCGCGCCGATATTCTTGCGCTCTCCGGCGATTGCGGAGCAGGTTCCCGCCTGTGCATCAGCCACGTGGGCGACCCACGCGCCGAAATTTCGCTCTTCCTTCGACGGCTGCAGGCTATAGCCATCTTCCGGCATGTCCTCGGCGGCTTTCGTGAGGTTGGTCTTGATGCCGTTATAAGCCCGATTGAGATCCGCGTTCAGGGTTACAGGCCCGCCGCCTCTGCCTTGGGCATAGAGCCCGCAGGTAAACGCCACCGCTAATAAAACAGATTTTTTCATTGTTGCTCCTCAATAATGGAATTGGCCGGTGATCCTCTCGACACTTTGACTGTCGTCAGCGAGTGAGGAAAGGTATCTCAGGTGCGCCGCAAAACGGAACGATATCACACCCCCGCTTTCCGGCAGTCTATCGTTACGTACTCTTACGTATCGACCTCTTTCGTATTCACGCGGCGGGGCGGCGAACGGTAGACTGGGTCGTGGCTTCTTCCGTCTCGGCCGTGTTGATTCAAATTGATGAAAATCCGAACTGCACCGAGTGGGCGGGGCAGGTTTTTCAGCCCCTCACGACTCCCCGGGCGGTAAGCCACGTGCGTTGCGATCGCGCTGGTGAGACCGTCTGGTGTGCGATCACGGGGATCGACGGGGACGGGAGCCCAAGGCCCGCAATGGCCGGTCTGGTCCAAGATTCCGGAGACGGCTCCTGCTACCTGGTATTCGGCGGTGAATGGGGATTACGCCTGCGCAGTGAAGCGGTGAGCGGCCCGTGGGACCTCCGGGACTCCGCTCAGTGGGGTTTGCCTTTTCTGCTGCTTCCGGATAACGGTTCCATCTTCGATTGGCATAGCCTCCCGCCGAGATGCCGCTGGCAGGACACCGGCGACAAGAAATCGCCAGCGCTACCGGCCAGGTGAGTGGCTGTAGTCAGCGATCAAGTTCCCGGAGAATCGGCGACTGCGCGAGGCGGTCCTTATCCGAGCCGAGCAGGAACACATACCAGGGCAGTGTAAATGGCGTCGTTCCCGCGAACGCTACGTTGGGATCGTGCGGGCGACGCGGCAAACGCGCGATCACGCTGTACCCTCCGCATGCGCCAGATAGGCCCGCGGAAAGCTTCTGACGCCGGCCTCGGCGATCTCGATGCCACCCACTCCTGGCTGCTCGGCGAAGAACGGCAAGTCGAACCGCGCCTCGGCGCCCGCCTTTGCGAGCACGGCATCCTCAGCGAACGAGAACACTGTGCCATCGTCGTGAATCAGGATCTCGTCGAGCGGTGTCGATTTCGGGACGACGTACCGGAAAGCAACCCCATCGTTCAGGCGCGAACTTCCACGTTCAGACGGCGCCCGAGCGAACCATTCTGCATGTATTCGGCGGTCAGCGAGTTGTACTTCTCGCCGGCGCCAGCGTCGGAGGCCGTGGACGAATGGATGAGGCCGAGATTCTGGCCAAGCAGCGGCTCCTGATTATAGATATCGAGGCCCATCCACGACGTGGTCAGCAATTGCTTGCCCTGAAACCAGACCTGATAAGCAAGTTAGAGAGGCCGCCATCGTCCGGTTGGGCAATCAACCGCCGAAATTCGATTCGGCCGTCAGGCGACCTGACCGTACGCTCATCCTGCGCCCTGAGCAGCAAGGGTAATAACGCCAGCAGCGCAATCGCGTGGACTCGCGGCATTAAAAAAATCGGGCTCACCGGCTTTGACTGAGAAGTCAAGCGGCGAGCCCGCCATTAAACGTATCGACCTCTCTATGCCCAGCTATAGCCGGACTTCGACAAAGGAATCGAGCGGACCCGCTTCCCGGTGGCCGTGAAGATTGCATTCGTAACAGCCGGAAGCACCGGGGACATCCCGGCTCGCCAAGACCGGTGGGAGGATTATCCGACTACAGGTAATGGATCTCAATCTCCGGCGGGGCTTGTGTCAGCCGAACCATCGGGTGCTGATGATAGTTCGTCTGAACCACCTTGCCCTGATCGACCGTGATTTCCTGTCCCATCATCTCGCTCAAGCCGTCGATAATACCGCCCTGAATGATGTTTTCCGCGCCGCTGGGATTGATGATCGTACTGCCGACATCCGCCGCAACCCAGACTTTGTTGACTTTGATTTTGTTGCCCGCCTCGACCCGAACTTCGGCCACCTCGGCAAAATACCCCAAGTGACTGAAGTGGAAGGCGACACCCATTGCCGTGCCTTTCGGCAGTTTGCGCTTGCCCCAGTTGGACTTTTCCGCAACCAGTTGGAGCACTCCCTTCATACGTTCCGCGTTCATTCCCGGCGCGCGGAAGGGTGGGGCACCCGCCGCAGGCGCCGGTTCCGGAGGAGGAGGCGTATTCAGCATGGCCATCCGGAATTCAACCGGATCTTTGCCCGCCGCGTGCGCGAGTTCATCGATAAACGATTGAATCACGAACATGAG
>CAVQYP010000022.1:0-515882 GCA_963718155.1 Terriglobia bacterium | reverse complement strand
GAGTGGGGCGGGAGCGCGACAGGTTCGCAGATCGGCGAACCCAACATGTATTCGCCGGTGCTCGATGTCGGCCTGGGCTTCGGCGCTCTGCCGCAAGAGCACCTCATGCGGCCGTTTGCGATCACCGCCGAAATCAGCACGACCACGCCAGGACAAGCCGTGTGGGGCGACGAGATGTTCCCCACCACGTTCAACTGGGGTTTCTCGCTGCAATACAGCCTGCCCTATTACAATGCGAACGTCGGCGAGATTGGCAATGAGGTCTTCAAACATCTCATCCCGACCGTCGAGTTCGCTTTCACCACGCCGACCGCCAACGCGGCGTCGGGGACCGGGGGGACGACCGGCGCGATCCAACCGGGCGTCGTCTATATGGCGGACAAGTGGCAGATCGCCGTTGAAGCCGTGATCCCGGTCGATGGAGCGAGCGGTCACGGCGCCGATGTGGTGGCCAGCCTCGATCTCTTCCTCGACGATATCTTCCCCAACACCATCGGCAAACCAATCTTCTCGCAAACCCTGCCCATGTTCACAGGAGCCCGATAATGACACGCACTTCCGTGACCGCGATTGCCGCTTCGCTCGCGCTCATCTGTGGCGCAACGACCGCCTTCGCCCACGCCCAGCTGGAAAAGGCGACGCCAGCGGTCGGCGGAACGGTCGCCTCGGCGAGCGAAATCCGGCTCACGTTCAGCGAGGGCGTCGAACCGAAATTTTCTAAGGTTTCCGTGACCGGCCCGGCTGGCGCAGTGGCTCTTGGGGCCGCGAGCACGGGAATCCGGCAATCAGGCTGTGTTGATCGTGCCGATTTCCAAACCGTTGTCCGCTGGCCCCTACAAAGTGCACTGGCAGGCCGTTTCGGTCGACACGCATCACACCCAGGGAACCTTCGAATTCACCGTGAAGCCATGATCGGCCGCCGAAGGCTTACGACAATAAAGGACAGACAATGAGACATTCCCTTTTCACCTTGGCGCTCACTCTCGCGCTCAGTGCGGCGCCAGCGCTGGCGCAGGAGTTCAAGGCCGGCGATATCGTGGTCGAAAAACCTTGGGCGCGCGCGACGCCGAAAGGGGCCGAAGTGGGCAGCGGCTATTTGACGATCCAAAACAAGGGCGCGCCCGATCGCCTGACCGGAGGCAAGGCGGATTTCGCCACCGTCGAAATCCATCAGATGTCGTCCGAGAACGGCATCTCGCAGATGCGCGAACTCAAGGACGGACTAAACATTCCGGCCAAGGGTTCGGTCGAACTTTCACCCGGTGGCTATCATTTCATGTTCACCCATCTGACCCATCCGCTGACAAAGGGCGAGCGTCAAAGCGACGCTCAATTTCGAACATGCCGGCGCGATCGAAGTCGAGTTCAGCGTCATGGGGATCGGCGCCTCGGGAACCGGCGGGAGCGGTGGCGCCATGAAAGGCATGAAGATGTGAGGTCGCGTGCGGCTGCGCGCTGATCGTACACACCCTGTACGGCGCTCGCCCTCTGCCGCTTCGCCCATTTCCTGGCGGCCATGCTGGCATTCGGCATGAGCGCCTATCTCTGGGCGTATGCGCCGGAACGGCTGACGATCGCGCTCTCACCCACCGTACGCCGCCTCGCGCTGGTCGCCAGCCTCGTCGCGCTCGTTACGGCGATCGCATGGCTTGCGATCGAGTTGGAGTCTTCAATGGCCGACGACTGGAGCGCCTCGATCGATCCGGACGCGATCGGCGCGGTGCTGACCGACACCGCCTTTGGCCACGCTTGGGCGGCGCATCTCGTACTGGCGGCGGCGCTGGTCGCGGTGGTCGTCTTCGGGCCGCGCGACCGATGGGCGGCGACGGCGGTCGCATCAGCGCCGCTGCTGGCGAGCCTCGGCCTCGTCGGCCATTCCGCGATGCAGAGCGGCGCCGAGGGCGTTCTGCACCGCGCCAACCACGCCGTCCATCTCGTGGCCGCGGGGGCATGGATCGGCGGCCTCGTTCCGTTCGTGATGTGCCTTCGCGCCTATGAGCGCGACGATCTGCGCAAAGACGCAGTGCGGGCGATGGCCGGCTTTTCCTTTTGGGGCCAATTCATCGTCGCGACGATCGTTCTCACCGGCGTCGTCAACATCGCATTGACATCGCACCGTGCGCCAATCCCCCCGGCGACGCCCTACCGTGCGCTTCTGGTCGCGCGAAACTCATCATCGTGTCGATCATGATTTTCCTCGCGCTCTTCAATCGCTTTGTTCTCGCCCCGCGACTTGAAACCAGCGCAAACGCGCTGACGACCTTACGCGCGACCAGCGCAGCAGAAGTGGGGTTCGGCTGCGTCGTCATCGCGCTGGTCAGCGTGTTTGCGCTGCTCGATCCGGCGTGAAGGGCGGTAGGTAGAAACCCCCATTGTGCTGCGAACGTTTGCAGCCTCAGAATTTCTCGGCTTCGCTGAACTCGATCCCCACAACGCGGATGTTGTGTGATCGCGATCACTGCTCCCTACTGCGCGAACTGCATAGTGCTAATTTGGGAGCGTATGCGCTGGCCCTCGAGCAGGGGGCCGACGACAGGCGCGGATTTCGCGGGTGCGGATGGGAGGACAGATGAAGGCGCATATTGTTGGCGGCGGGTTTGCAGGACTGGCGGCGGCGGCGTTGCTCATCCGGAACGCGAAAGTGTCCGGCGCGGACATTACGATCTATGAGGCGGCGGACAAGCTCGGCGGCGGGTTCTTTTTGGATGGCGACGCGAAGCAGGGCTACAACCTGCCCGGCTCCATCTTCGACAAGGAGTTCCGCTGCGCTTTGGATCTGCTCGGAAAGATCCCCACGCTCGGCTACCCCAGCATCAACGTTGCGGAGCAATTCCTCACTTTCAATAACGAGCACCCGTTCGTCGATCGAACGCACATCGTGGACCGGGACCTTCGCCCTGTGCATGGACCGCGGTACGGGCTGACCCTTGCCGACGGACTTGCTCTTGCGAAGCTCTCGTACACGCCCGAAGCGTCGTTGGAAGGTCAACTGATCAGAGACCTGTTCTCCCCGAAGTTCTTCGAGACGGAGTTTTTTCTGCTCTGGTCGACGCTGATGGGCTCGCTGCCGCAGCACAGCGTCGTCGAGTTTCGGCGTTACCTCAACCGCTTCGTCTATTTGTTCCCCGACCTCTCGACCATGGCGCATGTTTTTCGTTCGCAATTCAACCAGCACGAAGCCTTCGTCAAACCCCTGGTCGCCTGGCTCGAAGAGAAGCAGGTGAACTTCGTGCAGGGCGCTCTCGTGAAGGACATTGGCTTCGCCGAGTTGCCTGGCCGATTGACCGCCAACCGGCTCGACATCCAGTTGGGGAGCGGCCCGACCACGGTCGCGGTCGCCCCCGACGATATCGTGCTGGTGACGACGGGGTCGCAGGCGGCGGATATGTCGCCGGGCAAGATGGATGAGCCCCCAGGTCCGCCCCCGCATCCCGGACGGTCATGGGCGTTGTGGAAGACATTGGCCGAGAAGCACAAAGGCTTCGGCAATCCGGATGCATTCTTCGGCGATCCCCACATCGTCGACTTGCGCTGGGTGACCTTCACGGTCACCACGACCGGCACGGAGTTTCTCGACGCGATAACCAACCTGACCCATAGCGGTACGGGAAGTGGCGGGCTCCTGACGTTACAGAACTCGAATTGGGTGATCTCGCTGTCGATCTTCCAGCAGCCGGAAGTCCTCGACCAGCCGCCAGGCACATCGGTCTGGTGGGGCTATGGGCTCCGTCCGGAGCGCAACGGCAATTGGCATGAGAAGCCCATGGTTCAATGCAGGGGCAAAGAGATCCTGAGGGAATTGCTGCAACATTTGGGCCTGAACAAAGGCGAGCCGACGACGGAGACAATCGTAAGCAACTCGATCTGCATTCCCTGCGACATGCCCTACGTGAACAACATCTGGTTGCCGCGGAAGAGCGGCGACAGACCCGCGGTGGTTCCGGAAGGGGCGACCAATCTTGGACTCCTCGGCCAGTACGTCGAGCTGGAGCGCGACATTGCGTTCACGTTCGAATATTCCACGCGCACGGCCTGGGAAGCGATCCATCGCCTGACGAAGCGCGGCCCTCCTCCGCCGCCCGTCTATCAAGGCCAGTTCGACCCGAAGGGCGTGTGGGCGGCTTTGAAAGTTTTCTTGGGGGCTCACGCCCTAGGAGAGCGCCCTAAGACCCACTGACGATGGATATCGCCCCGCGCTTAGCGATGTCCGATGCCGCCTTGTCCGAACCCCGCGCCGCCGCCTTGGAAAGCTCCGGCCCCTCCGACGCCATGAAACCCTCCGCCAGCAAAGCCTGGCGAGGCTGGCCCGCCGATGTGAGGCGCTCCCATCGCGCCGCCGGCACGGAAAGTCCCGACGCCCGCAAAACCCGGGAAGGCGGGCGCGCCGATGTGGACGCCTGTGGCTCCGCCAAGCCCATGCAAGCCGCCGCCCCCGGTAAAACCCGGGGAGACAGGCGCGCCGATGTGCACTCCTGTGGCTCCGCCAAGCCCATGCAAACCGCCGCCGCCAGCAAAGCCGGGCAAGACAGGCGCGCCGATGTGGACTCCTGTGGCCCCGCCAAGCCCACGCAAGCCGCCGCCAGCAAAGCCGAGCGAGACAGGCGCGCCGACGTGGGGAACGCCGTGCGCCGTGAAACTGGTGAAAATTGCCGCCGCCAAGGCCGCCGTGGAACCCGCCGCCGGCAAATCCGTGGGTGACGGTCGCGGCTCCGGCGCGGAAATTAGGCGAGGCGTGAACGCCGCCGGCGCCAAAGCGACGAAAACCTGGACTGTGGAAGGTCTGAAAGGCCGGAGCACCGCCAGCTGGCAGACCGACCGACGGCGCAGCGCCGCCAGCGCCTAGACGTCGAGACGGCTCGAGGCGGGGGTAAACCGGGTTCGTCGCCGTCGGATGCGGAACGGCTACGCCAACGCGATGATGGCGGCGGTTCGCGGAGCCGCCAAAGGTGTTCAGGTTGAAGGGGCCGATCCAACCAAAACCATCGTTCCACTCGTTGCCGCACTGATACCAACCGCGGCCGTTCCACCCGTCGGCGTAGTAGCAATTGCTGCCGCCGAACTGGACGGTTTGCACAGGCGATAAACGGCCGAACGAGGCGAAATCGCTTCCGACAAGACCCGCCTCGGCGCCGTCCGCGACGGCGAAAGCCGACAAGGCCAGCGCCACATAGCCAAGAATGCGCAAAGTCGATGAGGACATGACAGATGGTCCAAGAAAGCAAAGATATGGTCCGCCAATGACGCCGCATATCGGGAAGTGGCAATTATCCCTTAGGTTGGGTGCGTCATTCCAAGGGATCAAGCCCCTTTAACACCCCATCACACTTTCTTGTGCCGGTTCCGGAACGCCTTCCCCCATCCGGGCCTGACCTCGGCGGCCGCGCGCGACTGCGAGCGCGTCGGCCTCGACTGACTTGGTGATCACCGAGCCCGAGCCGATATAAGCGCCGTCCCCGATCGTCACTGGCGCGACGAGGGCGGAGTTCGAGCCGATGAAGGCCCCGGCGCCGATATCGGTCCTGTTCTTGGCGAAGCCGTCGTAATTGCAGGTGATGGTTCCGGCGCCGATGTTCGCTTTGGCGCCGACGCGCGCATCGCCAATATAGGTCAAATGGTTGACTTTCGCGCCTTCCTCGATCGACGACTGCTTGATCTCAACGAAATTGCCGATTTTGGCGTTGACCGCGATGTCCGCTCCCGGCCTGAGGCGCGCGTACGGCCCGATGATCGCGCCGCCCGCGACCCGCGCTCCCTCGAGATGCGAGAAGGCTCGGATCGCGGCGCCGTCCTCGATGTTGCATCCGGGCCCGATCACGACATGGGGCTCGATCAGAACGTCGCGGCCAATCCTGGCGTCAAACGACAGAAACACCGTTTCGGGGGCGGTCATCGTCGCGCCCGCGGCCATCGCGGCCCAGCGCAAGCGATCCTGCAGCGCCGCCTCAGCGGCCGCAAGCTGCGCCCGGTCGTTGACGCCCATGACCTCCTTTTCCCGTGCGACTAGCGCTTTGGCCGCAAGGCCCCGAGCATTGGCGATTTCGACGATGTCGGTGAGGTAATATTCGTTCTGCGTGTTGGCCGGCTTGACCGCGGTGAGAAGGCTCAGCGCTTCGGCGCCGCCGAAGGCGATCGGCCCGGCGTTGCACAGGCGTGAGGCGCGCTCTTCGGCGCTCGCATCCTTGTGCTCCCGGATTGCGATCAGACGCCCGTTGCGCTCGACGAGGCGGCCATAACCAGTTGGATCGGCAGCCTCAAAGCCCAGGGCCACGACGTCCACGCCCGAAGCGAGCTCCACGCGCAGCGCCGCTAGCGTCGAGGCCTCGATAAGGGGCGTGTCGGCGTAGAGAACAAGAATGTCGTCATATCCGCGCTCGATCTGTTCGCGCGCCCCGAGGACCGCGCCGCCGGTGCCCCGGCGCTCACGCTGGACGGCGATTTTGGCCTCCGGCGCGGCTTTTAAAGCTTCCGCTGCGACCGCGTCGCCGTTCGATCCAACGACGACCGCGATGTCGCCGGTCGTCCCCTCCCGGACGGTTGAAAGGACGTGGGCTAGCATCGAGCGGCCCGCAAGCTCGTGCAGGACTTTGGGCCGAGCCGAGCGCATGCGCACGCCTTCGCCGGCGGCGAGCACGATGGTCAGACAGCGGCGGGTTTTGGCGCTCATGGGGACGTTCGTTCTCCGTCGACGGGCGTTGGCGAAAGGAGGCTCGGCCGCTCCGAATCCCGTTAAGCTCGCTCGGAGCGCCACTATCGCCGCGGGCGAGCCCGGTTTCCAGCCCCAACCCCGCATGCCTCAGCGCGATTTTGCTGGCGCGACAAAAAGCGTCTCGCTGCGCCACGAAAAACGATATACAACCGCAGGGCCCGGAACGGAACGCGCTTGGTTGCGACGCGTTATTGTCCTTACGGGCTGATTTTTCATTCTGACTCGGGGGCAACGTCGTATGGGTCGTGCAATGCGCGGCCTAGTTCCGGCGAACGAATGACGAATACGATGACGGACAGGCAGCGTCGCGAATTCTTACAGCTGGCCGTCGGGGGCGCGCTTGCGGCTTCGTTGGCGCCGTCGGATTCAATGCCGGCCGCCGCCGAGCCGTTGGGCCAGCCTGTTCCGTTCGCCGCCGACACGGTGCTTAAAATGGCGGTCGAACTGGCTTCGAAGCCGTTCGAGGGGCCCGACGCGCCGCCGCTGCCAAGCGTCTTCTCAGGCCTCACCTTCGAGCAATATGCAGCCATCCGGCGCGTGCCGGGCACTGCGATCTGGAGCGATCAGAAGCTTGGCTTTTCTCTCGAGCCGCTGCATCGTGGCTTCGTTTACACGACGCCAATCGGGATCAACATTGTCGAGAACGGCATGGCGGAGAAGGTAATTTACGACGCCTCCAATTTCGACTTCGGGGCGCTGAAGCCTTCGGCTCCACTCGGCGACCTTGGCTTTTCCGGTTTGCGCATTCTCAAGTCCTCGGACCAGGGCTTCGAAGATGTGGCGATCTTCCAGGGCGCGACCTTTTACCGCGCGAGAGGCCACGTCCAGCCCTTCGGCCTTACCGCCCGCGGCCTTGCAATTCGGACCGGCGACGACCCGGGCGAAGAATTTCCGCTGTTCCGCGAGTTCTGGATCGAAAAGCCCAATCCGGCGGCGAATACGCTCACCGTCCAGGCCTTGCTCGATTCCGCGAGCGTCACCGGCGCCTTCCGCTTTACGCTTCGTCCTGCAGACACCACTATCATCGACACCGAGATGACGCTGATCGCACGGACGGCGACCGACAGACTGGGACTCGGGGCTATGGCCGCGGCCTATCTTTTCAGCCCGCTCGATCATCGGCGTCCCGACGACGTGCGTGCGGCGGCCTATGAGTTGACTGGATTGCAAATCCTGACCGGAAAAGGCGAGTGGCTCTGGCGGCCGGTCTCCAATCGGGAGACCCTGCAAATCTCAGCCTTTACCGACGTGAACCCACGCGGCTTCGGTCTTTTACAGCGCAGCCGGACCTTCGACGCGTTCTACGACGACGAGACGCATTGGGAACTGAAGCCTTCGTTGTGGATTGAGCCGATCGGCGATTGGGCCGAGGGCGATCTCCGTCTTCTCGAAATCCCGGCCGACTTGGAGGCCAATGAGAACGTGATCGCCCAGTGGCGCCCGAAAGCGGGCATGAACGCCGGCGCGACCCTGTCGATCGCCTTCCGGCAGTTCTGGTGTTGGTCGCCGCCATCGAAGCCGCCGCTTGCCTCCTGCGTGTCGTCGCGACGCGGCAAGGTCGGCAACCACCAGCGCTTCGCGGTCGAGATGGCCGGCGACATGTTCGCCGACCCGGTGAAGGCGGCGGCGGTGACTGCGGACGTTCAAGCTTCTCCGGGCAAGATCCTATTTGTGTTGGTTTTCCCCTATAAGGACAGGCGTTCCGTGCGGGTGGTGTTCGATCTTGACCCGGGATCGGAAACGTCCTCGGAGCTGCGGCTGACCCTCAAGGTCGACAACCAAGCGGCGAGCGAGACATGGCTCTACCGTTGGACAGCCTGACGCTCGCGCCCTCCGATGTCGAGCCCGAGGACACCGGCTCGTCGCTTGGCGCCTCGATGCCCGGCTTTGCGCCGCTCGCCATGCCTGCGCAGTCGTTCAAACGATTCTCCACGCCGCGGCCGACGCGCGCTGGTTGCGCCGAGCCTCGCCCGGTCGCCGATTTTGACCCGTCTCGCCGTGTTCGGCGGCGCCGTGGCGCTCACCGCCTATGGCGCCTACGAGATGTTCAAGGTCGTCTCGATCGGCCCGGTCACGCCGCTTGAAGGGGTGATCGCGGCCTTGTTCGTCATCACCTTCTCCTGGATCGCGCTCTCATTCACCTCGAGCCTCATCGGCTTTATCTGGCTCCTCGCCCATCGCCGGCCGCCGGAGCCGCCGCCGCGTTGCGTGAGCGAACCGCGGTCGTGATGCCGATCTACAACGAGGCGCCGTCGCGCGTGTTCGGCGCCATGCAGGCGATGTTCGAGGACGTCGAACGCACCGGCCTGGCGCAGCGTTCGACTGGTTCTTCGTCTCCGACACCACCGATCCCGACGTCTGGATCGCGGAGGAACGCGCGTTTCTCGTCGATGCGCGCGCGGCTGCCGCAGCGCGCGCGGATCTATTATCGTCGGCGGCGCAAAAATTCGAGCCGCAAGGCCGGCAACATTTCCGATTTCGTCACGCGATGGGGGCGGCCTTACCCGCACATGGTCGTGCTCGACGCCGACAGCCTGATGACTGGCGAAGCGATCGTGGGCCTCGCCGCGGCCATGGAGGCGGACCCCGACGCCGGCATCATCCAAAGCGCTGCCGCTGATCGTCAACCGCAACACGATGTTTGCGCGCCTCCAGCAGTTCGCGGCGCGGATCTCCGGTCCGGTCATCGCCGCCGGCCTGACCGCCTGGTCGGGACGTGACGGCAATTACTGGGGCCACAACGCGATCATCCGCACGCGCGCGTTCGCCGACCATTGCGGATTGCCGGAGCTGCGCGGCCGACCGCCGTTCGGCGGCCACATCCTGAGCCACGATTTCGTCGAGGCCGCGCTCATGCGGCGCGCCGGATACACCGTCTACATGCTGCCCAATCTCGGCGGCAGCTACGAAGAGAGCCCGCCGTCACTGATCGATCTTGCGGCGCGCGACCGGCGATGGTGCCAGGGCAATCTGCAGCATGCGCGCGTCATGCGGCGCAGGGGCTTCAGGTTGGCGACGCGGCAGCATCTCGCCAACGGCATCATGGGCTATCTCGCCTCGCCGCTGTGGATGGCGCAATTGCTGGTCGGTATCGTGCTCGTGCTGCAGTCGCCCTACATCCGGCCGGAATATTTCACGACGGGATTTCCCGCTGTTTCCGACCTGGCCGCGCTTCGATACGAGCGCGCGCTGCAGCTCTTCGAGGTGACCATCGGCGTCCTGCTTGCGCCCAAATTCCTCGGCCTCGTGATCGCGCTCCTCACACGCCGACGCGGCGCGGCCTGGGGGGGCGCTGGCGGCTCATCGCCTCGACATTGGTCGAGATCATCATGTCGGCCGCGATCGCGCCGATCATGATGGTGATCCAGACCGGATCGGTGGTGCAGATCCTTTCGGGACGGGACACCGGCTGGAATCCGCAGCGGCGCGACGACGGCTCGATCCCGCTCAAAGCCATCGTGCGCCGCCACCGCTCGCATATCTGCTCGGCATCGTCACGCTGTTCGCCGGCGATGCTGATCTCGCCGTCACTGGTCGCCTGGATGTCGCCGACGATCGTCGGCCTTATCTTCTCGATTCCGCTCTCCTGGGCGAGCGGCCAATTTGTCGCTCGGCCTCGGGATGCGCCGGATCGGACTTCTGCGCACGCCGGACGAAACCTCGCCGCCCGCTGTCGTCGAGCGCGCCAACGCGCTAGCCGCGCGGAACTTGCCCTGACCGGAGGCGATGATGACGACGCGCTCCATGTGATCTGGGCGCGACGAGGGCCTGCGGTCCGCTCACGAATCGTTTCTCACCGAGACGCCTCGCCGGCGCCGAGGCGACGTCGATGTCGAGACCGCCGTGGCGACGGCGAAGCTCAACGACGCTCAGACGCTCGAAGACGCTCGCGCCTGGCTGAAGTCACGCGAACGGCTCGCTGTCCTGAATGACCGGGCGCTGATCGCCATGCTGGCGCGTCGCCGAGCCGGCGGACCACGCGACGCCGCGGCCCAGCAGAACGCGGCCTAATGCCGGAGATTTGGATCAGTCCTTGCGTGGAGCCTGTAAGCACCCCATCCCGTGCCCCTCGCGATTCCTCCGAAGCTCACGGCTTGACCCGTTCATCGCGATGAGCGTCCGTTGCGACGCGTTCGCGTCTGGGTCAAAGCGCGTAGACCGATCCGGAACCGGCCTTTGAAGACCCTGATCATTGAAGACGACGAAGAGGTCGCCGGTTAGTCGCCGCCGGGTTGAGAGAGCGTGGGCACGAGGTGGCGAGCGTGGCTAACGGACGAGAGGGTGTGGAGCGAGCGACCGCCGAGCATTTTGACACCATCATTCTTGACCGCATGCTGCCGGAGTTCGATCGGACTCACGCGTCGTGGCCCTGTTGCGCGCGGAAGGAGTAGACGACCCCGGTGGCTGTTTCTGACGTATTCTCCGCGGGCATCGACGACCGGGTGGACGGGCTCGAGGCGGGCGGTGACGACTATCTCGTCAAGCCCTTCGCGTTCGAGGAATTGATGGCCCGTTTGACCGCGCTCGCGCGCCGGCCGATGTTGGGCGCATCGCCAACCGTACTGTCGGCGGGAGATCCCCGAAATGAACCTTGTCGCCCGCACTGTGACGCGCGGGGGCGAGGCAATAGACCTGCAGCCGCGCGAATTCCGGCTGCTTGAGTTTCTGCTGCGCAACGAAGGCCGCCTTGTCACCCGCAAGATGCTGCTCGAACATGTGTGGGAGTTCCTTTTCGACCCGCAAACGAACATCGTCGAGACCCATATCAGCCGTCTGCGGACAAAGATCGATCGCGGGCGAACCGCCTCGTTGATCCACACGATACGCGGTGCAGGATATTTGTTGCGTAAAGGTGTACCAATGGTACGAGCCGGTGTAAAAGTCGAGAAAATCCGTCACGCTTCCGGCTCGCACGCGGTCGAAAACATTTCCCATCGCGCCGCCGAAGATCAACGCCAGCCCGGCCGCCGACGGCGTGTCGAGCCGATCGATCCGCCACAGCATCCGGCCAGCAGAAGCACAGCCACCACCGACAATCCAATCAGAATCGGCGTTCGCGACTGGACGAGCTCTCGGCGAACATCCCGAACGCCACACCCGGATTCTGCGACCGCACGATGTTGAAAAATCCGGGAATCACGGTCTTCGTATCGTACCCGCTCAGGTGCGTCTCGATCAGCCACTTCGACCAGCGGTCGAGCGCAAAAACCCCGACGGCGATCAGGAACGCGACGATCCGGCGCGATCGGTCAGGCATCTGCCTCGCTGTCCCGGATTGCGCTCGCGCAAGCCGCGCAGACAGTGGGAACTTCGGCGTCGACCCGACGTCATCCGTGTACTTCCAGCAGCGCTCGCACTTGGTCCGGTCGCCCGTCGATCGACCTTCACGCCCTCAGCCGCTGATTGTGCAACTCGACCTCCGATACGACAAACAGCGCCGGCAGTTCGGCGAATACTCGCTCAGCAGCGGATAGATCTGGCTATCGGCCGAAAGCTGAACCCGCGCTTCGAGCGGCGCGCCGATGATCTTATCCTGGCGGGCCGTTTCGAGGACCTTCAGAACCTGTTCACGTACGGCGATCAGCATCGGCCAGTTCTCGACGCGCTCGCTGCGCCGCGCCGATGCCGGCCGTCAGTTCGCCGGCTTCGGGAAATACGCCGGGTGGACGCTGCCCGGCTACCCGAGATGTGTCCACACCTCTTCCGTCGTGAAGCTGAGGATCGGAGCGAGCAGACGCACGAGCGCGAACGCCAGCCGATAGAGCGCGGTTTGCGCGCTGCGCCGGGCGTGCGATTTCGGCGCGGACGTATAGAGCCGGTCCTTGAGAACGTCGAAGTAGATCGAGCTCAAATCGATGGTCGCGAAATCGTAGACCGCGCGATAGACCTTGTGGAACGCGAATTCGTCGTACCAGATCGCGCTGCGCGAAACGAGTTCCTCGGCCCGCACCAGAATCCACTGATCGATTTCCAGCAGCTCGCCGCCCGGCACGGCATCCGTCGCCGGATTGAAATCGTGCAGATTGCCCAGCGCATAGCGGAACGTATTGCGCAGCTTGCGATACGCCTCCGAGAGCGGCTTCAGGATCGTCTGGGAGAGCCGCACGTCTTCGGTGAAATCGACCGACGCGGTCCAGAGCCGGAGCAGCTCGGCGCCATACTGCTTGATGATTTCTTCCGGAGCCGTGCCGTTGCCGAGCGATTTCGACAGCGGCATGGCCGTCGCCATCGAGCGTCCAGCCGTGGGTCGCGCAACGCGCGATACGGCGACGCGTCCTTCAACGCCACGCCGATCAGCAGCGAACTCTGGAACCAGCCGCGATACTGGTCGCCGCCTTCGAGATACAGGTCGGCGGGCCAGGGCAGATCGTTTTCCGGGCGTCAGCACGTCGCGAGATGGCTCGATCCGGAATCGAACCAGACGT
The DNA here is from genome assembly GCA_963718155.1 of Terriglobia bacterium. Lineage (GTDB taxonomy): Bacteria > Acidobacteriota > Terriglobia > Bryobacterales > Bryobacteraceae > BOG-234. The sequence continues at coordinate 502,751 of CAVQYP010000022.1, read as the reverse complement.
CGAGAATGTCGTTCTCTTTCGAGAATTCGGTCCCGCCGCACTTCTTGCAAGCGGTCCCCGCGGCGACCAGTTCGGCGGCGGTCTTTTCGAATACCAGACGTCGGCCGAGTGGTCTGCGAACAGGTCGACGACGCGCGTCCAGAATCGCCTTGATCGGTCAGCGGTTCGCGGCAGCGCCTCGCAATAGAACACGATGATCGGCACGCCCCAGACGCGCTGGCGCGAGATGCACCAGTCGGGCCGCGTGGCGATCATGTTCGAGATGCGCTCTTCGCCCCACGCCGGAGTCCACTTCACCCTCTTGATCGCGTCGAGCGCGTTCTGCGCGCAGGTCGTTGTTGTCCATGCCGATGAACCACTGTTCGGTGGCGCGGAAGATGGTCGGCTTGTGGCAGCGCCAGCAATGCGGATAGCTGTGCTCGATGTTGCTCCTCGCGAGCAGCGCGCCGTGTTCTTCAGAATCTCGATGACGATCGGATTGCCTTCCCAGACCGTCTTGCCGATCAGTTCGCTCGGGCAGCTGTGCCCGCGCGCCTTCGGCCTGGAAGAAGCGTCCGGCGGCATCGACCGGGCAATAAACCGGCAGGCCGTATTGCGTGCCCGATGACGTAATCTTCCTGGCCATGGCCCGGAGCGGTATGGACGGCGCCGGTGCCCTGTTCGAGCGTGACGTGGTCGCCCAGGATGCCGAGCGAATCGCGCTCCAGAAACGGATGCCGGAAAACGGACTTGTCCAGCTTGTGCGCCGGGGAACGCGCGATGACTTCCGGTTCGACCCAGCCGCACTTCTGCCGCCGTGGCCGAGAGCAGATCCGCCGCGACGATGTAGACGTCATCGCCGACTGTCAACCGCAACGTATTCATACTTCGGATGAAACGCGATGCGCGAGGTTGGCCGGAATGCGTCCAGGGCGTCGTGGTCCAGATCAGGCCGTAGACGTTTTTCCCGGCCAGCGCCGGATCGATCGCGGCCGGCGTCCGACGTCAGTGCGAAACGAACCCAGATCGACGGGCTCGTGTGGTTCTCGTACTCGACTTCAGCCTCCGCCAGCGCGGTCCGGTCGTGGATGCACCAGTTGACCGGCTTCAGTCCTTTATAGACGTAACCTTTGTCGAGAAAATCGACGAACGCCCGCGCGATCACGGCCTCGTATTGGCCGGATTCATCGTCAGATAGGGATCGTCCCAGCGGCCGAGGATGCCGAGGCGCTTGAAATCCTGCCGCTGGAGATCGACCTACTTTTCGGCGTACTTGCGGCAGGCGCGGCGGATCTGCGCCGCCGTCATCTGCGCCTTCTTCCACCCAGTTCGCTGATCGACCTTGATGTTCGATCGGAAGCCCGTGGCAGTCCCAGCCGGGAACGTAGGGCGAGTCGTAACCCTCCATGGTTCTTGGATTTTACGATGAAATCCTTAAGAATCTTATTGAACGCCGTTCCCAGGTGAATGTGTGCCGTTGGCGTAAGGCGGGCCGTCATGAAGGATGTAAACCGGCTTCCCTTCCCGGGACCGTCGAATCTGGCTGTAAAGGTCTTCCTCCGCCCAGCGGGCGAGCATTTTCGGCTCGGCCTGCGGAAGGTTGGCCTTCATGGGAAAGTTGGTGCGCGGCAGATTGACGGTCTGCTTTACGTCCACATTGACGGGATTCATTCGGAAGCTTTATTATACTGGCGCTTTTGCCTGACCCTTCGGCGCTGGAGGCGGAACGGCGGACTTGGTGCCCTGGTATTGGATGATCAGGGTCACGCGCCGGTTGCTTGCGTCGGCCGGATGGGCCGGGTCTCTGGGACTCTGATCGGCGAAGCCGCGTATCTGGGTGACCTGATCCGGGCGCATGCCGTTTTGCTGCATCCAGCGTCGGGCGGCATTCGCGCGGTCACTCGATAATTCCCAGTTCGAGTAATCGCCGCCATCGGCGAACGGCTTCGAATCCGGTATGCCCTTCCATGGTGACGCGATTGGGGAGCTTGCCGATTTCCTGGGCCAGTTTGCCGAGCAACTCTTTGCCGAAATCAGTCGGGACGGGGACTGCCGGATTCAAAGAAGATCGAGTGCTCGCCCTCCAGAAGTTCGACGCGCAGGCCTTCGCTCGTCACAGTAAAGATGACGTGCTCGCGAATTTTCTGAAGAGCAGTGGAACCCGAAATCGACTGCTCAAGCTTCTCTTTAAGCTTGTTCATGTCATCCTTGCTGATCGCAAGGCTTTCGTTGCCGGCGCCGCGTAGTCCGTTTCCGACGTCTTTGCCCCTTCCCTTCGGATCGGTAAAGTATCCGCCGACGGCCTTCTGGACCTGTTCACTGCTGCTCAACAGCCACAGGACGATGAAGAGCGCCATCATGGCAGTCACGAAATCCGCGAAGGCAACTTTCCACGCGCCGCCATGGTGTCCGTGGCGGTGCGTATTTTTGCGTTTGATGATGATTACGGGCTGAGCTTGTTGCGCCGGCATCCAGATCCCTTATGCTGCTTTGGCTGCTGCGCCCAGGCTGCCACCCTTGCAGGCCGATTCCATTTCCTTAAAGCTGCACCGCATGTCGTGGGGCACGCTGCGCCGTGCGAACTCCACGGCAATCATCGGCGCCATTCCCTTCGCAAACGCCATCAGGCCGGCCCGAAGCGCCTGATAATACTGCGACTCGGCATCAATGATCTTTTCGAGATTGGAGGCGAGAGGGTTGACTACGCCGTAGGACAGCAGAATGCCGAGAAAGGTCCCGACCAGCGCCGCAGCGACCTTTTCACCAATCTGTTCGGGCGGCCCACCCAGTGCCCCCATTGTGATCACGATGCCCAGCACCGCGGCCACGATACCCAGACCCGGAAGAGCATCGGCAACCGTTGTCAGGGCGCGAACAGGCGCCGCGCTGGCGTGATGGTGGATGTCGATATCCGCCTCCACCATGGCGTCCAGATCGTGGGGCGCGACGACCCCGGCGACGGCAGTGCGGAGAGTATCGCAGATGAAGTTGAGAATGTGGTGGTCCTTCACCAGCTTCGGGTACTTCGAAAAGACGGCGCTTTTCTCCGGCGCCTCAATATCTTCTTCCAGTTTGGCCATGCCACTCTTACGGGCGAACTGGAAGATGTCGAAGAGCATCTTGAGGCTCTCTGTATAGGACTCGCGGTTGAACGGACTACCGCTGATCACGCCGAGCACACTCTTGAAGATCCTGATGATGAGCGGAAGAGGGTTGGCGACGAGTAGGGTCCCCAGCGCCGAACCGCCGATGATGATGAGCTCCGCGGGCTGGACCAGAACCGGCATCTTACCTTTTTCCATGAGAAAGCCACCGACGACGGCGCCGAAGACTACGACAATTCCGATTATTGAAAACATGTCTTGCTGTTTAATCGGCAGAACCGGAGAGGAACTTGAGGATCCGATTCGGTTCTTCTCGATGCGGCCCGGTGCATTTAGAAAGCTCCCGCGAAGACGCGGGGGGCTTGGGGAGGTTCTCCCTGTGACTTGCGCGTCGAAACATTCAGACGGCACCAAACGCGCATATGCGCATACGATCGAAGATGAAATCCATCGTTCGCGGGCATACAGTTTTTCCGGATGATGTCCGCTTGGCGTTTCAGACTTTTCGGTGGCCGCCATTCCTGCACCGGTCGACGATGTTCTGCAAATCGTTTGCAGAACAAGATCTGCGGCAAAACTCGATAATCAGGAGCATTCTGCAAGGTTGTCGTTGCCTCTCGCAAATGAGTTGCAAAAATCCCTTGACGAGGGATGAACCAAAAAGATAAGCTATTTCTTTAAACGCGGATCATTTTGGTCGGCATTGTTCGGCGCCTGTGGAGTCGCCTCGATAGCGGACGTTTGGCGCCCTGCTCGCACGGGGTTGTCAGCGTCCTGGGGCACCCTCGCAAACTCTTTCCTGCGGGAATGACTGCCGTTCAATGACGCTCGCTCTCACGATCAACTCCTGATTGGGAGAGCCTCGCCCGCGCCAAATGCGAACCGCAAGCTTTGAAATCTGTCGTTGATATGCATCGTTGATGTGCATTAAGGAGAAGAATGGAATGAAGTCCAGAATCAGGATGGCTGGCAAGAACAACGCGAAGGGGATCGCCAGAATAGCTGGCCGGTCTCGTATCGGTGGACGGCGATCGGAACTGTCGTTGCCTGTTCCGCAATAGGCAGCAAGACGATCAATATCGCTTTTGCACAAAGCGTGCCGCAGCCAAGCGGTGCGATATCTCAGACGCAGGCTCAGCGCTTTGACATCATGCCCGGACCGCTTTCGGAGGTGCTCCCGCAGTTCGCGCGCGCCGCGGGCATCACATTTACGTTGTCCATCAATTCGATCGGCACCATCACATCGCCCGGTGTTTCCGGGACGTTTACGATTCAGGATGCGCTCCAGCATCTGCTCGAAGGGACCAGCGTGACGTTCCGCTTCACGGCGCCAACCGCTGTGACCTTCGAACTTCGTGGCCGATCCGAATCCGTCGTGGTGACGGGCCACGCTCCCGGCGCAGACCCCTATGCAGACCCGGAAGCGCCCTACAAGGCGGATCGCCTGTCATCGAGCAAGTTCACCGAGCCGATCCTGAACACGGCGAGGACGGAGACGATTCTTACTCAGGAGGCGCTCGAAGATAAGAACGCGACCACCCTCCGTGAAGTGTTGCGGTCGACGGCCGGTGTCACCCTGGGAACGGGCGAAGGCGGCAACGCCTTCGGTGACCGCTTCTTCATCCGTGGCTTTGATGCGCGCAACGACGTCTTCGTCGACGGCGTTCGCGACCCCGGCGTCAGCATCCGCGAGAACTTCGACGTCGAGCAGCTCGAGATCCTGCGCGGGCCGGCCTCATCCTTCGCCGGCCGAGGCACCACGGGCGGCGCGCTGAACATCGTCACCAAGGAAGCCCAGGACACCGACTTCTATCACGTCGAAGGCGCAGGGCGGCTTCAACGACTCCCTCAAACGCGGAACGGTCGACATCAACAAGGTCATCAGCCCGGTGCTCGACGTGCGTTTCAACGGCATGGTCCAGTACGGCGACATCGCCGGCCGCGACTTCACGACGGACAATCGCTGGGGCCTCGCCGGGAATGTGGTCTACCATCCGACCGCGAACTTCAAGCTGACGGCCAACTATTCCCACACCTATCTGTGGGGCATTCCGGATTTTGGCGTTCCGACCAACCAGGTGACGCGCCAGCCGGTCACCGAGAGAGCTGGGATATCGCGCAACATCTTCTACGGCGCCGTCAATCGGGACTTCACCAAGTCGACGCAGGATATGGGCACGCTCGACGCCGAGTGGAAGCTCAACGACCATGTCACGCTCGAGAACAAATTCCGCGCGAGCCATTCCCTCCTGAACTACATCGGCACGATCCCCGAGAACCCGAGCGCCACCGGCGCGACCGCGCCCTATTCCTCGACGTTGACGTTCTTCTCGGGCTACGTCCAGCTCAACGCGCAAAGCCGCTACGAGCCGGTGACTGTCATCAATGACCAGCCCCAGGTCAGCTTCAAATTCAACACGGGCGAAATCCAACACACGGCGATCCTGGGCGGCGAGTTCTCCAACGAGCGGATCAGCATCCAGGGCTATAGCGGCCTGACCTCCGAACTGACGACCGGGCCTGTTGCCTTCGCATCGACGGGAGCGCCAATCGTCAGCGTCTACAATCCGCCCAATAACGTCTACGGGTCGGACGCCATTGCGCTGGCCGGAAATCCGCTGAACTACAAGGTGAACACCAGGGCCGGTTACCTGATGGACACGGCGAACTACCACGACTTCATCATCCTGAACGCGCGGAATCCGCTACGACGACTACCACATCGGCTCCGCGAACAACACCAGTTCACAGTCGGCGGACGACGGCATCCCGAGCTGGAACGTCGGGCTGTCCGTCAAGCCGGTGAAGATCGCCAGCATCTACTTCGCCTACGCCACCGCGGCCGATCCCGTGGGCGACGAACTGGACGCAACGTCCAGCACTTATGGCGGCCTTGCCGCCACCCAGAGCGCAACGCAGATCTTCGGACCGCAGAAGAGCAGATCCTATGAATTCGGCAACAAGTGGGAGCTGTTCCGACAGCACTTGCTCGCGACCGCGGCCGTGTTCCAGACCGACGTGACCAACGCACGGGAGACCGCGCCGGCCGGCTTGCCCGGCTATACCAGCGGTCAGATTGTCCCGAACGCAGCCTATCGCGTCCGCGGGGTGGATTTCGAGCTGGCCGGCAAGATCACCAGGAAGTGGAGCGTGATGGGCGGCCTGGTGCTGATGGACCCGAAGATCACGAAGTCGATCGTTCCCACCAATGTCGGCCTTGCACCTCGCCAACATCGCGCCGAAGTCGTTCAACCTCCTGACTAAATACCAGTTGAACGAGGTGGCTGGAGCTCGGCGGCCAGATGCGTCTACGACTTCGGAAATCAAAGGCGGGTCGCTGCTCGCCGCGAATGGCGGCATCGCCTATCCCGGCACGCCGAACCCGACGTTCCTGCCCTCGTACTGGCGGTTCGACGTCTTCGCGGAGTCCAGGATCAACACCTTCACGAGCCTGAAACTCCTCGCGCAGAACCTCACCAACAAGACCTACTACGACTCCCTGTATCAGAGTTCGCAGCCGTTCGTCAAAGTCGCGCCCGGGCGTGCGATCTATCTGAGTCTGGCCTTTAACTTTAATAAGTTGTAGGGATCCACGCATGCTGATCTGCATTCCCGATGTCCTGAGCAAAGATGATGTGGCGGATTTCCGCCGCATCATGGACGCCGAAGCCTGGGAGGACGGCCGCTCGACGGCTGGGGCGCAATCGGCGGAGGTAAAGAAGAACGAACAGCTGCCGCCCGACGGCAAAACGTCCCGGCAACTCGGCGAGCGCATTCTCCGTGCGCTCGCCGCCAACACTCTGTTCATTTCCGCGGCGGTGCCGCTGCATATCTTCCCACCGCTGTTCAACAAGTACGTCCCGGGGCAGTTCTTCGGCGAGCACGTCGATAACTGCATCCGGGGCGACCGCCTTACCGGCCTGCGCATCCGCACCGATCTTTCGGTCACCCTGTTCCTGTCGGAGCCTGAGGAGTACGATGGCGGCGAACTGGTGGTCGACGACTACTATGGCTCCCACCAGGTCAAGCTGCCGGCGGGCCATCTGGTCCTGTACCCGTCGACCAGCCTGCACCTGGTCACTCCGGTCACGAGGGGTGCGCGCATCTCGCTCCTTCTTCTGGCTGCAGAGCATGATCAAGGACCCGCTTGCGCGGCGGATGACCTTCGACATGGACAATGCGATCCAGGACACTGGTCCACCGCCTCGGCCGCAACGACCCCGAGGTCCGAAAACTCACGAACATCTACCACAACATCATCCGGTACTGGGCGGAGCTATGACAGCAGCCTGCCATGCGGCTCATATGAAGCAGCCGGCGCGATGACGTCGTCCGTCAAAGTTCTGGATCCCCAGGAGATCGAAGCCACCGACGCACAGGCGTCCTTGTTCATGAAGGAAGGCATCCGTCTGATGCAGTCCGGCAACGATATAGACGCCGCGCTTCTCTGTTTCGATCGCGCGCTCGAACTGCGACGCCGGCTGCCAACCGAGGTGCCGATGCACGCCTACGGTCTGGCCGCCTGCTGGCTCAATCGCGCTGAGGCGCTCACGCGTCTTGGCCCCGCCCACCACGCGCTGGCGCTTGGCGCCTACGACGAAGCGTTGGCACTCCTGCGTCCGCTACCGCTCGGCGACGACGCGCGTTTTTCCAAACGTTTAGCGATCGCCCATCAGAACCGGGCGTTGGTGCTTGCCGCGCAGAACCCGCCGGCGACGGCGGACGCCATCGCCGCCCTGGTCGACGCCATTGCGGTCCTCGACCACGCCGAGGCGATGGACGCGCCTGAGCGCGACTATCTCCTCGCGGTCGTGTGGATGAACCTCGCGAACATTCAGGCGTCGGAGGCCACGATTGTGTCGGACCTCGCCGCGCAGGAGGCGGCTCGGCGAGCGCTTGCGTTGGTGAAGGTGCAGGAACATGAGGATGCCGCGGCGGCGGAGGTCGGCCTCAAAGCGCGCCACGTGCTCTGTCACATCGCGGCACGCCGGTTGTCAGCCCAGGCGGAAAGGGAAACGGTCCTGGAGGATGTCCACGACGCGACAGATCTCGCCGACGAGGGATTGGACCTCGTGCGTGAGTGGGAACGACGCGGCGTCGACCGCTTTCGGAGCCTGGCATCCGATCTGTTTCGGTTCGGCGCGCGGGTCTATGCGCACTATCAGCCGCACTTTCTGCACGAATTCCTCAGCGAACAATTGGATCCTCAGCAGTCAGCGCATTCTTACGTCCAAAGCCGCGAGATGCAGGACGCCGCACGAGAGATCGGGTTGGTGCTCCCAACAACTTCATCGCACGATGAGTGACAGGTGCGCATTCGCCGACTACCGCTAAAACGCGCTTGCCTCCGCCAACGGCTGGTCTAGCCGGACGGAAACCGCGCATGCCGGGAGTTCGGGAACGCCGCGCCACTGGTCTCTTAGTCCCGACACGACGAAAGTTGATCTCGAACGAGCTCTGCTTGCGATCGATCTCTTCCCCAGGGCGGCGTTGCTCTTACTTGTCTTTGAAGGCGTACGGACTGCCGACGCAGCCACCCTCATGGATGCAGACCTGGATCTGCTGAAAAAGGCTCAGGCGATCGGGCTGCTCGAACTGACAGCCAACCTCGCCGCAACGAAGGCCTCTGCAGTTTCCGCTCCTGCGGTAACCAGCGAAGACATCGATAGTCGGCCCGGTTCAGGTTGCATCCAGGTTATCCGGCCACTGGGACCGTCGTGTCAGAGTCGTAACGAACCCATACAGAGCAAGCGCCACGAGAGTAGCAATGGCGAGAAGGGCTGCGTGCGCGTACCATGCCGACCAGTTCGTCGTTAGTGGAAAATACAAAACGGTATAGTACGTGTAACAAGCAGCAACCATCGCGAGCATCCCGAACCTGATAAGCGCGATTGCGGCGATTGTGATCACGATGGCCGGACGTGCAATTGTAGCGACGGATAGGCTGCCGTAGCCGGGCACCAATACCAGGGTTCCCACCAGAACGAACAGCGCTCCGGCTAACCACCTGCTCCGAATTGATATGGAGATCAAATTCATCAGCAAGGTATAACTAAGACCGCCTGCCATCGCGATAATTGCAAGCCAAAACCAATGCGAAAGCAGCCCGGCATTGGACCAGGGCAGGAAGGGCGCGAAAGTAGCAAGGAATGGGAGAGGGAACAAGACACTTACTGCGGCAAGAGCAAGGATTCCAAGCGTCACACCTATCAGCAAGTGTCCACCAACCATCGGATCGCGAAATCTGCCGGCCAGCAAGCGATTCCAGGAGATGAGGCTTTCCGGTGATTGCTTCCTCACCTGCGGTTCAAGAGCTATATACAGAAGCCAGCCGAAGCATCCGAACGCTACCGCATGTTGAATTGCAGCGAACAAGAGAGCAAACTCTTCCAGCGTAGGAACGTGGTGCATCCCAGCAAGTTGTCGAGCAAGTGTAAACAGGAATAGAAACCCGGCGAGCCGAAAGGCGCCCTGGCGATCACCGCGGCCGCTGCGTGCGTTTTTCCAGGCGAGCAACCCCGCTGCGGTTAGCAGCGCAAGTACGAAAGAAATGAACATCGGTGCCGAGACGCTTCCGAAAGAGAATGGTTGTGGTTCTTTCGGACGCGCCCACGGACCCAGGACACGGAAGAAGACAGGCCGCCCCCGGAACGCGGCCGCTTCTATCCTCAGGTCTCCGTTGGACCCCGCCGAGCCAGTCCAGGCTGTCCGCGCATCGAATACAGCAGTGGGCGTCAATTCCGGATGCGACTGTCTTAAACCCTTCGGAATCCAGGCCCGCAGCGGCAAAAAGCCGAGACCATGCGAACGCCGGCATCTCATTCCCGGTGGAACTCTCCGCCGGGGGGCGCGCGTGGAATTCGAGTAGCCGTCCTTCCGAATCCAAAACCACGGTTTGCATTCCGGGCTCGAGCATTTCTCGATTGAGCGAATACGTGTCGTAATCGATGTCAGAAAGATTGGGGTAGTGGGAGCTCTGCCGATACCAGAAGTACAATGCTGGCGGATATGGAGCATGGAGATGCGGACCATTCGCGGATGCGATGTTCGATTCCCGGGCAAAGCGGAGGTAGTCCTGATCGTAGTCCCATGCGTATAAGGTGTCTACCGGCCGCTCCGTGTAGCCGAATGATTTCGCAATCTCCCGCGCCTTCGAGGCCAATACCTGCGAAGAGTTCTCCATCGGAATCTGGTTTATAAGATCATGCCGCTGCCGGAGGATACTCAGCAATCCCAGGCCCGTGATCACCGTCGCCAGGCAAGCCACCGCCACGATGGTGCGCAGCCCGTCGATCGGACCTGCGTTCGCCACCAGTTCCGGGGCCGGCAGTTCACCCATTACCCGCACCGCCGCAAACGGGTCCCCTCCGGACAGCGCCGCTGCCACCGCCAGCGGCGTTGCGGGACGCATCTTCGGATCCGGCTCCAGACAGCGCCCGATCACTCGACTCGTTGTCGAATCCAGTTCTCCCTCGCCGGGTCTGAGCGGCGGTCGTTTTCCCGTGAGCAACTCGTGCAAAACGATTCCTAAAGCGTAAATGTCACTGCGTGCCGTGACCTCTCTACCGGCAAGTTGTTCCGGCGACATGTAGGGCGGAGTGCCACTGCCCGCGTCTCTTATCTGATCGACCAGGCCGGCAAGACCGAAATCCGTGATCCGGACGTGCCCCTTGCCGTCGAGCATAATGTTGGCGGGTTTCAGATCCCGGTGAATCACGCCCTTTTCGTGCGCGGCTGCCAGCCCTGCGCACAGCCTTCGCGCGACTTCCAGCCCCTTATCCGGCGGGAGTTTGCCGATGCGTCTCAGCAGTGAAGCCAGATCCTCGCCATCCACATATTCCATCGTGAGAAACGTCAAACCCTCTGCCTCACCGATGTCGTAAACACGACAGACATTCGGGTGCGTCACCTGCCGGGCAATTCGCACCTCATGCCGCAAACGGTTGATTGCCCTTGGATCCGCGCTGGCCGCCTGAGGCAGAACCTTGATCGCGACCGGAAGCTCGAGCAGAAGGTCGTCGGCCCGGTAGACTTCGCCCATTCCGCCGCGGCCCAGCAGAGTTACGATCCGATAGCGCTGGTCTATAACGGTTCCCGAAGTGAATCCCGGACGCGCAACACGATCGAGATCAGTCTCATTGAGAACGCCAGTGGTGGAACTGAGTTCGCCATCGTCCGGCTGACTGAGGGGTAGGGCCAGAAAACCGTTCATGCGCTCCTCCCACCTGACGTAGCGCCATACTTGGTCAAACAGGGCCGAATCACCACCCGAGGCTCGACGGATGAATGATTTGCGCTCATGAACTGGATGGCCCAGGGCCTGCGCGACCAGTTTCATGATCCGTTTGTCGTTCGCCGATTCGGCTGGCATGCCAGACTCCAGTCGTTCAAAGCGTGTGCGATGAATCATACCAGACATGCTGGCCACGAAGAAGCACAGGACACACGCCTATCCCGGGCGGCAGCTAAATCGCCGGACAGGACGCAAGCCGTTTTAGTTATTGCCTTCCCGGTGGCGTACGACAACAAAGGACAACCGATCAATATCCAATTGCCGGGTCGTGCGTGGGACGATGGCAAGCTCGTCGCTCATGGCATACGCGGTTTGGTGATCCGCGCCATTGCTGCTGCAGCAAATCGATCAGTTTTCCGCAGCCGTCGAGCAGTTGGCGAAGGACTGCTCCATCTCTCCGCGTCAGGCGTATCGTTACTCGTACCTGCCGGATACAGAATCGAGAGCCACTCGACTACCTCGGCTGCGTCATCCGGTCACACCGCAAAGCACAAGCGGTACCGTCGCTCCTCAAAACCGCCTCAACCACCTGAACTGTTACCTTTTCTCTGTCTCCCTTGTGTTAACCAAAAGGTCGCAGGTTCGAATCCTACCTGAGGAGCCAAACGACTTTGCACTGCGAGTTCTCCGCGCTTCGGTAGTGTCCTAATTTGAGGTCCATCGGCAATCCAAATTAGGACACTACCCGCGCTTCTGGTTGACGTACCAGTGTGCAGTGCTGCGAAAATGGCCAATACTGGGGGGAAGAGCCTCTCTCCGCAGGGTCCGTGCCGCCGGGCGGACTCGCCGAAGGCGGTGCAGCGGCCCCGTTCAAAGTGCGCGAGATTACGAAGTGCGCGAGATCACGAGAGGTCCGGCGAAACTGATCGAAATGCCGGGGCGCCCATTGATCCAACGCTGAAGAAGCCGCCAGGCAGTCGCCCCATTAACCGCATGGAGGACGGTTCCGGCAGCCGTATTCAGCCTGAGAATACCTCGGTTTACCGCCCTCGTGGATGCTTTCGTCGTGGCGGGTGGGCGGCCGGGACTCCTTCTGCGCCGATCGGCGTTGGCCATCGCGGAAACCTCCGCCGCGACATGGAGCGTCCGCGGAGCAACGGGTAGCAAACGCGCGCTTCTACGACGGGGAGCGGCGGCACGGCGGGTTCATGTCTTGCACGTCTGTCACCCGCTTTACCATCACGACAAACAGCACGCGGCATTTATCCCACCCGCCCAGCCAGCACACGTGCCAGCCATCAATGTCATCGCCCAGCTCGACCGCCCGGAAAAGTCGCAGGAACTTCGTTTCAACACGCATAGTCCGCTCAGGACATGCATGACTCTCGAGAGGCGAGAAGTCAACGCCGATCGAGTGGCTTACTCTCGCGGAAAGTTCTTTTCATGTCCTTTGGTTAACCAGGAGGCTGCGAGTCGAATCCTGTGGCCGAGTCAAACGACTTTCCACTGGCTGGTTCTCCCGCGCTTCTGGCTGACTCGATTCATGATGCTGTCGTCTTCATCGACATAGATCGCCGACTGCACCTTTTTCTCGCAGTTGCACGCAATCGCGCAGCAGAAATCGGGAAACAGAGCTCAAAATGGCGGGTTTGTCGCGTTCCTGAAGGCTTGGTTATCGGGAAAGTGGCGGGGTTCGGAGTTGGCTCGATCCGGGCCATAGGTATAAGCGGTTTAGAATCAAGATTTTGGTGTAGCCTGCTCCGCGATCACATTTATCAAAACCCGGCCATTTCCTGCCATTTTCGGCCACTTTTCGTACCTTGGCCTTCAAGGCGTCATTGAACATGTCTCCGATCATTGTCATGCCACCTCGCAACCACTGTCCCCGACCGCCGAGTTCAGGATGGCTAAATTGCGCCATGCTGCCGTTGCCCGCAATTATGGCCTGCGCGAGTGTCTTCACAGCCTCGCTGCTGGCACCGTATTTTTGCGCCAGTTCGTCGCTGATCTCCGTGGCTTTATGCTCATTTTGTTGCATTTGCAGTGAGTATACAAGGCGTGCGTGGAAAAATCCGGTGTGGGTTAAAGCGTAGCTTCAGCGAACCGTCTGCGTCACCCCTTCAGCCAGGCCATCGCGCTCAACTACGCAACAATGTTGCAAGTCTTTCGTGGAGAGAGCCGCGCGGCGCTCGAGCATGGCCGGGAGGCTGTGGAACTGTGCAGCTGCTACGCCTTCGCGTATTACCTTGCGACGGCGAATGTGTTGACGGGCTGGGCGAGAGCCGCGGAAGGCGATGGGGATGCCGGCCTGGCGCAGCTTCGCCAGGGAATTGAAGCGCTCCGGGCACTGGGTGCCGAGATCCGGCTGCCGTACTATTTCGCGTTGCTGGCGGAAACACTCGGGCGGGCCGGGAGCATGGGCGAGGCCTTGGCTAGTGCCCACCTAATTCGGCGTCCTGCGGCATCAGTCCCGTGAAGTCGCGTCACCGGATTTTCAGGAGCTCCGATACTCGATTGTGGGTAGTTTCTCCGACCGGCGTTTCCCGGGACGAATACTACTTCGGCGTTCGCCCCACGGGTCCCCGGACGCATGCTTGACTTGTCGAGAGTAACCTGCCCGAAGGCTGCATCTCCGGAGCGAAAACCAACGGTTATCCGATCGCCAGAATTGCCGCAGTGTCTGTCCTCCGGTCATCCTCAATTCCTGTCGTATAAGGAATCTCCTCATCGGTGTGCCCGAACCAAACATAGACTTCCAGCGATGCCGACTTGCGAGGACGCATTTCCGTGAGCGGCGTTGTACCGACAAACCCAATTTGCTGGCATGCCGCGCAGGGCAGCGGGACGTGCTTAAATCAAAAGCATGTCCAAATCGAGACTCCTCGCTTTGGCGGCTCTGTCCGCTGCTTGTTTGTGTGCCCAACCTAGTCAGGGCAAGGGGCCTGCTCGTGCAGCCGCGAAGCCCGTTCCGCCTCAAGACGTCACCAGCACAGCAATTCTAGGTGTAGTTCGCGCAGGCCAGAAATGGAAAATGGCATGGCAGGGTGAAGCGACTGCAGACGGGATGGTAGGCACCGATGACGGAGGACTGATCTTCGCACAGGAGCAGTCGAACCGCGTCATCAAGATAGATGAGAAGGACAACGTCACCATTCTCCTCGCGCGTTCGCACGGACCCGGCGCATTGTCGATCGCGGCCAACGGGGCGATCTACGCTGTGGAACGTAGTTGCACCGATCCCGACGCGGTAACGCGCGCGGCGTGTACGGAGGCGACGGACATCGCGGTGCTAACGCCGGACCGAAAGGTGTTGGCCGATAAGATGGCCGAGGGTGCCGCGGGGCTGGGACGCATCAACGACCTCTCGGTCGCGAAGAACGGTTGGGTGTACCTCACGGGTACTGGCGCGCTGGCGATGGATCCGTCGGGCAAGGTGACCCGCATTGATAAGAATCTGCGCACGAACGGCATCATTCTCAGCGCCGATGAGCAGCAACTGTACGTTACCAACGGCAGCACGATCGCCGTGTTCGACATCGGCCCGGACGGGAAAGCGACGAATCAGCGCGAGTTCGGCAAATTGGAGGGGCAGGGTGCGAACGGCGACGGCATGACGATCGACGCGGAAGGTCGGCTGTACGTAACCGTAACTGCTGGTTCGATGCAGGGTGTGCAGGTGTTCGACAAGACAGGGAAATACCTGGGGCTTATTCCGACTCCTCGCCCGCCGATCACGGTGGCGTTCTCCGGTCCGGACAAGAGGATGCTGTACATCGGGAGTATGGGCGCGACCAGCCTCGGCGGCGAACAGATCCAATTCGGCCAGGGTGTGCGTGCGACCTCAATGACGGTGTATAAGATCCCGGTGCAGACGCAGGGATTCAAAGGACGCCCCAAATAGCTTCAAAACCGGAGCCGCAAGAGATGCTACTTATCCCTCCGAAACTAGCGTAAAGTCGTGTCCACGGATCGGTCCCGAGAAACGCGCAAGGATTCGGGATGCGCCGGAGCGCGAAGCCGCGAGGATGCCAACTTCCGAGGACCTTTCTCCGGCCGGCGTTTCACAGGAGGAATCCGCCAGCGCCCCTGCGTGGGGGCCCGCGCTTTCGGCTGGACCAATGTACGAGTAGCGCGTGATACGGAAATTGCGTACCCAGCATCTCAGGGTTTCGGCAATATGCCGATATGGTCGTTGACAGCCGACGAAATCCGCTGGGTGCATCCGAGGTAACGCTCCATTGTCCGCACCGAGACGTGGCCAAGCAGAAACTGAATCTGCTCCAGTTCGCCCCCGGCGGCGCGGCAGAGGCAAGCGCAGCTTCGCCGGAGATCATGCGGCGCGAGTTTGCTGACGCCCATCTCCAAGCAGCCCGCATCATATTCAATATCTGCACCTGTTGCTCCCCACGGCGGCGTTTTCCGTCGCGGCGCTCGCTCCGGCTGATGGGCTCTAGCCCACCTGGATCTGGGCACAGCGGTTCGGACGCAAGAACATCCAACGCGCTGGGTGCTTATTCCTTCCAGCCTTCCGGCGGGTTACTGCCGCTCGCGATCTGGCGGGTCTTGTAGAGCCACTGGCCATTCACCTTGACCCACGTGGCGTACTCCTTTCCCTGAGTCGTCATCTTCATCGGATCGCCCAACTTCTCCTGCCGGTACTCGGTGAAAATGACCTGCGAGGTGGCCGTGTCGCCGTGCACGATGATCAGCGGATTCTCGATCGCCACGTTGAAAGCGGTCCTCTCGCGCGGGGGCGCTGCGGCGGCAGCAGGCGCCGCTCCAGCCGCAGGGGCCGCGCCAGCTGGAGGCGCCGCGGGGGCACGGTTGTATGCCTGCTTGATGCCTTCCTTGCCCTTGTAGTGCCTCGTGCCGAGAATCAACTCGCCGTCCTCGGCATAAAAGCTCTCTTCGCTCTGCCGATCCACTTTGCCGAAGTTGTAGTAGTAACGCGTGATCTGATCCAGGATCAGCTGGCGGTCAATCAATGACTGCGCAGTCATCTTGTCTTCCGCACGCGCAGCCGGTGCGCTTGCCAGTGCGACACCGCACAGCCCCAACGCGGCCGCCCGGACGGTCGCCTGACGAATGGAATTCAGTTTCATGACATCCCCCTGTTAACTTGACTGGTGTTCTCTTAATCGGAAATCGGCTTCATCGGTCCACCGATTCCTGTCTTATAGACCGTGCTGCACTTTAGGTCAAATCCTTACCCTGCGCGGCCTTACAAGACAGCATTTGCAACTGCCGCTAAGTTTTGACCGTCCCGAGATATAGTAACAGAACGTTCCGGAGACATGGGTTATACTTTTTCGCTCCGCAGAACGTGGCGACTGAGCACGGCAATGCCGTGAAACTGCCCCCATCCGTCCGCTCATCACGCTCGATGAAGACTGCGGATACAATTCCAAGCAGAAGGGGCTAACGCCTGCCGAACGTGCTGGACACGATTCCATCGATGAGGAGTACGCCGATCCGGCGCCGGAGATCGTTGTTCTCTTCGATGATGTACTCACAGTGGGATCGTACTTCAAGAGAATAGAGATTGTTCTGCACGAGCGCTTCCTTGGCGTGACCGTTTTCGGCCTTTCTCTTGCCGCGCCGTGTGGCCACCAACCGATGAAACGTTCGACCTCGATTTCTGATTGACACTCCGAGCGAACAGGGTCTAACAGATGGCTAACGCGGCACGGAAGCACCAACGACTGTGTCGAAGAGCTCTCTGCGGGTGAGTCGTCGGCCAATCGGAGAATGCGCTCTGCGGGAGTCGATGAATATTACTCCAGTGAAGTCGCGTCACCGAAATGTATGCCGAAGTCTCGTCGATCCATGTGGCGGCACGCAGCGGCTCGGACCATGAAAAGCATCATACGGCGGAGGGATGTACGTTTTGAAGCTCGAAAACGGCGAGCGAATCTGGTACACGCCGCCGCCTGGATGCGGCGACCGGAAGCGTTGCGGTCCCACGCAATCAGCGGCTGCGACCGCTATGCCAGGTGCGGCGTTCTCGGGTTCCGTCGACGGACATCTCCGCGCCTGTTCGAGCGGAATGGTCTTCGCGAATTCGGGCTACGCAACGGCGGGAGGCCAGCCTGGCAACGTTCTCCTCGCCTTCCCGGTCGATGGCAAGTGAGACAGTAACGGTGGTCCGCCGTTCCTGCTAGACATCCCCAGCCAGTCGATCAGAATCCATTTCTAAAATCTTCGCCGGAATCCACTCTCCGCTCGACCGAAGACTAACCATCGGACTCCCAGGCACAACGCCAACTCGCTTACCGACAGCTTCCGTTTCTCCATAACGGGCTACCGGATTCTGCTCTTCGGCTTGACACATAACTCGGATTTCGATATAACGGAATCCGAGCATGCCCGAGGATCTGAACTCGTTTCTGCCGTTATCTCCCGCCATGCTGCATATTCTGCTTGCCCTGGCAGGCGAAGATCGGCACGGATACGGGATTATGCAGGAGATTGCCCGCCAATCGGAGGGTCAGTATAAGCTCGGCCCGGGAACCCTGTACGACAATCTGCAGAAGCTGATGAATCAGGGGATGGTGGAAGAGGCCAAGTCCCCACCCGACAACGACGACCCGCGCCGCCGCTATTACCGCTTGTCACGCGCGGGGAAAACTGTTCTTGCGGCCGAGGTCAGGCGGCTCGAAGGTGTCGTGCGGCACGCAAAGCTGCATCTCCGTCCGGCTCCTGAAAGGAACGCATGACTCGGGCTCTCTATATCGGCTTGCTTCGCCTTCACCCGCTCGCGTTCCGGCGTCAGTTTGCCGAAGAGATGCTCTGGATCTTTGACGAAGCGAAAAGCTCGCAAGGCGCGTGGCTCCTTCTGCTGGATCTTGTCCTTTCGGTTTCGCGCCAATGGCTGCTTCGATCCGCAGTGTGGAAGGCTGCACTCGCGCTGGCAGGCGCAGTCATCCAGATCTCGCTCGGGGGACTCGGCTGGATCTTTTTCAATCCACGCTTCCGCATGCCAACGCAAGAAGACGCCGCAGTGACACCCGCCATGACCGAACTCCTTCAGATCACCTTGTGCACGATGTTCGTCCTCGTCGCGCTGGTGTTCGCGCTGGTGCTCTGGATCGGCGGCTTTAACCGGAAAAGAGCCCGAACAACATGCTCGAATTACGCGGTGTCTCGAAACTTTACTCCGGCATCCCGGCCGTAAAGGAAATCAGCTTCGTCGCACGCGCGGGCGAAGTTACCGGATATCTCGGACCCAACGGATCCGGCAAATCCACCACTCTGAAAATGATCACCGGGCTGATCGAGCCAAGCTCCGGAGACATCTTCTTCAATGGCGAGCCGATCCGGCGGCATCGAATCCGGCATAAAGAACGGCTCGGATACGTCCCGGAAGAGCCGCACATTTATCCTCATCTGACCGGTCTCGAGTACCTCGAAATGATCGGACAGCTGCGCGCCCTGCCGGAGAGATCTCTCGCTCTCAAAATCGAAGGATTCCTGCGCCTTTTCTCGCTCTATGGAGATCGTTACGTCCCGATTTCGTCGTATTCGAAAGGCATGAGGCAGAAGGTGCTGATCGCGGCGGCCCTGCTGCATAATCCGGAAATCGTTCTGCTCGACGAGCCTTTCTCGGGACTCGACGTAAACTCCGCTCTCGTGCTGCGCAACCTGATCGGCAAACTCGCTGCGCGCGGAAAGGTCATTCTGTTCAGCTCCCACGAACTCGAAACGGTGGAGCGCGTCTCGTCGCACATCGTCATTCTGCACCGGGGGCGTATCGTGGCGAATGACTCGATTGAACAACTGCGCACGCTGATGTCCCTGCCGACACTGGAACGGATCTTCACCGAACTCGCCATCGACCAGGATACGGAAGCTGTCAGCCGACAGATGATCGAACTCATGGAGGCGTGATCGTGAAGCGCAGGTTCCCCACTCTTTACCGGCTCTTTCTGGCTCGGATGATCGACGTCGAGATTCTTTCCGCGGGCGGCGATGTGCGCGATGTTGTGGGCCGGTCCGTCTCGATCCTGAGCGCGCTGAGCTTTGTGCTTGCTTACCTTATCGTGCCGCGTTACACATCGACAAGTCTGCCTCGGGCCAGGCTTCTATTCTCAATCTGGAACGATCAGGAATTCCTGCTTTCCGGTACGATCGCGGTTGCGGGTCTGTTCTCGGTGCTCGCGTGGAACGCGGTGTTTCCCGATCGCCGGGATTGCTTCGTGCTCACGCCTCTGCCGGTCTCGACAGGCGCTATGATCCTGGCCAAACTCGCCGCCATGCTAACGGGCCTGAGCATCGGGTTGATCGCAATCAACGCATTTACCGGTTTCGGATTTCCGCCTGCTGTGGCCGGACCCACTGGTGTGTTCCGTTCGCTCGCCGCGTGGTGGGTTACCGTATTCGCGGCAGGCGCATTCATGTTCTCAGCGATGCTCGCCGTTCAGGGACTCGCGGCGCAACTGTTGAGCTGGTCGTTTTTTCTGCGCGTTTCCGGGCTTCTCCAAATGAGCGCGCTCTTTGTGGTGCTCGCTCTGTTCTTTGTGACGCCTCCTTTCGCGGCGACCATGCAGCGTCCCGGATTCATGGTCCAGATTCTGCCCTCGTTCTGGTTCACGGGCCTGCTGCATCAGCTCGACGGTGATACGGGTCCCGCGTTCGGGCCGCTTGCGGCCATCGCAATCCGCAATCTGGCGATAGCGATCGGCATTGCCGCATTTGTCTGGTCTCTGTCGTGGTACCGGAATATGCGGCGTATCGTCGAGGCGCCGGATATCGCGCCGGCAGCGGGTAACCAGGTTGTGGCGCGTTCTGCGCGCTTTCTCGCGTTTGCCTTACTGCGTAAACCGGTGGACCGTGCGATCTTCATGTTCACCTGCCGCACGATCGCCCGCAGCCGTCAGCATCGGCTCGTGCTGGCCGTTTGTGGGGGCGCCGCGTTCGCGACCGCCCTCGCTTTTGCCCGTACATTTCTCGTGGACAGGTCGCACGCGCGCTGGAATGAACCGAACGCGCCGTTCCTGATTGCCGGGTTCCTGCTGCTCGTTTGCCTGATCACGGGCATGCGGGCCGCGTTCGTGATGCCGCTGGTTCTGCCCGCGAACTGGGTTTTCCGTATCACGGCCGTCCACAGCCCTGCCGCATATTTCAGGGCAGTGCGAAAGTCTCTGACGATTCTCGGCGCCTTGCCCGTCTGGATTGCGGCGACGGCGGGGTATCTTGCCATCTGGCCTTTGAAACCGGCGCTCGCGCAAATTGCGGTGCTGTTCGCCGGTGGCTTGCTTTTGATCAACCGTTCGCTGTATCGGTTCGGCAAAATTCCGTTCACGTGTTCGTGGCTTCCGCCCGGGCCGCACCTCAAGATGCGCCTTGGCGTCCAGGCGCTCCTGTTTGTGCTGCTGGCCAGTGCTCTCGCGGAACTTGAGCTCTGGAGCATGGAGCAACCCGGGCGCTTTGCGGTTCTGCTGACGATTCTCATTGGGCTTGCAATGTGGGCAAGCCGCCGCTCGACCGATTACGCCGCCTCGCCAGGAGCAGGCCTTCAGTTCGACGATCTCCCGCCCGCCGAAATCTTCGCGCTCGATCTGAGCCGGGAGGCCGATCAGACCAGCGATGATTCGTATCTCGATTCGGTCGAAATGTACAATCGCACTTAGCAGGGTGCCGAAAAAGGCCAAAAATCGCTTGCTTCCGTGCGCGGCTCAGAAGTGTATGCGCGCGTCTTTCAACGGCCTTTTCCCGGCGCGCTGTCAGCCGTCCTCCGAGTCGCCGTTTGCCGCTGCATAATCCCATCGGTTTCGTTCCCACCGATTACATTGAATTCGCGCTGGCCGCCTTATTCCTTGTTCTCGCTTTTACATGGCGGCCGTGGATCGCACCTTTGGGAAGCCGCTTCGCCCGGCGAACCGGCTGGTGCATCATCATCCTCGCGGTATTACCTGTCGCGCTTCGATTGATCCTACTCCGAGGCCATCCGATGCCATCGCCGGATGTATATGACGAATTCAGCCATCTCCTGGTCGCGGACACGCTGCGCCACTTCCGCCTTGCCAATCCGCCACACGCGCTGCCGCAGTTCTTCGAGACGTTCTTCGTTCTGCAGCGGCCCACTTACAGTTCCATCTACCCGATCGGCCAGGGTCTCGCGCTGGCATTCGGCTGGATAATTTTCGGACTGCCATGGGCTGGGGTTTTACTGTCGACAGCTGCACTCTGCGCTCTCTGCTATTGGATGCTTCGCGCCTGGGTGCCTCCCGGTTGGGCGCTTCTCGGCGGCCTTTTGGCGGTTTTCGAATTCGGCCCATTCAACCCATGGACGAATACGTATTGGGGCGGCGCATACACGGCCACCGCGGGATGTCTGGTGTTCGGCGCGTTGCCCCGGCTGCGCAATGGATGGCGCCTCCGAAATGCCGCACTGCTCGGGCTTGGACTCGGGTTGCACCTGCTCAGCCGGCCGTTCGAATCGGTCTTCCTGCTGATGAGCGTGATCCTCTTCTTTCTCCCCGAGTTGCGATCGACCGCCACATTGCGTCTGCTCGCCAGGCCAGCGGCTGTGACCGCACTGGTGTGCGTTCCCGCCATCGCTCTGGTGCTGACGCAGAATAAACAGGTCACCGGAAGCTGGCTCACGCTGCCTTATACGCTAAGTCAGTATCAATACGGCGTTCCGGCCTCATTCACGTTTCAACCGCATCCCGTGCCTCATAATCCCCTTACGCACGAACAGGAGATGGATTACAAAATGCAGCGGGCTTTCCGCAGCGCGGATCAGGACACGCTTTTCACTTATCTGAAGCGCCTTGTTTACAGGACTCGCTACTACCGGTTCTATTTTTATCCCCCACTCTATGTCGCTCTCATCGCGTATCTCGTAAGGATGCGCGAATACCGATTCCTGTGGGTCGCTGTGACCGCGTTTATCTTCGCTCTGGGAACGAACTTCTATCCGCTTTTCCTGACTCACTACATTGCAGCGCTTACATGCTTGTTTGTACTGATGAGCGTGGAAGGTTTGCGAATTATCAGCAGATGGCGCGCCGGCGCGCCGGCGGCGCGAGCCCTGATCTGGCTTTGCATTGCGCAATTCGCGTATTCCTGGACCACCACGGGTTTCCCATATCCCGAGCGGCGCATCCAGGTCAATAAACAGCTTGCCAGAATACCCGGTAACTTACTGGTCCTGGTCCGCTATTGGCCGCAGCACATATTTCAAGACGAATGGGTCTACAATGAGGCGGATATCGATAAAGCCCGCATCGTCTGGGCACACGACCTGGGCGATGCGGAGGACCAGAAGTTGCTGCACTACTATCCGGGTCGCACGGTCCTGTTGCTCGAGCCCGACGCTCACCCTCCGCGGCTGACTCCCTGGAAACCGGAGCCGCCCAAGCCACCCGAAAAGCCCCAGCCCCAAAAACAGCCGACGATCGTCTTCGAACCCGTTCTTTAACCGAACTTCCGATAAGATACGAAACTGGAGGCATCGACGATCCGAAGCGCTCCGTTGTTCGCGTGTCCGCTGCTGTTTGCTCAGCTTGCAGGATCGCCGACCTTCGAGGCTGCTTCGGTTAAACCGCGAACCCCTCACCACCGAATCCGCGAAGCTGAGCGAGGAGCATGACGAATGTCGTTGAATCCCTACCTTTATTTTGACGGCCAGTGCGAGGAGGCCTTTAAGTTTTACGAGAAATGCCTTGGCGGCAAGATCACCTTCATGATGACCTACGAGGGATCTCCCATGGCCGGCCAAGCGCCGCCGGGCTGGGCCAAGAAGATCCTGCACGCCGGGCTCGCCCTGGGCGACGGCGTATTGGAGGGCTGTGATGCCGGGCCGGGAGAATACAAGGAGCCGCAGAGCTTCGGCCTGATGCTCCGGCCCAGGGACGTCGCGGAGGCAGAGCGCATCTTTAAGGCTCTGGCGGAAAAGGGCACGGTGCAGATGCCGTTTCAGGAGTACTTCTGGGCGCTGCGGTTCGGCCATATCGTTGATCGATTCGGGATGCCGTGGTTGATCAACTGCGAGAAACGTGCAGCATGAGGATACGCGGTACCGGCCGAGCTTGCGGGAGTACTACTCAAACCAGACTCGCCGAACCATAACTTATTGCGGGCGAAAAATGGTCTTGACAACCGGGGCCACGTCAGTCCCGACTTATCCAGCGAGTTGGGACTCCCATCTGATGGCGATTCAGTTTCCAGGCAGTAATGACAGACGAACGTTTCATCCGCGATATCCGCCTTGCGTCCGCTGGAAGAAGTGGCCCAAAGCATAGAGGGCGGCAAAGGTTGATCGATACGACTTCAAACGCAACGCCGACTGGCTGCGGCTGAGCCGCAAGTAATCCTGGACATACCAATTACCGCGAGCGGCCTTGTCCAGATACTCATCCCGGATCGGAGCAGGCGTATTATCAGGGTTTTTGACGCAAAACAACGTCGCGTCGTGCTCGATCATCGCCCGCGCCTCACCGGCCAGGAACTCGACCGGCCTGTTGTGTGCCAGAAGGGCGGCAATCGCCTCCCTCTTCTTGCGCATGAATTTTCCGCCCGGGGTTGTCATTTGCTACCAGCGACTCCCACGCCCGGCCGCGGCGTCTGCAGAGCGTGAAGCATTTGTTCCAGCACGGCAAAACGGAGGAAGCTCTCAAGCGGCTCGGTGACGTGCTCATCGAATTGAGTCTGATTCAGGCGCGGCCGGACGCCGCGAAGCGCAAGAGAACGAACCTACGGAATGACCGTATAGACGGGCACTCGGCAACGCCAATCCACCGTAACATTCGGAGCAGGCTTGCCAGTAGCATCCCAGGCGAAAATCTTAAATTCAACGTCAGTTGCCTGGTGGAACTGGTCAAAAATGAACGAATGCATGACGGTAGCAAACATCGGAGTTGCAGAGACTGGCGTCGCAACAATGTTTATCGGCGCAGCAAAGTAGTGACTGTCGTTGGGGCACAAAAAGCCCTTCAGGCGCAGGGTTACATTTCCCGTGTCGGGGATTGAAGCGAAAGCGCCGACATCGAGGAGTTCACTGAACGCACAGGAGTTTGGCCGGAAGATGATCAAGTTTCTGGTCACGACGTTACCGACGTTATCGCCTGAAGGATCTGGCGTGCTTGGAGTAATGGAGTAGGTGCTGAATGGAAAGACGAAAGTTAAACGGAGCTGTTCTTCCATCTGCTGTGTGGTCGCGTCGATTGTGTGCCCGGCGAATGCCTCCAACATGGCTTTTACACCGGCAGTTTTCTCGTGATCAGATTGTGCCATCGAATTCTCCCTGGCCGCTCTTTTGACAGCCAACACCAAGTGGCACTGGTTGGCCGACCGTTTCACTGGCGCAAGTCGCTGAAGCCGCGACCACGGCAAAAGAACTCGCCGAAGGTTGCTTTCCCGTTGCTGCGGGATCAAGTGCACTCCCCGCGCCAGAGGGGTTCACCGGGTGCTTACGATCGGCCAGTGCCACCTGAAAGGGGCGCCCGATGGGAGAGAGAACGTCAGTTCGGGAGCCCGCACTGCCGCCTGAGAGCAACTCCCCGATCCGTTGAGGTTGCTCTTTGCGGCGCTACAATTCAGTTGGCCAGAGGCAATCGGTTGAAATGCTCGATGCCGATTCATATCGAGCAGACGCCAGGAGAAAATCAGCCAACAGGCGTGGTCTTACCGGCCGGAAGATCCGAAACCACCCTCGCCACGAATTGAGTCGGCCAGATCGCCTTCCTCCCATTCGATGGCTTCGTACCGGGCAATCACCATCTGCGCGATGCGTTCGCCCGGAAGAATCCGGAATGATTCCCGCCCCAGATTCTGCAGAATTACTCTGATCTCGCCCCGATATCCCGGATCGATGGTCGCGGGACTATTCGGCAGGGTAATTGAATGCTTCAACGCGAGCCCGCTTCGGGGCCGGATCTGCGCCTCATAACCGGAAGGCAGCTCGATCGCCAGGCCCGTTGCGACAAGTTTCGTCTCGCCTGGACCGAGCGTCACTTCTTCGACGCTATGGAGGTCCATGCCGGCGTCTTCCGCCGGGCCGTGCGCGTATCGCGGCGTCATCGCGTCGGCATGAAGTTTTTTGATCCTGACTCGGAGGGGCAACTCGCTATGATAGCCGTTTGCCCCAACGTGTCATCACCATCGCGCCGATGCCGCCCGAGAAGAGCGCCTACGCGCTCGCGCGATACAGCCGTTCCGCCGATTCCATTCGCCAGTCGATCGATTGGGTCCGCTCCCATAACTCGCAGAACTTCCTCGAAAGCTACTACTTTCAATACGGCCACCAGTCGATTGCGGATCTGGGCCATGCCGTGCTCTGCTTTGAAGGAATCAGCGAACTCGCCGCGAGCGAGATCGAAGACGAGACCCTCTGGGACGGCCAGGCGAAATCTTCGCGCTATCAGGATTTTTCGAAGTCGGGTTTCATTACTCCTCCGGAACTCGGCGAATCAGCTTCGATATATACAGAAGCGGGCCACGCCCTCCTCACCGCGTATCAAGACGTTCACCAGCGCGCCACGGACTACCTCACCGGCGCACTTCCCCGCCCTGAGTCGATGAAGCCGGACGCTTACGGGAGAAACATAGCCGCACGCGCCTTTGATGTTGCGCGATACCTGCTTTTCTGGGGCGTACCGACTAACGTGGGCCAGGTCACCAGCATCCGAACCCTCGAAAAGCAGATCAAACGCCTGCGCACGTCGGAGTTTGCTGAAGTTCGCGACCTCGCCGAAGAGGTCGCTCAGGCTTGCGCCCGGCCGCCGGATTGCGTGTGGAACACGGAGCAGAACGAGCCGCTGGCGCCGACCCTTGCGCGTCACGCTGAACCCGACGAATACGCAAAACAATCGCGCGCAGATCTGAAGCTCTGGGCAAAACAGAATCTGGCGATCCCGGCTTGCGAAACGCCCCGTGTGGCTTTGGTGAAACCAGGCGACGTTACCAGCGAGATTGCTGCAACACTGCTCTACCCGGTCTGCGATTCTCCCTTCGCCGCAATTTATGAGACGGTTTGCGGCTGGAGCCGCGAGCGAATCATGGAGGTCCTCGACGTCGCCGTGCAGTCCCGCGGCCGACGCGACGATCTGCTGCGGGCATTTCGCGGGAGTCAGTATTGTTTCGACATGCTGATCGATATCGGCGCATACCGCGATCTGCACAGGCATCGCCGCTGCCATCAATACCGGCAGGATTACACCGGACAGCACGGATACGAGACTCCGGAATTGCTCCGGCTCGCGCACGCAGAGGAGCGGTATCGCGCCGCGATGGATTCGGCGTTGGCCGCGATGCAGCAGCTTCCCGAGCCCGCGCGGCAGTATCTGCTGTCGTTCGGCGCCCGATCGCGATTTCTCTTCAAGATGGACTTCGCCGAGGTGGAGTATATTTCCCGGGTCCGGAGCGGCGTGAAAGGCCACTTCAGCTATCGCGAGATCGCCTGGGAGATGAAGCAGCGGATCGAGGAGATCGAACCCGAGCTGGCGCGCCTGATTGACGCGACACCGCCGTGGATTGAAGATCCACTTACGCGGTAGTCTTTCATGGTATCCTTACGTAAGGATTGGAAGTAAGGAATGATTAAGGCGACCATTACGAGCAAAGGGCAAGTCACGATTCCGCTCGAAGTCCGGAAGCGGCTTGGTCTTCATCAAGGCGACCAGATCGAGTTCGACCTCACCAATCTGGACACGGTCATCCGCCCGGTCAGATCCCACGAAGATCCCCTGGACAAATGGGTCGGAATCGCCAAAGGCGCCTTTCCGGGCGGAATGGACGACATCGATGCCTGGATTCGGGAAATGCGCGGTGGGGACGACGAGAGCGAGAGCACCGATTGAGATCGGCGGTAGATACCAACGTAATCTCAGCGATCTGGACCGCTCAGCCCGAAGAGGGCGAAGCAAAACTTCTTCTCACCGAAGGCTGTGCGCGGGGTGTTGTTGATCTGCGGAATCGTTTACACGGAACTGCTCGCACATCCTCTGGTAAAGCCTTCCGTGACAGAGTCATTTATTGAAGCCGCTGGTATCGAAGTCGATTACTCTCTGGATAAAGCGGTTTGGCAAGAAGCCGGTATCCGCTATCGATCTTATTCGGAACGCCGGCGACGCGCCAAAGCGGCCGGCCATCGAAAACATGTAGCCGACTTTGTGATCGGCGCTCACGCTTTATTGCGCGCCGATCGTCTCATCACTTTCAACGGATCCGATTTCCGAACCGATTTTCCGGAACTGCGAATTGCCCCTGCTCAATAGAACAAATACTTCTGCCACTGTTCGTCGCCCTTGCCCAGCAACCGCATCAGGTGACGGCTGGTGTGCAGACTGAACGGCCGCGGCTGCCGGGCGAGCCGGAAGCCCGCCTCTTCGGGAGTGCGGCTCCCCTTGCGGTTATTGCACTGATGGCAGCAGGCAACAAGGTTTTCCCACGCCGACTCGCCAGCGCGCGAGCGCGGGATGACATGATCGAGCGTCAACTCCCCGGCAGGCAGCACCTTGAGGCAATACTGGCACGTGTAGCGGTCGCGCATCAGAATATTCTTCCGCGAAAGAGCGCGGGTCTGGTGCGGAATGCGGCGGTACTCCAGTAAACGGATGACGGAAGGAACGCGTACGGCACGGCGCGGCGAATGCACCGAAGCGGACGAATGCTCTTCAGCCGACGCGATACCCTTCAGCACGAGCACCAGGGCGCGGCGGGCGGCGCAGATATTGATCGGTTCGTAGCTCGCGTTCAGGACGAGCACAGGCTTTTGCAGTCTGCTGTAGGTCGGCATCTCGCTCCTCAAGGTCTCCATCGTCGATCTACTCTCGCCAGCGTCACCAGGGATACGGACCTGGCCCCTCCGCGTTTCAGAACGGATGCGCACGCGCTGGCCGTGGCTCCGGTGGTCATCACATCGTCAATAAGAAGAATCTTTCTCTCTGCGATCAGCGCGTTGGCGGTCAACGCGAATGCGCCCGCGACGTTGCGCCGGCGCCCGGCGCTGGCCAGCCCGGCTTGTACGGCCGTCGGCCGCTTGCGCCGCAGAACGCGAAGCACGGGAACGCCCCGTCTGCGCGCCACATAACACGCCAGCAGATCAGCCTGGTTGAAGCCCCGGTCCCATCGTTTTCGCCAGTGCAGAGGTACGGGAACAACGGCGTCAAAGCTCTGATCGATCGGGATGGCGCGCTCCAGAAAAGCAGCCAAAGGGCCGGCCAGCGGCTTCATTCCGGAATACTTGTACAGGTGGATGAGGCTGCGGAGCGGGCCCTCGTATAACCCGAAACTGGCCGCGCGATCGAAGCCGCGCAAACCCGACCGGCATGCCGCGCAAACACCACGATCGTCCAGTGGATAAGCGTTGATGAAAGGCGTGTTGCAGACGGTGCAGAAGACGTCGGCTTCAAGCGGCGCGGGAGCACTCAGGCAATCGGCGCAGACAGGGACCCGAGTCCACTTTGTTAAAGCTTTCTTGCAGACGCGGCAATCGTCCGGGAAAAACAGCGAAAAAATGCCGTGCGGAATCCCGCGAAGGAGATTGGAAGCAGCCGTTCTCGTTAGCGTGCTACTCGAGAAGGCGCACCTCCAGGAATAAGGTCTATTAAGCTGCAGTTTGTTGAAATTGCGACGCGCACACTCCCGGCGGATTCTGAACCACTCCGGTGATGGACGAAGCGTCTGGAGGTGAGTGCCATGAAGAGGCCTCTAACTCACAAGTTTAGGGAGAACGTATGGAAGTTGTCAAATTTGCCCTCCGGGCGCCGCGGAAGATTGGGATATAGTAAAGGGCGGTTGGTGGACGGCGTACCCGTCCCGCAGCCAAGAGGAGAAATCATTCTATGAAGAGATTCACGGCGGCAATTGCGCTGACCCTCGGGCTCGCTGCAACTGGCATGGCCGCGCAGTTCAAAGGCTTCGTCGAAGATACGACTTGCGCCGGAAAGCCGGAAATGAAAAACGACGCCGCTTGCGCACAGAAGTGCATCAAAGGCGGATCTCCCGCTGTCCTCGTCACCGATGATGGCAAGATCTATAAAATCGCCAACCAGGACAAGATCGTCGCCCATGCCGGCGAGACAGTCACCGTAACCGGCAACCTGAAAGGCGACACGATCACGGTCGCCAGCATCCAGTAGCTTCGGTCAGCTTCTAACTTCGGGAGGGCCTGCCCCCACGTGGCGGGTCTCTCCCGACCCCGAATCTTTCATGTCGATCTCAGCGAGAGTGCTCCAGTCCGCGCTGTTGCTCGCGCCAGTAACGGTCAGCATCATGCAAGCGCAGGTACCGCCAGCTATAGAGGCCGAGTTACAGAAGATCGGCCCCATCGTCGATCCGCCCTGCACGGCAAAGCTCTACCGGCCCCTGATGCCGGCTAATGACGTCAATAGCAGTGCCAAGCCGCTCTATCCAGGCATCACCGTAGCGCGCGATGTGTCTTTTGGCCCGAACCCGAAAGATGTAGTGGATATCTTCACCGCCGACAAGGGCCGCGAATCACGGCCTGTGTTGATGTACATTCCCGGCGGCGCGGGCAACAAGATCGAGCAGCAGAATCGCGAGGCGAACGCTTTCTACGACAACATCATGCGGTGGGCAACGAAAAACGGCATGGTGGGAGTGAACATGCAGCGCCATCCGGGACCCGACTGGGATTCCGGCGGCAAAGACGTCTCGCTCATGATTCAGTGGGTCCAGGCCAACATCTCGAAGTACAAGGGCAATCCCGACCGGATGTTCATCTGGGCTCAGTCGGCGGGCAATGGCCCGCTCGGCGTCTACATCGGGCGGCCTGAACTCTGGGGACCGAAGGGCGTGGGAGTCAAAGGCGCCATCTTCATGTCGGGGCAGTTTAATATCCTTCCCGTGCAACCGGCCGCTGGTGGGCGAGGCGGGGGCGACGTCCTGGCGGGCGCGGGCAAGACGTGCGGCCTTCCTGCGGGAGCGGCATTCTCGAACGCAGGCGCGATCAGCGGTCCGAGCCGCGCGGACGATCCGCCGGCGGTTGGTGGAGGAAGGGCCGGAGGCGGCGGCGCCGGACGCGGCCGAGGTCCGCAGGTGGATCCCGCGACCCAACTCGCGCGCTCCAGTCTACCCGAGTTGAAGAAGACCAAAGTGGCGATCCTGCTGGCCTCGGCCGAGCTCGATCCGGGAGTTGAGGCCGCAATGAGTCCTTTTAATCAGGCATTGCACGATGAGCTCTGCAAAGAGGGCCCGGAGCATTGCCCGACGATGCTTTTCGAAAAGGGCCAGAGCCACATGTCCGAGGTGTTCTCAATCGACACCGCAGACACTACCGTTTCCGGCCCGATTCTCAAATGGATGAAGAAGGTGAAGTAATCGTCAGGCGAGTTTTCCTGGCCTAGACCGGAAGGTTCGTTTGCAAGCCGCAATGAACGCGTCTTTGGCTGGAAATTCGAACCTTGGGACCGCCTGGTTTTTATCGCATGCAGACGGGCGATGAACGGCATCCAGGAGTCGGAGTCTCCCGCAGCAGCGTCAGCAGCCCGTCACCGGGAAGAGCATGGTCGGCTTTGAATGCATGATCGGCGTGGATGATATCGATGCGACCCTTCGCGCGGTAGAAACCCACGGGGCAAGACCGCAATGGCGAAGTTTACGATTCCGACGGTCGGCAACGGTTTCTACTTCAACGACACCGAAGGAAACGTCGTGGGAGCCATGCAGTACGAAATTTCTGTACCTGCATCTTATGCCTCGAGGAAATAGCCTTCCTCCCCGTGCTGGCTCAAGTCAAGGCCTTCCTGCTCAGCCACCGCTTGCACGCGTACTCCGATCAGAGCGTCGCAGATCTTCAGAAGAATAAATGTTCCGATCGCGGCAAGCGCGATCGCAATCACTACACCGATGGCCTGATTGAAAATCTGAGAGGCGTTGCCGTCGATCAGGCCAAGCGGAACGACTTTCCCGTCGATCTGTGTGTTGTTGACCGCATTGGTTGCGAAGATCCCGGTCAGCAGCGCTCCCACCGTGCCGCCCACTCCGTGCACGCCGAAGGCGTCGAGCGAATCGTCATAACCGAATCGCCTTTTGACAGCGGTGACCATGAGGAAACAAACATACGCCGGCCACAGCGCCAATCAGAAGTGCGGGCATGGGTTTGACGAACCCGGAAGCAGGCGTAATCGCGACCAGCCCAGCGACAGCCCCTGACACGCCGCCGAGCATGCTGGGCTTGCCATTTTTGATCCTCTCGGCAAGCAGCCAGCTTAAAGCAGCCGCCGCGGTTGCCATATGCGTGGCAACGAATGCGCTGGTTGCGAGGCCCGACGCCGAAACCGCGCTCCCGGCATTGAATCCGAACCACCCAACCCACAACATGCATGCGCCGATCACGCTCAGGACGACGCTATGCGGCTTCATCGATTCGTTGGGATAACCGACGCGCTTTCCGAGGTACAAAGCGCAGATCAGCGCGGACACGCCCGAGGTGATGTGCACCACTGTGCCTCCGGCGAAGTCGAAAGTGGGGACTTTCCCACCGAGATAGGCATTCAGAAATCCTCCCTTACCCCAGACCATATGAGCCATGGGAAAGTAGACGACGAAGAGCCACAGGGTGGTAAAAAGTGCCATCGCGCTGAATTTCATCCGCTCCGCATAGGCGCCAGAAATCAGAGCGGGGGTGATGATCGCGAACATGAGCTGATAGATCATGTATGTGGCGTGAGGTATCGTCGCGGCGTAATCCGCGTTCGGCGCCGAGCCGACTCCATCGAGGAAGAGGTACTTGAATCCGCCTATGAACGGCAAGCCTTCGCTGAATGCAAGACTGTAGCCGATCAGAGCCCAGATCACCGAAACGAGGCACATCATGAGGAAGCTGTGCATCATGGTCGACAGGACATTTTTGCGGCGGACCAGCCCACCGTAAAAGAGGGCAAGCCCGGGGCCGGTCATCATCAGTACGAGAGCCGCGCTCGTCAGCATCCAGGCGTTGTCGCCTGCCGACTGCGCGCTCCTGGTGGCATTCTCAAGCGCGGCCAGGCGCGCATTCAGGTCTGGCACTTCCTGCAGCAGAGCAAATGGAATCATCGTGGATCTCTACCAAGATACAAGCGCGAATGATCCGGCGATGCTCCCGATTTGCGGTCCCCAAACTGACTGGCAGCCGATGGAGTCGACGGAAGCAGATTAAAATTCCAAATCGGGTTTGAAATCCGCGTTGAAGTGCTTTATCCGGGCCAGCGCCTTTCGCAATCTGCTTAAGGCGCCGCCGTGACATTGAGTAATTCGATCTCGAAAAGCAGTGTGGCTCCGCCAGGAATGGACGGGCGGCCCTGATCTCCATAGGCCAAAGACGACGGGCAGACGAGTGCGGCTTTTCCGCCCACCTTCATCTTCTGGACGCCCTCGGTCCAGCACGGAATCACGCCATTGAGCGGAAACTCCGCCGGCTCATTCCGCTTGTAAGAGCTGTCGAATTCCGTGCCGTTGATGAACGTGCCGCGATAGTTGACCTTCACGGTGTCTGTAGCTTTGGGAGATGCGCCGGTACCCGCCTTCAACTCGTGATAGATCAAACCCGAGTCGGTCTTCACGACCCCTGGCTCGGCTGCCGCTTTGGTCAGATAAGCGGCTGACTGGGCCTTCTCCCGGTCCGTGATGCGCACCGCACGATCCTTCGCAAGCGCTTCGATCTTTGGCTCCCATGTCTCCAGATCGACTGCGGGCTTTTTCGCCTCCGAATCCGTTAATGCCTGCTTCACGAGCGCGAGTTCGGCAGGAGACAAGTCGAATTGAAGCAGCGACCGGTACATGGAGAGGCCCAGCGCGTAGACGGCCTTTTCATCGTCCGTCGCGGGCGCGACGCCAGCGGCCGGGCGTGCGGGGGTCTGCGCCAGCGCCAGGGCCGGCAGAAAAATCACAAGAGAACGCATGAAACGCATTGATTCAGGCTAACACTACAGAATGTGGGGTCGCGGCTTGTGTTAAACTCGCCCGGAAGACTCACTGGGCCCCAACCCGTTTTAATCCAGGCATCGCCCGCGTCAGCCGATTTGCTTGCTCCGCAATCGTTCCGTCCTCAGGAGGATTTATGAAGCGCCGCCGGCATCGCTTTCTCTTCTGCTTGCTCTTTCTCACAGCCATGGAGACTTGTGTGGCTCAGTCGGACAATGCCCAACCGGACAAAGCTCAATCGACCATGACGCCCTGGCTGACCCGTTCCGCGGATAACTCCAGAAGCGGCTGGAATTCCCACGAGACTCAGCTCACACAGGCTCTCGTCCAATCCAAAGGGATCATCCGGGCCACTATCATTCCGCTCGCCGGCGATGCCCGGGGCATGGAAGCACAGCCGCTCATTCTGCCGAATGTGCAGACCGGGCGCGGAACTCGGGACGTATTGGTTCTTCCCTCAATGGCAAACGTTGTGCGCGGAGTCGACGCTCATGACGGGTCAGGTATCTGGCAGGTCACGCTGGGTATGCCGATAAACGGTTCGCCTCGAATCGATTCGCACAGCATCAATCAGCATTGGGGGTGCCTCTCGACCGGTGTAATCGATCCGGACCTGCAGCGCCTGTATCAGGTGTGCTGGGTCTCGACGGACGGAAGCGGCAATCCCGACCCGATGACCGCGAGGTATCGAATGTTCGTGCTCAATGTCAAGGATGGCAGCCAGGTGGTTCCGGCAGTCACCATTGAGGGCAAAAGCGGCAACCAGGACTTCAACGTGGACCTGCGCAAGCAGCGTTCGTCTCTCGTCGAGACGAATGTCAACGGGGTCAAAACGGTATTCGGGTGTTCGGGGACTATTTTTGAAACCGGCGCGGGCGCCAACGGCTTTTGCTTCGCCTTCGATCTGGCGACCAACAAATTAGGCCCCCTTCTCGCTCTGACAGCGGGCGAAGGCGCCGGCGTTTGGATGGCTGGACAGGGAATGGCGGCAGATCCCCAGGGCTTCCTCTATCTCATCAGCGGAAACGGCGATTTCGATGGCAAGAGTCAGTGGGGTGAGTCCTTTCTGAAGTTGAAATACTCACCGCCGTCGGGCGGAAACGCGGGCACCCTGGAAGTCGTGGATCACTGGACTCCGTGGACCGACCTCGGCAGAACCGGGCAGAAACAGCCGCCGGCCGGCAAGATGGCCGGCATGAGCGCGCCTTCGGAAGCAATCAAACGGCCCGTGAATGGCGGCATGAGCATGTCTCTAAAGGACGCTACCCTCAAGCCGATGATTAACGACCAAGGTGTCCCGACAGTGCTCGTCTTTCCTCAGATGGCCACGGGCAACTGGTCCGATGAGGATTGGGGATCGGCGGGCCCTGCCTGCATTTTTCCCATCGGCGTATGCATCGCAGCCGGGAAGGATGGAATCGCTTATCCGATTAAGACCGCGAAGCTCGGCGGCACCACCCTGAAAGACCTTGCCAATCCGAAGGCGAACTGCGCCAAACTCGCATCGCCGCCTGTGTGGCTGACCATGAGCCCCGGGAACGTCGATCCGTGTCCAACCGATCCGCGGACGTTGAACTTTTTCCCGGGCGGCGACACCGCGCATCTCCACATGACGCCTGTGCAGTTCTTCGATCCGGTGGCGGCATCGTGGACTATCTTCGCCTGGGGTGAGAATGCGCAACTTCACAAATGGGCCGTCAGCTCCACAGGGAAACTGACTTACGTGGCGCAGAGCCAGGAGTTCGCCAGCGCGGACGTACGCGGCAATCCGCCTGGAGGGATGCCCGGCGGGTTCTGCTCAGGTTCCAGCAACGGCGCGGATGCGGATTCGGCGATTCTTGTCTGCACGATTCCGTATGGCGATGCGAATGCCAATGTCGTGAATGGACGCCTGCTGGTCTACGATCCGGTACACCTGGCGGGAGATGGATCGTTGAAGGTCTTGTGGGACTCGCAACGATGGGGTGTCCAGTTCCTGTTCAATAAATTCAATCCGCCCGTGATTGACGGGGGACAGATCTACGTACCGAATTATAACGGTGGCGTGGATGTTTACCGGCTGGTGCAATAAGGCTGTGTATGGCGAAAAAGCCTCCGCACGAGCATCCCGATAAGGTGGAGCTTTACGAAAAGCTGGTGGCCACCAATCCCGCGGTGGAACGTAAGGGCGCAACTGTTCCCTACACATCGGTCAACGGAAACATGTTCAGCTATCTGAGTAAGGAAGGAAAGCTGGCCCTCCGGCTGCCGCCTGAGACTCGCGAGGCGTTTCTCAAAAAATACAAAGCAAAGCTGTGTGATGCCTATGGAGTCGTGCAACCGGAATATGTCGAAGTACCGGACACGCTGCTTGCGAAAACCTCGGAACTGAAGAATTTTTTCGATGCCAGCTTTGATTACGCCAGCTCCCTCAAGGCGAAACCAACGAAGAGGAAGTAAGCGTCGAGGCTCCCGCCGCTGCCTGAAGATCGATACTGAAGCGCTCGGGGAAAAAACGCGGTCCTCTATCCTGATGACGCCGTTCTGGGAGTGCGCTTGACCGGCCAGGGAAACCGGGCGATGACCCAGACCCAAGAGACTCCGAAAATGCAGGTATTCGTCCACTTTCTCCATTGTGTCGACTGCTGTCCTCGGGGGAGAGAATTTCGACTGCGGGGTATGGGGGACAGGTCACAATACGACGGCCCGTCTCGCCCTCAGGCTTCCTCACGGTCGAATGTGCTCTGATCCACATCCTTTGGGGCGAGCGCGGGTGGCTCCGCGTCGCGACCGAAGATGTCAAGGTCCTCTGGAATCTTCGTTGACTCGGGCTACTCCCGTTATGGCGGAAGACCCGGCGACGTTCTGCTCGCTTTCTCCGCCGAGGAGCAGAGAGAGCTAATCGAGGTTGCCTTGTTCGATGGTCACGTTTTCCCGTACGATCAGCCGGTGTGGGGCCAGTTCGAATAATCGGGGAAGCACCCGGCTGACGTGCTCCTCGAAGTCCACGAACACAATTACGACCGGGAGGTTGCCGCCGGCCTCTACCAGGCTCGAAGTATGTACCCGGTTCCGGCCATTAAATCCCCCAACCGAGTGCAACGCTGTCGCGCCCGCCACGTTCTCATTCCTCAGCATTTGCAGAATCCGGACCCAATCGTCGGATTCGTTTAAATACATTGTGACCTGCACCGCGGTTTTCATACCGATTCTCTTTATAAAACTTCTGCCTTATAAACTCCTGGCAACGACGGCGCCCAGCGCGACCGCGATGAAGCACACGATATTCGTCGCCAGAAAGTTCAGCACGGCGAACGAAAACTGCCCCTTCTCGAAGAGAGCGAAAGTCTCGAAGGCGTAACTGGAATACGTCGAATACCCACCGCAGAAGCCAACGGCCAGAAACAGGCGCCACCGTGGGTCGGCCAGAACCCGCTCGCTGGTCCAGATCAGAAAAAACCCGAGGACGAAGCTTGCCGAAACGTTGATAATCAGCGTGCCGAAAGGGAAACTTGAGGGCAGCAGCGCGGTTACATATTGCGCTACGAAATAACGGAGATTTGCGCCGATAATTGCTCCGAGAGATATCAGAAGGACTGTTTGCAAAGGAAACTCCCGCCATCAGAATGGTAGGAGTCATCAGCCGGGCAGGCGGTTTGGGCGAACTCCATCGCCGTGTACTTCAGTGTATCTCTTTTAATCACCTCATAAAAGTACCGGGAACTGATATGCCGAGGGTTCGAAATTTCTCCGCTGAGTTGGTATCAGAACTGCTATCTTCTTTGTAATAGCGATCCCGATGCGGCCTTTTGTCCTGGAACTCGGCGAACTCCAAAATAAAATCCTCGAAATGGGTGGGCTGGTCGAGACGTCGATCCACAACAGCATCCGGTCGCTGGTGGAACGCGACGATGCTCTCATGGTGAACATATGGGAGTCCGAGGAACGCATCAACCAGCTTGATATCGAAATCGACGAATTTGCCACCAGACTGCTCGCTCTTTATCAGCCGGTGGCGCGCGATCTCCGGTTTCTGACCGCGGCCATCAAGATTAACAGCGATCTTGAGCGTATGGGCGATCTGGCCGTCAATATCGCGCAGCGATCCATCTCATTATTAAGCCGGCCGCAGCTCAAACCACTCATCGATGTTCCACACATGTCGAGAACCGTCGGATCTATGGTTCGCAAGAGTCTGGACGCGTTCGTGCAGCGCGATGAGGCGCTTGCGCGCGCCGTTTTGCTGTCGGACGATGAGGTGGATGAATTGAAGGACTCCGTTTATTCGGAACTTCTCGGGATGCTGGAATCCGGCCAGGCGCCCGCGGGCACTGCATTCGATCTGATATTTATCGCGCACAACCTCGAGCGGGTGGCGGACCATGCGACGAACATCGCCGAGGACGTACTCTTCCTCATCAAAGGCGTCGACGTAAGACATCATCACGTAAGCTGATGCGGCGCCTGTTGCACTGACCAGGTAACAATTCGGTCAATCTCGTAACAGTTTCTTCACATCTTATTCATTCAGCTTTCTAATAAGCATTCATAGACTTAAAGCTCGCGTACATTCTGAGGGTCAGCGAGCACCTCGCCCGGACCAGGCCTGTCATCTCCTGTGTCGGAGTCCGTACGCGTGCTTCGCCCAGAGAGGTTAACTGGGATTTTTTAAAGGGAGAAATCAATGAAATCATGCAAGATGTCCGGTCGCCGGGCCTCGCTGCTGCTGGCATCACTGCTGGCCGGAGCGGGTATTCTGAGCGCCGCGGATGACACAAATACGAGCACAATTCCTCAGAGTCCAGCCGTTGCCGAGCAGTCGCAAAGCGACGAAATCACGCGCCTCAAGGCCGCGCTTGCTGAACAACAGAAACAACTGCAGGCTCTGCAGCAGGTGCTGCAAAACCAGCAGCAGTTGATCGAAAAGGCCGTGGGAAAGTCCGCGACACCGGCAGCGGTGCCCGCAAGCCTTGGGACTGTGGCCAGCCTCTCACCGGTAATACCGGCGCCGGCGCCAATGCCGGTTTCGATCGCCGCGCCCAGGCCCCAGGCTCCGGCGGGTGGCGCCCCCGGCAACCCCTGTGAGGCCGCTCCGGACACCAATGCCGTTCCGCCTTATTTGCGCCTCGGCAGCGTCTGCATTGTGCCAGTCGGCTTTATGGATTTCACACCGTTCTGGCGGGACAAAAACGCGGCATCGAGCATGGGTTCCAACTTCGGGAGCGTGCCTTACAACAACACTTCGGCCGGCAATCTCTCCGAATTCCATATGAGTCTGCAGAACTCGCGGCTTGGCTTCCGGGTTGACGGCGACTGGAAGGGCGCGCATTTCATCGGCTATAACGAGTTTGACTTCAACGGAACCAGCGGCGCGACGAACCTTGCCGTCAACAACGGCGCGATTGTGCCGCGGCTGCGCCTGTTCTGGCTCGACGTCCGCAAAGGACAGTGGGAGTTCCTCGCCGGTCAGAGCTGGAGCATGCTGGTGCCGAACCGGGTTGGCATCTCGGCATTGCCTGGCGATCTGTTCTTCACGCAGGTCATCGACATCAATTACATGGCGGGCCTCACGTGGTCCCGCCAGCCGGGCGTCCGCGTCCTCTGGCACCCGAGCGACAGGCTGACGTTCGGATTCTCGGTCGAACAGCCCGATCAGTACGCAGGCGGTTCCGGCGGCGAAGGCGCAATCACTCTGCCTGCCGCGCTTGGCGGTCTGGTACCTGGTCAGCTCGACACAGGCGCGAATATCGGGACGGCCGGATCGGCGTATCTTGCCCAGCCGGGCCAGGCGCCGGACTTCATCGCCAAGATCGCCTGGGATCCGGGTTCACGTTTTCACCTTGACGTCACGGGAATCTGGAGCAGGTTCGAGACGACCGCTCTCGGCGCGCCTTTCGTGTCACACGGCGCCAACGGTGGTGGCATCCAGTTCGGCATGAATGGCGCGATCTTTAAGAATTTCCGGCTGATGACAACCAATTTCTGGAGCGATGGAGACGGCCGCTATCTGTTCGGCGAAGCGCCGGATCTTATCGTTCGTGCCGACGGTTCTCTTAGCCCACTCCATTCCGGGGGGACCATCGACGGCTTCGAAGCCAAGGTCAAGAACTTCCTGCTCTATGGCTATTACGGCGGAATATTCGAGGGTCGGAACACAGCGCTGGACGCCAACGGCACATCGCTGATCGGTTACGGATATCCAGGCGCGCCCAACAGCCAGAACCGCGCAATTCAGGAACTTACCGTGGGTTTCAATCAGACCATCTGGAGCAACCCACGGTACGGCGCGATCAACTTCATGGGCCAATACGAATGGCTTGAGCGCGCTCCCTGGTATGTCGCAGCGGGCCAACCCAAGGGAACGCACGACAACACCATCTACCTGAATGTTCGGTACACGCTGCCGGGTTCCATGCCGAAGTTCTAAACAAGCTGTAACGAAACTGTAACTCTGGGGTGGGAAACTTAGGTTTTCCGCCCCTTTCTTCAAGAAAGGGACGTAACTTTATGAAAAAATTAGTTGTAACGGGCCTCACATTACTTCCCGCACTCTTCGCGTCAGCCGCGATGGGAGCGGAAACGATCAATGCGGCGGGCGCAACCTTCCCTGCCCCGATTTATCAGAAGTGGTTTCAGGAATACAAGATGGCGCACGGCGACGTGCAGATCAACTACCAGGCGATCGGCTCGGGCGGCGGCA
Source organism: Terriglobia bacterium (assembly GCA_963718155.1). Lineage (GTDB taxonomy): Bacteria > Acidobacteriota > Terriglobia > Bryobacterales > Bryobacteraceae > BOG-234. Next base: position 462,886 of record CAVQYP010000022.1, on the reverse strand, counting down.
TTCGTCAGTTGCAGCGAAGGCACAGTCGATTTCGGCGCGTCCGACAGCCGATGACGCGACGACCAGATCAAGGACACTGAAGGTCGAAGCCGCTGCATTTCCCGACCGTGATGGGCGCGGTGGTTCTGAGCTTACAACGTTCCCGGGGTCACAGCGCGCCCTGAAACTCACGCCGGAAGCGATCGCCGGCATCTATCTGGGTGAGATCAAGAAGTGGAACGATCCGAAGATCACGTCCAGCCAATGCGGGAGTGAATCTGCCGGACAAGGACATTCAGGTGGTCCATCGTTCGGACGGCAGCGGCACGTCCTTCGTGTTTACCGATTACCTCTCCAAGGTAAGCCCGGACTGGAAGACGCAAGGTGGGCGCGAACACCTCCGTGCAATGGCCGATCGGGTCTGGGTGGCAAAGGCAACGATGGCGTGGCCGGGCTGGTGAAGCAAACTCCCAACTCCATCGGCTATGTGGAGCTGATCTTCGCCGTCCAGAACAAGATGGCGTTCGCGGATGTGAAGAACGTGGCCGGCAAATTTGTCACGCCGAGCTTTGAAGGCGTGACCGCCGCGGCGGCGAGCTTCGAAAGAGATGCCGGACGATTTCCGCGTCTCGATCACGAACGCTCCCGGCGAAGGTTCCTATCCGATCTCGACGCTTCACCTGGCTGCTGATTCCCGAGCCAGATTCCGGACGCAGGCAAAGAGAGAAGCGATCAAAGGCTTCCTCGGCTGGATGATGACCACCGGCCAGAAAGATGCCGAGGGCTCTCAGCTACGCGCCGCTGCCGAAGCCGGTTGTCGCGAAGGAACAGAAGCAGATCGCCCTGATTAAATAACCGCGCATGGCAACCACCTCCGCCGCCGTCCCCTCATCCAGCAGCATCCCGAAACGCCGGTTCGGCGGCGATGAGGTTGCCTATGGTTTCACGCTGGCTTTCGCGCTCGCGATTCTTGGCATCACGATTCTGCTGGTCTGGGAATTATGGGTGAAGAGCGCCCCGTCGAGAGCGGCATTTGGTTTCGGGTTCGTCACATCGTCGATGTGGAACCCGGTCACCGATAAATTCGGTGCGCTTCCCTTCATCTATGGAACGGTCATCACCTCTTTTGTAGCTCTTCTGATTTCTGTTCCCCTGGGCGTGGGCGCGGCGATTTATCTCTCCGAACTCGCACGCCCCAAGGTTTCCAACACGCTCACGTTTCTTGTCGAACTTCTTGCGGCCGTACCCAGCGTAATCTTCGGGCTGCTCGCGATTTTCACGCTGGTTCCCCTGATGCGGGATTATGTTCAGCCCGCGCTGAAGGCAGTTCTCGGGCCGATTCCCGTTATCGGTAATCTCTTCAACGGCCAGATCTTCGGTGTCGGCTACTTCACCGCGGGCGTAATTCTCGCGATCATGACCTTCCCCTTCATCATTTCGGTATCGCGCGAAGCGCTCATGGCCGTGCCGCGCGAACAGCGCGAAGCGGCGCTGGCCCTCGGCGCCACCCAGTGGGAATCGACATGGCAGGTGGTCCTTCCGTTCGCGAAGCTCGGTATCATTGGATCAGTATTTCTGGCGCTCGCGCGCGCTTTGGGCGAAACGATGGCCGTCACGATGGTGATCGGCAACGATCCCGCCATCCACGCATCGCTTTTCGCGCCGGGTTATACGATTGCGGCAGTAATTGCGAATGAATTCACCGAAGCCACTGGTAAGATTTACCTTTCTGCCCTCGTTGAACTCGGTCTGGTGCTGTTCGTGCTGACGATGGTGATCAACGGACTCGCGCAGTCTGCTGATTGTAGCTCACTACAAGCAAAGGATCACCGCAAAGCATGACGGCCCGTAACAGCCGGAGAAACGCGGTCAACAACGTGATGCTCACGTTGTGCGGCTTCTGCGCAATTCTGACGGTATCCACGCTGTTCCTGATTCTCGGTTATCTGATTTATAACGGCGGCAAGTCGGTTAATCTCGACTTTTTCACCAAACTGCCGCTTCCCCCGGGCGAGGTCGGCGGCGGCATGGCGAACGCGATTGTCGGCAGCGCAGAGATTGTTTTGTTCGCCACGATCGTCGGCCTTCCGATCGGATTTTTTGCGGGTATCTATCTGGCCGAGTTCGGCGGCAAGACATTCCCGTTCCTCATTCGATACACCGCGGATCTGCTGAACGGCATTCCTTCCATCGTGATCGGCATCTTCGCGTGGGGGATCATCGTCGTGCCGATGCATCACTTTTCCGCTCTCGCCGGCGGACTCGCCCTTAGCCTGATGCTGATTCCGATCACCGCGCGCAGCACGGAACAATTTCTTCTCGAAGTGCCGCGAGCGATGCGCGAAGGCGCGCTCGCGCTGGGCGCCAACAAGTGGCGCACCATAGCCACCGTAATCGTGCCTGCCGCGCGCAAAGGAATCATGACCGGCATGATTCTCGGCGTGGCCCGCATTTCGGGTGAAACGGCGCCCCTGCTGTTTACCAGTCTTAATAACCAGTTCTGGAGTACGGGGCTTTCCGAACCGACTGCAGCGCTTCCCGTAATGATTTTCAACGACGCAATCGCGCCTTATGACGACCTGCACCGCCAGGCCTGGGCCGCCGGTCTGGTCCTTTTGGCGCTCGTTTTGCTTGCTAACGTTGCAGCGCGAATGGTGATTTCGCGGGGAACGTCCCTGCCCAGATAACAGGGAAAGAGAAGAGACAGAGTAAACCATGAATGCTCCTCAAATGGCCGCGAATCAGCCACGAATTCAGATGCCGCCGATGAGCGAACCTGCCCAAACCCCGGCGACCGCCACTCCCAAGATGCGCGCGTCCCACATCAACTTCTATTACGGCTCGTTTCAGGCGCTGCACGACATTTCGCTCGAATTCGCAACCAATAAAGTCACCGCGCTGATCGGACCTTCCGGCTGCGGCAAATCGACATTCCTGCGCAATCTGAATCGCATCAACGAGACCGTGCGCGACACCCGGATCGAGGGCGAGATCACTCTCGATGGCCAGAACATTTTCGCTCAGGATGTGACGGAGATCCGCCGCCGCGTCGGCATGGTCTTCCAGCGGCCGAACCCTTTCCCCAAGTCGATCTTCGAGAACATTGTCTACGGGCCGCGGATCAACGGCATGATGGGGAAGAAGAGCGCGGCCGAGATCGTGGAAGAGAGCCTGCGCCGCGCCGCGTTGTGGGACGAAGTCAAGGACAAGCTGAATGACTCGGCTTATGCGATTTCCGGCGGCCAGCAGCAGCGGCTTTGCATCGCGCGCGCGCTTGCGGTCAATCCGGAAGTGCTGTTGCTTGACGAGCCCTGCTCGGCGCTCGATCCGATCGCGACCGCCAAGATCGAGGACCTGCTGGTCGGACTGAAAAAGCAGTGCACGATCGTGATCGTGACCCACAACATGCAACAGGCGGCGCGAGTGGCCGATACCACCGGTTTCTTTCTGCTGGGCAAGCTGATCGAGCACGACAAGACGGACATCATCTTTAAGAACCCTTCGAAGAAGGAAACGGAAGACTACATCACGGGCCGTTTCGGTTAGGAGAAATCATTGCGCCCATTTGAGGAAGATCTCGCGATATTGAACGAAGCGCTGCAGGAAATGGGCGCCCTCGTTGCGCATGCCGTCCAGCGCAGCGTTCTTTCGCTTGTGGAGAAAAACGAAGACTATGCCCACCAGGTGATCCGCAATGAATCGCGTGTCGATCAGATGGAGATTCAGATCGACGATATGGTGACGAGCCTGATTGTCCGCGAACAGCCGGTAGCGCGAGACATGCGCCTTGTCGTGACCGCGATCAAGATCTCAACCGACCTGGAGAGGATGGGAGATCTGGCTGTTCATGTCGCGGAGCGGTCGCTTTCTCTCATGAGTCAGCCCGCATTGCCGGAATCGGTGGATTTCGACGACATGGTCAAGCTGGTGGAATCGATGGTGCTCGGCAGTCTCGATAGTTTCGTGAAGCGGGACGCTCAGACTGCGCGCAACATTCTGGAATCGGATGACGCCGTAGACCGGGGCCGGACGAGAATTCAGCATCAGCTCATTTCTTTGATGCAGCGGGACTCGACCACCATCTCTCGCGCTCTCGATTATCTGATCATTGCGCGGAAACTGGAGCGCATCGCCGACCACGCCACGAATATTGCCGAAGACGTCATCTTTCTCGCTCAGGGAATCGACGTTCGCCATCAGACGACGCTGGAAGTTGCCTGAAGTCGCTTCCGTTGAAGCGCGGGGTGACCTTGCAATCACCGGTCCTTTCCTCCTTCACAAGCACACCAGAAGCGAGGGTCCTCGTGGCGGGTCGGCGTCCACACTACCGCTTTCGAGGCCTTTTCAGGCTTCAAGCGTATTACGGCCTCCCGGATTGCTTGCCACCATACGTGGACTTTGTCGCGAGGTTCCGGTTCGGCCGGTTACCCGAAGCTCTGCCCCAGGTGATTTCTTCGGAGCGAGAATTCTCACTTTGAAAGAGAGCGCCTGACCCGACCGCCGCTCGCCGCTGTGACGTCCCGGTCCGGATGCTCTCGACCGCCTTCGGGCTTACTTGCGCTCGCGATGATCGTCCCCTCGTGCTCGAAGCTCATATTTTCGAACCCGGCTTTTTCCAGCAGATACTGAAAGCCGCCCTGGGTCTGGAAGGTCTCGAATCGCGACGCCGGCAGTTTCAGTGGACGATGGAAAAGGTGCAAAATCAGGCCGTTTACTGACACCAGACCAAACGCGCCCAGGCGTTTCCAGTTCAGGTCGTACAGATAGGTTCTGCGCAGCGTCCCGAACGAGACCAGCATGGCCCAAAACCTGCCGCCTGGTTTGAGAACCCGCGCAACTTCAGCCAGGGCCACAGGAAGGTTCGTGTACTCAAGAGAAACTCGCGCCATCACAAGATCGAAGGAGCCGGGCGCGAATGGAAGTGCTTCAGCCCGGGCACAGACGAACTTCTGCTCGGACTGCCAGCTTCTACCAAGCTCCAGGGCATCCATGTTGACATCGAGTCCGACTGAGTTGTGGCCGGTCCCCGCCACAAGCAACGTCTGGCCCGCTCCGCATCCGATATCGAGGATCCGGTCTCCCGCACGGAACTCGGGTAAGGCTTCCGGGGCGCCGGTGATCGCGCGAGCCTTCAAATCGCGAAGTTCCCGGCTATGGTACGCGATAGTCTTTTGCCTTACTTGTTCTCGTTTGTCCATTGCATAACGTCGCGCGGCACGGCCGCAATCTGTGTCGAGGCAGGTTTTGCGCTGCCACGGCGGTAGCGCGAGCACCTGGCGACCTCTCGATGTCTCTTAGCCCAGTGCCACGTGAGCGGGTAACACCTGGAAATCTGTCGCAAATCACTCTAAATAGAGGCTTAAACCCTGAGTCTTTCGCCCACTTGAAATTCGAAAGATATCACGAATGGAGGAGATGAGTTAGCCGGTTGGGACGGTCCTTTGGGCTGAGACTAACAGTTACGACACTGTGACCGTTCGCTGTGGATTCATTTTGTGGCCGAGCCCGGAACGGATTCAGGAGGGCGAGGCCGAAACACCCGATGCAAGAATACGACGGGCCGATTCGAGGTCGGGTTGCTAGTCGGCGCGGTGTTGCACAAACCACGCCTGGCTGTCGAACGGTTTCACTTCTTCGGTCAGGTGCTGTAATGCGTAGGTTCCGTCGGGGCGGCCGATGCGCGACTTCCGGTTATCCTCAAGCAGCTTCTCCAGTACAACGTGGCGGAGCCGGCGAATAATCCCGGCGTTCATCAGCGGGAAGAGGATCTCCACCCGGCGGTCGAGGTTGCGCGGCATGAGATCCGCGCTGCCCATATACATCTCGCTCTTGCCGCCGTTTTCGAAAAAATAAAGCCGGCTGTGCTCAAGAAAACGGCCGACGATGCTGGTGACCCTGATGTTCTCGCTGACGCCCGGAATTCCGGGACGGAGGCAACACAATCCGCGCACGATCAGATCGATCTTCACGCCTGCGCGCGAGGCTTTGTAGAGAAGCCGGGTCATGGCCCGGTCTTCGAGCGCATTCATCTTGAAGATGAGCCGTCCCTCGGCGCCGTGGGCCATTTCGCGCCGGATCAGATCTGTCATCCGGTTCCGTAGAGTTACCGGCGCCACAAAAAGCTTTCGGAAGTCGGACTTGTGCGAATAGCCGGTCAGGTAGTTGAACAGATCGGTGGCGTCCGCGCCGATATCCTTATCGCAGGTAAACAGGCTGAAATCCGTATAAAGGCGGGCCGTTGTCGCGTTGTAATTGCCGGTCCCGAGGTGAAGGTAACGGCGAATGCCGTCGTTTTCCCGGCGAACGATCAGAGCAATTTTGCAATGAACCTTCAAACCCACCAGCCCATATACGACATGCACGCCCTCGCGTTCGAGGGCTCTGGCCCATTCGATATTGCTCTCCTCATCGAAACGGGCTTTCAGTTCGACGAGCACAGCCACCTGTTTGCCATGTTCGATGGCGTCGAGCAGCGCCTGAACGATTGGCGAATTGCTGCCCACCCGATAGAGCGTCATCTTGATCGCAAGAACATCGGGATCCCGTGCGGCCTTTTGCAGGAGATCGACTACAGGCTGGAAAGATTGATAGGGATGATGAAGAAATCGGTCTTCCGCGCGAATCACCGTGAACATATCCTCCTCGGCGCTGGCGGAGAAGTCCTGATAAGACCAGGGCTCGAAGGGCTGGTCCCGCAGATCCATTCGATCGAGCGACGGCAACTGGCGCAGGCGCGTAAGATCGATCGGGCCCGGCACACGGTACACATCCTGCGGTTTCACTTCGAGGTTGTCGATCAGGATATCGAGGATGTCGTCGGAGATCGTCGAATCCGTCTGCAGCCGCACCGGAGTGCGGAAACGCCTCCTCCAGACCGCTTCTTCGACCGTCTCGAGAAGGTCGTCGCTCTCCAGTTCCTGTATCGCGACTTCCGCGTCGCGGGTGACGTGGAACGGATGGGACTCGATGATGTCGAGTCCGGGAAAGAGAGAGCTGAGGTTGGCGGCGATCACCTGCTCGATCCATACGAATTTGAAGACGCAAGGGCCTTTCAACCGGCGCCGCGAGGGCGCATCCGGTACGATGACCAGCTGCGGGAGCGCTTCGGGGACCTTTACGCGCGCGAAATGCCTTCTGCCGTCTTCAGGCAGACCACCGGGCTCATTGAGCACGATGGCGAGGTTCAAACTGAGATTCGAGATATGCGGGAACGGCCGCCCGGGATCGAATGCCAGCGGCGTAAGGACCGGGAAGACCGTCTCCGTGTAGTATCGGTCCACGGCTTCGCGCTCGCGCTTGTCGAGAGATGCGTAATCGGCGATCACGATGCCGTTCTCTTTGAGACCGGGCATCAGCTGATTCTGGAAGCAATCATAGATGCCATCGGTCAGCCGCTCGACACACGCGCGCACCGCATCAAGCTGTTCGGGAACCGTCTTTCCGTCGATGCTGAGGTCGTGGCTGCCAGCGGCAAGCTTCTGTTTCATCGCGGCGACGCGCACCATGAAGAATTCGTCCAGATTGGAAGAGACGATTGAAAGGAATTTCGCGCGTTCGAGAAGCTTGTTCTCGGGATCGCACGCTTCATCGAGAACCCGTCGCTGAAACTCCAGCAGGCTGAGTTCCCGATTCATATAAAGGGCATAATCGTCGAGCGACACGTCATCTTTGGCTTGCGATTCTTCGGGACCGGAATCCACGTGACCCCTCTTCGGTTTGGCGGCGGGGCGCCGGGTTCGTTTTGTCATGCGGCGAGAGTATTTGAGGCAGGCGGCAGCACGATCGTAAAGGTCGAGCCCTTACCGAGGCGGCTCTCCACTTTGATCGTCCCTTCCATACGTTCGACGACATGCTTTACGATCGACAGCCCGAGACCGGTGCCGCCGACCTCGCGCGACCGGGCGCGATCGACGCGGTAGAACCGTTCGAAAATGCGCGGAAGATCCTCGGACGGCATGCCGTTGCCGGAATCGGAAACCGAGATGTAGATGCGGCCGTCCGGCGTAACCCCGGAATCGATGCGCGCTTCGCCCCCCGGCTTGTTGAATTTCACCGCGTTGTCCAGAAGGTTGACCAGCGCCTGTTCGAGCCGGATCGCGTGGCCGGTGATGAGCGCATCGCGCACCGCGCCCCGAACGAGATGTACGCCGCGGACGCGCGCCTCCGGCTCGACTGTGAGCAGCGCGGTGTTGACCGCCTCTTCCACGGAGATAGGACCGGGTTCGGCATCGCGCCTGCCGGATTCGAGATCGGAAAGCGTCAGAAGGTCAGACGCGATGTTGTTCAGCCGGATCGCGTGCGCCTGAATGATTTCAACAAAGCGGCGATTGTTTTCGGTATCGTCCAGGGCGCCCCCCAGAAGGGTTTCGGCGTATCCGCGAATCGCGGTCAGAGGAGTGCGAAGCTCGTGCGAAACGTTAGCCACAAAATCGCGGCGGATGCGCTCCAGCCGTTCGAGACCGGTGATGTCGTGCAGAATAACAAGGGCGCCGCGATGGGGCGATCCGCCAAACGAACTCGCCTCCAGAGGACCGGCATAGGCTTCGAAGACAGAGGCGTCGCTGTTCGCATCCCCTCCGGACATAAACTGCAGCTTGCATTTGACCGGTTCCCCGGAGGCCAGCACGCCGGAAACGAGACTCAGGAACTTCGGATCGCGCACAAGGCCCAGCAGGGGCGTATTTTCGCCGACCGGGTGCTTCAGACCGAGCGCCAGGGAAAAAGACTGATTGCAGAAAAGGACGCGCATCTGGTGGTCGACCGCCAGAACGCCCTCCGCCATGCTCTTGAGAATGACGTCGCGCCGCGCGGATTCGAGACTGAGTCGCTCGACCAGTTCACGCATTCGCGAGGCCATTCGGCGCAGGGATTGATTGAGCTGGGCGGTTTCTCTTCCTTCTTCGGGAAGCGGCGCATCCATGGTGCCTTCGTCGAGCACGTGTTCGGCGAACAGCTTCAGGCGCTGAATGCGCCACTCGATCGCGCGCGCAAAAATCCAGGTCATCAGGATCGCGCCGACAGCGGACAAGCCAAGCTCGAGAATCGCCCGGGTAGTGCGGGAACTCGATCCGCCGACGTCTACCGCGAGAGCGATTGCAGCTATCAAAAGGAAGCAGCTTAGAAATAAACGTGCGCGTATCGGCGTGCCCATCTTAAGCTGTGACCTGGTCCTCCGGCTTCAGTGTACATGCGAATTATGAATATCCTGTTGCGCGTGCGGAGAAACACAGATTGAAAGAACAATGGCGGCTGGTCTTTATTCTACGGCCGGCCTGGGACTGCGTACCGCTTTAAGAATTGCTGGGGCGCATCCCTGGTATCGCTCAGACCAATGCCGTTTTAGTGTTTTGACGATGAACGCAGACGCAGTGGTGAACTTGTCCTCCGATAAGTTGACCGTACGGCTTCGCCACTGGCCACGAGACCGGGAGCGCATCGTAATCGTCCTACGCCTGGCCGGCCCATTGTTTCGATGTTATGCCACACGGAGCCTCGAGGAATCGCGTGGTTTAGTGCCCCCGTACGCCAATGGGTGCGACGAAGTTCTTTCGATTCGAAAGATACCACGTGTTTTGGGCGATGGTGACATGTGGTTTGCCGCCTGAAACGCTAAGTTGCTGGAAACACAAGCAGAGCGGGATCGAATTTTTCAGGCGCGTTATGCCTTGGGTTTGGCGGCACAGACACCGCGTGTTGAGAGCAACTCGCTTGTCGACAATTTTGCAATTCGTTTGCAAATTGTTGTTGAGCCGGATACCTAATATGATCAAGGAAGGCATCCTATAGATATCATTCGGCATCTGCGACTCAATCGCGAACGCGAAGGTCACGTATATCTGATCGAAAATGCAAATGGGTTTCAGTGTAACCAGGATTTTACCTCTGGTTCTTTGCGTTTTTCCCGGAACGGCTCTTTGGGAGGGCGATGCTGGAAGCTTGTCCGGCACCATTAGCGACCCTGGCGGGAAGCTGGTTCCGGGTGTGACGGTTACGGCGACGGAGACAGCAAAGGCCATCCGGCAGACTGTTACCACCGATGGCCACGGTTTTTACTCCTTCCAGAACCTGCCAGTGGGGAGCTATGACTTGGAGGTCGACGCGGCCGGATTTAAACCCGTTCTGCGCCGCGACGTTTCCATCAATGTGGACAGTAAGGCGGTGGTGGATGCCTCGCTGACGCTGACACCCGATGCCCGGCAGGACGTGGGCGTCAGCGCGTTTTCGCCTTCAGGCAACCTGAATCCCGGCACAATTTCGATCAATGGCCAGAAGGAGTTTGCCAACAGTTTCGTACTGAACGGGAGCGACGTTGAAGAAGACGTAAACATGGGCGCCGCAATCGAGCCGAATCTCGATGCCATCGCCCAGTTCCGGATTCATACCAGTAACTTCGATGCGGAGTACGGCGAATTCAGCGGAGGACAGATTGAGGTTGTGACGAAATCCGGCGCAAACGCCTTTCACGGGAAGGCGTTCGAATTTCTTCGCAATACGGATCTGGACTCCCGCAACTTTTTTTCTCCCACGCGGGGTGAGTTCAATCAGAATCAGTATGGTGGGACGTTCGGCGGCCCAATCCGAAAGAACAAAGTCTTCTTCTTCGCCGATTATCAGGGTACCCGCTCGACGCAGGGCATCGATACGGGCGAGATCCCTGTTCCTTCCCTGCAGGATCGTTCGGGGAATCTCGGCGATCTGGGCGATTCGCTTTCGGGAACCGTCAGCGGTACGGCTTTTGCGCAACAACTCAGCCAGAAACTCGGCTACGGCGTAAGCGCGGGCGAGCGTTATTACTTTTCCGGATGCACGAGCCCGGCGCAGTGCGTGCTTCCGAACGCTTTGATTCCACAAAGCGCCTGGTCGACGCCTGCGACTAATCTGTTGAAATACATTCCCGCCCCGAGCAACCCGAACGGGACCTTCTCGACGTCGGCATACAACGAGACTTTGCTCGACAATAAGGGCGCTTTTCGGCTGGATGATACGACACGCTGGGGAAACTTGTCAGCTTATTACTCTATGGATGACCGGTCGCAGGACAACCCATACCCCGTCGCGCAGGGGGGCGCCAATGTGCCTGGGTTCAATGCCCTCAATTCCGGCAGAGCGCAGTTGATCACTTTGGGCGATACGAAGGCCTTTGGTTCGACCGCGGCCAATGAATTCCACTTCAGTTATATGCGGGCCGCCAACGATCTTGGGCGACCGGTGGGTGGCGTCGGCGTCAGTCTTGCATCGCAGGGTTTCGTGGTTGGTGAGGACACGCCAGGTATCGTTCCGCTATCGCCTTCGACAGAGGGCGTGGCCAATGTCGACTTCGATAATTTCTCGATCGGAACAAATACGAACGAGCTGAAGCAGGTTAATAACACCTTTCAATGGCGCGACAGCTTTTCGAAGATTATTGGAACGCACACGATCAAAGTGGGAGGCGAGTATCACTATGATCAGGTCAATACCAATCCCATCACGCAGCTGAACGGAAACTTTGTCTTCTTCGGGAGCGAGACGGGAGTCGATTTTGCGGACTTCCTGCTGGGTATTCCGAGCCAGTACAACCAGAGCCAGCTTCAGGCATTCTACGGCCGCGATAACTACCTGGGAATTTACGGGCAGGACAGCTGGCGCATCAGGAAGAATCTAACGTTGAACTATGGATTGCGCTGGGACCGGATCGAGCCCTGGTACGAGAAATACAATCAGATTGCCACGTTCGAGCCCGGGAAGCAGTCGGTTGTCTTCCCCGGTGCGCCCGCGGGTATTCTGTTTCCAGGCGATCCCGGGGTGCCGCGAACACTGGCACCCCCGGGTAACAAGGATTTCTCTCCGCGCCTCGGGATTGCGTGGGAGCCAGGAAACGGAAAGACGAGCATTCGGGCCAGCTATGGCATGTTCTATACAGCTATCGAGGCTCTTACCATCGGAATCAGCAGCGCCAATGCGCCTTATGGAACGACTTACACCAGCCCGGAGCCACCGTTGTTCTCAACACCCTTCGTAACGGCTTCGAACGGCCGGAATCAGGGTCAATACTTTCCGGTGCAACTGGCTACGCTGAACGCGAGCGCCAGCCATCCGGATTCAGCAATCGAGTGGTCGCAGTTTGAGCCCATCAGCGGGATACCGAATTACGCGACGGACAACAAGATTCCGTACACCGAGCAGTACATGCTTTCGATCCAGCGAGCCTTCGGAAATAGCACGGTCCTTGAAGTAAGCTATGTCGGCAACCAGTCGCATCACCTTCTGGTTCTAAGGGAAGCCAACCCGGGTGACCCCGCGCTCTGTCTCTTTCTCAGCAATATTGCGAATCTTGCCGCGGGGCAGACGCCCTGCGGGCCCCTGAACGAGAGCAACGTTTTCGTTACCAACACGCGACAGACTATCAATGGAACGAGAGGTCCGCTGGGTCCAGACTACGGAAGCAATACCTACGAAACAACGATCGGAAATGCGGCTTACAACTCTTTGCAGGTCACGGTACGGCATACCAGCGGACCATTACAAATGCTTGCGGCCTACACCTGGAGCAAGTCGCTGAACGAGGCGTCCAACCTTGGTGAACAAGTCAACCCGATCAATCCCTCGGTTAGCAGGGCATTATCCGCCATCGATATTGCGCAAAATTTTGTGGTGAGTTACAGTTACCAGCTTCCGTTCGTTCGTCTCTTCCATACTGCCAACCGTTTGATCGAGGGCTGGGAATTCTCGGGAATTACCCGGTTCAGCACGGGTCTTCCGGTGACGGTCGTTAACTACGGCGATAACTCATTGCTGGGCGCCGAGCCGAACGGGATCAATAATTACGGGGTCGACCTGCCGGATGTCGCGTCGGGCTCGCTTAGTCTGAATGGCAATCCGCGGAATGGGCAGAAATACTTCAATTCGGCATTGTTCAGTACCAACGTGCTCGGAACCCCCGGAAACGCTTCACGGCGTTATTTCCATGGCCCGGGAATGGCGAACTTCAATATGGCGGTGGTCAAGAATCTGCGGCTGACCGAATCCAAATCATTTCAGTTCCGCCTGGAAGGTTTCAACGTTTTCAATCACGCGCAATTCTTCGGACCTCACTCCGTTGACGGCAATATCAGCAGCGCAACGTTCGGGCAGGTTGTGAGCGCCGCGGCGCCCCGGCTGGTGCAGGGTGGAGCCAGGTTCACGTTTTAAGCCAGGTTCACGTCTTCGGGGGTCAACCCGCGTTCCAGCGGGCTGAAAGAGATAGCATGGGTGAATTGCGAATTTCCGACAGGTAGGCGCCCGACCTATTCAAGCGCTGATGCTTTCTCCCGAACCGCCCTACCCGCTCCAGGGCGGCGGCGCATTTCGCATCGCTTCGCTGCTCCACTATTTTTCCCGGTTTGCCGATCTCGATCTGATCCAGTTCTCAGACAGCGGATTTCCGGCTGAGCTGCCCCCCGGTCTGGTGAGATCACAACATACGATTCCACTGCCACCCCACAGCCGCAGTACGCTTGCGCGCTATGTTCGCAACGGCCGCCGCGCGATTCTGGGCGTTCCGCCGCTGATCGAGCGGCTGGCCGGGCTGAACGCTTCCATCGAACGGGCTATTTCCGGCCGGCAGTATGACATTGGAATCATCGAACACTCCTGGTGCGCACCATATGCGGATCTGTTGGGCCGCTATTGCAAACGAACGATCCTTGACCTTCATAATGTTGAATCCGTGCTGCATGAGCGATGTGCGGCATTAAGCGGGGGCCTTGTGCGAGCCGGCCACAAACGATTCGCCGCCGCATCCCGCAAACTCGAACGAGAATTGCTCCCCTGCTTTTCGGCAATTCTCACCACATCCGAAAAAGACGCGGCTATCGCTCGCGATATTGCCCCTCGGGCGCGGGTAATCGTGTACCCAAACGCCCTTCAGTGGGTGGATGTCCCACAATTACCGGAATCTCCCCGGATCGTCATGTCCGGTAATTTCGAATACCACCCGAATATCGACGCGGTCGCGTTCCTCTTAAGGGAGATCTGGCCGCTGCTGCGGCATGCGTTTCCCAACCTGCGGCTGCGGCTCGTCGGCCGGGGCGATGCGTCCATTCGGCACCTCCTCCCTCGCGGTCCCGTCGAGGAGACCGGCATAGAAGTTACCGGTCCGGTCGAGGACGCCCTGCCCGAAATCGCCCAGGCTCAGGTGGTCGTCGCGCCCGTCAGAACGGGCAGCGGAACTCGCATAAAAATTCTCGAAGCCTGGGCGGCGGCCCGACCCGTGGTCGCGACACCCCTCGCTGCGGAGGGGCTGGATACGCATGTTGGAATGAATATCGTCCTCGCCTCCGGCGCGAACGAATTCGCGGCGGAAGTCGGCCGACTGCTGCGCGACCCGGCCGCGCGGGCTCGGATGGGAGCCGCGGGACGGCGCACTTTTGAGGATGGCTACACCTGGAAAACGGCCTGGCAAAAGCTTGACACTGATTTACAACTTACGCAGCCCTCTGGAGTTAACGGATATACTGAAGAAATCTGATGCGCTTCGCCGTAGACGCTCACGCAATCGGCCGCCACCTGACCGGGAACGAAGTTTACATCCGAAGCCTTCTCCGGAGCTTCGCGGAGGTCGACCGGCGCTCGGAATTCCTGGCCTACATTTCCAATCCGGAAGCCGCGAATCTGCTCCCCGAACGTTTCGACGTCCGGCAGGTCTCCGCAAATCCGTATTCCAGGCTAGGTTGGGATCTGGCGCGGCTCATTCGGGAAGATCGGCCCGATCTGATTCACGTGCAGTACACGGCGCCGCTGTTCACCACAATCCCGATGGTCGTGACGGTTCATGACGTCAGCTTCATCGAGCATCCCGAATATTTCACCACGCTTCGCCGCGCCCAGCTTCGCTTAACGGTCGCGCGGACCGTGAAACAAGCGGCTCACATTATTACAGTGAGCGAGTTCTCGCGCGATGCGATCCTGCGTACCTACGACATTCCGGCGGAAAGAGTGAGTGCCATTCCCAACGCGGCCAATCCCGAGTTCCGGGTGATCGGGCGGGAGCGGGCACAGAAAGCCGTCCACGACCGGCTGCGATTCAATGCTCCGTTCGTTCTGTCCGTAGGCGATCTGCAGCCGCGAAAGAACCAGATCGGGCTGATTGCCGCGTTTTCAAAGCTGCTGACCGATCATCCTCATCTAAACCACCATCTGGTCCTGACCGGCCAGGAAACCTGGTTCACACCCAAAGTCCGCGACGCCGCGCGGAGCTGCGGTTTCGCATCGCGCATCCACTTTACCGGTTTCGTGAGCGATGGCGAGCTCATGGAGCTCTACAACGCCTGCGATTGTTTTGTGTTCCCCTCTTTTTACGAGGGATTCGGGCTTCCCATTCTGGAAGCGATGGCCTGCGGCAGGGCGGTGGCCTGTTCGAACACCTCTGCGATGCCGGAGGTGGCGGATGGCGCGGGGATACTGTTCAACCCGCATCAAATCGAGGAAATCGCCCGGGCGTTAAAGGACATCCTGCTGGACGCGGAACTGCGCGGCCGGATGGAACGTCTGGGATTGCAGCGCGCCGCCACGTTCACCTGGAAGAAGAGCGCCCGCGAGACGCTTGAGGTCTATGCCAAGGTTGCTGGAGCAGGCCGCACCGGCAGCCGGCGCGCAGGCGCCAAGATTGCGGCCGGTCAGGGAAGGCCATGAAGCGCGTTGCATCCTGTTTCTCGATACTGCCGGTAATCGGAGTTTTGTTGTGTGTTGTTTCGGCGGCGGCGGCGGGCCCCACGGGCTTCCCGTTCACCGACGAAGACCTGAACTATACGATCACCTCACCCGGCAAAGCCAGTCTCGGCGAGGCGCATCTGCACGCCCGGCACTCGGGCGCCAGCTGGAACTTCGAATTCGCAGTGGACGCCGGGATTCCCGGATATCAGGTGACCAACAATTACCGCGCCGGGGCCGGCTCCGATTTCTGTACGGCGTCATCCGACCGGCGGACCGCACAAGGGACACGAAAAACCGAAGAGAACGAAACGGTCGATCATGGCAAGGGTACGGTCTCGCGCGTTACGAAGGACGGGGGCCAGAGCGAAATTCAGGTTCCTGATTGCGTAAAAGATGCGCTTACCTATTTGTTCTATGCCCGTGAAGAAATGGGACAGGGGCGCGTGCCCACCGCGCAGAAGATCCTTTTCGGTGGTTTGTATGAGATCAGCTCCGATTACACAGGTGCGCCGATGATCCCCATGAACGAAAGCCAGGTGCAGACCGATGAGCTGGTTTGTACGGTGAAAGGCCCGTCTGCTTCTATAAAGTTCGAAATATACTTCGCGCGGGATGCGGCCCGAACGCCTCTACTGATCAAAGTGCCGCTCGCGATGGGTACGTTTTCGATGGAGCTTACCCGCTGAGGTCAGGCAGCCAGAAATCAGGAGTCAGAAGTCAGAATGGCGGTTGCTGACGCGGGCGGCTCGGTAAACGCTTTCAGCGTCGCCTTCTTTTCTCCCATGCCGCCATCGAAGAGCGGCATTGCAGATTACGCCGACGCTCTTGCAGGGGAGATGGTGAAGCGCGTGCCACTCTGCGTGATTGACCGCGCTACCCCCGAAGTTCCGTCTCACGACATTGCGCTCTACCACGTCGGCAACAACCCGCATCACGATTTCGTGTACGAAGCCGCGCTGCGGGAGCCGGGCGTGGTCGTGATGCACGAAGCGAATCTCCACCACCTGATCGCCGATCTTACGATCAAACGCGGGGACTGGGATACTTATGTCGCCGAGTGCGAATTCAACGGCGGACCCGCGGCGCTCGAACACGCCAAACGGGCCAGGGAACTCGTTGTGGGCCCCGATTATGAGGGCGTGACGATGACTCGACGGCTGCTGCAGAACGCGCGCGGACTCGTCGTTCACAGCGAGTTCGTTGCCCGGCAGATGCGGACGCAGGGGTTCACAGGGCCGATCGCGACAATCCCGCACGGCGCATGGGTTCCGCAGACTGATCGCAATGCGACGCGCGAATCGCTGGGAATTGACGATTCGACTCCTCTGATCGGCGCGTTCGGTTATCTCAAGCCCTACAAGAGAATCGCCGAATCGCTGCGCGCGTTGCGGCGCGTCGTGAAGATCGATCCGCGCGTTCGCATGATACTGGTGGGCGAGCCGCATCCGGAGTTTCACCTGGATCACCTGATCCGGACTCTTGGGCTTTCCGAACACGTTCGCGTTTTGGGGTTCGCTCCCATCGAGCGGTTCGTGGATTATATCGGGGCGTGCGACATCGTGCTCAACCTGCGGTATCCGACAGTGGGCGAAACGTCGGGGAGTCTGCAACGGGCGCTGGGGCTTGGTAAAGCGGTTCTGGTAAGTGATGTCGGCGCCTTCTCGGAATTACCGGATGACGTTTGCCTGAAGGTTCCGACGCTGCCGGAGCGGGTACAGGAAGAGGAGGATTTCATCTTTGAATACCTCAGCGCGCTGGTGGCTCGTCCCGATCTGGCTCAGGCTTTGGGGGCTCGCGCTAAGGACTGGGTTGAGAGGGAGTGCAGCTGGGCTTCTGTCGCGGACCGGTATGTGGATTTCCTTGGCCGGATTCACTCCGGAGAAGTCTGTGAAGAACCGGTTGCTGACGCGCGCGGCAACCCAACCGATTCCGACATTGCGCAAACACTTCAGAGCCGCGACCCAGCATCCCCTGACGGGTCCCCTTTATGGGGACCTCAGCCTTCAGGGGTGCTGGCGCGGCAGGGAGCGACATTCGTAGACACCATAGAACCCGAGGCAATCGTTTCGTGGGTGGCTCCAGACGCCTGCCAGTACGCCGCGAATCACACTTCGAGGTTTGTGAAGACGCTCGAAATGACGCCCGTCGGGGATGCGTCGAAAGCAATTCTCGAGATGGGCGCGTATATGCAGATCACTCCGGCGCTCAAGTTCAAGCTTTGTTACGGGTCGGTCCGCGGGTGCTATTACGGTCACCTGGGCCGCGTGGACCACAAGTCCATCATCTCGGACGACGGCCAGACGTTCGAATGCGACATCGATCATTTCGATGCCGAGCGGGATCTTTATCCTTACTCGGACGCCTCCTTCGATACCGTATTATGCTGCGAACTGATCGAGCATTTGTTTGCGGACCCGATGCATATGATGTCCGAGATCAACCGGATCCTCAAGCCGGGCGGCCATCTGGTGCTGACCACCCCGAACCTGGGATCGCTGCGCGCGATTTCGGCGATTCTGCAGGGTTATCATCCTTCCTTCTTCCCCGCGTATATCCGCCCGCGAAAGGAAGGCGAGGAGGCCGAAGCGCGGCATAATCGCGAATATGTGCCGATGGAGATTCAGCATCTGCTCACCGATGCGGGATTTGAAGTTCTGCGGCTGGAAACCGGCGAGTTTCTCGAAGAGCCGCATCCCGAGTTCGGGTGGATCAATCACCTGCTGGATCGCTATCGCGTGCACGGGACGCTCCGCGGCGACGGGATTTATGCGCTGGGCCGTAAAATCGGGCCGCTGAAACAACGCTGGCCCGAGTGGCTTTACTCGTGAGCATTGCGTTCCGGGATACCGACGTTCAGCTTGAGGGCAGTGTTCTTAGGGTACGTTCCGAATTCGTGAATCGGAGTTCGGAGGCGTGGCGAGCCGAAGCCGGCTGGGCCGCGGGTTATCACCTCTTCGACGAACCGACCGGCACGCTGGTGGTGGATGGACCGCGCGTTCCGCTCGACGTGGCTCCTTCCGAGGGACGGATGGTGCCGCTTGAGATTACGCTGCCGCCCGAGCCCGGCGAATACAACATATATATATCGGCGATGCGCGAGCACGTGGCCTGGTTTTACGACCAGGGCTGGCCGTTTCTGCTGATCGATGTCGCGGTTGATGAGAACGGAACGGCTCGGATGTTGGGCTGGCGCGTTGCGGATAAGAAGACCGTGGCGCGGAAGCGGCGGGCGCGCAGTTTCGTTCGAGCGTTCAGTCTGCCCATGCATTCGATCTGGCGAAATCGGAGTCTGATTCGCACTCTGGTGCGGCGCGATGTGCTCAGCCGGTACAGTGGATCGTTCGGAGGCGCGCTCTGGGCGGTGCTCAACCCGCTGATGCTGATGCTGACGTACTTCTTTGTCTTCGGCCTCATTTTGCAATCGCGTTTCGGCAACGATCCGAGCCGTGCGGGTTACGCCGTTTACTTCCTCGCGGGTATGCTACCCTGGCTGGCATTCAGCGAGGCCGTCGGGCGCGCGCCAACCGTAATGGTGGAGCACCGGGGATTCATCAAAAAGCTGGTCTTCCCGGTTGAGACGCTACCGGTGAACCTGGTGGCATCGGGGCTGGTGACGGAGTTCTTCGGGATCATTCTGTTCGCGCTGGCTCTGCTCCTGGTGCGGGGGCGGCTACCCGCAACTGTGCTCTACCTGCCGGCGCTGGTGATTCCTCAGATTCTGCTGACGGCCGGCGTCTGCTGGTTTCTGGCGGCTCTGGGAGTCTTCGTGCGCGATCTGGCGCAGGTGAACGGTTACCTGTTGACGATCTGGTTTTTCATTACGCCGATTTGTTATGCCGAGACGTCGCTGGGCTTCCCTGCCCCATGGCGCGCTGCGCATTTTGACGAAGAATCCGATTTTTGTGCTTGTTCGGGGGTATCGATCGATCCTGCTGGAATCGAAAGCGCCGGACTGGAGTTCACTCGCGTGGTTGAGCTTGTTCTCGATTGTGATCTTTCTGGTGGGCCATGCGTGGTTTTACAAGCTGCGTAAGTCGTTCGCGGATATTATTTGACGCGCCTCGATCCCGAAGCTGCCGGTAGAATGGGAGCGGTGAAGGTCAGGGACCTGACTCGGTTGATCGAATCCGACGGCTGGAGACATGTGCGAACCACGGGAAGTCATCGCCATTTTAAGCACCCTGTGAAACCGAACGTGATGACCGTGCCGGGAAATGGCGGGGACGAAGTCCCGATCGGGACCTGAAAGCGATTCTCCGTGCCGCGGCTTTGGAGGAACGGAAATGAGTGTTAAGTATGCCGTCATTTTCGAACGTGCGCCGAACAATTGGGCTGCGTACGTTCCCGATCTCCCGGGCTGCATGACCACTGGCGCGACTCTGGAGGAGACCAAAGAAAACATAAAAGAAGCGATTCAAGGCCACATCGAGACGCTTCTTGAATGTGGCGACCCGATTCCCGAACCGGCGAGCGTTGCCGGTGAAGTCGAAGTCATGCCCGCTGCTTGACCAGGAGTAACTGCCCGTCAATTTTCCGAGTGACGCTCGATGTGATCCCACACGATCACTTCCATCGAGCTCTTGCGGGATTCCAGTTTCAGTCCCAATTGATCGCGCAGAGCCTGTTCGAAGGTCGGCCTTCGCCGTCGGGCGCGATGTTGGCACCGGGCGACGCAGGAATTCCACAAGAAAATCGAAACGCTCCGTCAGACGGATTCCGACACTCGTCGAGAATTTACAACCCCTGACCGAGTATCCCGCCGAAGCATGGTACCCTACTCGGTCGGAGTCCCAATTTCTTGCAACTCACAGCACCCGCGGAGACAACCGCACCCTCGGTATCCCGCTATCTTCCCGTTCTACTGATCCTTTTTGCCGGTAGCGGCTGTTCCGCTCTGATTTACGAAGTGGCGTGGTATCAGGTTCTCCAACTGGCGCTCGGTTCCACAGCCGTCTCACTCGGAATTTTGCTGGCCACCTTCATGGGGGGCCTCTGCATCGGCAGCATCGGACTTCCGCGGCTCAGGCTCGGCAACCGAAGCCCCCTGCGAATTTACGCAGCCCTCGAATTGGGCATCGCAATTCTCGGGATCGCCGTCACGCTCGCCATGCCGCTGGTTTCCCGCGTGTACATCATCGGGGCCGAGCACGGCATGCCGGGCATGCTGCTCAGAGGGCTGGTGGCTGCCGTCTGCATGCTGCCCTCAACCATCCTGATGGGCGCATCGCTTCCCGCAATCGTGCGCGGCATCGAAGCCACGCCCCGCGGCGTATCCTGGTGGGCGCTGCTCTATGGAAGCAATACCGCGGGCGCGGTATTCGGATGCCTGTTCGCCGGCTTCTATTTGCTGCGTGTCTATAACATGGCGACTGCGGCCTATGTTGCCGCCGCGATCAACATCCTGGTCGCCGCGCTCAGCTTCTTTCTCGCACGCGACATCAGCGACGCACCGGCTGCTTCCGTCCGGAATGCGAATGCGACAGCATTTCGTCTGAACTGGCCGGTTTACGTCGTCGCTGCTCTCTCCGGCGCATGCGCGCTTGGAGCCGAAGTCGTGTGGACACGCCTGATGAGCATGCTGTTGCTCGCGACGGTATATGTTTTTTCAATCATCCTCGCGGTCTTCCTGACGGGACTCGCGATCGGAGGCGCCGGCGCATCGTGGCTGATCCGCAGGATCCGTCCACAACTCGCTCTGGGACTGTGCCAGCTTCTGCTCGTGGTGGCGATCGCATGGACCGCCATGGTCATCGTGCGAATTCTCCCGTACTGGTCTGACGCGATCCTGACGACAACGAACCCATGGGAGATGTTCCTGCTCGATCTGCAGCGCTGCCTCTTCGCCATCCTGCCGCCCGCGCTCTTGTGGGGTGCGAGTTTCCCGCTGGCCTGCGCAGCGGCCGTCTCTTCGCCCGATGAGGATCCGGCACGAGTGGCCGGAGGTGTTTACGCCGCCAATACGCTGGGCGGCATTGTAGGGGCGCTCGCGGTCAGCCTCGTGCTGATTCCGTGGATCGGCACGCAGCAGTGCGAACGCATCATCCTGGTGCTGTCGGCTGCCGCCGCTCTGATCGCGCTCGCGCCGCTGCTGAAGAGTGAGCTGAAAGCTAAAGCGCTTCCGACGGCCGGTCTCGCCGCGGCTATGCTCGTCGCGCTGCTCATCGCGTGGGGATTGCCTGCCATTCCCGGCGAACTGATCGCCTATGGCCGCCGCATGGGCACTTACATGCATCAGTCCGAAATACTCTATGTGGCTGAGGGACGGAACTCGTCGGTTGCGATTTCACGCTGGAACAACAGCACTATCTATGTGAACGTAAACGGCCACGTCGAAGCCACCACCGAACCATTCGACATGAAGCTGCAGCGCATGGTCGGGCACCTGCCGGGTCTGATCCATCCCGAATCCCAAATCGGTCCTGGGTATCGGCTTCGGCGCGGGTGTCTCGGCAGGCACGTTCACGCGTTACCCAGGAATTCAGAAGATAACGGTCTGCGAGATCGAGCCGGTGATTCCACCCGCCTCAACGCGCTACTTCGCCCCTCAGGACTACGACGTATTTCACCACCCGCGTACTCACATGGTCTATGACGATGCGCGGCATTATCTGCTGACCACCACCGAAAAGTTCGATGTGATCGCTTCCGACCCACTCGACGTGTTCGTCAAAGGGTACCGCGGCGCTCTACTCGAAAGAATACTTCGAAGCGGTCAAGAGCCATCTGAACCCGGGAGGAATGTTCTCTCTCTACGTTCCGTTGTACGAAACCGACGAGCCCACAATCAAGAGCGAGCTGGAAACCTTCTTCCAGGCGTTCCCGAATGCCACCGTCTGGTCCAACACGCGCGACGGACTTGGTTACGACATGGTGTTTATGGGCCAGGCTGAACCGCTGAAAATCAACGTCGACGAAGTACAGCGCCGCCTGGAGAGATCCGACTACGCGCCGGTTGCCGAGTCGCTGAGAGGGATCGGTGTGCAGTCGTCGCAGGATCTTTTCGCAACTTACGCGGGCCAAAGGAACGATCTGGGACTCTGGACAAGGGGAGCACAAATCAACCGCGACGCCGATCTGCGCCTTTCCTATCTGGCTGGTTGGGGGATAAACTCGGCGCTTGAGGACGATCTTTATCGCCAGATGCTCAAGTACCGGCGGCGCCCCGACAACATATTTGCCGGCTCGCCACAGCAACTTCAGGCGTTGTATACGGCTATGGCGCGGGAGTCGGGCGGACAATAGCCGCCCAACGCCCGCTCCGAATTCCGTTAGCGCCAGTGACCTTCTACGAACACGTAGCCATTATGCTTGTGCACCCAGTGGGGCGCGACCCAAACGGCATGCGGCCGCGGCGGGCGCACCCATGCTCCGGGAGCCCAGACATAAGCGCGGCCATCCCATCGATGGTAGCCCGGTGTCCATATATAACCGGCGCCGGGAGCCGCACACGATGCTCCACGACGGGGGCAGGCGGGCCAATTCGAACGACTACTTCAGCATTAGCAGCGCCGATAGCCAGGAAGAGGCCCAGCGCAGAGGTTATCAGTGATTTTCGGAACATACCTCATCTTAAGCAATTCCCCTGCCAAAATTTAGTACTGCGAAATCCTTTTTTAAAGTGTCGAGCCCCCATATGCCTGAGGATTCCGCCGGTCCAGTTTCTCCTGGTCCGCGAGGCAATACTCGGCCCAGGGGATCGCCTCCAGTCGGGCCCGCTCAATCTCACGGTCGCCCAGAACGCACATCCCATAAGTGCCGTCCTTGATCCGTTGGAGCGCGCCCTGGATCTTTTCCAGCGTTTCCGAAATGACTGCGCTCTCCTCGAAAACCAGTGATGTCGCCTGGTCGGTGGCTGCGTCGTCGGCCGTGTCCCGAACCTCCGGGTCACCCGCGCTGCGCCCCTCGCTCTCCAGAGCTTTGAGTTCCTCCTGATACTGGCGTTGCCTGTCGAGAAGCTTCTGTTCGAAATGCTCGAGATCCGTCTTTTTGAGAGCCATTCTCTCGTCCTTTCGTTTACTGCTCGTCTACTGCACTGGCACGATCACGGCCGCGCCGTCTACAGCGTCGTCCCGGATCGCTCCAAGCGCTTCGTTGGCTTGTTCGAGCGGGAAGACGGTTACTCTGGGCTTCACGCCGATCTTTCCCGCAAGTTCGAGAAAGTCGCGGGCATCGGAGCGGGTCATGTTTGCCACGCTGCGGATTTGCCGCTCGCCCCACAGTAACTTGTCATAGTCGAACTGGGGCATGTGGTCAAGATGGATCGCATTGATCGCGACAACTCCGCCCTTACGGAGACTCGAAAGGGCGGCCACGACCACCGCTCCGCTGGGAGCGAAGGTGACCGCGCGGTCAAGTTCCACCGGCGGCTTCTCGTCCTCGCCTCCCACCCACGTCGCCCCAAGAGAAGTTGCAAGCCGTCGATGCGACTCGCCTCTGGTCGAAACATATACCTTGCAATTCCACGCCTGCAGCACGGCGATTGTAAGGGATGCGGACGAACCGAACCCGAAAAGTCCGACGTTGTCGCCCGGCTCGACCCCTGCCACCCGCAGGCTGCGAAAACCGATGATCCCGGCGCAGAGTAGCGGCGCCGCGTGCAAATCGTCAAGCGTTTCCGGCAGCGGGAACGCGAAATCCGCGCGCGCAACCGCATATTCGGCATATCCGCCATCCACCGAGTAGCCCGTGAAAGTCGGCGAATCGCAGAGATTCTCCATACCGCGCCGGCAGTAGGGGCAAGTGCCGTCCACGCCACCCACCCACGAAACCCCGACGCGGGCACCGGCCGGAAGCTCCGGCGTGGCCCCTCCAGCAACTTCGCCCACGATCTGGTGGCCGGGAATGAGCGGGCGCCGCAGCACCGGCAGTTCCGCGTCGACAATATGCAGATCCGTGCGGCAAACGCCGCACGCAAGGACGCGCAAAAGGATCTGGCCCGGTCCGGCCTGCGGCTGGGGAACGTCCACGATCCGGAGGTGATGCTTCTGCGGATCTGACTGCGCGTCGAGAGTGGCGGCTTTCACGACTGTTTCCTCTTACACTATTGTGGCCAGCGGTGCGCCCGCATTCACACTGTCATTCTCTTTCACGTTGATCGCTGTGACGTGGCCATCGCGCGGCGCCTTCAGTTCGTTTTGCATTTTCATGGCTTCAATCACCATCATGCCCTGCCCCGCCTTTACCTCGTCTCCAATCGAAACGAGTATGCGTACAATTTTCCCCGGCATAACAGCCGCGAGCACGGCGCTACCTTGTGTCCCGGATGCGCGGTCCGATCGTTTCCATTTCCGCGGATCTTCGACCTCGAACGGGAACCGTTGACCAGCGATTACGACCTCCCCGCCCTCCAGTCGTGCTTCAAACGACTTTCCGCCGGCAAGCACGGAATACACGCCAGGTTCGGCTTCGACAACATCGGCCGCGGCGGGTTCGACGGGCACGCCGTTGATGCGGATCCTCTTCACCGCCGAAGCTCCTCGCGCCCGGCGGACGCCCAGCGAGAGCACTCCCGAATCGCCTCCGGTTCCTCTCCGTTCGCCTCCGAATGGTTGGAAACAACCACCGCGGCAATCTCTGTGAGTTCCGGTGAAGGAGGCTTTGCCGGATCCAGCGGAGTCCTCAGAAGCTGATCGAGATAGCCGGTATGCAGGTCCCCCGCGCGGAACGCCGGATCGTTCAGAATCGCCTCAAACAGCGGAATATTGGTCCTGATCCCGCCGACATAGTATTCGCCGAGCGCGCGCAGCATGCGAGCGACCGCATGCTCCCGGTTATCCGACCATACGATCAGCTTGGCCAGCATCGGGTCGTAATCGAGCGGGACGGTCCAGCCCGGGTAGATGCCGGAATCCAGGCGAACGCCAGGGCCGGCCGGTTCCGAGAGCTGCGAGATCCTGCCCGGCGAGGGGAAGAAATTGTTCGCCGGGTCCTCCGCGTAAATGCGGCATTCGAGCGCCGCGCCACGCAGGGCGACCTGATCCTGGGTAAACGGCAGCTCCGCGCCCGCCGCGATCTCGAGCTGGAGCCGTACCAGATCGAGCCCCGTCACCAGTTCCGTCACCGGATGCTCCACCTGCAGGCGGGTGTTCATTTCCAGGAAGTAGAACGCACCCGAATTCTCCGCCAGAAACTCGACCGTACCGGCGTTGAAGTAGCCGGCCGCGCGGGCCGCGCGAATCGCGGCCTCACCCATGCGATCGCGCATCCCGGGCATTCGGGCGACCAGCGGCGACGGGGACTCCTCGATCACCTTTTGATGACGCCTCTGTACCGAACACTCCCGCTCACCGAGATGGACTAAATGGCCATACCTGTCCCCGAGTATCTGAATCTCCACATGCCGCGCGTTCTCGATCAGCTTCTCGACATAGACGCTCCCGTCGCCGAACGCGCGAAGTGCTTCGCTCGATGCCGCGTCGAATGCCGAACTGAGATCCTCGGCCCGATCCACGCGGCGCATCCCTTTCCCGCCACCCCCCGCGACAGCTTTCAACATGACGGGAAAGCCGGCATCGCGGGCGAAAGCCGCGGCTTCGGCCGCCGAAGCAACACCGGTCTCTGTACCCGGGACGACCGGCGCGCCGCCCGACTGCGCCACACGGCGCGCTCCGGTCTTCGACCCCATCAGAGCGATCGATTGCGGCGACGGTCCGATAAAGGTAAAGCCCGCATCCTCGCAGGCCTGAGCAAACCCGGCGTTTTCGCTCAGAAATCCGTAACCCGGATGAATGGCTTCGACTTTGTGTCTGCGGGCGGCGTCCAGAATACGGTCGATATTTAAATAGCTTTCAGCCGAGGGCGCGGGTCCGATATGCGCCGCTTCATTCGCCTTGCGCACGTGGAGCGAGGCGCGGTCCGCGTCCGAGTAGACCGCCACCGACCCGATTCCCATCTCGCGCAGGGTGCGGATAATTCGCAGAGCGATCTCGCCCCGATTGGCAATCAGAACTTTGGAGAACACTCAGGTCGATTGTAACGGCCCGCGCGTCAATGAATACGGACAACAGGTCACGTGGCTTCCGTTTCCCGGTTAGCTTACAATGGAATCGGAGGTTTTCTCTTTTAATGGGTCCTTTGGGTCCTGGGGAACTGGTAGCGATCTTCGTCGTGGCGCTTCTGCTGTTTGGGCCGAAGGAATTGCCCAAGCTCGGCAGGACGATCGGGAAGGCGATGACCGAGTTCCGGCGTGCGCAGACCGAACTGAAAACCACGTTCGATCGCGAGATGAGAAACCTGGAGCGGGAAACCGGAATTAAAGAACTGACGGCCACCAATTTCGGAGCCGACACCTACAATTACGACCATTCGTCATACGATGCTTCGTATTACGACGGGTCGTACGATTCCACCGTAACCACCACACCGGCAAACGGCGCATCCGCAACTCAGGGCGCCGGGTCAACAGCAACGTTGCAAATCGAAGCGGCGGCCGGCTCGATCGCGAGCGGCCATATGGAACCCGACCCATTGGAGCATGCATGGGATCCGTACGTTCCCGCGGCGCCCGCAACGGCTGAGCACGGCCAACCCGCCCCGGAAGATACCGGGCACAAATCGGGCGCCGTCGAAAAAGCGGTTAACGGCTAAAAATCGACAATGGCATCTCCCGACGAACCGCGGGGAGCAGACGCTCCTCGCGGCGAAACCGCGCACGAAGCGGCGCATGAGCCGCACCTTTCGGATCTCCCCTCTTCCGGAGAGAACCTTTCTTACAGCGACTCGTGGTCGTCGGCGGGTCCAGTCGATACTGCCGCCCTGGAGCAGACTGTTGCGCCGGCTCAGACGGCAAATGGCGCCTCAGCGGTAGCCACACCGAAACCCTCGTCGCGCGGCGGTTCGGGATCTCCGCCCAAGCCTCCGCGATCCGCCGGATGAAGACGACGAAGAAGATGGAATGGCGCGGATGAGCTTCCTCGAGCACCTCGAGGAACTCAGAAAACGTCTGCTTCTCGGGATCGGTGGTATCGGCGTCGCCTTCTTCCTGTGTCTCTTCTTCAGCGACCAGTTATGGAACTTCGTCTTCGCACCGGCGGGAGCCGCGCTCACGGCGTTACACGTATCACCCACCCTGAAACTGATCAACCCCATGGACAGTTTTCAGATCATGTGGATGAAAATACCGATCCTTGCGGCGGTATTTCTGTCGTCACCCTGGATTCTGTATCAGGTTTGGGCTTTCATCGCTCCGGGACTTTACAAACGGGAACGGCGGTGGGCCGCTCCGTTTGTTATTTCGAGTGCCGGCTTGTTCATAGTGGGCGGTCTTTTTGCCGTATTTCGTCGCTTTTCGCTTCGGGCTCGAATTCCTGCTCGGCCTCGGGATCGGCAAAGGCGTGGAACCGAATGTCGACATGTCGCAATATTACGATCTCTTTGTCGACGTGATGCTGGGCGTCGGAATCATTTTCGAGATCCCCGTCCTCCTTTTCCTGCTGACGCTGATCCATGTCGCCAGTCCATCATTCCTGATACGACACAGCCGCTACGCGATTCTGGTCATTGTCGTACTGGCCGCCATCATTACGCCTACCGGCGATGTATTCAATCTCGCATTGTTTGCCACCCCTATGATTATTTTGTTTTACATAGGGATCTTCGCGAGCTATATTCTGGTACTACATCGCGAAAAACGGCGCTTCCCGTGGCGAACATTCTTCAGGTGGCTCTTGATCGGCTTAGTCGTGGTAGCCGCGGCGGCATGGGCGGCCAGCGTCTATTTTGGTTTTCACTTTGCGTATCGGTGGCCCTTTTTCGTTCGATAATCCGCCAGATAAGGTGAGTGGGGAAAGTTTGAATCCACGACTCGAATGGAAATATGGACCTCTATCGAATTATTCGCGAATTAGTAGAAGAAAGGGACCGGCTTCAGCGGATCATCGAATCGCTTGAGGGAATGAATTCCGCCGCCCATCCCCAGCCTGTCTCCACGGGAAAGCGCCGCGGACGGAAATCGATGGATTCGGCAGCGCGCGAGGAAGTTTCCGAGCGCATGAAGCGCTACTGGGCGCGGCGACGAGCCGCGCGTGAAGGCAATCAAGCTACTCCGAAAGAGGATCCGAAGCCGGACCCGAAAACGGAGGATCGTCTGAATGCCAGCGAGATGGCCGCGGGAGCGTCCTCGGAATTGAGTCTTGCCGCGGGCTCAGTCCAGGCGGGCTAACCAGGCATCGCCAGGGCGATCCAGGGCTTGAAAAACCAGAGCCAGAAGTATTGGCTCTCGGCGCCGATGCGATAGCGCGGCTCGAAGCCGCAATTGTTCGCCATGTCGACGGCATCGGCATCGGTGAAATGCACGCCGAGCCAGGTGTCGGGTTCGCCCTCGGTCGCGGGAGCCCCCTGTACCTGAAATTTGAAGAGGCCGCCCGGCCGCAGCAGACGGTTGACCTCGCGAGCATAGCTGTAAATCACTTCGCGGCTCGGGATGTGCTGAAAGACGATGTAAGAAAAGGCGAAGTCGATCTGCACGTCGCCCAAAACCTGCAGATCGGCCCCGCTGTTCTGGAACAGGTGAACGTTCTGGCGATCGGCGAGCGCTTCTTTCGCTCTGGCGATCATCTCCCCGCTGACATCGACGGCATAGACCTGGCCGAAGACTTCCGATAACGCACGCGTCATGCGTCCGGCCCCGCAACCGATCTCGAGAACCTTCATGTCCTTGGCGCTCTTGCCCTGGCAGACGTTGCCGAGATCGGTGAGAATCTCGAGAAAAACGTTCAGCCGTCCGGAATTGAAGAATTCTTCCGTCATTCCATTCGGCATTGCCAGTGGCGATGAAATGTCGCGCGTTTTCGGTGGCTCGCTGGTCCCAGTCGTCACGCATTTTTTCGAGCAGAGAGGGGTCGAGTTCGGCTGGGGGCATCTGCTATATTGTAATTGTTCGTCCGCGCTCGGAGCAGTGGCTGGCTTCGCGTGTTTGTGATTGTGGGCGACTAGCTCAGTTGGGAGAGCACCGCGTTCGCAATGCGGGGGTCGTGGGTTCGAATCCCATGTCGTCCACCAAACTATTCCATTCATTCGAAACGACTTGCTCATCAGGTTTTTTCGTGTTCCACACACGTGCCAGAAGATCAGAGACTCTGGCCTCCCGGCCGGATGACCATTTGGCATGGTGCCTCCTGATAATCCCCTCTGAGTCGCCGAGAATATCGGCCGCTTCCTCAATCGTTCCGCCCATTTCGAGAATCTCCGTGGCCAGCGTGTGACGAAAGCGGTGCGAACATGCGCCGGCACTCCCGGACTTCTGGTACACCGTCGCAAGCGTACGGGAGGCGTCACGCATCACCGCCCGGGTCGAACCGTTGCCGCTCCAGAAAAAGTATGGGCAATCTGCGCTGTCGGCACCGCGGGGAACAGGAACGTTTTCGAGCGCCTTCATCAGATCGGCATGCACAGGCAGTTTCACCCGCTTGGCGTTCTTCGTCGTGCGTAAAAGAATCTGAGCGTCACGGACCCGATCACGGCGAAGGGTTGACACATCGGAAATGCGGAGCGCCGTGTATCGAAGTAAGAGAACCATTGCGCGCGCTCTCAGTCACTCGTAAGCCGTCCTGCCGATTCATCACATGCCGCGATGATTTTCGCCACTTCTGCGGGCTCATAGGGCTCGCGTTCCGCGGGCTTCAGGTTCTTTGGCATCGGAACCTTTTCCGCCCAGTTTCGCGTAATCCATTCGTTGCCGAGACAGAACCGGAAAAAGTGCCGGATAATCTCCAGTTCTTTTGTCCAGATTCGCGCGCTAATCCCGCGCAAGTTCCGAAAAGCGGTCAAATTTTCGAGCTCGATTTCATCGACGCTTTGTAATCCGAGCGAATGAATGAATTCTTCGAAAAATCGCAGTGCCCGCCTCCGATTACGCTTTGTGCCGTCGGCCGCGTCCCGGTGCGTCTCATGATACGCGATGATGGCGCGTGAAACAGAGTGCGTGTGGCGTCGGCAGCGGCCGGCCTCGACCAGTTCGCCGCAGCCCGGCCGGATACATGGCCTCAGCCCAAATGTCGGGTCCTCGATCCTGCCGAGGTTCCGCATCGCCCGAGCCCAGTCCCGCGTGTTCATCGTCTTGCGTACACGTTCCCCGTCGACCCCTCCGTCGACCCATATTGGACACGTGCACTTTGTCCATGAACGGCCCTTCGCCCAAATGAGGGCAAGCATCAACGTGACGGCGCCAGAGCGTTAGCATTTTCCGGTTCTCCCTTGGGTTCTCAGGTTCGCTATCCGACCGATTCCAATGTTTGCAATAACTTCTCAGGTTCGTTTCGCCAAAAAAGAAACCCAACCCGAGGCGATCCGGCTTCGAACCGCCTCCGTATTCGTCCGATGTTAGGTTCACTCTGTTTGGAAATTTTACAGCACCGCATCAGTCCTACCCGGCTGAAAAGACTTCCAGCCGGGTGTTCGGCGCCCGTTTTGAATATTCAGTTGTCAAGGATCGATTGCGTCTGAAGTGTACACGCGGGAAGTGGCGATGGTTGAACGACTCACGGATAAGTCCTATCGTTTCAACGTGAAATAATTCTCAAACGCCGTGACTGGCGGTGCCGTCCGTGTCCGATTTCTCTTGTATCATTCCAAGATGGACCGCGAGTTCGAGTCTATTATCCTCAGCACCGAAGCTGAGATGTTACTCGCTGATATGCGGGATGGCTGCATGGTCTCGAAATCAGGCGTCGGCGCGCCGGCGGTCGTCATGCCAAGACAGAAACTGATTCCGCAGACCCGAGGCCAAGCCAGCGATCGCGCGATTGACGAGCTCGTCGAGAACGATCTCGCCCAGTTATCTGGCGACACCCGGCGCAATTGCAAATTAACAAAGAAGGGCGAGCGTACGCCCATTGCGTCACCGAAAGGCGTCAAGGGCGCCGCCTCTCGACCCGTGGACGCCGGCAGAACACACGGCGTCCAAGTCGTAGGCCTTCGCTATTCGGATGTCAATGAACCTGGGCGGCTTCAGGGCGGCCCGAAACTTTATCGATCGTCAGACTTGCCTGTTGTGGGCATGAGGGAAGTCGCCATCTCGCTCAACAGATCAGTGCAAGCTTCTTTTTTGCGCTGGCCGATGGCGGCTTGCAGATCGCCTATCTGAAGCAAAAAGTCGCTCGACACACTCTCGGCCGAAGCTGACATGACTCGAAGAGAGTTTCTCTCCAGCTCAACGGCGGATTGGCCGGCAACCTCCCACTCCTCGGCGCTCACTTGGCGGAAAATCGATTCGAGCATCGAATACAAAACTCTGGTGCTCCGAAAATCCGCCTGGCTCATTCACTCCCCCTTCGATGCGACCTTGCTGCCAGACTGTTTCTCTGAGTGCTTCATCCATTTCGGCGGCCGGCCACGCTTCGGCTTGCCGGATTGCAGTCTCTCTAAGGCCATAATGCTCGCCTTCAAATGCTCCCGCTCGGCCTTGAGTTGGCGCAGAATGGGCTCGATGTCCACGTCACTCCCCCTTCGGCTGGGCCGACTTTCGCTTCGCGTCTGCCTCGGCGAACTGATCACTCAGATATTTTTTGATGTCAGATTCACGTAGAAGGTAGGAACGCCCGACCTTCGCTCCGGAGAACAGGCCGCGCCGAATATATCGCCGCATGGTCTCAACACCGACATTCAGTTCCTTCGCGGCCCCCTCGACTGTCAGCCTTTTGTCTTCCATGTAAGCCCTTAGATGGACATCCGTTTAGGCAATTTTACACGACAAAGCACGTAAACACACGACAAATCTTATTTACAATATTAGCGACATAGGGCAACATTAGTCACGAAAGCAATACTTTACACGACACAGAGGAGAAGAGCCACCCATGCAACCGAACTACAAACGCACCCAGAAACCCGCCGCTACCCCGCACTGAAACCAGTAACGTAACCGGAATTCCGGCCCCAGAAACTAATCCGAAGCCGCGCCAGGCGGACTCCACCAGGCTGGCCCGGCAGCGCGTTATCAACGGGAGGTCTGCGCTCTTAGCACTTACTTCGTCGTGGGCCGGTACTGTAGGACTATCTTGCGGGAGGCCCTCCTGTTACGCTCCAAATGCGCCCCCAGGCATAACGTCGATTCTGCGCTTAATCTGCTCGATATTGCTCATTTGCGCTGAAAAAACTAAAATTTTGGGATAATTGCATGAAGCGCTTCGAGCGGGCCGCCCTCGGCTTGCTAAGGAGTAAACACATCGTGAGTCAAACTTTCTCCAAAAAACAGATCCTTACCTCTCTGCGCAAGTTCTACGCTGATCACGGACGAGTGCCAAAGGCCGCAGACCTGGGAGGGGCTGCGCTACCCGCGAGCAGCGAAATATTTCGCCTATTCGGAGGCCTTCGACCCGCATGTGATGCGGCTGGAATTCCACACGAGGGATGGGGCCCCGGCGAACGAATGCCTTGGCCTGACGAGTACTTCCGCGTCAAACCTGTTTGAGTCTGTTAATGGGCACAACGCCGACGACGGGATAGAAGCCGGCGTTTGCGCCACGGACTGCGGGTAACGACCGCAGTCTCGCAATTGCCAGATAAAGACGGCCGCCCGGAACGGCGGAAAGTTACGCGCGGTGAAGGTTGACTCGGCCAGCCGATGACGACGGATATTGGAAAGGGGCGCAC
The DNA here is from genome assembly GCA_963718155.1 of Terriglobia bacterium. Taxonomy (GTDB): domain Bacteria; phylum Acidobacteriota; class Terriglobia; order Bryobacterales; family Bryobacteraceae; genus BOG-234. Next base: position 429,646 of record CAVQYP010000022.1, on the reverse strand, counting down.
CTGCGACAAGGCATGTGTTGCGCCCCGGCCCGCACGGAGGTTAGCTTGTGCGAGCGTCCTGATTGTATATCGAGTGAGCACGCGACGTTCCACCGAGTCCTGGGTCAGCAGCCGTGATCCAAGACGTGATCTTCAAGCTCACAGCGAACTCGCTCAGATTGGAACCGGGCATCTTCGGCAATCTTTCGCGATTCCTCATATGCGGATCGGTCGGTGGTGCCCATTTTTGTCTGAAGCTCGCGGACTGCATGGGCGTAGGCCTCAGTCGCGATTTTGTACCCGTCCAGCAATAACCGTTTCTCATGACACCCGAGCTTGAGTGTCATCTCGTTCAGTGCTTGCCACAGATCCGCCCGCGGAGCCATTTGGATGACCTTAAAGCACTCGTCGCAAATGATGCCCGCAGTATTCCCGACGATTCGGCCGTACAGGGGACCACCACACTGCGGTTCGCTGAACTCCGCGTGCGGGAGCAGTGTCGGGATGATCTCTTCTTCGTGCAGCAGCGCTCCATTGCAACGGATGCCGCTACTGGCGAAAAGCCTCGGACTTTTCTTCGTACGCCAAACGTGCGGGAAGGCGAACGGTTAACACGCCCAGTCGGACCTGTTATACTCCCTTGGCAGTGTCAAGAATAATAGACAGACTCTCCGGATCATCCGGGGCAGTGATGAAAGGAAGAGATCTTCTTTCCAGGGTGAAATACCGGATAACTGTCACCACCGATCCGGAAGCGGCGTACCCTCAATATTTTCTCGAAATTGTCTCATCAGACCCGCCGCTGACGATGCGTCCAGACCGCCTCACGCTTATCGTGGAGGATAATCGTAAACTCGATTTCTTTATGGAAGGCTCTGACCTGCCTTCCGGGAATGTGACAAGCACGGTCGCCAGCGCGATTTATTTGTGATCCGCGCGGCATCGCGGCGATCCCCCCCATTCGCGCCGTTAACCTGCTCCCCGGGCTTCTCGGATGTTTGAGGCGTTCATCTGCCGGTCAACCTAAGTGACAAATATCGAAATTCGGGAACCTTCAGTCTTCCTTCAGTTTCGCCGTCTATGCTTGTGATAAATACCAGTGAACGAAGTTTCCCGGGCACTAGAATGACTCCGCAGTTTGGGATGGACCGTAACAGAGACACAAGCACCGGCTGGTTGTTTGTCGATCAGCGGCAAGCGCCCTGACGGCGGCGGATTTACTTCATCTGCAATCAGGAGCACGCGCTGGAACGACTCGTAGCACTTGCTCCAGAGGCGTTTCAGCAGTGGTGATCCTGCCCGAAGACATCCCAACGATCATTCCGCATGCCCGCTGCGGCGCGCCGGAATGCCGCGGATTCCTGGCCGGTAAACCGGGCGAAGACCTATCGGAAATTTCGTGCAACGAATGTGGAGCAGTGCTGGCCCATATTGTCCCGGAAGACCTCAGGCGGGTCCTGGCTGAAATGGAGCTTCGACTCGGGCAGGGGGGCGATTAGCCCGATTTCCTCGCCGCCCGTTTGTCCGCCTTTTCGCCGGCCGGCGGCTTGCGCTTCAGCTTCTCCGCGAGTTCAAGGTACGGGCGATCGTCCCTCTGTACGGCCTTCATGTATGCCGCGCGATGTTCGCGCGATTCGATGATCAGCGGGAGCTGGTCGTCGGGAATCTCCACGGCCTCAGTCGCAGGTGACGATCTGGCGAATAACGACCGTCATTTCCTTTCCGCATCCCCCGCAGAAACCGTGTAGCGTTGTTCCGTCCGATTTCCCGCTGGTGATCTTAAATTCCCGCCTGCCGTACGATTCACATCCGCGATGATCCGCAGGAAGACTGATAACCTTCATGATTCCCGGCATCTGCAGGCCCTCCGGAGACCATCGTATCCTGAAACCGTGCCGCCGTCTGAGAACGCCGCCGCCCACCGTCTCGCCTTGAAAGGATGGCCGGTATCGCTACCTCGACCGCGAGGTGAATGCGCCGCTTACCGCGACGCTCCGATTAACAGCGTTTCTAACTGAGTTTCTCCCGCAGTCGCGGAATCTCGCCCGGTTTATTTTTTTCGTTGGTGCAGCATTTTGGGATTATCCACAAAGTTGGATGTTTACCCTCATGCCTCGGCGAGTTCAATACTGCGATTTCCACTTTGATTTCTGTCCCTTCGCGCAATTCAGAGCACGGATCCAGGATTAGAAGCTTTGTCGCCATGGTCTTCTGCCTCGCCCGCCCTCGTGCACACGGCATTCCGGGAGACGTGGAATCTGCGCTCGCGAATACAACCGAACGTGGATCCGGCTATCCGATGGAATGTGCTGGCTAAAAAGATAGGTACCGCACATGCAAAGTTACGCCCCGTCCCGCGACTTCCGCGCCGGCCAGCCGGATCGTGCGTTCGCCCACGCCATTGCCTGCCGAAAATGTCCGCCGGTGTACCGCGCCCTCAACCTCGACTTCGAAAGCGGTCTCCGCGGTCGGTTTTGGCAGACCAAGGGCCGGGAAACAGATCGCATCGGAGTTGAAACCGGAAGATGGAACGGTAGACCGATTCCGCCTCGATCTCGATAGTGTGGCGCTTGCCGATTCGTCGACTGTAGAGACCTTGCAGGACTTCACCGGACCATCGTAGCCCGGTCATCTCATCCGCCAATGCGCCCAAGCCCCCAAAGGATATAGTTCGGAGAGTTTCCGGAGAGAGGGCCTGCCGTTCCGCCTTTCGCCTTACACTAAGCGGGGCGTCGCGTTGCTCAGCGAGCCGCCGGGATATCAGACGTAACGCTGATTGGCCCAGATGAAAGTAGCGCAGACCGAATGGCGGGAGGGACGTTTTCCCCTATATGCACGGTGCAATCCTGGAACTGCACATTTGCGACAAATAGCTTGCCGGCGTTGTAGATGATGGTGCAATTGATAAACGTGTCGTTGATCAAAATAAGCCCTGCAGTATCTTGCGTAAATCCCTTGATCATACAGCTCGCAAAAATTGGGATACTACTTGGGTGAAAGGTGGCAAGGCGGTTTTTAGGGTTCGATGAGACAAATTTTGCGTCGGCGAATCCAGTGCGCCCGTTCGCCAAAAAGTTCCACATCGCTTCTCCGGGTACCGGAGGGTCGAAATCGATGGGGTTTCCGCCATAATCTCCGATCCCATTGTTTAGAAGAGACGCGGCTTTGATCTTAACGTAGTCCTCCACCAGCCGAGAGCGGGTAGGAACGCTTACGCTAGGATTGTCCAGCAGTTTCTGGACTCTATCCCCAACGGCCGAAATCCTTTCCGTTGCGCCCGCGTTCCCATTTTTAAGCGCATTATTGAATTCCTCGGCAGCCGCAGCATGCACTGCCAGCGGACTGGACATTGCTTGTTCCACAATCCCGAAAAGCGCCGCCGCCGCCGCGCCCAAAGGAAGCTCGGTGAATACCCGACGGCGAACCCTCAGATCCGTTGTTATTGCTTCTTCAATTTGTGCAGTGGAGGCGGTACGGCGAAGCGACGAAATCGATTTGACTCGTGCGCCATGGTAAACGATGAAGCGATAAATAAATACCGAAAACGATGCCATCAAGCCGATCAGCGCGAGATTCTGGTCGTTCATATTCGTCGCAGCGAAAACGGCGCCAGCAACCGTTGCGGCCAACCAGCTCCACAAAATGGCATGCCAACGGGCCCTATCGTCCGTCAAAAACAATGCCTGCAACGATTCAATCATCAATATCGCTCCGAATAAAGGCCGATCGCAAATTTAATCAAGAACGTTACGGTTAGAAGGCTAAACGCACATAGGGCCGATATAAAATGCACCTTATCGAAATACTCCAGGCGCTCCTTTGGGTAACGGACAGGGCTATCCATCGGATAATAATCCACATCAGGTCCATGCCCAACAAGATCGTCGCGCCCATCAAAGTATCGATGGCCACCTTCCGCATGAATGGAATTACTTTGTGATTCCACGCGGAAATAATCCATTGCGGCATCGTATCGGATAAGCATACCTCAGACCTTTCCTGTTCGTTCTTATTCGAGCGGCCGGACCTTGTGGCTAATCCGTTTCGGCGTTGCGCGCCTCACAGGCGAAAAGTTCGCAGTCGGTCCCGGTGAAGGCCTCGTCTATGATTTCCAGAGTCCGCTGATCAGGTGCATTCGTGCCGGACGTTTGCCATTCAGTTATCGCGTCCGGGAGATCTCGTAAATTGATCGGCGTCTCGCGCGCTAGAAGAAACCCCATGGGATCGGACACCAGTTGTGGGAGGTTCTCCTGGAGCGTCTCAATGCTCAATTTCGCGGATCTTTTTTAAGGGACTTTACCCTCAGAGCTTTCGACCGGCTTCTTTTGGCCGCGCGTAGCATGCGTTAGTTGATCTCGTCTTCGCTATAGCTCCGCCAAGCCGGAAAGTCGTGGCCCTTTATTCCGCCCCACAGTTGCTCCGCGACATATGCCCGCAGCGACCGCATTTCGCCATACGTTCGAACGTAATCGAATAAGTATTCGTCTCGGTCGGGATCATCACTGGAGAGCGCCGCTGCCAGCGACTCCGCGGATGCAATCGATGGGTTCGTCTTCCAAATTTCGAAGCTCCCGAACACGCGCTGAACGGAGAGCAATGCCCGCTTGGCAGCCGCCAGATCCTGAATGGTTGATTGCCTGAATGACAATCCATCCCCTTCCGCGGGGTGAGGAAACGCCGCGGGGATCCGGTATTCCATCGTGCCCACAGTCCAGTGATGTGATCGCCGAGCAATGGAAGGTTCGGCCACGCATCCGGCGGAAGATCGCTGCGCGAAGTCGTGCGGCCTCAACAACCCGAAGCAGATCCAACGTTTTTGTGCAGCGGGCACAATTGCCCGACGCTTCCTGTATTCTGTCACCTCAACTGGCTGGAAGATCGCCCCTAAACCCTGAATTATCCGCGCCGTGGCCGCAAGGCCCTCGACGTATGGATAAAGGCTCACCTCCGGGTCTGGAAGAATGTGTCTAAATGGCAGGAAATCGAGAAACTTGGATTCTTCCCGGAGTCGCTTCAATTGCTCGCTGGCGATTCCGCCGAGTTGTTGGCTGAACGTCTCCGGATCAACCAGCGGAACTGGCCATGGATCGGTGAAATCTAGAACTGCCGGGTCACAGTTAATCAAGCGCTCTTTCGTCGAGGGGCTGTCTCTTTTGACGGGTTTCTCGAAAACGCCATTAACACCCGAAAGACACCGGAGGAAATCGCAGTGAAGGCTAGACGGCCGACCGAGTTGAGCATCCAGTGACTTTGATTTATCAGGGCGCACTATGCGCGCCTCAGTCGGCCGAATTGCCACCGTGGCGACGGAGATGCCGGTCTGGATCGTCCGTCCTTTAAAATCGGGTCGTTTTGGAAATATGGGTTTGAGCTTCGGCAAACGCCATCCTCTTGCGATCCTCAGGTAAAGGTGGGCCGCCAGGCGGGTGAGGATGGCCCGCTTGTCGCCCTGCAGAGGCTAGGCGGCGTCAAGTCAAACGACACCAGGCAAAACTTACTGTCAACGTTTATGGCAGACGTCTTTCGATTTTTTTTCGAGGAGTTCGCCGTGTGCCGTACACGTGCCAGAAGGGTGCATTTCGGTCACTTCTTGCACTTCCTTGCATTTCTGGCAATTCTGATTCTACGTAAGTTATTGTTTCTTCGTGGGCTTAGAGACTTCGAATCCCATGTCGTCCACCAAAAATCATAAAACGTCGCTGGCGTTTCTTCCGTATCACTTTCCGCTCCCCAGAATCGCAAAGAGCGCTGTCTCGGCCGCCAGATATTGGAGGAACCGCGCTTCAGCCGCTCTTCTGTTCTTCTCATGGAATTCGTCTGAGGCGATTGCGTCAACCAGACCAGTAGTGAAACTTACCGACGCTCGCAACTTCGCGAGCGGCACGGGAAAGCCAGTCGAATCTGAGCTTATGCCAGGCGATACCTCGTTGGAATCCTTTTCTATTTTTGGCTAAAGAAAAGTCTGCAGCCTGTCGATAACACGCTTATGTCGTTTGTTGCCGTACTCCAGGTAATTGGAAGCTTGCAGTTGGTTTCGTCCTGCGCGGTCGCGGTGTATGCCGTTGCCGCATGGCGCCGTAAAGCGCGCCAAACCCCGATCCCATTTGGCTCCGTTCCCGGGGAGCTGAAACTCTTGTCGGATCTGCAGCGGCGTTCGCGTCCTCTCTCACGATGGAAGCCGCGGTCGCCGCTCGCTCGCGCGGAAGCGGACCTCGCAAGACACGCAGAACTCCCGCAACGTAAGTCTTCGCCGCCCCCGGGAAGCGCCGCCAGCCCGACCAGGGCTAAAGACAATCTCGCGCCGGTCGGATCCTGATTCCGAAACGGAGGTTCGGGAACTCCATTGGAATCCAGCCTGCTCTTAAGCTGCCGGATGCGGTGCGAGTCTTTTAATTACTTTCCAGCGCAAAATTCGATTCTCCGGGCTCGGACCGCTCCGTTACCGTCGCGGCTCAGAATGAAATCTCGTGCTATCAACAACGGCTACCGAGCCACGCGCGTAAGCAAGTGGCCGTGCGGTCGGATTTGGCGTTTTTGCGCCGGAAAGTAATTAGACAATCGATACCGCAATCCCCGGGGTCGCGGCTGCAACTCGCGCGTTCTTAATCAAGGTTCACTTTCTCTCTCCCCTGTGCCCGAGGGAGCGCGTCTGAATCGTATTTTTTTGGCATTCAGCTCTGTCGAACTCTTTTAAAGAGATCAAAGCGCCAACGCGCGGATTTATTTCGGTAATTTTTCGAAAAATGGTGTTTCTTTCTGCGTGTTTTCGCATAGAATGAGGCGAGGTTTGAGGATGTCTCAATTTCGGACATCAGGGAGCCTCTCGTCGCCACCGATATTCACGCTTATGTCCTTTCCTGGTGTGATGGAAATTGTCGGGACTTTGCAGCTGGTTTCAACATGTGCGCTGGCCGCGTATGCGATCGCCGCCTGGCGCCGGAAGCGTCCCGAGTCGAAAAACCCCTCGCAGACCGGCTCCGTGCCTCAGGCTCTGAAGCTCCTGTCGGATCTGCAGCGGCTTCCAGGTTCTCCCCCGCCATGGAAGCTGCGCTCGCCGCTCGTGAAAGCCGAAGAGGAGCTGTGGCGACAGGGGGAAATACTGCGGCTCGGATCGGCTCCTGATCCGTCATCCGCCCTCAGCGTTTCGTCCGCCTCCATATCTGACCTCACTGCCTCGTCGCGCGCACCTCATCTGCTCGACGCAGGTCCGCAGCCGTTATCTTCTGTGCGCCATAGTTACGTGCGGCGGCACGGCTGAACACCAACCAGAACATAACCGAGTGCGGATCCCTCGAGTGCTCCAGTCCGAGAGCATGCCCGTACTCGTGTAAAATCACCTTTCGGACGTACCACGGGGTCCAGTCGCATGCGGAGTTGATGCTGATGAGCCACGACGGCGCCCCCGATCCCGTCCTGTTTTCGACTCTCCGGGTAAAAGCGATTGCGGACATTCCAGGCTGCAGAGGCTGACCTGTGCGAGCGGTCTCGCAGGATTTCATTTGCTTGAAACGGACGGAGGTATCCAGATCGGTCATCCATGCCTTCTTCGCGTTTGCAAGAGCCGCGTCCAGATCGGCCTGGGTGACGGGCGCGGCGCGGACCCAACCCGCCACCAGCATGACCCCCACGGCAAATCCAGCAGCACCTCTTAAAAGCGCAAGGGCCGCTGGACGCGGCGCCCAACAGTCGAGGAACCCGCCCATCCCGCCGCGCTTCGGCGGCCATAACTTGCGCGTGTTTTTTAAAAGAGCGCGTCTGAAAAAGTCCATATATATTCGGGCCTGAACAAAAAAGGTTTAGTACCGATGATATTGCGCTTCTCACCTTTCCCCCGTGAAGATCGGGAAGCGACGTTTCTGATGGAGGGCGCAATCTAACCAACCGGGGGATCTTCGATCCGCAAACGGGGCTTGTCGCCTGACGATCAGTCGTCTGGCAATCACTCGTCTGACAATCAGCCGTGTGATAATCGACGTTGCCTCTGCACTCGCGAGCGCGAATAATTCAAACGAATGAAGCTCATTACAATACCGGCATTTCTGCTTCTTATGGCCGCAGGACCTGCGGCGGCCATCGTCACACTCGGTCCGAGCACCCAGAATTTCGGTTTGACCGGAATCGGCGCGAATGCGGCGGGCCAGGGTCAGAGTCTCATGAGCTGGGGTTCGTGCACGTTTGACGCCACGAATACCACCTGTGTGCTCTCTGGTCCTTACACAGGGTTGGGACCGGGCGGAACGTATGCTTTTACCGTCACTTATCCCGGAAGTGGCCGTTTTCCGCTCAACGCGGTTACGAACCCAGGCAGCAATCAGTTTTTTACGCAGTCAACCGGCAACTTCAGCTTTGTGATCACTCTGACGCCTGTGACTGGTTCTCCTGTCAACTTCTACAGTTTCGCTAATTTCAATTTCATCTATTCCTCGCCGACATGCACCGGGGTCTCATCCTGCACCGTTGGACAAGTCGGTGTGACTCCAGGCGCCACGATCACGGGTACCATCACGGGCACCTTCGATCCCACTCCTTCAATTACGCCATCCGGCGCGTTGACGCCGGACGGCTACGGCAGTTCCCCGAACACCGCCCCCGCCAGCTGGCTGGTGATGTACGGCGTGAACCTGGCTACTGTCCAGACGCAGACGTGGGCACCCACCGATTTCAGCGGCATCCAGGCGCCCACGACTTTAGGAGGTACCACCGTGACGGTTGCCGGCCTGCCTGCCTATGTTGACTATGTAAGCCCAGGCCAGGTGAACGTGCAGGTACCCTCCGGCGTTCCGCCCGGGTCGCAGCCCATCGTTGTTACGACCGCCGGCGGAAAGAGTGTTCCGTACATGATCACGGTGAATGCGGTTCAGCCAGGTGTGCTCGCACCCCTTTCGTTCATTATCAACGGCCATCAGCATGTGGTCGCGCAGTTTTCGAACACGAACACATACGTTCTTCCGGTCAGCCTTTCCGGCATCCCGACAGCCCGCGCGAAGCCGGGAGACAACATCACGATGTACGGTATCGGGTTCGGCCCGGTAACGCCGAACATCCCCGCGGGTCAGCTTGTTCCGGGACTCAATCAACTTCAGACGGCGCTCGGCGTCACTTTCGCGAATGTCCCCGCCCAGATAACCTACCAGGGCCTGGTGCCGGGAATCGTGGGTCTCTATCAGTTCAATGTGGTGGTGCCCAACATCCCCGCGAGCGATACGACGCCTTTGGTTTTTACTCTCGGGGGAACGCCAGGAACGCAGAATCTCGTAATCGCAATTCAAAATTGAGCCGTCCCGATTCCGGGTGGTAAATTGATGACGGCGGCGATGATCTCCTCCGCCGCCGCACATCCAAATGACTCCAAACCCCAGAATCGGCTTTGTCGGCTTTGGCGAAGCCGGCTTTCATATCGCCGCGGGATTGCGCGACGCGGGCATCGGCGAGATCGCCGCTTACGACATCAATACCTCGACGCCCGGCGTGGGCGAGAAAATCCGGCAGCGAGCCCAGGAGACGGGAGCTCATCTGGTCGATTCCAACGCCGAGTTGACGGAGTCGACCGATATCGTGTTCTCCACCGTGACGGCCAATCAGGCACTGGCCGCAGCTCAGCAGACGGCTCCCGGATTAAGCCCGAGGCACATTTACGCCGATCTGAATTCGGTATCTCCAGGTCTCAAGCAGTCAATCGATAAAGTCATTTCCGCCACCGGCGCGAAATTCGCGGAAGTCGCGGTGATGGCTCCCGTGCCCCCTTATAACCACCGGGTTCCCATGCTCGCAGGAGGGGCCGGCGGCAAGGAACTGTTCGATCGCATGACTCCTTTCGGCATGAAGATGGAGTTCACATCTCCGAAAGTCGGCGAAGCGTCGGCCACCAAAATGTGCCGCAGCATTATCGTCAAAGGCATGGAAGCGCTGCTCACCGAATGCGTGCTCGGCGCCAGCCGGTATGGCGCCGAAGAGCGCGTCTTCCAGTCCCTCTCGGAGACCTTTCCGGGACTCGACTGGGCGAACATGGCTACCTACATGGTCGGACGGGTCGTCGTCCACGGAGAACGGCGCGCGAGAGAGATGGAAGAGGTTGCGGAGACGCTCCGTTCCATGGGCGTCGAGCCCATAATGGCCGAAGCAACCGTGCGCCGCATGGACTGGAGCGCCCAACTCGGGTTGAAAAAGTTGTTCGGCGGGGAGGCTCCGGCGACGCATCGGGAGTTTGCCGATGCGGTTGCGGAACTCGATGCCGCGGGAATGAAATCCCGGTAATGGGCTACTTCGAATTCGCCGGAAGCCGAAACGTTATCGATGCCTGACCGCGAACCGGCACTGGTTCTCCGCCCCGCATTGCTGGACTGAACCGCCATTTCTGAAAACACTCAACAGCCTTCTCGTCGAGGCCTTTTCCGAGACCATTGACAACTTTTATATTCGAGGGAATTCCGTCTACGCCGATTAGTCCTGAGAGCGTCATCGAGCCCTCAAGTCTTGCGTCCAGCCCTCTCTGGTATATTCCGGCTCGAAGCGCTGAATGACCTTCGGGATGGACGACAGAGACAGAAACGACAAGCATAATGGAGGCTAGTCTCATGCGTCAAATTACACGCCTTCGGCGCCTCGTTGCAATCTATACGGACGACCGGCTCTGAAACCGTCTAGCCGTGATGTCGCTGTTTCCTGTTCAGCGCCTGTGTGATCCAAAACCAGTGGGCCTCGATCCTCCACACGATCAATGGCCAGCTTCGGAACAACAAGGCCGAAGCTCATCGCGAAAATGAGGGCGGCGGCCGTCAAACCATCAGCCACCGTTAAGCTGAGGAGCTCGAACGTTGTGTGCGATCCGTCGGCGAGTTGCACCAGCCCGCTCGCCATCCTGAACAGGTATCATCGACACCACGGAAGCAAAGCCGATGGCCGCGAACGGCATATGCCGGAGGCGTGCGACCGGAGTAAGAATCAGCCCCACGATGAAGCAGGTAACCATGGCTCCCATCGGGGCAGGCGAACGCATAACAGCAATCGTCCACCTCCGTAACGTATGAGCCGAATTCCGACGGCCACTGGCCAGGCCAGCATTCCTATTAAAGGTCGAGAAGAAGACACTGTAAGGGGCAACAGCAACACCCGCCGAGATCGTGTCTAACCAAAGAGGCAGGCTCCGGGCGCCGGTGAAACATCATCCCACGGGCGCAGAGCAGGGGTGGCGCCCACTCACCGGTCAGATGATCGGAAAACCAACGTAATTCTCGGCAAGCGAAGTCATCGCCGCCCGCGAACTCGTCAGGTAATCGAGTTCGGCAAGCTGACGGCGGCGATCGAATGCGTTCTCATGGCCCGACAGGTGGAGCATCGAGGTCATCCACCACGAGAAGCGTTGTGCGCGCCACACGCGGCGCAGGCAGGTGCTCGAGTATCCCTCAAGAAGAGCACACGATCCGCACTTGTAGAATTCCGCAAGCGCCTGGGAAAGAACGAAGACGTCGGCCGCCGCGAGGTTCAGCCCTTTTGCGCCGGTCGGAGGCACGATGTGGGCCGCGTCGCCCGCGAGAAAGAGGCGGCCATACTGCATCGGCTCGACCACGAAGCTTCGCATCCCGGTTACGCCCTTTTGCAGAATCGGACCGGCGTTCGGCTTCCATCCCTCGCGCGTGCTCAGGCGAAGGTTGAGTTCGTCCCAGATCCGGGCGTCGGACCACTGTGCGATATCCTCATCGGGCGCGCATTGCAGATAAAGCCGGGTGACGGTCGGCGAGCGCATGCTGAACAGTGCAAAGCCGCGCTCGGTCCAGGTGTAAACCAGTTCCTCTGAGGCAGGGGCTGCTTCTGCCAGAATGCCCAGCCATCCGAACGGGTAAGTGCGCTCAAAAATGGTGTGAGATGCCTCGGGAATCGAGGGGCGCGAGACGCCGTGGAATCCGTCGCAGCCTGCTATAAAATCGCAGATCAGCTCGCGAGACTCACCGCCGTGCCGATAACTGATGCGTGGCGCGGGAGAATCGATATCGTGCAGCGTGAGGCCTTCGACTTCGTGCAACAAGGGCCGGCCGCTATCGCGGCGGGCTTTGTTCAGGTCCTTCTGGACCTCGTTCTGGCCGTAGACCGTGATTGCGCGGCCCGTCAGGCTGTACATGTCGATGCGGTGCATCGCACCCGCGAAGCTGATGTTGATGCCGTGATGGATCAGGCCCTCGCGTTTCAGGCGGGAATCGAGACCCGTTGCGGCCATGAGATCCACGGTGCCCTGCTCCAGCACACCGGCTCTCACACGGTCTATGACATATTCTTCGCTGCGGGATTCGAGGACCACGGAATCGATTCCGTGCAGGTGGAGCAGATGGGCCAGGAGCAATCCGGAAGGACCGCCGCCGACAATGCCGATTTGGGTGCGCACTCAGCTTCATCGAACATATCAAACGCCTTACCAGGAAGTTACAGAGCCGCGCGCGTCAGCAAGCGGTAATCACAGTAGCCGCTCCAGTTCCGCGATCAGGTAATCTTCCGACACGCGTCCGGTCCTGTAGGTGCGGGGATCGAAGAAATACCACCGAGTCGTCGTGCCTGTCGGACAGCAGAAAAGAAGCTGCTCGTCTACGGTGTTACTGTCGAGCAGTTCCTGATTGAATCGGCGAATCGCGCCCCGCAGAATATATGGCTGCCGGAAGTCGTCGCTCTCGAAGAGTTCCGCGGTCGCGGCAAATTCAAGCTGCAGCAGCCGTCCCCGCAGATTGATCTGAAAGAGATTCACGACACCATCATTGAAGTTCGTCTTCGCGCAAGGAGGGCGGATCGAGCAGCACCGCGGCTTCCGATAATCGCGCATTTACCTTGTCCACGAAGGACCGGCAAATCCCGTGAAGGTCCACGGCGCCTCGGGACCGCAGGTGGTCCACACGGGCACTCTCTTCTATCAGCTTGCGATCCTGCTCGCCGATCGCCTCGATGGCTTCAGCGAGCCGGGACAGCCGGTCCGGCCGGTTCCGTTTCCACTTCACGGGAAATCCAAACAATTCGCGCCCTCACTACATCCAGAATATTCCGGCCCTGTAGTGAAACAAACCGCCATTTCTCCGGGTCGTCAAGTGTCAACTCATCGGCCACATAAAGTTGGCCGCCCGGCCTTCGAATGTATCGGACCCGCAGCCCCGCCCCCTCCGTCAGCACCCACAGAGTCGCGCGGCTGCGGATCGGCGCGAGCCGCCGGACTCTGATCGAGCAGAACAAGATCGTGCGCCGCGACGGCCCTCGGCATCACGAGATCCGGGCCCAGGCGTGCGACGACAGGATCGATCGCATTCGTCAAGCAGCCAGTCGGGCATGGGGATATGGCCCCGAAACGTCGAAAGAACCGCATCGGTGCCTGGCCCGATGCGGTTTCGGACGATGGGTATCGCTCGGATATCTGAGTCGATGACATCCGGGACGCGCCAGAGGAGGTCCGGAACGCTGCAGATCGAGCGCCTTCATGAGCCGATCTGCCGAATCGGTGGAGAAGCCGCGCACGTTCTTCAACACGTTGTGCATGTGGGATTGAGAAATAGCACAGATTTTCGCCAGGCCTCTTTCCGTTACTTCTCCTGCGCGTACTCTCTCTCTCGCCAGGTCGATCAACTTATGCTGCAGTTCCTGGAAATACACCCTTTGGACCCCTCAGCCGTATTTCTCGAGGAAATAGGCATGTGAGTATTTAGCACGTTTTATGAATTAATATTAGCACTGGCTTAAGATCCGGAAGCCACTGAAAAAAATAGGCTTTCAAAACAGTACGATCATCGGGCGCAAAGGTTTTAGTGCCTCAATAAAAATATCTAAGAGAAACTCAGAACTGAAATGTTTGTAACATTTCGCACATCTTTGGAGGAAATTCGTGGACTTTCACTTGGAATCGCTCTGAAACGATCGCGTTGGCAAAAGAGAACTGCGTGCAATGCCAGGGAGTTGGATTGCACTGCAGCACAAAGACAGGGACGGATGTACCCTGCGGCTGTGTCTTGAGATCGATCTTTCGAGCCTGCTATTCCAGATTCCGGCAGTGCGTACGAGAAAGAGAAGCACATCAGCCAGGCTCGGCTGGCGCTCATCGGGGGAAAAGATCGCCGTCAGGTCTGGGGAAGAAGGGATGAGGAGTACATCGCGGATTTTTCTCTGGTTGCCAAACGTGTGCTGAATGAGGCCGAATACAGAATATTCCGGTTCCACTTCCTTTTGGGAGCGGACTGGAGGCTCTGCTGCCGCCAGTTGAAGATGGATCGCGGCAGCTTCTTTCACGAGGTCTATCGCATTCAACGGAAGCTCGGCCGCGTATTCCGCGAGCTTGAGCCTTACGCTTTGTATCCGCTCGACGAGTATTTCGGCGGCGCCGTCCGGAAGGAACTGGCGCCCTCTTCGCTTAAAGTGCTGCGTATGCCCTCGAAAAACCGCGGGCGCCTGATGCCGCCGCTTCGCAAGGTGGCCTGAGAACAAAGAATCTGGTGCCTGTTCAGCCGGAGGATACCGAAAGGGCCTCCGGCATTTTTATGTTATCGATCAATCGCGTCGAGCCGAGCCACATCGCCGCCGCGATCAGCACCGGACCCTCAACCATTTCGACCGGCTGCAGTGTCCCCGGATCGGTCAACTCGAAGTATTCGACTCGCGCTTCCGGATACTGTGCGATTGTCTTCAGCGCCTCTTCCCGCAAGGCTTTTGCGCATCGCTCGCCCCCGGTTATCCGCTCGCCGGCCCGCCGCAGCGCACGCGACAGGACCGGCGCGACCAGGCGCTGGTCCGGAGTCAGATGTTTGTTGCGGGAACTGAGCGCCAGGCCGTCTTCCTCGCGCACCGTGGAAACGGGCACAACGGCTACCGGCACATTCAGATCTTCCACCATGCGCCGGATCACCGCCAGTTGCTGCGCGTCCTTCTCGCCGAAATAAGCCCGATCGGGCTGCACGATATTAAAGAGCTTCAGAACTACTGTCGCCACGCCGCGAAAATGGCCGGGGCGATGGGCGCCGCAGAGATGTTCGGTAAGCTTCGGCGATTCGACAAAGGTCAACTGCTCTCGCGGATAGAGTTCCTCCGGCGCGGGCGCGAAGACCAGATTGACGCCTTGCTCCTTGCACACGCGTAAGTCCTGTTCCATGGTGCGGGGGTAGGTTTCCAGGTCAGCCGCGCGATCGAACTGAATCGGATTCACGAAGATGGTCGCGACCACGAAATCGTTTTCGCGGCGCGCGGTCTCGAGCAGTTTCGCGTGCCCGCGGTGCAGGGCGCCCATTGTGGGGACCAGCCCGATCGAAGCTCCGCGCTGCCGTCGCGAGTCGAGGCGGCGGCGCAGTTCCGTAATTTTCGTAATCACCTCAGGCATGCGGGAATTTCCCGGTTCGCACCTCTTCAGAAAACGACGTCACCGCATGTGCGATGGCATCTCCGAGGCTGGCGTATTGCTTTGCAAAGCGCGGCGTTTGCTCGCCGCTGAGGCCGAGAATATCGTGCGTCACGAGCACCTGGCCATCGCAATCCGGCCCTGATCCGATGCCGATCACCGGCACGGTAAGTTTGCGGGAAACGGCGCACGCTAATTCACGCGGCACGCACTCGAGCACAACAGCAAAGACCCCGGCAGCCTCAAGGGCCAGCGCATCGGCCATCAGTTCGCGCTGTTCGTCGGGTTGAGTCGCCTGTCGGCGAAAGCCCCCCTGCGCGTGAACCGACTGCGGCTGCAGTCCCAGGTGGCCCATGACAGGGATGCCGGCGGAAACGATTTGCTCAACGGTGGCCACGGTCGAGCCTCCGCCTTCCAGTTTCACCGCGGTTGCCCCGCCCTGCTGCATCAGCCGTCCGGCATTGCGCATCGCCTGTGCACTACCAATCTGGTGGCTCAGAAACGGCATGTCGGCGACGATCAGGGCATCGGGCGCACCCGTGCGGACAGCGCGCGTATGCCGCACCATATCGCTCATGGTCACGGGTATGGTCGTGTCGTACCCCAGCTCGACCATTCCGAGGGAGTCGCCCACGAGCAGCATGTCGACCACGCCGGACTCCGCGAGAATGCGCGCCATCCAGGCGTCGTAGGCCGTCAGCATCGTGATCTTTCTGCCCGTGCTCTTGCCGGCACGAATATCTGGAATTCTTCTCATTTCGGTGCGCGGAAAGCCTTCACTATTTCGCTCGCCGATTCGGGCGGCAATCCCGCTCGCCGCGCGAGCGCGATGGTACGGAGTCCGGCGGCGTTATAGAGGTCTCTCGTTTCGGGCAAGCTGTCCTTGAGCGCTGCAAGATGACGGCGTATCGTGCCCGCATCTCCGCGGCGAATCGGTCCGGTGAGCGCCTGTTCCGGGCCCGACGTCAGAATGTTCTCGGTCGTCGCGCGAATGATCGGCGCCAATGCATCGAGGGCTGTTTCCCGGGCGATCCCCGCCAGTTCGGCCAGTTCAAGTGACGCGTCCACCAGTGTGACATGGTAGTTGCACGCCATTACGGCCGCCGCATGATAATACGCCCACCGTGAGGGGTCGACGGGCAGCGCTTTACCGCCGAGACGGCGGATCAAATCGAGCGCCCAGGCGCGCGCTTCCGGATCGCCGGCGAAGGCAAATGTCGCGCCGCGCAGCGTCTGAATCCCGCGTTCCACGGAAGGCACGCTCTGCAGAGGATGGAGTACACCGACCGAGTTGCCTGCTGCCCGAAGAACAGCCAGAGCTTCGGGTCCGGCCGCGGCGCTCACATGGAGGACGACAGATCCTTCAATCCCGCCTGCCAGAAGCTCTGATGCAACCTGGGAAATGGCGTCGTCGGCTACCGCAATTATGATCCGGCGCGATTGCCGCGGCAGATCTCTTAAGGCTGACCGGCCGGCAATCACGCTGGCTGGCGAAAGAAGCGCACCGAGCGCTTGGGCCACCCGGCCTGTGCCGGCGATGCCGATCGGTTCGTCGTGACTCACCTCTGGTTTGGATGCGGGATGGATGACGAAGCTTCAGAATGCAAGGCGCAGCTGCATTTCCAGCCTGCGGTTGTTCGCTGTTTCGGAAATACCTTCGCTGCTGGGGCCGCCCGCCGACTCGTTTGCCTGGCCGAACAGCGGTGACAGGATGTTGCCGATAATGGGCCCGCGATTATTGTGATTCAGCAGGTTCCGAGCGGAAAGCGCAAGACTGAGATTATACTTCCGCTTTTCGAAGCCCGACCCCGGCGGCGTGACCCCTCCGAAAACCCATGTTTTTGTAACCCGGAGGTTGGTCTGGATCTGAAAGGGGCCCCGACCGTAATTACGGCCGAGGATGGTTTCTCCGGGAACCGGATTTGGATTGAGGAGACCATAGGACGTTTGAATGAGTCCCGGGATTGCCGGATCGGTCGCGATGCCCGGCCGCGCATTGAAGAGCGTTGTGCCGTAAGGATCTCCACCGGTGGTGATATCGAATGGCGCTCCGGTCTGGAAAGTTACAAATGGGTTCAGGTGGACGTTCCACCTGGTATTGATGGCGCCTCCGAACAAAATGCGGTGACGAATATCATTGAAAGCCGGCCCGTACTCGCCCGCGAAGTTATAGGGATTTCCGGGAAACGTGTTGACCCCGTCGGTGTCGCTCATGGACTTGTTCAGCACGTAGGTTACGTAAAAGGAAGACGCCTTGCCGAGCCTTGAATTTACGTTGAAGTGCAACTGGTTCTGATTGTAAAGACCGGAGGACGTGATCAGGAAGATCGGCCCGCTTTCGGGATAGGGATATACGCCGGTGCCTGCTCCGCTGTAAGTTCCCGGTAACGGTGCATTGATATCTTCCGACCGAAACAAGTGCGTCCCATGAGCGTTGCTGTAAGTCACCGCCAGCGTCGTGTCCCGCCGCAACTGACGTTCGACCGAAACGACGGATTGCATCAGCCGCGGCGACTGAAGATGAGAATCGATCTCCTGGGTCGACATGAGCGAGGAATTTGTGCCAGGCGAGGGGAGCGGCGGCACAGCAGGATAGAAGTTCGGATCGGTGACGACATATTGCTGCTGAACGGTTCCGTTATACCGGAGCGCGGTCACGTACTCCGCGAGGCTGAAGCGGGTATAGAAGATGCCAAAGCCAGCCCGAATCACTGTCTTGCCCGTGGCCGTCCCGGCGCCGCCGGGAGCCCAGGCCACCGCTACCCGTGGAGCGACATCGAAATGGTCCGAAATGTTGGTCTGGCCTTCGAAGCGAAGGCCGAGGCTCAATGAGAGATGAGGCCTCAGGCGCCACTCGTCTCCGGCGAATTCCGCAGTATCGAACCGATTCCCGCTGGTCTGGGGGTCGCCGCCGGTAATGTTGAACTGGGATGCTCCCCCGCCCAGCGCGCGGACTTGAGAGGGCGAGTACCCCATACCCTGGAAAAGAAGTGTCCGGCGATATTCTTCGATCGAGGGGATCTGGATCAGGACCGGCTGCCCGGCAGGGTCGAGCACGGGCTGGTTGTTTGAGTCGAGTTCGGGCGCCAGCCCCCCTGTAAAGGTGAAGGCTCCATTGAAGCCCTGCATCCAGTAGCTGTCGTCCGTGAGGAGGCGCACGCGCACACCGAAGCGGAAGAGGTGAGTGCCGCGCGTGATCGAGGTAATGTTGTGCAGCTCCGAGGCGGTCTGGATGTCGCGGTTGTAAGGCGTGGAGGCGCCGCCGCCGTTGAACGCGCCAAGGACATTTATGGATGCGTCCGGGGTGTTCGCTCCGGTGGCATAGCCCCATCGCGAAAACTGAAAGTGGGTTTCATTGACCGCGGAACCAAGAGCGGCAGTTTCGCTTGCCTGGACGGTATCGAAGTCGTTTCTCAGGTGGTAACCGCGCGAAACCAGATCGAATCCGCCGATGCCGGCATCGTGGACGTTCACGTGGGCAAAGGTGTAACTGAAAGAGAGATAGTTGTTTTCGTTCAGGCGGAAATCGAGATGCGGCCGGATTGTGGTTTCCAGTTGCGGGCTCTGGAACACGTTCGTGAAAGGCGTTGGTACGAGCGTCCGCGGATTGAGCGCAATGCCGTTAATTACGGAACCGTTTTCGATCGACTGAAGGACGAAATCGAGAGTGAAGGCCGAGCGTTTCCCAAGCGGGCCGCTGAGACTATCCTGTGTTTCGTTCAGCAGAAAAGGAGCTTTCTGCATGGCATAGGGATTTCGCGTGTTCCACCAGTCGGTCCCGAAGTTGTAATTCAGGCCGCCGTGGTATTTGTCGGAGCCGGATTTCGTGAATATTTCGATGCGGCCCAAGCCGACTTTATCGAACTCCGGCGCGAACGGATTCGCGTTGACCCGCACTTCGCGAATCGATTCCTTCGGTGGAAGCTGCCCGCCGCTGAACCCGTCGATAAAGATTTCGTTGCCGTCCGGAGCTGTTGCCGGCCCGGCGATCGCCTGGAGGTCCGCCTGCAGGTCGCCGGGGTCGTCGGCGAGGGATTGCAGATCGGCGCCAGTCACCCTCGTGGCGCTGGCGTTCGCAAGAGCAGCGGTTCCGAGGGATGGTCCGGCGGTGTCGTTCACGGTGAGCGCTTCAATGATTGCGGTGACTTTCAATAAGAGGTCGACGGTCCCGTTTCGCGAGGCCAGAGTCACCGGGATGGGCTGGGGAGTGATCAGCCGCGGCGCGGCGGCGGTCAGCGTGTAGTGGCCCAGTTGCAAGTCCCGGAACGCGTAATTTCCGCCGGGATCCGAAACCGTCGTTCTGGACCAGGTTCCGGAGCCGCGGAGCGTGACCATTGCTGAAGGAACGACCGCACCGGATTCATCGGATACGCGCCCGCTGATGATCGCCGTCTGCCCTGATGCGACCGAGCAGATTACGAACAGCGACAGGATAATCCGGCAGAAATCCATTGGGGAAAGCCGACTCTCTTAATGGCTCTCTCAATTATGTACTGTTCTCTGAATAATTTCGCAATAGACGCCGGAAAATCTGATTTAACGCTGGTTAATAACCGAAACAATACAATTATTTAATTCACATTATTCAAAGGCGCGGACCCGGAACAGGCCAACCCCCACGGATGCCGCTGCGATCCCGGGTGATCTGGCTTATAGTGAAGAGGAGAGGACCATGCCGATGTTTGCGGATCTCAAACATCACCTGCAGTACTGGGGCTTTCTGCTATTGAAGTTTGCAGGCGCGGCGTTCGGGTCGTGCTTTGCCTTATGGTTTCTTAACCTCTTTTGGGCTCCGCACACCAGACTTTTTCATCTGGCGATGGGCGAGTTCAGCTTCGACCTGCTTTACACCACGCTGGTCGGCGTGTGGTTCCAGTTCTCGTTCGGTCTCTTTTATCTTGCGATTCGCGATCAACGCTACCGCTGCCGCACCTGCCTGCGTAAGTTGCGGATGCCTATTGAAACCGGATCCTGGGGCTACATGCTGCAGCTGGGACGACCAAGGATCGAGTATATCTGTCCTTACGGTCACGGCAAGTTGAACGTCGAAGAAGTGCAGATCACCGGGAAAGTGACGCCCGAGTGGACGGAGCACGGCGACCTTTGGGAGGAACTCTTCGCTTCCAGTGACCAGCCGGATCGCGACCAGTGAAGCTTCCCGTCTGGCGGCTGGTTTCCGCCCTTCTGGTGTTATGCGGCATGGCCGCGGTCCTGATCAGCCTCGCTCCTGTATATTTCGAAGATTACCGGCTGCGGCAGGATCTTCGCGAAATTGTCCGGCGTCAGAACACCTCGGATGACGCGTTGCGCTCGGCGGTGGTGGAGCGCGCTCGCGGGCTTGATCTTCCGGTCCGACCCGCCGATATTCAGATCAAACATTCCGACGGGAAGACGCAGGTCGAGATGAAGTACGCGGTCGAAATGGATTTTCGTCTCTATCAGGTCGACGTGCATTTCCACGGAAACGCCCATAATTGAGGCATTGCGGGGTTCACCGGCTACAAGATCGCCCGTGCTGCCTGGCGGCTTGTTCGAGCCGCGACCGGGAGGGAGCGTCAGGTCTTTTTTCAGCAGCCCGTGGACGGCATATAATCGTCCGTGGTCAGCCACGGAGGCCCTCATGCGCATATCGCGATTTATCTGGTCACTATCTACAGCGCTGTCGATCGCGCTGCTAGCAGCGCCCGCGCCGATCAGAGCCTGGCAGGCTACTCCGTCGCCGACGCAGGTCGCATCGCAGGAAGACCGTCAGAAGATGATGGATCTCCTCCACATCACGTCGCTGCGGAACGGTGCGAATGGCAGTGACAAGCAGGCCCCCAATTACGCGAATTACGACGAATCGAAGGCGAACCCATACCCTAAGCTGCCGGACCCGCTGGTCCTGAAAAACGGTAAGAAGGTCACGACCGCAAAGATGTGGTGGGACCAGCGCCGGCCGGAAATCGTCGAGGACTTCGATCACGAGATTTACGGCCGCGTCCCCGCCGTCACACCGGCCGTGAAATGGGAACTCGTCAAAATGACCAACGAAACAAACGGCGAATTGCCGGTCGTGACAAAACAGCTTGTCGGCCATGTCGACAACTCCTCATACCCACAAGTCACCGTCGATATCCAACTGGTCCTGACGACTCCCGCGAAAGCCACTGGCCCCGTTCCCGTCATCATGGAATTTGGCTTCACAGGTCCGGCGCGTGCGGGCCGCGGCGGTACCGCGCCCGTTGCGCCTGCAGGCCCCACCTGGCAGCAGCAGGTTCTCGCGAAAGGTTGGGGCTACGCGATCATTTCGCCCACCAGCATTCAGGCGGATAACGGCGCCGGATTGACGCAAGGCATCATCGGCCTGGTCAACAAAGGTCAGCCTCGCAAGCCGGACGACTGGGGCGCGCTTCGCGCATGGGCGTGGGGCGGCAGCCGCGCTCTCGACTATTTCGAGACGGACAAAGCGGTGGACGCGAAACGAGTCGGCATCGAAGGCCATTCGCGCTATGGCAAGGCTACGATCGTCGCCATGGCCTATGATCCCCGTTTTGCCGTCGCCTTCGTCAGTTCTTCGGGTGAAGGCGGAGCGAAGATTCACCGGCGCAACTGGGGCGAGCTGGTGGAGAACGTCGCAGCCGTCAACGAATATCACTGGATGGCGGGCAACTTCCTCAAATACGCCAGCACTCTGAACTGGAACGATCTGCCCGTCGATTCGCATGAGCTTGTCGCACTCTGCGCGCCCCGTCCGGTCTTCATCAGCGCCGGCGCCACGGAAGGCGACGGATGGGTGGATGCGAAGGGCATGTTCCTTGCGGCGGCCGGAGCCGGACCAGTCTACAGACTGCTCGGAAGGAAAGACATGGGGACAACGGAATTCCCACCGATCGAGACCGCTCTGATCGACGGAGACGTAGCGTTTCGCCAGCACACTGGCGGCCACACGCCCGCGCCAAACTGGCCAACCTTTATCGCTTTCGCAGAACGCTATCTGAAAGAGTCGGCGCCGCTCCGGTCCTCGCGATAAATCCCATCAACGCCCAAACCGCAACTGCATCCAGCCGAGCGCCACGAATCCCAGAGCGACTGCCACGCGCAGCGCAACGGGCGTGAAGCCCGCGCCCTGGAGTTGATACACAATCGCCAGCAGGAGGAAACCAATACCTATGGATAAATACCACCAACCCCAGTGTCGAGATTGAAATCCGCGCACACGCCCATTGTCCGCCCCGCGAACCTTTCGTCCGATGGAGAGTATTACGGAATGAGATGAGATACGCTTCCGCCCCTCTCCCGCAAATCCTGGTGTTGCTTTGCACCGCGACTCTGATCAATTCCCGCGCGCAGTCGATAATGCAATTCGAAGTCGCTTCGATCAAGCTGAATAAATCCGGCACGACGACGATGAAGTTCCCGGTTCCGTCCGCGGGCAGGTTTCAGGCAACCAACTTCCCCCTGAAGGCGCTCATTGCTTTCGCATACGGGGGCGAGCAGATATACGGCGCACCCGATTGGACAAATTCCGAGAGATTCGACGTCGACGCCCGCGCGGCAGACATACACGCCATCCGTAATCAATATCAACAGATGCTGCAATCGTTGCTTGTCGAAAGGTTCAAGCTCCAGATCCGCCGAGAAACAAGAGAGCTGCCCACCTACGAACTGTTGGTGGCGAACGCAGGCTCGCGGCTCAAAGCCGCCGATCCCAAAGCCTGTGATTCCCCGGGAAAAAGCAACGACCAAAACAGCGATCAAAACGCGGGCAATCGGACCGGTGTAACATGTGGCTCCTTCTATACCGGGCAAGCGTCGCTTGACGGGAGAAGTATGTCGATGGCTCAATTCTGCAATGCGCTGGCGATCATCCTCGGACGCCCGGTAACAGACCATACCGGCGTCGAAGGACGTTTCGACATTCACCTGGAGTTCGACCCCGAAGGCGTGAACCTGGGACAAGGCGCCTCGGCATTAACGACGGACGGGGACAAATCGGATGACACACGGCCATCAATCTTTTCCGCGCTTCAGCAGCAACTCGGATTAAAGCTGCAATCGCATAAGGAACCCGCGGAAGTCCTCATCATCGACCGATTGGAACGGATCCCGACAGAAAACTGAAGAACTCACCGGTCGCGTTCGGTAACCAGATCGGTTAACATACACAGCGCCCGCTGATACGGGCTTTCCGGAAACTCCGCAACCAGCTGCCGCGCCCGATCCGTAAACTGCTGTGCCCGTTCCCGCGTGCGCTGCAGGCCGCCCCGGCGATCAATCATCGAATAAATTTCGACAAACGGAGCCGAGTCATAGGTGCGCTCGCCGAGCACAAGCTCCACCTGGCGGCGTTCCGCCGCGGTCGCCGTCTCCAGCGCATAAACCAGCGGAAGCGTGACCTTGCCTTCCTTCAAATCCCCGCCGACCGGCTTGCCCAACGTCTGCTCGCGCGACGTGAAATCAAGCATGTCGTCGATCAATTGAAACGCCATTCCCAAATTCCACGCAAACTCGCCGAGCTTCTCTTCCACCGCCGTATCCGCGCCCGCCGACACCGCGCCCAGCTTCGCGCAGGCCGAAAAAAGACAAGCCGTCTTGCGGTCGGCCACTTCCATGCAATCAGCCTCGGTGATCTCGATCCGCCCGATGCGCTCGAGCTGAATCAGCTCACCTTCAACCATCAACTGAGTCAGCCCGATCAGCAGATCGAGCACATGGAAGTTCCGCTCCCGCAACGCGACCTGAAACGCCTGCATATACAGCCAGTCGCCGGCCAGCACGCAAGTATGATTGCCCCACTGCACATTGGCCGAAGGACGCCCGCGGCGCGTCTGCGCCACATCGATCACATCGTCATGCACCAGCGTCGCCGCGTGGATCATCTCCACCACCGCGCCCAGTTGGACCGCCGACTTGCCGTCCCCGCCGGCAAAACGCGCGCACAGCAGCAACAACGCGGGCCGCAAACGCTTTCCGCCGCTCTGTTGCAGGTATCGCCCGATGTTCGTTACTGTCTCAACCGACGCCAGCGATTCCGAGTTAATCGCCTTCTCCACGTGCCCAAGGTCTTCCCGGACGAGTTCGAATATCTCGCCCGCTGAAAGAGCGTGTCCTGGCCGTTCGGTCTGCATCGGAAACCCCAGTGTAACGGGTCGCTTTTTACCGCGGCAAACGCCTGTTAAAACACACCCGGTCGAAATTGGCCGTCGTGAGGGAAGCGATCTCGGTAACACTGGTCTCCCGGACCTCGGCCAGCCGCCGCGCAGTCTCGACCATCATCGCCGGCTCGTTCCGCTTCCCGCGATAAGGCATGGGCGCCAGATAAGGCGCGTCGGTTTCCACCAGCAGCCTGTCGCCCGGCGTAATGCGCGCCGATTCCCGAACCTGCTCCGCGGTCTTGAACGTCAGCACGCCTCCATAACTAAGGTAAAAACCCAGATCGAGAGCCTCCCGCGCCTGCGCGGGATCGCCTGTGAAGCAATGCATCACCGCATCGCCAGACCCATCGCCACACCAGTGCTCGCGCAAAACAGCCATCGTGTCCTCCCATGCGTCCCGAGTATGAATCGTGATCGGCAGGCGAGCGTCGCGCGCCAGTTTCAATTGCTCGACGAACACCTCGCGCTGCGCCTCCCGCGGAGAAGAGTCGTAGTGATAATCGAGGCCAATCTCGCCGAACGCGACAACCTTCTCATGTCCGGCAAGCGCCCGCAGATCGTCCAGCGTCCGCGGCGTAAACTTCGAAGCGTCCTGCGGATGCACTCCGACGGAAGCATAGACCTGCTCGTAACGTTCGGCCAAACGCACGGCCCGATCGATCTCCGGCGGCCCGTCGCCCGTCCCGATCGTCAGAATTCGCGATACGCCCGCAGCTGCGGCGCGCTCCAGAACCGCATCCAGATCTCCCGCAAACCGCTCGTCGTCCAGATGGCAATGCGAATCGACCAGCGTCATTACTTCAATCGCGAACCGACCGGCACGTCTTCGAGAAAGCCCGCCAGAATCGGCTTGCCGCCCTCAAGCGATGCCGCGACAATCATGCCATTTGATTCGATCCCGCGCATCTTCCGCGGATGCAGATTGGCCACGATCACCACTTTGCGCCCGACCATCTTCTCCGGCTCGTAAACCGCCGCAATACCGGCCAGAATCGTACGCGGTTCCGGCTCGCCGATATCGACCTTCAAATGCAGCAGCTTGTCCGATCCCTTCACCTTCTCCGCCGACAGCACCTGGCCGACCCGCAGATCCACCTTGCCGAACTCATCAATGTCGATCTTGGGCGAAGGCGGCAGCATTGTACCTTCGCCGGCCGGGCACTCCGCCGGCGCAACCGGCTTACCCAGCAACCTGGCCTGCCGGGCGCTCTCTTCTTCCTCCAGCGCTCGCATGCGATCGATCGCGCTCTTGGCCTCGATACGCGGAAAAACCGGTGCAATCATCCCGATACTCTGATCGGCCCGCAACTCACCCCATTCGAGCTTCGCAATCTCGAATGCTTCGAGCGGCTGCGTCATCCCCAGTTGCGCCCAGATATTTGCGGTCGATTCCGGCAACACCGGGTGCAGCAGCACCACCGCAACCCGCAACGCCTCCGCCGACTGATACAGCGCGTCATCGAGCTTCTGGGCCGCCCCGGGCTCGGTCGACTTCGCCAGCTTCCACGGAGCCTGCTCCACGATGAACTTGTCCACCTCGGAGAGCAGGGACCAGACTGCCTCCAAACCGCGCGAAAATTCGAACGCGTCAAACGACCGCGTTACAGCGTCGATCGTATTGCGCGCCGAAGCAGCCAGCGAATGCGCCGCGTCCGACGGAGAAGGAATCTTCCCGTCGCGATACTGCTTGATCATCGTAAGAGTGCGGCTCGCCAGATTGCCCAGGCCATTTGCGAGTTCCGAATTGTACCGTCCCACCAGAGCATCGAAACTGAAACTGCCATCCTGCCCGAACACCACCTCGCGAAACAGAAAGTAGCGCAGCGCCTCGAGCCCCATCACCTGGCGGATCGGCTCCGCCCGGACAATGTTCCCCCGCGACTTGCTCATCTTGTCGTTCTCAAACAGGAGCCACCCATGGGCGAACACGCGTTTGGGCAGCGGAACGTCGCCCGCCATAAGAAATGCGGGCCAGAACACGGCATGAAATCGAACAATCTCTTTGCCGATCAGGTGCAGATCAGCGGGCCACAGGCTGGTGTCCTTCACCGCGCTGATGTATCCGATCAGCGCATCGAACCACACATAAGCGACATGCTTCCCTTCCAGGGGCACCCCCCACTTGAGCGAAGTGCGGCTGATCGAAAGGTCCTGCAATCCACCCTTCACGAAGCTGATTACCTCGTTCCGGCGAGACTCCGGGCCAATGAAATCGGGATTGTTCTCATAATGCTTCAGCAAACGGTCCGCAAACGCCGAGAGCTTAAAAAAGTAATTCTCTTCGGTGACCGTTTCCGTAACGCGGCCACAATCGGGACAGTTATCGCCCGGCTGCGCGTCATTGACATAAAGCTCGTCAAACACGCAATACTGACCCGTATAACTGCCTTTATAGACGTAACCGTTCGCCTTACAGCGCTCGAAGAGCCAGCGCACTGTTTCGTAATGCCGCGGGTCCGTAGTGCGAATGTAATGGTCGTACTGAATCCCGAGCGTATCCCATTGCGCCCGAAACTCGTTCGAGACCAGCGTAGTGAACTCTTCCGGCGTCTTGCCGCCAGCCAGCGCGGACCGCTCTACCTTTTGACCATGCTCGTCCGTGCCGGTGGTCAGAGCGACCTCGAAGCCCTGCATCCGCTTGAACCGCTTGATGGTATCGGCCGCAAGCGTCGTATAAGTGTGGCCGATATGAGGCGCGGCATTCACATAGTAAAGCGGAGTAGTAAGGTAATATTTCATCTCAGTTGTAAAAGTAAGTGGGGTCAGGCTTCGCGCCTGCCGGTAGCGCCGGCGATCTTGTCGCCGGTGATTAGTCGCGCAGAATACCGAAGCGATGCTTCCGCCAGAACGTCCTTCAAAGGCACACCCGATTCCCTCGCAATCCGGCGCGCATCCTCATACTCCGGGGCAAAACCCCACTCGCCCGCTTTCACCCGCACCATCCCATGCGAAGTATTCACTTCCACCCATTCCCGAGCCTGCACTCGCCGCTCCGCGCTATAGTAGCGGACTCCCAGCGTCGTAGTCTCGCGAAACAATATCCCGAAAATCTCCTCGCGTTTCCCATTCTCCGCGATCACCTGAACCAGAACGCCAGGCCGCCCCTTTTTCATCTGAGCCGGAATGATAATCGCATCGAGAGCGCCGGCCTCCAGCATCCGTTCCATCGCATAAGCGATCACCTGCGGCGAACTGTCATCCACATTCGCCTCGATAACAGTCACGCTGGTGGCCTCAACCGCGCCTGAACTCTCCCCGATCATCACCCGCACCACATTCGCGTGTTCCTTGAAATCGAGGTCGCCGGCGCCATACCCGATCGAGCGCACCCGCATCGCAGGCATCGGGCCGAACTCGGTCGCCAGTGCGGCAACAACCGCAGCGCCGGTAGGAGTAGTCAATTCGAGCGCGGGTCCGCGGGCATAAACAGGCTTATCACGCAGCAAATTTGCAGTCGCCGGGGCGGGCACGGGCAAAACGCCATGCTCCGTATTCACTGTGCCGCTGCCGGTATTAATAGCCGAGCAATACAAGGCCTCAACGCCCAGTAATTCGAGCGCGAGACAAACCCCCACAATGTCGCAGATCGAATCGACCGCGCCCACCTCATGGAAATGGACCTTCTCGATATCCACCCCATGCACCGCCGCCTCGGCCTCGCCCAGCACGCGAAAAACGCGCTCAGCCCTGGTCTTTACCGCGGCTGGCAACTCCGCCCCATTTATAAGCTTAAGAATTCCGCTCAAGTGCCGGTGCTTCGGAGCTTCCTTAACCTCAACCCGAAACTTCGCCGCGCTCACGCCCCTGCGCAAAACGCGGTCCCACTGGATAGAAGCCTCACTGGCAATCGATTCGAGCGCGTGGGCGATGGTCTCGCGGTCGGCACCGGCATCGGCGAGAGCCCCAACCAGCATGTCCCCCGCCAGCCCCGAGAAGGCATCGATATAACAAACGGTCACGGCTCCAGTGTAGGGCAGGCCCCGCCCTCCCCACGCTACAAGCTGGTTTTCGCGTGATGGTCCGGATCCTCGACATCCGGTTTCTCGCCCTTCACATAGGCCCTGGCGGCTTCAAACAAATACTCCAGCTTGTTCGATCCCCGGTTGTCCCAATATTCCGCGTCGATCGGGTCCACTGCGACGAGCTCAATGTCCGGATCTCCCGGCCCCCCGGGAAACCACGTCCGATACGGTTCTTTCCAGAACTGCTCGATTCGCGCCCTGTCCTGCACATTCCGGGCTTTCCCGCGCAGCGAAAGGTATGCGGACTTATCATTCTGAAAAGCAAGCAGGACCACGGATTCCTCTTCAATCTCGGTAGCCACCGTCCCGCCTCTGCCCGTAAAGAACCAGATTTCGCCCGAGTCCTCCACGCGCGCCACCTGCATGGGCCGCGCCTCCGGCCGTCCGCCGGGCCCGACGGTCACAAACATCGCCGTCGAGAAACTCTTCAGAATGTCGTAAACTTTTTCTCTCGTATCAGTCGTGGTGGTCATATAACGTCAGTTCTGAGCATGCTCATAGCCAGAAAGTAGGCGGTCGTGGGGCGGATCCCCCGATCCGCGCCGGACCCCGGTCCGGCTCTTCACAAACTTGATGATGGTGTGGGCGAAGCCCGTGGCTGTTTTACCGTCGCTGGTAAACGGCCACCGAATTTACCAGCTTATCGGCAGAGCTTGTATCTTTAACCGTGATCGACATTGTCTTCCCGTCGAGCGCAATCTCGCGGCGCTCAGTCGCAATCACCGCGTCGCCGTGTTTGTAAGTGGCCTCGTCGGTCAGATTATCCACTTTTTTGAGCTGGATCTTATCCAGCAGCGGCGAACCGGTCACCGTAGACTCAGTCCCGTCGGGCCGCCACGGGTAGCTCACCGTTCGCACCGCGCCGTCCGCACTGGTCGTGGTCACCTTTTCCAGAATCCCGTCGGAGGTTTTCTCATAAGTTCGAACCTCCGCCTTCGGTGCCGGCGGCGGATCGAATTTCGACTTCGCCGGTACTAAATCCCACGTTCCAATGATGACGTCCTCCGTCTTCACCTCTGGCGGCGGAGGTGAAACCGGCTTCGATGCGGTCTTCAAAGACTCTTTGACCTTCGGCGCCGGAGCCTGAGGAACGGGGACCGTGGGGCCCGCGGATTTCTGAATGATCGGATTCTCGTGAGGGTCCACTTGCTCCTCCGCATCCGGGTCCTTCTGGCCAAACCCGATTCCGGCAAGCAGGGCCATCGCAAACGTCAATGAGGCAATTCGTTTCATATCAGAGGCTCCTGTAACCCCATTGCACTTAGCGTGCCGAAAGACCGCCTGCGAGTGATTTGGGCCGCCAAAGCGACGTCCGGAACAGCGCCATCGAACTCACGCCCGCCATCACCACCTGCGTCCACCGCGCTGCAAACCATGTCGGGTTCGCGTGAATCACCCCAAGCGCCGCCACGGACGCCAAAGCGTTCACCAGAATGTAGAACCGCGCCGGCAGGGAACTCAGCGCCGCCGCCGGTGCGTCTTTATATCGCGAAATGAGTTCGCTGGTACCCACCAGCCCGCCGATCAGCGCCACGGCCATCCAGTCGACTCAGCCCGAAGTCACGCCGGTCGCGCCAGAGCAGGCGCTTCCGCGCCTTTATCCGTCAACGTCACCGCCGCGTCCAGAAGAGGACCCTGCACCGTAACGTAAGCCAGATCCAGCAAGCTCTTCAGAACGCTGCGGAACCGCGGGGACTCCATCCCGCTGAGCTTCTCCAGATCCGCCATTGCCATCGCGCGCTGCGGTTGCCGCGACAGAATCTCCAGCACGGTAATCGGGCTCACCGGCGCAGCCGCCATCTCACTCTCATCCTTCTGTCTGGATTCCAGATAGGCAGTAAAACTTCCGAGACGAGGCGTAAACTCTGACATCAGCCTTGATTATAGAAGTCTCCGGGATGTCGGTCACACGCCTTGCCACAGAATTTAACGAACAAATACAATCACTTGCCGGTCAACCTGCGCACCATCCCGGTTTTTGCATGCTATAGAAAAATCGGAGAAACGCTACGAAATGTCCCCAGCCACCGTTGAAGAACTGAAATCGAAATCCACAGGCCCGCGCACCGAGGAAGGTAAAAAGCGCTCTGCCATGAACGCGACGCGCCACGGGCTCACCGGCCGCACGATAGTCATGCCGTACGAAGACATGGATGCTTATCACTCATTCTGCAAAGAGCTTTTCGAAAGCCTCGCGCCCGAGACCCCGCTCGAACGCCAGTATGCCCAAACATTCTGCGACACACAATGGCGTCTGAACCGCGCCCTCTCCATAGAAGACTCCCTGTACGCCCTCGGTCACTTCGAAGCGGCAGGCCGAATCGAAACTGAACATCCCCAGGTCCACGCCGCCCTCACGGCCGCCCGCGTCTTCCGCGACGACTCGAAGTCCTTCGTCAATCTCACCCTCTACGAACAGCGTCTCCAGCGAACGCTCGATAAATCGCTGAAACAGCTCCAGGCGCTCCAGGCCGAACGCCGTGAACAAAGCCGCGCCCGGCAGCAGGCGGCAGATGCCCAAAAAACTGAACAACCAGCCGCTCCCGAAGCCGAGCAGCCGCAACCAAAACCGGGCCGCCAGTTCGTTTTTTCGAATCCCGGAATCGAGGCCGAACTCCACCGCCGTCTGCTTCTCGAAGAGGCCCAAAAGGTCGGCCGGCACGCTTGCGAGCCCGAAAATTCACCCGATTTTCCGGTGAAACTCGCGGCCTGACAAATTGCAGCATGCACCCGAGCTATATAATTGCATCCCAGCCGCCCTTGTACAGCGGAATTGCGTCTGCCGGAGTAAAAAATGATTATCCGAATATCGCTCGTATCCTGTATTGTGGCCGTAGCCGGTATGGCGCAAGTCCAGAACTACGTCCCGGTGACGCAGAAAATGCTGGAGAACCCCGCGCCCGAAGACTGGCTGATGTATAGCCGCACCTACGACGCCCAGCGTTTCAGCCCGCTCAAACAGATCGATAAGCAAAACGTCTCAAAGCTGCGCATGGTCTGGACCCGCGGCCTGGGGCAGGTCGGCCAGACCGAAACCATTCCCATCGTCCACAACGGCGTCATGTATCTCGTCGTGCCCGGCGGCATCGTCCAGGCGTTCAATGGCGCCACCGGCGACTTGCTTTGGGAATACAAGCGCAAGGTGCCCGCGAACATCGCCAACTCGGCCCGCACCAAATCGCTGGCGATTTATGAAAACGTCATCCTGTACACCCCGCCCGACAACTTTGTCGTCGGACTCGATGCGCGCACCGGTGAGCAGCTCTGGGAAACCAAAACCGACTTTCGCAGCAATACTTCAGGACCACTCGTAATCGAAGGTAAAGTCATCACTGGCGGAGCCTGCGCCGGCAAGCGCGACGGCTGCTACATCGCCGCGCACGACGCACTGACCGGCAAGGAAATCTGGCGTTTCTACACCACGCCCAAGCCCGGCGAACCCGGCGACGAAAGCTGGGGCGGAGCCGATCTCGACAAGCGCCTCGCTTCCACCTGGGGCCTGCCCGGGTCTTACGACCCTATCCGCAAGCTCATGTACTGGGGCGTCGCAAATGCCATGCCGGACCAGCGCTACCTGCGTCACAACGGCAATCCCGACGCCGTCCCCCACACCGCCCCGGCCGACCTCTACAGCAACTCCACCATCGCCCTCAACCCCGATACCGGCAAGCTCGTCTGGTATTACCAGCATCTGCCTGGCGATGACTGGGACTCCGACTACACCCATGAACGCACCCTGGCCCACATCCGCCTCAACCCCGATCCCAAATACATCAAGTGGATCAACCCCGCCATCAAACCCGGTGAAGAGCGCGACATCACCGCCACCATCGGCGAAGCCGGCGGCGTGTTCGTTCTCGACCGCGCCACCGGCCAGTTCCTCTGGGCCAACCCCTTCCCCAGCGATGATCCGAACTGGGTAATATCGGACATCGATCCGAAAACGGGTAAGACAACCATCAACTGGAACAACGTCTTCAAGAAGCCCGGCGAGCACCACATCGTTTGTTTCTGGAACACGCGCAGTTACTGGCCAACCGCGTACGATCCCGATACCAACTCGCTCTACTCGTCTTATATCGATAACTGCCGCGATCTGACCACCCCTGGACCAGACCAGAAGGGCGAGTGGCACGTCATTCCCCGGCCCGGCTCCGACCCGAACGCCCTCACCGGTCTCGCGAAAATCAATCTGTCAACGGGTGAAATGCTGCGTTTCGACGTAGGCCGCGTTCCCGGCACCGGCGCCATGCTCGCCACCGCCGGAGGACTCGTTTTCCACGGAGACATGAACCGCCGATTTCGCGCCTTCGACGCAAGTACCGGCAAAAAGCTCTGGGAGTCGATCCTGGGCGGTAACGTCTCGGTAAGTACGATCACCTATGCGGTGAATGGAAAGCAATACATCGCCGTGATGAGTGGAAACAACCTCAAATTACCCGAGCTGTATGGGGGAAGTCCCGGAAATCAAAATTCAGGCCGACTATAACGCCATGTACGTCTTCGCGCTGCCGTAGCCGGTACCGACGTCGCCGTAACGCACACAATTCCAGAGCCGCGACCGGGAGGGAGCAACATTCAATTGGATCTGTGGAATCGGGAGCGGTTGCTAACCGGCGTTTTCCATTCGCCTGCCTAATGGGTCATTGAATAGACAATGTAATTCACGCCGATACGAATTCCCAAAGCGGAGAACTTCTCGTCATAGCCTGGGTCGTCGGCCCATTCCCAGGAATCTCCCACGTCCGACTGGAAGGTCATGGCGACCACCAGGCGGCCGCGGTCGTCGTAGATGCCGCGCCAGCGCGCCGGACAGTCTGGCGCATTTCTCGGTGATGCCGGTTCCGATGTAACGCGCGCCGGGCACCTGATAGCGATTGCTCAGGTCGTAGACATCATGGAAGATCTGATCGCCATCCGGGATGTCGACGACTTCACGATCGGGAAAAACGCGATGCATGCTCTCCATGAAGTTCTCCCATTGCGCCTCACCCCAGAAGTCGTCGCACATGAAGAAACCGCCGCGCAGGAGATACTCGCGCATCTGCTTCGCCTGCTGGTCGGTGAGTCTCCACTGGCCGGTTTGAACCGCGTAAAGCCAGGGGTAATTGAACACGTCGTCGCCATCGTCGAGGTTGACCGGTTGTTCGGTGGAACGCACGTGGATTCGCGTCAGGCGCCGCATGGCCTGGGCGAAATGGCGGTCGGCGCGGGGATAATCCTGCGTCCACATGGAGTAGCCTTCCCGCCAGTCGCCGCTGCCGCGAAATCCAAAGCCTTGCCCGTAACTGCGTGGGGATTGCGGATACATGAGCCGCGCGAAGACCCATTCGGTCTTGTTCGCGGTAATCGGACGGCAGCGGGAAATTGTTGTATTCGAGACCGGGATATTCGCGGAAGGGACGCTGAAAGGCGTAAAGCGCGGTCAGGGCGATCAGGCCCAGTCCAAAGCGCCAAAGATACTTCCGCGTCCCCATGCGTAACCGGAACTTTAGAAACTATCATGGCACGGCTGTGCCTGATTAATTGCGGGGCACAAAGACCGCTTTGTGGCCGCGGGATCCTTTGTCATCGGAAATTCACCGGTCCCTTTTGTATCGACGAAGTCCATCAGCACGTTATTTCCGATGCCTTCGATGAAGCGATACTGCCAGGTTTCGTGCGCGGGAGTTTGACCTCCGTTTTCGCCGGACGGATGAGAATCGATCTCATCCGGCGGCCCGAAGGTGATGTAGATACGCCCGCGATCGGTCCTCCATCCCGGTACGCGCGATTGCGAGGTAAAGCGGCCGTTGGCGAAACCGATGCGCCGATAGTAGTCGTCTCGGAACTCATTCCCGGGAGTTGATGGCGTGGGATCGCGCCTGAGCCAGAATTGCTCGATAAAGTGGGCGCGCTCATCGTCGGTCGTCAACTGACGAAACGCGTTTCTCTCCGCATCGGTGATGATGTAAGGTACGTCTTCACCGAGCCATTTCTGCCAGCGGTCCTGCGCCTGGGGCGGTTGTTGGAGCATGAGCCGCCGGAGACATTACCGGCCATGCCATAAATACCAGAGCGGCAGTAACCAATACCACGCCTGCTGATAAGACCGGACCGGGAGCGCCGAGCAAACTCAGTTGCGGCGGACTCTCCGAAGTTTTGAGCAGACGGCGAATACGTTTCATAAGACTACCTCCTGTTGCAGCCAGCGCCGTTTCTTGCAGGGTCTGGCGACTCTGTTCCAAAGTTGTAAGAGCGGCAGCATATTCTCTTGCATCGTTTCTGGCGGCGACCACCATGTCGTCACAACAGTTCTCACGCTCGGAGCGGATCGTGGACGATATCCACCAGACCGCCGGATGATAAAAGAGGAAGCCTTCGACGACCGTCTGGATCACGTTCACCAGATAATCCCGCCGCAGAACGTGCGCCAGTTCGTGAAGAAGGATTGCTTCGATCTGGCATTCAGGCATCCCCGAGAGGAAGCCGATGGGGACGAGGATGGCCGGGCGCAAATATCCGATCACGACGGGAATGTCGCTGGAACATGATTCCAGAAGTGCAACCGGCTTTGAGAGCCGAATCTGACCGGCCAGTTCCAGCAGTCTTTGCTGCCAACGGTCGGGCGCACGGCACACGCCGCGATTGCGAAGACGGCGCGCCGCGATCCAACTGGCGAGGCTGCGCAGCTGAAAAACGATGACGCCCGCGAACCAGAAAGGCGCGAGCCAGGGTAGCACATCCTCGGCGCGAAGACGCTGCGGAAATGGCATCCATCCAGCCATCCGCCTGCGAGCGGGGCGCGTGGGAGACTCACGAATCGCCGTGTGTGCCCCGCCGAATCCTTCCGGACGGAGTAACAAGAACGTAATAACGAAGCCCGTCGCGATGACAGCGAGCGCGACGCAAGCCGAAACATAACGTGCCTGAGCCGAGCGAACAACGCAAAAGATACCGAGGAGGGCGAGTGCGACTGCCACTCCCTCCCACAGCGAATGGAACAAGGTCCATCCGAGTGCGTTCGCGAGCGGTGTGTGCACCAGATTTTCGATCGCGATCATCTTTTTTAGTCACGATCGGGTCAGTCACGATCGAGTCTTCCTTTCGTAGTCGTCAAGCAGTTTGCGGATTTCAGCGAGTTCTGCTTTCGAGGCCCTGCGGGCGGAGAGCGCGCCCTGTAACAAGCGGGTGGCCGATCCGTTGAACGCGCGTTGTAATAAATCGCCCGCTAATTGCTTTTGGGTCCACTCCGGAGGGCACGCGGCTTCGTAAACATGAGCACGGTGCTCCTCGTCCCGCCGAAGAAGACCCTTTTCGGCCATGATCTGCATGAGTTTCAGCACCGTGGTGTACTGCGTGGGTTTCGATTTCGCCGTGAGCTCATGAACGTCCCGGACGGTGCTCGGTCCTCTGCTCCAAAGAACGGTCAGTATCTCGAGTTCGGCATCAGTGGGACGTGGTAACGGCGTGTCCGACATATACGAAGACTTACTACGAAGCTCTTCGTATGTCAACACTGCCAAAAAGTAGGAATAAAACTACAGACGTCAAATAGATTCGTGATAATACCTGTGGTTTCTACAAACGGCGCAGGGTTATTAGCATCAGTCAGGTGATGTCAGTCATCAAACGAGAGGTCCAGGAATGACAACTCCGACAACTTCCATCCTCACGGAATCAACTCAGGCGCTTCGCCGCGAACTTGACAATGCGCGCGAGCAAACGGATCACCTGTTCGACCTGCTTTCCCCTGGGACGCTTTACGAACGTCCGATCGCCGAACGTCATCGGCTGATTTTTTATCTGGGGCACTTTGAAGCCTTTGACTGGAATGTACTCGGACGCCGCGGGTTAAGCGCCCCCGAATTCCATGCCGAGTTCGATCGGTTATTCGAGCGCGGCATTGATCCGCCGCCAGGCGAGGCGCCGCGGGATTCAGCGCGCGACTGGCCTTCAGAGGCCGAAGTCCTGCGATACCGCCGCCAGACCCGCTCCTGGATCGACTCGCACCTCGATGATTTCGATCCCTGGATCCTCGATATGGCGATCGAGCATCGGCACATGCATGCTGAGACTTTTGCTTATCTGATGCACGGGCTTCCCTACGATCAGAAGAAATCAGATACGGCCGGCGAACCCACAACGGGGGTTAACGAAATCCCGGCGAATCCGATGGTTCCCATCAAGGCTTCCGCGGTGACTTTGGGCAAGACGCCGGAGACTTTTGGTTGGGACAACGAACATCTGGCGCATGAGGTTTATGTCCCGGCGTTCCGGATTTCAAAGTTCAAAATCTCGAACGGTGAATACCTCGGATTTGTTCGCGAGGGCGGCGCCGCGCCGCACTTCTGGTCGCGGGAAGGCAACCAGTGGCTTTATAACGGTATGTTCTCGCAGTTTCCTCTGCCGCTCGATTGGCCTGTGTGGGTGACTTGGGAGCAGGCCTCGGCATACGCCTCCTGGCGCGGTCTGGCCCTGCCCACGGAAGCGCAGTTCCAACTCGCGTCTCAGTTGCAGGTTCCTGACCCCGTGCGCGATAACTTCGACTATCAGGGCTGGGATCCGGTTCCCGTCAATGCCTCAGGAAACAGTTCCTCCGGGCCTGTGCAAATGATCGGAAACGGCTGGGAGTGGACACGCGACGTGTTCGGGCCCTTCAACGGCTTTTGGGCGCATCCCTTCTATCCCGGGTACTCGGCCGATTTCTTCGATGGCCGGCATTATGTGATGAAGGGCGCATCGCCGCGAACCGCGCGCGCCCTCACCAGGCCTAGTTTCCGCAACTGGTTCCGGCCGGATTATCCTCACATGTACGCAGGCTTCCGCCTGGTGGATCACACTGCATGATTGGTTCGGCCGCCGCAGTTCCCATGACGCCTGTAGGCGTCAACCGCGATTTCGCGCAAGCTGTCGCCGCGGGACTTTCGCGCGAAGGGCAGAAGACCCTGCCGGCCTCGTGGCTTTATGACGAGGTCGGTTCAGCGCTCTTTGAGGTCATCACTGTCCTGCCCGAGTACGGGCTTACACGGGCGGACGGCGAGCTTCTCGCAAGTGCTGCGGATGAGATTGTTCGCGCCTCGAACCATCCGAGTCTCATCATCGAACTCGGCAGCGGTACCGGCACTAAAACCGGCCATGTTCTCGCCGCCGCCGCGCGCAGCGGACCGATTCGTTACCGTCCGATAGACATCTCGGCCGCCGCTCTCGACAAGTGCGCCAGGGTTCTGGACGGCATGGAATGCGTGCGCGTGGAGCCGATCGAAGGGACTTACCTGGACGGCATTGATCGCGCCATCGCTGACCGGCAGCCTGGTGAGCACGTGCTGATCCTCTTCCTCGGCAGCACGATCGGCAACTTCAATCGGGGCGAAGCGGCGGTGTTCCTGCGCCGAATCCGAAGAAAAATGCAACCCGGCGATTATCTGCTGCTCGGCGCCGATCTCGTCAAATCCCGCGTCCGACTGTTGAGCGCCTATGACGACCCGATCGGCGTGACCGCGGCGTTTAATCTCAACCTGCTGGCACGCATCAACCGCGAACTCGACGGACGTTTCGACCTCTCGCAGTTTGCGCATGAGGCGCGTTACAGCGAGCGCCAGTCGCGGGTTGAGATGCATTTGCGTTCGCGCATTGCACAGGAAGTGCGCATCGGTGAACTGGACCTCACCGTCTCGTTTACGCCCGACGAAACCATCTGGACGGAATCCTCGCACAAGTTCCGGCCGCCTGAGATCGGGAGCCTCGGCGAACGCGCAGGCTGGAGCTATATGCGCCAGTGGGTCGACAGCGAGTGGGGCTTCGCCGAAACGCTTTTCCGGACGACATGAGCGTCGTCGAGTTCCGTAAAGTCAATTACCGCATTGGCGATCGCGCCATCCTCAAAGACCTTTCACTTTCCATCGACGCAGGCGAAACCCTCGTCCTGCTGGGCCGAAGCGGCTCCGGCAAAACCACGGCCCTGCGACTCATCAATGGCATGATTATGCCGTCTTCCGGTGAAGTTCGCGTGGAGGACAAAAGCACCCGCGAATTGGATCTCGTTCGGCTCCGCCGCGGCATCGGCTACGTGATTCAGGAAGGCGGCCTTTTCCCTCACTTCACGGTGGGACGCAACATCGGCCTTGTGCCACGGCTCGAAGGCTGGCCCGAATCGAAAGTCTCCTCGCGAATTGCTGACCTGCTGGCGCGAATCAACCTTCCGGCCGATAGCTTCGCCAACAGGCTTCCACGCGAGCTCTCGGGAGGACAGCGTCAGCGGGTGGGTGTGGCCCGCGCGCTGGCGGCCGATCCGAAAATTCTGTTGTTTGACGAGCCGTTCGGCGCACTCGATCCGGTAACGCGTCTCGATCTGCAGCGTGAATTCCTGCGGTTGCGCGCCGATTTCGGCAAGACCTCCGTCTTCGTGACCCACGATGTGGGGGAAGCGATGAAACTGGCCAGCCGGATTGCGCTGCTCCATGAAGGCAACCTTGCATTCATCGGAAGTCCCGCGGAGTTCGCAGGCAGCCGGCATCCCGAAGCGCGGGCGTTTCTTGACGTGCTGCATGAGGCCGCTCGTGTTGAGTGATGTCCTGCAGGATCTTCTCGATGAAGGCCTGCAGTTGCTGGGCGAGCATCTCGTTCTGGTGCTCAGCGCAATTCTGATTGCATCCGCCATTGCAATACCAACGGGGTTGCTGATTGCCTGGCACCCGCGCGCGCGCGGCTGGGCGCTTGGAATTGCGAATGTCGGACAGACGATACCCAGCCTCGCGCTGTTCGGCTTCCTGATTCCGATTCCGTTTATCGGTGGGATCGGGCAGCACACAGCAATCATCGCGCTCGTGCTCTACGCACTGCTGCCGATCCTGCGCAATACGGTCACTGGCATTCTGGGAGTGGACACGGTTGTTCGCGAGTCCGCGGTCGCGATGGGGATGACGCGGAGCCAGATTCTCCGAATGGTCGAACTTCCACTTGCGGCGCCCACGATTATCTCAGGCCTGCGCATCGCGACGGTGACCACTGTGGGAACGGCGACCATCGCCGCCGCCATCGGCGCCGGCGGACTCGGCGTGTTTATCTTTCGCGGGATTGCGTCGGTGGACAAGATTCAGATTCTTGCCGGCGCGATTCCGGCCGCGTTGCTCGCGCTGGCGGCGGATGGTTTACTGGGCTGGCTGGAAAAGCATTGGGCGAAAAGTTAAAGCTCCGCGCGTTAGTTGTTGGGCTCGCCGTTTCGCTGGCCGCCTGTAGCCATACACCGCGCGTGCGCGTGGGTTCGAAGAACTTTACCGAACAACTGGTGCTGGGGGAGATCGTCGCGCAGCATCTGGAAAACCGGCTGCATGGTCACGTGAGCCGCAAGCTGGATCTGGGCGGCACGCTGCTGACGCAACAGGCTGCACTCAACGGAGACATCGACGTCTTTCCCGAATACACCGGCACCGCGCTCACCGCCGTTCTCAAGAAAAAGCCCATCAAGGACCCGGCGCAGGCCCTCGCGGCAGTGCGTGAGGGCTATGCTCAATGGCACCTGGAGTGGCTGGATCCCCTCGGATTCGAGAACACCTTCGCCATGACGATTCGGACGGCCGATGGACACTTCTCGACCATTTCTCAGGCTGCACAGAGCCAGCCATGGAAACTCGGCGTCGGCTACGAATTTGCACGCCGCGAAGACGGCCTGCCCGGGTTAATGAAAACCTATGGCCTGCGGCTGAGAGGGTCGGTGAAAACGATGGAC
Source organism: Terriglobia bacterium (assembly GCA_963718155.1). GTDB lineage: Bacteria > Acidobacteriota > Terriglobia > Bryobacterales > Bryobacteraceae > BOG-234. Next base: position 389,452 of record CAVQYP010000022.1, on the reverse strand, counting down.
CTCGGCTTGATTTATCAGGCGCTGATGAAACAGCAGGTCGACATGGTCGCAGGCAACAGCACGGATGGCCTGCTTTCGGTACTACCCGTTACCGTGCTTGAAGACGATCGCCATTACTTCCCGCCTTACCAGTGCGCGCTCGTAGTGCGCGAAGCGGCAGAGCACGAGTTCCCTGCCCTGCGGCCCGCTCTGATGGAACTTTCCGGCCGCATCAACAGCGATACGATGCGGCGTCTCAATTATCAGCTCGACGGAAAGCATCGCTCCGCGCGCGAGATTGCGCGGGAGTTTTTGCGGTCGACAGGGCTTCAGTGAACTATAGATCGATATCGCGCGGCTTTTTGCCGAAGTTCGGATCGCCCTTCGCCTGTTTGAGCAGTTCGTCAAACTTGCGATTGAGCACCTGGCCCTGATTCTTCTCCGCCGCGAACGACTTCTGAAAGCTCTCCTCGCGCCGACCGGCGGCCCCCTTCAGTTTCGCAACCTCCGCGGCGAGATCTTCGATGACCGGCTTCTTCTCCGGTTCCGCGTATGAGATCACGGCGCGGATTTCGGAATCCACCTTCAAAATCGATTGGCAACAGGGGCAGGAGACTTCAAACAGTTCGCGGGCCATATCCCCATTATGCCTGGATTTCGAGAATCAGCAGCGAGTTTACGCAACGCGTGCCGGATGCGAGTTCTCTCAGCCCGGTGTCGAACGTGGCCAGCTGCCCGCGATGGCGGTGCGCCAGCAGCAGCAGTTGCATATCGGCAATCTGGTTGTGGCCGGTCAGGCGCGAGCGTTGCGAGTCGCTTAAATCGCGCAGATCGACGTCAGCCGGCCAGAATTCGTGATTGTGATTTTTGCAGTCTTCTTCGAGTCCGGAGAGGGCGTTTCGAACGGCTTGCTGAGAACCGCCCAGTGCGCGGCTGGCGACACGCAAAAATCCCGCCTGAGTTAACGGGCAAGTGGCCCAGAGGCGATCAGGCTCCTGCCGAAACCACTCATGGGCCGCCCGATGTGAAGCGTGAGCCGGAAAAGCCAGTGCGACCAGGACGTTAACGTCGAGGAGAAAACGCACGGTCGAATTCCTCTCCGTGATCCGCGTTCTCCCATTCGTCGAGCAATTCGTTCGTCAGTGGAGGCGCGCCGGCGGGGAGATCGAAGATCACCCAACCGTTCTCCGTGTTGAACTGAGGAACGCTCTCGATCCCGCGAAGTATCAAAGCTGAAGCCGCATCGCCGAGCGAAATGGCGCGATGTTCGGCATATTTCCTGATCGCTCCAAGCGCGTCATCTTCGATGTTCAATGTGGTCCGCATTTGATGTCAGAATAGCACATGAGGCGCGCATCAATGGAAACCGAGCGGCGACATCACTAGTATTTCGGTACTGTCGGATCGACCTTATCGCTCCAGGCGAGAATACCGCCCCTCATGTTGCGAACCTTCTTGTATCCCTGCTGCTTCAGGAAATCGACGGCCTTCCCGCTGCGCACGCCGCTCTTGCAATGCGCCACAATTTCGCTTGCCGGGTCCAGTTCGGCAAGACGCTTCTGCAGTTCCCCAAGCGGAATGAGAGTCGATCCCGGGATCCGGCAGATTTGAAATTCGTGCGGCTCGCGAACGTCAACCAGCGTGAAATTATCGCCGCGATCCAGCTTCGCTTTCACCTCAACCGGATCGATGTCTCCTGTCGCCGCGACAGGCTCCGGCGGCGCTTCCTGATGCGGCACGCCGCAGAACTCCACGTAATCAATGAGCTTCGTCACGGTGCGATGGTCGCCGCACACGGGGCACTCGGGATTCTTCCGCAGCTTGAGTTCGCGGAACTTCATCCCGAGAGCGTCATAAAGCAGGAGACGCCCGACCAGAGGCTGGCCGATCCCGAGAATCAGCTTCACCGTCTCGGTTGCCTGAATCAACCCGATAGTGCCGGGAAGAATGCCCAGCACTCCACCTTCCGCGCAACTGGGCACAAGACCGGGAGGCGGCGGTTCCGGATAAAGGCATCGGTAGCACGGTCCACCCTCATATGCGAACACCGTCGCCTGGCCTTCGAAGCGGAAGATCGAGCCGTAGACGTTCGGCTTATTCAGGAGCACACAGGCATCGTTGACCAGATAGCGCGTCGGGAAATTATCCGTGCCATCGACAATGATGTCGTAGTCCTTGAAAATCTCCATCGCGTTCTCGCTCGAAAGCGCCGTCTCATGGCGCTCCAGCTTCACGTAGGGATTAATATCGGCCATCGTCTCGAACGCGGAGTCGAGCTTCTTCTTCCCTACGTCCTTCGTGCCGTGAATGACCTGCCGCTGCAAGTTGGTGAAATCGACGACATCGAAATCCACAAGGCCGATGCGGCCAACTCCGGCCGCAGCCAAATAAAGACCGAGGGGCGCGCCGAGGCCACCCGCGCCGACGAGCAGAACGCTCGCATTCTTCAGCTTCAACTGACCTTCCATGCCCACTTCGGGCATGATGAGGTGCCGGCTGTACCGGAGAATTTCCTCTTTTGAAAGGTTTACTTCTTCAGACACGTGAACCACCTGCAATGCTGGGAACGATGGAAAGCGTATCGGCGTCTGCCACTGGAGTCGCCTCTTTTTTTATGTAGCGGATGTCTTCGTCATTCAGATACACGTTGACGAAGCTTCGCAGCTTGCCTTCATCGTTATATAGATGTTTTTTCAGTTCGGGATAATTCGCCGTGAGCGAAGTCAGCACTTCACCTACGGTCTTCCCTGGTAATTCAACGGTATCCACCTTGCCGGCGAATTGCCGCAGCGGCGTCGGGATCAGGATTCGGGCCATATCAGTTCCTCTTTCTCTGCTTGGGTCTGCTCCGCATTGGGCAGCCAGCTGTTGGCGTGGTCGAAACGTCCGCTCTGTATGGAGAGCACGACGAACGAATACCACGGACAGGAGTTCTTTAAATCGGTTTCCGAGAAGTACGCGCCGCAATCGGGATGCGAGTGATAGATCCCGATCAGGTCGAGCTTACGTTCGCGCGCTTCGCGGTCGGCGCGCAGCAGGTCTTCGGGACGCAACTCGTAGCGGGCAGCCTGCGAACCGCTGGAAACGTTATCAAGCGCAACGGCATGGACGACGCTCTTCTCGTCGCCATCGATAGTGCCGATCATCGCGCCGCAGCACTCATTTGGATAGACGGCTTGCGCGTGATTCACCATGTCGCGCCAGGGGCCGCGGTCGATTTTAATCATTCGTCTTCAATTACTCTTAATCCCAAATCACTCTTCATCCCAGAAATGTTCGCTGAGGTATTTATCCGCGCTGTCGCAAAGGATGGTCACGACTACGCCCCGCTTGCCCTGGGAATGCAACTCCTCCGCAATCCTCAGCGCCCCCACGACATTACCACCACTGGAAATCCCCACCAGGAGCCCTTCTTCGCGGGCCATGCGCTTGACCATTTTATGGCAGTCCTCGGTCTCGATCCAGATGTTCCGGTCGGCCAGGTTCTCGTCGTAAATGCGCGGAACGATGGCGGTCGGCATGTGCTTCGTTCCCTCGATACCGTGGAAGCCGGTCGACGGTTGAGCGGAGATGCACTGGACGCTGGGGAGGTCCCTCCGGAAGCGGCGCGAGTTACCGGTAAAAGTTCCGCTGGTGCCGAGAAGCGTCACGAAGTGGGTGAGTCTGCCTTCGGTCTGTTCGAGAATCTCGGGACCCGTGGTCTCGTAATGCGCTCTCCAGTTGGCGTCATTGCTGTACTGGTCGGCGTAAAAGTAACGATCGGGCTCGGCCGCGTAGATCTCGCGGACTTTCGTAATCGCTCCGTCGGACCCTTCGTCGGCGGGAGTCAGAACCAGTTCCGCGCCATAGGCTTTCAGGATTCGTTTGCGCTCGATTGAGGCATTAACCGGAAGGCAGAGCTTCACCTTATAACCACGAGCGGCTCCGATCATCGCGTAGGCGATCCCGGTGTTCCCGCTGGTCGCGTCGATCAGTGTCTTGTCATGCGTGAGTGCGCCGGACCGCTCGCCTTCGAGGATCATGTTGAGCGCCGGGCGGTCTTTCACGGATCCGCCGGGATTGAAATACTCCGCCTTCGCGTAGACCTCGACACCCGGGAACTCCGCCGCGACTTTTTCCAGCCGCAGCAGAGGCGTGTTGCCGACGTTACCAATCACGTCATGCGCCGTACGCGGCGCGAAAGCCACTATGCTCATTTAAGTTATTCGAATCCGGACCTTCCCCATCTTACAATTGGTGATTCATTTCGGACGTCTTTTGATTCGGCGGCTTTTGATCAGACCCGGTGCGATTGGCGACTTCATTGTGAGCCTGCCGGCGCTCGAATCGTTGCGGGCGGATTACACGGAGATCTGGTGCTCCGGCCAGAATGTCCCGCTGGCACGCTTCGCCGATTCGGCGCAATCGATTGTGGCATCGGGTCTTGATCGCCTGGGATTGCTGCCGGCCGAAGAAGTCGTTGAACACCTGCGAGGCTTCGATTCGATTATTTCCTGGTACGGCACGAATAATCCCGAATTCCGGGAAGCGGTGGAGAAGCTGGATCTGCCGTTCCGGTTCGTCTCGTCCTTGCCCTCCGGGAGCCAACACGCGGTCGATTTCTACAGGGATCAGGCGCGCGAGCTCGGCGCGGCGCCTCGGTCGCGCTTTCCCGAAATTCAGTGCCCCGCCGCGGATCGGAGGTTCGCGGTGATCCACCCTTTCGCCAGCAGTGCGCCGAAGCGGGCTCCCATGGCGTTGTTCGAAGAGATCGCAAGCCGGCTTTCGGCAAAAATGCCGGTGCATTGGTTGTGCGGTCCCGAAGAGCAACTCGAACAGGCAGTGCGGATCGACGACCTTTACGAACTCGCCTGCTGGCTGCGCCGGGCGCGTATTTTCGTCGGGAACGACTCCGGAATTTCCCACCTGGCGGCGGCCGTAGGAACACCCGTTCACGCATTCTTCCGAACCACCGACCCGCGAACGTGGGGGCCGCGCGGTCCGTCTGTTAATACCATCAGACTGGAGGCCGGGAAGCTGTTACAGTTCAAGTAAGCCCCGTATTCACGGCGCGGTGACGCAATGCTGGAACTTCGTTCGCGAGGATGCCGACGTTCGCGGCTGTTTTTCCTCCTTCCCGCGTTTTGCCTGCTACTGACTCCACCCTTGTCCGGTCAGGATGACGGGACGCGACTCACTCCCCTTTACGCCCTGCAGGTGTCCCGGAAACTGAACATCCCGGACGACGAACAGCGTTTATATGGCGATCTGCTCCGCCAAAATCTGGCGGACAAAACCAGCAATCAGGCGCAGTACGTAATTCTGGTGGATCGGAACAACTTCGTACAAGCCGCGATGCTGTTCTGGATGTCGCCGGACGGGCAATTTCATCTCATCGGCGCCTCGCCCGTTTCAACCGGAAAACCAGGCCAGTTCGATCACTTTGTCACACCGACCGGAGTCTTCGAGCACACAATCGACAATCCGGACTTCCGCGCCGAGGGCACCCTCAACGAAAACGGGATTCGCGGATACGGCGCCAAAGGAATGCGGGTCTATGACTTCGGCTGGCAGCAAGGCATCCGAGGGTGGGGTGGCGGCGGCGAGAGCGAAATGCGGCTGCAAATGCACGCGACCGATCCCGATCGTCTCGAGCGAAAGCTGGGAACACCTCAATCAAAAGGATGTGTCCGGATTCCCGCGACCCTGAACGTATTTCTCGATCACTATGGAATTCTCGACAGGACTATGAAATACGCAATGGCCGACGGCAGCACGTTGTGGGTATTACCGAAGAAGCGTGAGCCGACCCCCTGGTCGGGAAGAGTTTCTGGTAGTGGTGGATACGGGACGCACCGCACGACCGAAATGGTCTCCCGCTCCGCGATAAGCCTGTCGCTTATCCGAGACGAGCCGAGCCCCGGACAATTACAGCTGGCATGTTTTGCACGGCTACCGCAAAGATTCTTCAGCCACTGAACCGATTATGAGGGGCTGCTCATCTCAGCAGGCTTCATCAATCCCGATCTTCTGCGGCAGTCGGAGCCTGCGCGGAGTTCGTTCACGCCTTCGACGAGGCAAAAAAAAAGATCGCCGCTCTGTGCCACGGCCCCTGGGTGCTCGCATCCGCCGGGCTGCTCAAAGGACGGACTCTGACGAGTTGGCCGGGCATCCGCAACGACGTCGTCAACTGCGGCGCCACCTGACTGGACGAGAAATTTGTTCGGGACGGCAACCTCGCCACCAGCCGCGGCCCCCAGGATCTGAAGCCGTTCGTCGCCGGGATCACCAGATTGTTCGCGGAATCCGAACCGATCCGCAATCGCCATGCACCCGCGTCCTCCTCACCTCAGGCAACAGCCCCACCCAGGCTGGTGCAGGGGGCGATCAAGCGGCCCAAAAAAGGGCGCTCATCGGCATAATCGGCGTTAACAACGCCGCTACGGCCGGCCGGTTGAATGCCGGTACGCCTCACCCTTATAAATCATTCCGTCAATCGAGAAAGCGCCGGCGCCCACCAGCATGATGGAAATCGTGATCGCGAGGACCAGCAGATGAAACTCGAATCCCTCGCCCTTCTGCTGACCGCTCCAGTTCATGAACAAGCCGTTCTTCAGGTGTACCGTCAGGATGGCTACGATCATGTTCACGGTAATTCCGAACGCCGCAATGCGAGTGAGAAAACCAAGCACCATCCCGATCCCGCCAAAGAACTCCGCCGCAATGGCAAGGAACGCGAAGACCGCCGGAATGCCCTGGCTTTCGAATCCCCCCATCATCGCCGAAAATCCCGGGCCGCCCCACCACCCGAGCATCTTCTGCGCGCCATGCACAAAGAACAACACCCCCACTACGACCCTGATAATCGCCGGCACAATATCCGGCCTGGTCCGGAAGATTTTTAAAAACATCGCGCTCCTAAGGTCAAAGTTTTACACGTTCCGCCGTTTTTCGCGCGGTTGATAGAATGTTCATTCCGGGGTAACCAATCTTGGCCGCAATTTTGCAGCTCAGCGACGCAATCAAGGAATTTGTGCGCGATGACGACACCATTGCGCTCGAAGGATTCACTCATCTGATTCCATACGCCGCGGGGCACGAAATCATTCGTCAGAAGCGCCGTAAGCTGACCGTGATCCGGATGACCCCCGACGTGATTTACGATCAGCTGATCGGCGCGGGATGCGTGGCGAAGATCGTATTCTCGTGGGGTGGCAATCCGGGCGTGGGCTCGCTCCACCGGTTGCGCGACGCCATTGAGAAGCAGTGGCCGAATCCCATCGCGGTGGAAGAGCATGAGCACGCCGGAATGGCTGCGGCCTATGCCGCGGGCGCTTCACACCTTCCTTTCGGCATCCTGCGCGGCTACATCGGGACCGATCTGCCGAAGTACAATCCGAATATTCGCTTCATCGAATGCCCTTTCACCGGCGAAAAACTGGCAGCCGTGCCGGCGCACCGGCCCGACGTCACGGTCATCCACGCGCAGAAGGCCGACCGAAAAGGCAACGTCCTGATGTGGGGCGTCGTAGGAGCCCAGAAGGAAGCGGTGATGGCGGCGAAGCGTTCGATCGTCACCGTGGAAGAAATCGTGGACGATCTCAACGCTCCCTCGAATTCCGTGATCCTGCCGTCGTGGGTCGTCGGCGCGGTCAGCGAAGTGAAAGGCGGCGCATTTCCCTTCCTATGCCCAGGGCTACTATGCGCGCAACAATGCGTTCTACAAACAGTGGGACGGCATCGCGAAGGAGCGCGACACCTTTCTCGCCTGGATTGACCGCCACATCATGGGCACGAAGGATTTCGACGGGTTCCTTAAAAGCATTGCCGCCGGGCAGACGGCTTCGGAAAGCGTGGTGGTAAATGCCTGACTATACGGCCGATGAAATGATGACCATCGCGGCTGCGCGCATGCTGCGCAACGGCGCGTCCTGCTTCGTCGGCATCGGCCTGCCGAGTGCCGCGGCGAACCTCGCGCGCCTCACGCATGCGCCCGACACGGTGCTGATCTACGAATCCGGCTGCATCGGCACGAAGCCGCAGGTGCTGCCCCTTTCGATCGGCGACGGAGAGCTCGCCGAAACGGCCGACACCGTCGTGTCGATCATCGAGATCTTCACCTACTGGCTGCAGGGCGGCCGCATCGACTTAGGCTTTCTGGGAGCGGCGCAGATCGACCGCTTCGCCAACATCAACTCGACCGTGATCGGCACTTACGACACGCCGAAGACGCGTCTGCCCGGCGCGGGCGGCGCGCCGGCGATCGCGGCCAATTGCGGCGAAGTGCTGATTACGCTGCGGCAAACGAAACGGGCATTCGTCGAGAAGCTGGATTTCCAGACCTCCGGCGGCCATATGGAAGGCGGCGAAAGCCGGGCGCAAATGCGCTTTCCCGGCAAAGGCCCGACAGCCGTGATTACCGACCTTGGGATCCTGACGCCCGACCCGGTCACGAAGGAACTGACGCTGACCAGCGTTCATCCTGGCATAACCGCGGAGGCCGTCGTCGCGGCCACGGGCTGGAATCTGAAAGTCGCGGAAGAAGTCGCGACTACGCCGCCTGCCGACCGAGACCGAACTGACTGTCTTACGGGATCTGCAGGCAAGAACGGCCAAAGCGCACGCAGGCCAGGACTAGACTCCTTCGAAACCGGCAACACGATTCTGAGCCGCGACCGGAAGGGAGCGTCGCTTGCGGCAGCTCCTGCCAGATAGCAGGCCTGCCGAATCAGCCCCGTCCACGGCCGCCGGCGGGCGCAGGCAAGGCCGCCAGCGCAAGCCGCGCTTCCTTATAAGGATCGTTCACCAGCTTCGTCTCGTCGTTGAACACCATCGTCGCCCGCTGATCAGCCGTAAACGCCGGCCAATGAGGCAAACCCTTCACGTTCGGATTCCCGGTGCGCGCAAATGCCGCCCATGCCGCGCTCATCTTGTCGGATAGCGCATACCGATCCTGTCCCGTGCCCGTCATGCTCTTCGCGGGATCGACATTCTCAAACACAAACGGAATCTCAAGCGTGTGATACGACCGCAGCTTCCCGTCGCGCGCGCCCGATTGCCAGGTGAAGTAATACTTGTAAACCGGCGCCTTGCCCTGAGCCACCTTGCGGTCCGCCTCCGTGTGCACACCCGCGCTGAACGTCGCATCCGAAGCAATGATCTGATAAATCTCGACATTGCTCTTCTTCGGACGCCCCTGCTTATAAACCGCAATCAGATGATCCACCGCCGCGTCATCCGCGCGCGTAGTCTGCTTCACCCGCTTATGCAGATCCGCATCGTCGATCGGATCGAGCGGCGTATTCGGGAAGAAGTTAACCTCCTCTTCCACCGTCCCGATCAGCAAAGGCACAGTCGCCGACTCTTCCGGCGCCGAGGGATCGAACGGGTCATGCGGCAGCGATTTGCCGTCCACCACCGGTCCGAATCCGCCAAGGCCCGGCGCCTGAATCGCGGCTGTTACTTTGTCGAACGGCATGTTTTGAAGCTGATCGATCTGATCAGGCTTCAGATTCAGCTTGTCGAGAAGAGCCTGCGCTGTCTTCGTGGCATTAGCACGGCTCACGCCTTTGATGGCAGCACCGCTCTGGCAAACCGCCCGATGAAAAAGACCCTTCGCAGAAGGCATCGCCATCAGAGTTGCAACCTTACCGCCGCCGCCGGACTGCCCAAAGATCGTCACATTCCCCGGGTCGCCCCCGAAGTTCGAAACGTTGTCTCTGACCCACTCAAGCGCCTGCACGATATCGCGATGTCCCGCGTTGCTCGCGTCCGCATACTTCGGGCCGCCGAGATCGGCGAGATAAAGGTATCCAAAGACATTCAGGCGATGATTGACCGTCACCACCACCACATCGCGTTTTCGCGCCAGATTCGCGCCGTCGTACAAAATGTAATCGCCCGATCCCGGAAGCGAACCCGCCGCCGTGCAGCCACACCATCACCGGCCGCTTCTTGTTGTCTTTTAGTCCGTTGCTCCACACATTCACGACGAGGCAGTCCTCGCCCATCGGATTCTGGATATCCATCGAGCCGACTTCCGGCAGAGGCTCAAGAATCCCGGGTTGCTGCGGCGACCGGTGGCCATGCTGCGTCGCGTCGCGGACATCGGTCCACGGCTGCGGCTTCGCAGGAGGCATGAAGCGGCCGGCCCCCGCAGTCGATGCGCCATAGGGCACGCCTTTGAACGCGTAAACCTTTTCGATTACCGCGCCGCGGATCTTGCCCGACGTGGTGTCCGCAATCGGACCGTCGCCCGGCCCCTCTTTGGCCGCATTCAGCGCGTTAGTCAAACCCAGACCTCCCGCGAGCGCGCCCGCCGCCGCCGTCGAGCGGCCCAGAAACGACCGCCGATTCATGTTCTTTGCAGATTGATTTTCTTGCCGGGAGCTCATGCCGAACGCAAGTATATCGTAAAAGGGATCTCGGCAGTGGCCGTTTACGCTCGTCACTCACGGAGGTCCCGCAGCAATGACAAAAGAGCAGGTCCATGCGCGTATCGAAGAAATCGGAATCATCCCGGCGATACGCGTTTCTTCGTCGGAAGAAGCCCTGTTCGCCGCTCAGGCGCTGCTTTCCGGCGGAATCCGTGTGGTCGAGTTGACCATGACGACACCCGGAGCTCTGGAAGTAATCGCTGAACTCGCGCGCACCAGCCCGGAGCTGATGGTAGGAGCCGGCACCGTGCTCGACACGCAAACCGCGCAAGCCTGTGTGGATGCGGGCGCGGCATTCATAACCAGCCCCGCGCTCGACCTCGATATCGTGGAATTCGACACCAGGAACGGTGTACTCGTGATTCCGGGCGCTTTAACCCCCACCGAAATCGTGGCCGCGATGAAGGCGGGAATCCATTTGATCAAGGTCTTCCCCTGCTCCCTGATCGGGGGACCCAATTATATTCGCGCCCTGAAAGCTCCCTTCCCGCACGTGGCGCTGATCGCGTCGGGAGGCGTAAATCAGCAAACCGCGGGCGACTTCATTCGCGCCGGAGCGGCGGCGCTCGGGATCGGAGAGGACCTCGTACCTCATGAGGCCGTCCGCCGCCACAATTCCGATTGGATTCGCGAATTAGCCCGGAGGTTTATGACGATGGTGCACGAGGCGCGGCACCTGGGAACGCGGTAAACCTGAGTCATGACAGATAAAAGTGCAACTACCGACGAGATCCGGGTCGGACAAGTGACGATTCGATTCCGGCTCGAGAGCGAGGCTTCCGGTGGTTCCGTCGCCGTCTTCGAAGGCGATATTCCCGCGGGGGCAAAGGTGCCGATCGCGCACAGCCACGACGCCTATGAGGAGACGATTTACGGCCTCGCGGGCACACTCACCTGGACGGTGGATGGGCGCCGGATCGAAGTCGGTCCAGGCGACGTGCTTTGCATACCTCGCGGAGCGGTCCACCGATTCGACAACGTCCACACGGCCGATGCCACAATGCTCGCCATTGTCACTCCCGGCCTGATCGGTCCTGCCTATTTCCGTGAGATGGCTGCTGTCATGTCTGCCGCCACAGGCGGGCCGCCAGACCCCGCGGTGCTTGCGGAAGTGATGCGACGCCACGGCCTCACGCCCGTGCCGTAGGCCGTCGTTCTCGCTGCGCAGATATATCAGACTTCCTCTTCGCTGAAAGAGAAATCATGCCGTGCTCAAAACGGCGTCTCAGCGCGTGTTTCCGCCCATTCGTACGCTGAATTACAGGATCGCAAGCACAAAACCCGGATTTAAACCACAACTGATATACTGCTCAATCGCATTCAAAAAACAAATCCAACTCAGCATGCTTTCCAACAGACGATTACTGCCTCTTTTCTGCCTGATTGCCGCCCTTTCGCCCATGGCCCTCGCGCAGGTGACGTCGGCCAGTCTGTCCGGAACCATAACCGATAGTTCAGGAGCTTCAGTCCCGGACACCACCGTGGCGATAAAGAACACCGAAACGGGTCTCTCCCGCACGGTGTCCTCCGACGCCAGGGCCGCTACACCGCGCCCGATCTTCCGATCGGCACGTACGAGATTCAGGCATCGAAGACCGGCTTTCAATCGGCAGTACGCCAGGGAGTGGTCCTCACGGTCGGCAGCGCACCTGGTCATCGATTTTCAACTGAACCTCGGGCAGGTAGGAGAAACAGTCAACGTGTCCGGTTCGGTCTCGGAGGTCGAGACCACCACCGCCGCCGTGTCATCTCTCGTCGACCAGCAGCAAATGCGTGAACTGCCGCTGAATGGCCGCAACTTCGAACAGTTGATCCTGCTGGCTCCCGGCGCTGCGACTTATCCAGCCGCCGGAACCTCTGCTCTCGTGGGCCGCTCCGCAACCTATTCGATTTCCGGCGCCCGGCCCGAGGGCTACGCGATCCTGCTTGACGGCGAAGATCAGCAGAACTGGTGGCAGCGCGGCTCCGGCGCGGCAGTCACGGGAACGTCCCTCGGCATCGAAGCCATCGCCGAATTCCAGACGCTCACCAACACCTATAGCGCTGAGTTCGGTGGAAATGGAGGTGTCATCAACGCCGCCACCAAGTCCGGCACCAATCAAATTCACGGCTCCGCCTACGACTTCCTGCGCAACAGTGCCATGGACGCCCGAAACTTCTTCGACGGCGCCTCGCCGCCTCCTTTCCGCAAGAATCAGTTTGGTGGAAGCGTCGGCGGCCCCATCAAAAAGAACAAGATCTTTTACTTCGGAAACTATGAAGGCATCCGCCAGCTGCTCGGCACCAGCACTCCGGTGTTCGTTCCTTCGGCCAGTTCCCACGCGGCCGCCGCGCCCAATGTTCAACCGATTATCGCTCTCTATCCGCTTCCGACCACCGATCTCGGGAAACGGAACCGGCACCCTGACCGAAGTCGCCAACCAGGTCGCCCATGAAGACTATTTCCTCGGCCGCCTCGACTACAATATCTCCGACAAAGACGCAATCTTCGGGCGCTACTTGTCCGACGTCGGCACTCTTGTGAACCCTTCCGCCATTCCGCTGTGGCCGGTCACTGATCTTACGCACAATCAGTTTGCCACTTTGAACGAGCGTCACCTCTTTTCGGCTACGCTCGTGAATCTCTTTAATCTGTCTTACTCCCGCCCGGTCTCACGCGAGACACAGGCCAATACGCATCCGGCGCTTCAAATCTTTCCTGGCAGGTACGATACGGCCATATCGGTGCCGGGACTTACCGGCCTGGGCGCGGGCATCGTTACGCCATTCGGTTTTTATCAGAACAAATACACCGTGTCGGACGGCGTGCTCTGGACGAAGGGCAACCACAACATCAAAGTCGGCATGAGTTTCCGCAGACAGCAGATCAATGGGTTTGTCCAGACTTACTGGAACGGGCAGTACACGTTCAGCAGCCTTCAGAATTTCCTCACGGGGACCCCGCTGAATTTCACCGGCGCGCCCGACGGCTATACCTATACGAACCGCGACTTTCGCGATATCTCGCTTAATCCTTACATTCAGGATGACTGGAAAGTGTCCCGCAAGCTGACCCTGAACATCGGACTGCGTTATGAGTGGCAGTCCAACCCCATAGAAATTCGCAACAATCTGCACAACGTAGTCAATCCCGCCACAGACACCAGCTACACCAATGTGCCGCACGCGTGGGCGAAGAACCCGAGTGTCTGGAACTTCGACCCCAGATTCGGCTTCGCATACGACGTCTTCGGCGACCACAAGACTTCCCTCCGCGGCGGCTTCGCCATTATGCACGATCCGCTGCAGACCTACACGTTCTTCGCGGGCTATGACGGCACGCCGCCCTTCCTCACTGTGAATCAAACGATCTGTACGACGCCTGGCTGCACTTATCCTGCTTTCCCGACACCCTTTGTTGTTACGGGCGCGAGTTCTCCTGTCAAGCCCAGTCTCACCAACGGGACGAACTACAACATCGATACCACGCCCTACATGATGCAATGGAACCTCAATGTCCAGCGCGAATTGGGCGGTTGGGTTCTAACGGCCGGCTATGTCGGCACCCGGGGGGTTCACCTGCTTTCGTTCCGCGATTTTAATCCCCCCATCGCGACGACCGACGCCAGTGGTGTCATGCACTTCGCTTCCGCCGGCGGAGTACAGAACCCCCGCATCAATCAGAACTTTGGCTCGCTCGATTTGTACGACACGAGCACGCTGTCGAGCTATCACGGGATGCAGGCGAGCCTGAAGCGCAATCTGACCAATAACCTGCTGGGTCAGCTTTCTTACACGTATTCGCATTGCATCGATGACGGACCTCCCGGCAACGGGCTCGGCGGAAACAACGGCTCGAACGCCGTTTCCAACCCTTACAATCAGGCGGCCGACAAAGGCAACTGCGGCTTCGACATCCGGCATAACCTGACCGTTAACGCGGTTTATATGCTGCCCTTCCATAAGAACCGTTTCGTGAGCGGATGGCAGCTTACAGGTATCGAGTCGTTCCGTACAGGGGTTCCGTATTCGATCCTGACCGGCTTCGACCGCGCGCTGCTCCAGAACAATTTCGATCAGGTTCGTCCGAACTACATTGCGGGTTGCGACGTTACCGCCGGACAAAACGTGAATCGATGGTTTAATCCCGCATGCTTCTCTCTCCAGCCGGTCGGAACCATTGGCAATCTCGGGCGAAATACCGGAACCGCTCCGGGCTACGTATCCACCGATTTCGCCGTGCTGAAGGAGACCGTGTTGAAGGAACGCCTCAGGCTGCAGTTCCGCGCCGAGTTGTTCAATATCTTCAATCATGCCAACTTCGGTGTGCCGTCACTTTCCGTGTTCTCAAGCAACGGTTCCGTGCTCGCCAACGCGGGACGTATCACTTCGATTGTCGGAACGTCGCGGCAGATTCAGTTCGCATTGAAGCTCCTTTTCTGACCACGCACTGTTCCGTAATATTCACCGCATCATCACTCTCACAAGAACGATAAAAATGATGCAGACGATCACCAGGAGTCCGACAGCCACGACGCAGTGAACGGTCGAAAGCTCACCGAATGGACGGCCCCATCGTCGATGCGGTCCGCTGGATTTAGGGGTCTGTGGCGAGCTCATTTATCGCGGCAACATCTCAGCAGGTCGAGTGCCAGCCTCGGGTAGCGCCGGCGATCTTGTCGCCGGCTAAAGATCCGGCCAGATGTCAGGAGAAGAACTCGGCGGATTTGTCCAGACACTCCTGCCGCTCGGAAGCGCTCAGCGTTTTCACCCTCGCCCGCCCCGCATTGAAAACCTGCCGCGAAGACAGTCCCAGTCGCACCAGATTGTCGCGGTCTTGCCTCGGCAGAATCAGGTAATGCTTCCGGCAATCAAAGGTCCGGCACAGCAGGGGACGTCGCTCATAAATCGTACATCCCTCCGGTCCGAGATACACGCACGCGCCGTCCGGCCTTGTAGCCAGCAAAAACACCTCACTACCATCCCTGCCGGCGACGGCGCGGAACTGGTACGACTCGACGTCGTCCCCCTGCTCCGGATGCAGAAAGAGTCCCTGGTTACTGCGGCAGCACTCCGTGCAACCTGCACACGGCACTTCGGTCTGTTGCGTAGAAGCCAAACTATATTTTAGAGACGCGCTTTCGCCGGAGCGCCGCAACCATGCTGGACTTCTGACTTCTGGCTTCTGGCTTCTGACTTCTGCCCCCCTCTGCCAGCTTGCTGTAGGATAAAACCCGTGGACCTCACCCGACTGGTGCTTTTCGGCCTGATCGCGGCAGGCTCTGCCTTTGCACAGGATAGCGACTCACTTCAAATTGGCGGCATTGTTCTGGAATCCGGCCTGAATACCGGAGTCGCAGTCGCCGAGATCAGCGTTTACCAGTTCTCAAAAACGCTGGAGCGGACCGTCTTCGCCACCGGCACGACCGATCCCCAGGGGAATTTTCTGTTTCATCCCACCCAGGCGGGCAACTACTACGTGGAGGCGAAAAAGCCCGCCTACTTCGCGGCGATGGGATATCAAGGCACGACGCAGTCTTTCCCGCAGGCGACAGGAACGCTGGTCACCGTGAGCCATGATCGTCCGCAAGTATATGTTCGCTTGTCGCTGATGCGGTTAGGCGAACTGAGAGGGCGCATCGTCGACGAACTCGACAAGCCGGTCGAGGGCATTTCTGTAGAAGCACTGGATGACTCCGGCTCGCCGCGCCGCGGCCGCACAGTTGGGAAAACAGATCGCGATGGATCGTTCCGCATCCAGAGTCTTCCGCCAGCTGAATATATCGTGCGGATATCCGGTCTGCATTTCAGCCTCTCATCTCCGTCCACACGCTTCTCTCCTGACGAGATGAATACTGTAGGCCTCGGCGTCGGGAACTCCTGGTGGCCTGGCGTTCAGGATGCCTCTACCGCAGGCAAAGTGACCATAGCTCCGGGAACGCCGGCGGATATGGGTACAGTTCGGGTGCGCAAGGAGCCTCTTTATCGGGTGCAGGTCTCGCTTCGGGGATGCCGGCCCGGAGACAACCTTCAATTTTCCATGAGCGCGGCCGGGGCCGCCATCACCGCGCTTCGACCTGATGCAACGTTTCTGGATTACCTCACAGCGGCAGTGTTCTCTTCTTCTACGGGCTGCGACGACATCCTCGCGCGCGATCTCCCGGCGGCGTCCTATGAGGTTGCGGTTCAGAGTAAAGACGCCTGGGCGCTCACTCCGGTCGAGATCGTGAACAAGAACGTCTTCGTTACGATCGCGATGATTCCCGCGGCCGATATTACCGCCAGCGTGAGCGCGGCCCATGATGACATGTCACTGCCGCCGCTCGGCGGGGTGCAAATTCACCTCCTGGCGCCCCCTTCGCTTTTACCCGGAACCCAGATCGCGATTTCAAAGTTCTCCGATGGCAAATTCTGGTTCCAAAGAATCCGCGGACCACGGCACGCTGTAATCGTGAGCGGTCTGGGCAGCAAATATTACGTGAAAGAAATTCGGTCAGCGGGTATGATCGCGCCGGATGGGATCATCACCGCCGGTCCCGGCTCCCGCATAGAAGTTGTGCTCGACGACCAGCCGGCCATCCTGACAGGCGCCGTCACCGAAAGCGCCCGGCCGGCCAGCCAGCCGAGGATTTATATCAGCGGCGTGCCGGCTCCTTCAAAACCGCCGGCCGGAATGGACAAGCTGCCCTCAGTAGTCGGAGATGCAGAAGGCCGATTTCAGATTGCCGGGCTGCCTCCCGGTGAATATCGCGTGCTGGCACTACCTTCGGGTCCCATTCCCGAAGGTGAGAACGAGTGGAACATCACCCCCCGTCTATGGGACCGCGCCGAAAGGGTGACTCTGGAGAGAGGCAAACAGAGCGAGGTAGTCATCTCGCTCACCGACCCGCTCCTCCCGTAAATCCACTTACCGATCCGCGGCATCGTGAACTTCCCGGCCTCGTCGCGCTGGTGAGCCATCGCGAGGACGTGCACGGAAGCTCTCGGCTCCATGTCATTTCCGAGCGAATCGTGTATGAGCCCGGCCCCGATGAAGCGATGCAATCTTTCGGACCGCTTCGATTACAAAGGCCGTCACCGCCGCTGCGGCGATGATCCTGGTTGAGGACTGCAAGCTGCGGCTTGACGATCCTGTCGATCCGTGGCTGCCGGAACTCGCGAATCGGCGCGTGCTCAAATCTCTTTCGTCGGACGTGGACGATACGGTTCCGGCGTCGCGGGCCACCAGCCTCCGCGATCTGCTGACTTACCGGATGGGCTTCGGAAGCGTGATGGCGCCGCAAGACACATATCCCATTCAGAAATTGATTCGCGAATATCGCATCGGCGGCCCGATGCTGCCCTCGCACGCGCCGAGCATGGACGAATGGCTGCGCAGATTGGGATCGCTGCCGCTGCTGGATTCGCCGGAACCGCCCAGGTGTTCGACGACTTCTGGACCCTCGCGTACACCGCGATAGGCTGACACTCCCCTCCGCACCACGCCCCAACTCCTTCGCATCAGGCCGTATGGCATCATCACAGCTTTAACACTCTCGTTGCGTATTAACTGGCGTGAGGGGAATTACAAAAGCAGAAGCCGGGGGAACATGGCGGGTTTAACCAAATCGCGTCTGGAGCGAATGCACCGGGTGTTGTCCGCATACTTGGAACGCAAAGATCTGCCGGGTCTGGTTGCGCTGGTCAGCCACCATGACGACGTTCACGTGGAGGCGCTGGGAAGCCTGTCGTTTATGAAGCCGGCGCCCATGAAGACCGATACGATCTTTCGCATCGCCTCGCTCACGAAGCCCATCGCCGCGGTTGCCGCCCTGACTCTGGTCGAGGAGTGCAAGCTGCGGCTCGACGATCCCATCGACCCCTGGCTGCCGGAACTCGCGAGCCGCCGCGTGCTCAAGTCCCTCTCCTCCGGGCTTGATGACACCGTCGCTGCCGTCCGTCCCATTACCGTTCGCGACCTCCTGACCTACCGGATGGGATTCGGCAGCGTGATGGCCAAACCCGATACTTATCCGATCCAGCGATGGATTCGCGATTATCGCCTGGGCGGCGACACTCCGGTCTTACCGTGGGAAGCGCCGCCCATCGATGAATGGCTGCGGAATCTCGGCTCTCTGCCGTTGCTGGACCAACCCGGCGCGCGGTGGAGGTATCACACGAGCGGCGATGTGCTGGGCGCGCTGATCGAAAGGGTCTCGGGAAAATCGTTTGGCGCCTTCCTGCGCGAGCGTATCTTCGATCCGCTCGGCATGAAGGATACCGGCTTTCACGTTCCACCGGAAAAAATCGACCGCTTACCCGGGCTTTATTTCTTCAATCGTGGTACGAACAAGCTGAATATGCTGGACGACGCAGCCGGAAGCGCGTGGGCAACCCGGCCAACATTCGAATCGGGCGGAGCGGGACTCGTCTCGACGATGGATGATTATTTCACCTTCAGCCGCATGATGCTGCACAAAGGCCGCCACGTCTGCGAGCAGATTATTTCGAGAGCCAGCGTCGAACTGATGACGTCGGATCATCTCACCCCCGAGCAGCGCGCCGGGTCTGAAATTTTCTTCGGTACGCATTCCAGTTGGGGTTTCGGAGTGGCGGTTGACATTCGGCGCGCTGAGATCTTCCACACCCCGGGCAGGTTCGGATGGACCGGCAGTTTCGGCACAACCGCCTACACCGACCCCGCGGAAGGGATGATCGGCATCCTGTTTACGCAGCGCATGATGGATTCGCCCGAGCCCCCCAGAATATTCACCGATTTCTCGACTCTTGCGTACGGGGCAATGGAGTAAAGCCCCGATGCAGTAAAGACCCGATGCAGTAAAGCCCGGTAGTCGATTGCCGGGACCGCCCCGGGCCTTCAGCGAACATTCAGATTCGGGTGATAGGGTCTCCTCAGGAGCGGGAACGAACTCTGATGCGCAACACACTTGGCCTCGTCATAGCAGCGGCGGCATCGCTCGCGGCGCAGTCGGCCGGGTCTTACCACGTAACCCACACCTGGAAGCTGGGTGGCGACGGGAGCTGGGACTACGTCGTGCCCGATCCCCCGAATCACCGGCTGTTCATCGCACGCCAGAATCGGGTGATGGTGGTCGACTCGGATAACGGAACCCTGCTGGGCGAAGTGACCGGCATCAAAGGCGCGCACGGCACCGCTGTTGCGCAGAAGACGGGTCACGGCTTCGCCACCTCCGGTAACGATCAGTCCGTTGTCATGTTCGATCTGAAGACCTTCAAGACGCTCGGCCGGATCCCCGCCGCCGAAGACGCCGACGCTATCGTTTACGATCCTGCGTCCAACCGCGTCTTCACGCTGAATGGTGACGCGCACTCCTCGACGGTGATCGACCCGGCAGGCAGGCGCTCTCATCACCAACATTCCGCTCGGCGGAAAACCTGAATACGGCGCCTCAGCGGGCGACGGGATGGTATATGCGAACCTCACCGACACGAGCGAGGTCGTCGAGATCGACGCAAAGAAGGCGACGGTGGTTCGCCGCTGGTCCACCGCCCCGTGCAAACAGCCCGTCTCCATGGCGCTTGACACCGCCCATCGTCGGCTGTTCAGCGGATGCCGCAGCGGCGTAATGGCTGTCTCGGACTATCGGGCGGGCAAGGTTATCGCGACCCTCCCGATCGGAACCGGCGTCGACGGCGCCGGGTACGATGCTGCTTCGGCCAACGCTTTTGCTTCGAACGCCAACGGCACACTGACCGTGATCCATCAGGACAGCCCGGATCAATATCACGTCCTCGAAAACGTCCCGACCCCGATGGGTTCGCGCAACATGGGTCTCGACCCCACCACTCACCGGATATTCGTTGTTTCGGCAGAGTTTGGTCCAGCGCCGGCAGGGGGCCGGGGCAGGCCACCGGTGCTGCCTGGAACGTTCGCCGTGATGGTGATTGAAAAGTAATACTGACCAGCGATTCACCGGTCTTCTGACGACGTTTTGGTATACTGACAACGGATGGTGTTTTCCCTCCCCGCGCCCGCGCGGCATCACCGCTCCCCGTTCTATCGCCATCGTTTTGTCTGTCTCTCCAAGTCTCCTTCCCAGAACGCCTGATGTTCGCACTTTCCCCAAGGAGGCCGTTTCTCAAGTGAGGTCAAACTCTCTATAAAATGAAAGCCACAGTACAGGTCAGCCGCGGTATTGAGAGCCTTTTTGGCACGCGGGACGAGAATATTCGTCTGCTCGAAACCGGTTTGAGCGTTCACACGAGATTAAGCGACGACTGCATTGAAATCGAAGGCGAGCCCGAAGCCGTATCCCGCGCCGAGCAGATTCTGGCGGATTATTTCGCTCTCGTCCGTGAAGGTGTCGTCTTCAAAAACGGCGATCTGAACAGCCTTCTGCGCGTCGTGACCGCCGATCCCGAGGTCACCCTGCGTTCGCTCTTCAAGAGCGGGCAACAGCGCAGTTTCGGCAAAAAAGTTCTCGCGCCCAAGACCGTTACGCAGCGCCGCTATCTCGAAGCGATCGAGCGCAACGATCTCGTTTTCGGCATCGGCCCGGCGGGGACCGGCAAGACTTATCTTGCCGTCGCCATGGCGATTCAGGCGCTGATCAGCAAACGCGTCTCTCGCATCATTCTGACCCGGCCGGCCGTCGAAGCGGGCGAAAAACTCGGCTTCCTGCCCGGAAGTCTGCAGGAAAAAATCGATCCGTACCTGCGCCCGCTCTACGATGCGCTCTACGACATGCTCGAATCCGACAAGGTGGAAAAGCTGCTCGAACGCGCCTCGATCGAAGTCGCGCCGCTGGCCTTCATGCGCGGCCGCACGCTGAATGACAGCTTCATCATTCTCGACGAAGCCCAGAACAGCACCTCCGGAGCAGATGAAAATGGTGCTTACGCGCCAGGGCTTCAACTCGAAAATGGTCGTGACCGGCGACATCACTCAAATCGACCTTCCCAACGGCCGGCGCTCGGGCCTGCTCGACGCGGTCGAGATACTGAGGGGCGTGGAAGGTATTTCATTCGTTCAGTTCGACGAGCGCGACGTGGTTCGGCATAGCCTCGTCCAGCGCATCGTGCGCGCGTATGAGAAATACAACGAGGGCGCCGCGGGACGGCAACTCTCGCTCAAGCTCTCCGAGGGAAGTCCGCTCGAAGCTGTCACGGAACAAGCCCCCCCGCGGAACAAAGCAAAGCGGAACCCGTTCAGGCGGCATGATCGCCTGACCGGCAAAAAATGAAATCCGACCCACTGATAACTTACCGGCGCAAGCCGGCCACGCTCGATACCGCAAGCCTGGAATCCTTTGCTGAAATCCTGCTCAACCGTGTAGCCCGCGGGCGCGAATTCCATTGCCGCATTACGAACGACGCCGAACTACAAGCTCTCAACGCGCGCTTCCTCGGCAAGGATTATCCGACCGACGTTCTGTCCTTTCCGTCCGGCGCGGAATCCGCACATGCCGGCGATCTGGCGATATCCCTCCAGCGAGCCCGGGCGCAGGCGCGAGAGTGGAACCACACTCTCGAAGACGAGATCCGCATTCTCATGCTGCACGGCGTGCTGCATCTTCTCGGTATGGACCATGAGTCCGACAAGGGCCGGATGCTCCGCGCGGAACTGCGATGGCGCAGACTCTTCAGACTTCCAAACGGCCTGATCGAGCGCGCCGGCAATGGAACCAATCGGCAATGATCGTCGCCGTAATCATCGTGGTGCTCGTCCTGTTGACGTTGTTCACCGCCGTCCAGACGCTTTACCTCGAAGGCATGAGGCTGCGCACCCGGGATCTGGCCTCGCTGCAGTACTTCAAGTCCACGCTGGAGCCACGCCTGAATCTCCGTTCGGAGGAAGGCGCTCTCACGTTTTCCCTCTGGAAACATACCTTACTCCTCGTTTTCAGCATTCTTGTGCTGGCCGAGGTGATTGACGGAGGCTCCCTTTCAGTCCCCGAACTGCTGGAGAGCATGGGCGTTGCCTGGCTTCTGATGATCCTGGCCACTTATCTGATTCCGCAATTGCTGTTTCGCCGGACCTCATGCCGCTGGCTTGCAGCACTCGTACCGTTTTATTCCGGAGCGTCGCTGGTCGCGCGGCCGCTCGTGCTGGCCTTCGGCTTCATTCACTCCCTGCTGGACATCACAACTCCTGAAGAAAAGCGCGACGAACCCGCGACCTCGGCTGAAAACATCGAAGCCCTGATCACCGCCGGTACCGAAGAAGGCCTCATCGAGGAAGGTGACCGCAAGCTGATTCAATCCGTAGTTGAATTCGGCGATAAGGTTGTGCGCGAAGTCATGACGCCGCGCCCGAACATGGTTGCGATTCAGGCGGACGAATCGCTCGAAGCTCTTCGCGAACTGGTGGTCAACGAACAGTATTCCCGCATTCCCGCCTTCCAGACCTCGATTGACGACGTGATCGGTTTCGTTCATGTGCGCGACATGTTTGAAGTCCCGGAGAGCGACCGTCTCAAGCGCACCGTACGCGAGCTGATGCGGCCGATCCGGTTCGTTCCCGAAACCAAACGCGTCAACGATCTGATGCGCGAGATGCAGCAGGAGGGCGCGCACATCGTGATCGTAATCGACGAATATGGAACCACCGCGGGCCTCGCGAGCATGGAAGATCTGGTCGAAGTGATTCTGGGAGAGATTCGCGACGAGCACGAACCGGGATCCGATATCAACGAAGATGGTCAGGGCGGCTACATCGTCTCCGGCAATTTCGATATCGGGCGGATACGCGATATCCTCGACTTCAAACCAGATGAAGAAATTGAATCGACGACGATCGGGGGACTGGTCACCGAATGGCTGGGCCGCGTTCCGTCCCCGGGCGAAAGCGTGGTGCGCGATGGAATACGCGTCGACGTTCTGGCGAGCGATGAGATGCGCGTGGAACAAGTGCGCCTGAGCAAGGCCGAGCCGGTGAAAGAAGAGGAACAGGCTGTGAACAACCCATGACTCCGAAAAAATTCGTATCCGGCTTTGTCTCGATTCTCGGCCGCCCTAACGCCGGCAAATCGACTCTATTAAACGCGCTCGTGGGCCAAAAGGTGTCCATCGTGGCGGACAAGCCGCAGACCACCCGCACTGCCATCCAGGGCGTTCTGACGACGGATGAGGCGCAGGTGATATTCATCGACACTCCGGGCATCCACAAGTCCGACACGGCAATCAACAAACGCATGATGGACGCCGTCCGTGGCGCCCTCGAAGAGCGCGATCTGTTTATCTACGTAGTCGACGCCACCAGACCCTTCGGAGAAGGCGACGAGAAAGCGCTGAGCATCCTGCGCCGCAACCGCCCGCCGACCGGCGACCACCTTCCGGCCCCCGACAGCCCTCCCCCCCCCGACAACCCTCCAACCCACGACCGCCCTCCAACCCGCAACCAATTTCCGAGCCGCGACCGGGAGGGAGCGTCAACCCCTATCGCAGGCGACACCCAACCCAACGCCCCACTGGTAATCTTCGCCCTAAACAAAATCGACGCGCTGGCCGCGAAACACGACATGCTCCCGCTGCTCGAAGAATACCGAAAACGCTACGATTTCGACGCATATCTCCCAATCTCCGCCACCACCGGCGAAGGACTCGACAACCTCCGCCAGGAAGTAATCCGCCGCCTCCCCGAAGGGCCCGAATATTTTCCCCGCGACCACTACACCGACCAGCCCGCGCGCTTCCTCGCCGCCGAACTGGTCCGCGAAAAGGTCCTCCGCGCAACCCGCCAGGAGGTGCCGCATTCCGTCACCGTTCTCATCGAAAAATGGGAAGAACTCCCGCGTCTGATCCGCATCTTCGCCACCATCCTCGTCGAGCGTGAAGGTCAGAAAGCCATTATCATCGGAGCCAAAGGTGCGATGCTTAAGCAGATCGGCACTCAGGCGCGTGAAGAAATGGAATCTCTGTTCGACACACACATCTATCTCGACCTCCACGTAAAGGTGGAAAACGACTGGCGTCGGAAGGCCGCGTATCTCAATCAACTCGACTGGCGTACAATGGCCGGAAGAGATGAATCATAAGCGGATATTCCTTCCCGTCGCCCTTTTCTTTACTTTCCTCGCGACGGCTTTCGCCGCCGGCAAACCCGTTTCCGATGATTTTCTGGTGGATACGATTCGGCAAAAACTGGCCGCCGACCAGGTGGTAAAGGGAGGCGCCATCGACGTCACTGTCAAGGACGGCGCCGTAGTTCTGAAAGGCAAAGTCGAAGAAGAGAAACAGAAGAGCAAGGCTGAAAAGATCGCGAAAAAGGTCTCGGGCGTGAAGAGCGTCGAGAACGATATCCAGATCGCGCATCCCTGAGTATTTCCTTGCAGGATACGGGCACTTACGAAGCTGAAAAGATCGCGAGCAACCTCCAGTTCGTCGATGGTCTCGCCTGGTCTCGTTCCGGATTTCTCGCCGCGGCCGACGTCAGGCAGCGGAAGATTTACAAACTCAGCTCGTCGCCCCATCCCGAACTACTGCGCGAAAACGACGGTGGGGCCTCAGGACTCGCTTACGATCTCCAGAGCCGTTTATACATCTGCGAATCGGAAAGCCGGCAGCTCACGCGCCTCAATCAAAATGGAGAAATCGAGGTACTCGCAGCGGATTATCAGGGAAAGAAATTTAATTCGCCCAACGATATTACGGTTCGCAAAGACGGGAATGTATATTTCACCGACCCGGCCTTCGGCAGCGCGAACGATCGCCGTGAGCTCGATTTTAACGGCGTGTGGCGCATCGCGCCGAAAACAGGCATCGAGCTCGTTGCGAAGTGGCAAACGCGTCCCAACGGAATTACGCTTTCACCCGATGGCAAGCTGCTTTACGTCACCGATTCCGACCGCCACGCCGTCGTCGCCTTCGATCTCGATCGCAACGGGCAGGCCGCAAATCAGCGCGATGTTGTGAAAAACATCGCGGGCGTTCCGGGCGGCATCAGAACCGACGTGGAAGGCCGACTTTACGTGGCGGCAAAGGGCGTCGCCAAGTATTCTCCTGACGGCCGCCTTCAGCAAACTTATCTGGAGAGCGAGTACACCTCGAACTGCGCGTTCGGCGAAGGCGACCTCGAATCTCTCTTCGTTTCCTCGCGCGGCAATATCTTCAGAATCAAGATCGGCGTTAAGGGAGCGTTACAGTATTAGCCGCCGCTATCCGGAACGGCCCATTCTCGGCGTGGGAGCGCTGATCGCGCAGGGTGGCCGAATCCTTCTCGTCGAACGCGGCCATGAACCTCTCAAAGACTGGTGGTCCCTGCCGGGCGGCGTCGTCGAAACGGGCGAGAGGCTCGAAGAAGCGCTGCGCCGTGAAGTGCGCGAAGAGACCGGTCTCGAAATCGAAATCCTCGAACTGCTCGAAATCTACGAGCGCATCATGCTCGACGATACAGGCGCAACGGAATATCATTACGTCCTGATGGACTATCTGTGCCGCCCCGCGGGCGGGACCCTCTGCGCCGCGGATGATGCGAGCCGCGTCGCCTGGGTCGCGGAGGCGGAACTCGCAACTCTGCGCATCACGGAAGGCACTCCGGCCGTCATCGCGAAGGCCTTTGGGAAACTACGAGTGTGAAGTTCACCAGCGCCGAAGCGCTTGAGTGGGGGCAGGTCCGGGCTTTGATTGGCCGGTACATCGGCAGCCCGATGGGAGCCGCCGAACTGGCGAAGCTGGAACCCGGCGACGACCTTGAGCGCCTGCAGCCTGATCTCGCCGAAGCGGGCGAAGCGATCCTCTATATTCGCGCCTCGGCGACTCCTCATAGCGCACAGGCCGCCGGGTCCTTTGTGCGCGATATCCCCGAAGCAGTGCGATCCGCATCAATCTCAACGGCCTGCCGGACATCACGGTAACCATTCAGAAACTGCACATCGAAGGCGCGGCGCTCGAACCCCGCGAAATCTTCGATCTCATCGCGTTCCTCGACCGCGCCGCCGACGCCGCCTCATTTCTCGCTGTCGCACCCGAACGCTTCCCCCTGCTTGCGAAGCGCGCTGCGGGCATCGGCGACTTCCGCCCGCTCCTCAAAGAAGTCGAGGGCAAAATTCAGGCCGACGGAACCGTTCTCGACAGCGCCAGCCCGCACCTCCATCGTCTCCGCCGCGAGATTGAAAAGCAGAAGAAGGGTATTCAGGAATCGCTCGAGCGCTTCCTGCGCGCCAACCGCAACGAAGGCGTGCTGCAGGAAGAGTACATCACCATTCGCAACGAGCGCTTTGTCGTGCCGGTGATTGCCGGGCAGCGCCGCAAACTGCCCGGCGTCATTCACGGGGCCAGTTCCACCGGCCAGACCCTGTTCCTCGAACCGCTCGAAACCATCGACCTCAACAACGAACTCGTCCGCCTGCAGGAAGAAGAAATGCGCGAAGTGTTTCGCATCCTGCGTGAGCTGACCAGCCGCCTCCGAGTCTATGGCGACGCCATTCGCGTCGCGGCCCAGGTCATGGCGACGCTCGATCTGGTCTTCGCCAAAGCCAAATTCGCGGTGGATTTCGACTGCTGCATCCCGGTTTTCGGCGAACGCCTGCATCTCGAAAACGCCCGCCATCCGCTCCTCATTGATGTGCTCCGCAAGAGCTCCAAACGGGTCGTCCCGTTCGCGCTGACTCTCGACCAGAATTGCCGCACGCTCCTGATCAGCGGCCCGAACACCGGCGGCAAGACCGTAACGTTGAAGACCGTCGGGGTGATCGCGCTGATGGCCCAGGCCGGTCTGCCCGTGCCGTGCTCCGCGGCGGAACTGCCGCTCTTCGAACAGGTCCTGGCCGATATCGGCGACAACCAGTCGATCGAGCAGAACCTCAGCACTTTTTCCGCGCATATGTCGAGGTTGCGTGAAATGGCGCTCGATGTCACTCCCGATTCGCTCGTCCTGCTCGACGAAATCGGTTCCGCGACCGATCCCGAAGAGGGCGGTGCGCTGGGCGTCGCGCTCGTCGACCACTTTCGCGCGGCAGGCGCGTTCACTGCTCGCCTCCACGCACCTCACGGCGCTCAAGATCTACGGCGCGAATACAAAGACGGTGCTGAACGCGTCCATGGGCTTCGACGAGCAGACGCTGGACCCGACCTATCAGCTCCAGATCGGCCTGCCGGGCAAATCCGCCGGCCTCGATATTGCGGCGCGGCTGGGCATGCCCGAAGACATCATGAAGCGCGCGCGAGCATCTCTAAGCACGCAGGAGATTGAGCTTACAACGCTGATCGCCAACCTGCACAAGCGCATGGCGCAAACCGGCGCCCTCGAAGCATCGCTCGACCGGGAGCGCGCGGCGCTGATCGAGCGTGAGAAGCAGATTATTCAGGAGTGGGAGCGGAAAGAGACGGCGAAGTTGCGCGAACTGGAAAGCCGTTTCGAAGAGATGCAGCGCCACTGGCAGGAGCGCGGCGATGAAACGCTCGCGCGCATTTCCGAAACCGCGGAGCGCCGCAAGGCGGTCGATGAAGCGCACCGCCAGACGGCCCGCGTAAAGCGCGAGATGCGCGAAGACTGGGAGAAGATCGTCCAACAGCCCGGCCAATCCGCTGCTGCGGCGCGCTTCAAAATCGCGGAAGGTACCCGGGTTCGTCTGAAAGGGATCCGCGAGCCCGCGCGCGTGCGCAGAATACTCAGCGACGGCAAGTTCGAAGTGGAAGCCGGCTTCATGAAGATGCAGGTTTCGACAGGCGATATCGAAGAGGTGCTGCCCGATATCGTCGGGCCGGTGTCATCGAAGCCGAAACTGCCGAAGAATGTGCGGTATCTATCCGGTCCCGAACTAAGTCCGTCGGTACAGGAGATTAACGTGATCGGCGAACGCGAGGCGGAAGCGGTCGAACGGGTCGAACGCTTCCTCGACGCCGCGGTCATGGCCACTGCTGCGCGCGTCCGCATCGTACACGGCCACGGCATGGGTATCCTCAAACGCGCGATCCAGGAAATCCTGAAGAACAGCCCGCACGTCGAGAAGTTCTATCCGGCGTCGCAGTTCGAAGGCGGCGCGGGCGCCACCATCGCTGAATTAAAGGACTAAACGACTCTCAGCTTTAGTTGGTAGGGCCTGCGGCTTGAGCCTGAGTGACTTTCGTAAGTGGGCGCGTTAATTGCGGAGATTGACCATAATATCGGAATCTGATATAACGGATTCTGACTATGAAGCCCTCTGCCGACGACTTCCTTCCGCTGGCGCCTGCCTTCCTGCACATCCTCCTCGCGTTGGCTGGCGACGAACTCCATGGCTACGGGATCATGCAGGAAATCAGCCGCCAATCCGCAGGTCGATACAAGCTTGGCCCGGGCACGCTCTATGACAATCTCCAGCGGCTCGTTAAACAGGGAGTCGTCGAGCCGGCTGGCGAAGACCCGCAAGATTCGAGGCGACGTTACTACCGATTGACCCCGCTGGGGCGTCGCGTCATCTTAGCGGAGATTTCACGTCTCGAAGAGGTCGTTCGCGAGGCCAGGCTGCACATCCCAGCGGCTCAGTCAGGGCGGCCGTAAAATGCTCAGGACCTGTTACTCGTTGCTTCTTCGATTTCACCCCGCGCCCTTCAGGCGTTGCTACGAGAAGGAAATGCTCGCGATCTTTGACGATGTGGCGGCGTGCGGGAGTGTCCTGGGATTGTTCACGGATGCCGCCGTTTCAATTTTTCGGCAGTGGGTATTGCGTCCCGAATTCCGTCACGCTGAACCTGGCGAGCCTGTTGCGGTCGCATGTGGTGATGTCCCCATTCTCGGAACTCTCGATAGCTACCCTCCGCGGCCCGCGGCGCTGCTGATAGGGTGTCTTTTGTCTGTCGCTCTTCTCTCTTTGGTGGTCACCGCAAGCACCCGTCCCGGAAGACTACCTTCATGGCTGATCGGCGTTCACAGGGCGACCGGGAATGTCTTGCAGGTCAGCAGGTCTTCGATGACGGAGCCGGAGCCGGATACTTTGGTCAGATTGGGTCAGGAACCGGAAAATCCATGGCGGGCAGTCGCATCCGCCTATTTCAAACTTATTCCCGTGCTGACATCACTTGACGAAAACGGCGATTTCGTTATATCCCCTTGGGAGCTTGTTACGGCGCCTTCGGCGCTCCGGCGACTCGACCTGAATCACGATGGCAAACTCAGCCCGGAAGAATGCGGCTTCTCGTTGGGCCTGCGATCGCAGGACGCGCCGGATCCCGAATTCGTGCGGGAGGCGCAAAAAGTTTTCATGCGTACCCATCCGGCGCTTGCAGCCCTCGACGCTGATCACGACGGGGAGATCTCGGCCGAGGAAATAGGAAACAGTTCCCGATCTCTGGGAATCCTCGATAGTAATGGCGACGGTTTTCTCACCCCAGATGAAGTGATGCCTGATCGTGCGGCAACCCAGGCTGCCAGCATTTTCCTGCGGCTGGATAAAGACCGCGATGGCCGGATCTCGATTGGAGAACGGGCAAGCGAAGAAGCCGAATCCTTACGCGAGATTCTGAGGAACGCAGACCGCAATCGCGATAGTGTCACGACACTACCGGAACTGGCCAAAGAACTAAGGATTCGCGAGGAGGCTGCGCGAGAGACGGAAGGTGCGTCAAAGGCCGCACCAGTAGGCCGGTAACGGCGAAGACCCGCTGATGACCAAACACATCTCGGTCGTGCTCTTCGAGTGTCTTCTCGGAATCTCCGGCGTGCGGGCCGTTGCGGCTCAGCCGTCGCCGCCGCGCGCGGAGTTTGAGGTGGCCGTGATAAAACCCGCCAGGGCAGGCGTGAGCGCAAATTTTACCGAAATCGCGCCAGGCGGAGAGAGACTCACGGCAACGAACACCACGTTGAAGCTGCTTATCATGACCGCTTACGGCGTTACGGACCGCCAGGTCTCGGGTGGACCGAACTGGGTGAATTCGGAGTATTACGATATCGAGGCCAAAGCTCAGCATCCGGCAGGGCGCGAACAGATTCTCCAGATGCTTCAGGCCCTCCTATCAGATCGGTTTCGCCTGAAGTTGCGCAAAGAGACCAGAGAAATTCCAATCTACGCGCTCGCGGGGGATGGAAAAGGATATGGGCTTCGCGAGAGCAAGTCCTGGGACCGCCCGCGAGTTAGTTACTTTCCGGCGCAAAATTCGATTCTTCGGGCTCGGACCGCTCCGTTACCGTCGCGGCTCAGAATGAAATCTCGTGCTATCAACAACGGCTACCGAGCCACGCGCGTAAGCAAGTGGCCGTGCGGTCGGATTTGGCATTTTTGCGCCGGAAAGTAGTTAGCATTGGCGATAACGGGCAGTATGTTTTCCGAAGCTTCTCCATGGCTCAACTCGCCTCGTATGTTTCTGTCCGATTGCATCGTGATGTCGTCGATAAGACGGGACTAAGAGGAAATTACGACTTCGAACTGGCTTTTACACCAGACACGCCGTCGTTTGACAACGTTGCGGACGCCGTTCCTCGTGACGACTCTCGTCGGCCTCCTCTTGAGCAGGCTGTGCGGGATCAACTCGGATTGAGACTTCAATCGCAAAAGGGCTCTTCAGAGATTCTGGTGATTGACGTTGCGGAAAAGCCCCTCGGCAACTGATCGTTTGTGCCGGCAGCCGGCAAGAGCGCTTCCCTATGGCGACCTTTGACAAATAGCGCCCTACTTTCCGACCATGTGCTCCACCTTGTTGTTCTCGACGCAAATCCATTCCAGAAGCTCGTTGTCAGGCATAAGGTGCAGTTGGAGTGCGATTCGCCAGGGCTTCGTGTAAGCCTTCGGATCAGTCATCGTGATTTCGAGGTCCATATGCCCGAAGTCGCGCCGGCGAAAACGTTCAATCACGTGCAACGCATCGGTGGCGGGGTGTCCGAAGAGATCGAGCCACGTGTTGTCCTTCAGGCCCGCCGTTTCCACCACGAGGGTATCGCCGTCCCACCGTCCGACGGAATAGCCGAGCCAGTTCGGGTTGGCGCCGTTGGGAAGAGCCCGGCCGTCAATAAATATCTGGCGGTACTCCATGTTGTATTCGTACAGGATCGCGATCGAGGCTGGAAGTTGGATAAGTTTGAAAGGAGTGGGGATGTCATCAATAGTCGGAACACCCGCGGGCATGCACCGGGCGATAGGGTTATCCTTACCTTCGTTGTCCCGGCGCTCGCGATACAGCGCGGCTGCCCATGGCTGCAACGGGACGCCTTCCGGTCCCAGGTTTGCGGCGATGTCCTGCCAATAGGTTTCGTCAGAGAGAGCCCACAAGCCGGAGAGATCCGGCTCGCCATCCGGCATGCGAGGAGCTTTCGCTGTCAGATTAGGTTTACCATCCGGTGTCCGCGGAATACCTGGCGTTTTCGGCGCCGGCCATTGGGCAGACAGCTGACCGGCCGTCAGGAACAACGCCGCGGTGGTGAGGCAAACGCGCATGGACGTTGGACGCAGGGGAAGTGTCGTGCGGTTGCACCCCACGCGTGTTTGTGCCCTTCGGCGTTCATCGCCGGTGCCCGAAGCTGTGTCCCGCGCTGCGCGACGGGCTATGCGAACCAAAGCTCTTGCCGCCCGAACTGGAACCAAACCTCTTCCCCGCAGAGCTGCCGCTTTCATGCGGCTCCGCATGCGAGAAACCTGGTGTTTCGGAATGCCCGAATCCCCCCGAGTCCCTGTTCGACGCATACGCCGAACCCTTGAACCCGCCCGATTGCACATACCGGCTTCCCGCGTATCTCTGGGCGGTAAAGGTTCCCTGGCTTCCATACTTCGGCGGACTGGCCGGCGTCTCCCGGCCGTAGTAACTCCGCCCTGCACGCTGCGCCGTCTGATATCCGTAGAATTCATTTACGACAACCGGCCGGTAACTGTGCCCCCACAGTAACTCACGCATGATGAGATACTCGGGCAGAAACGTCCAGACGCTGTTACCGCCTGAATGGCTCCAGTAACCATACTGGTTCGAGCCCTGAGAAGGCGGCGCAATATAAGCGAACCCCGGAGGTTGCGCGGTACTTACAGCTTCCGAGTCGAACCGGCCGGCATCCTTATGTGAAATCGCCATCCCGAGGTCGTTTTCCACCGCGCGGTAAGCAGAGGGCGAGACATTGACCCATCGTTCATCGCTCGAAACCTCGGTCTGTTTTAATGCAACCTCGGTGAAGTGAGTATTTACGGTCTTGATCTTCTCGGAATATTCGGTATCGAAGCCGCGGTGCGACTTATCCAGATCGATCAGAATCTTGTCCCAGGAGTTATAGAGCTGGCCGCTCGAAGCGCGTAACTCGTCGACCCCGTGAGTAACTCTCGATTCCTCGCTGGCCAGTTTTTGATTCGCCTGAATGAGTGTCGCGACCTCCGGTCCGGTGGCTTTGCCCGCTGCGGCATCCTGCCGGGCCGATGCGGTCGCGCTCCAGAGCATGTCCGCGTCGGTGGAAGATTCGCGCAGACGAGCCAGGCGCTCATCGAGCACGTCCTTTTTCGCCGGCCAGTCCTCTCCGGCCTTCTGCACTGTCTTCGAGACGGGGCTCAGATCGATCGCGTGAATATCGTCGTATTCGCGCTGCATCGTGGCCAGATAGTGCGGAATATTTCGCTGGAAATCAAGCCAGCTGTTAGCCTCGGCTTGAACAGCTTCCGAATCCCGCAGAACCGCTTCGCGCAGGTCGCGTTCTTCCCGCAGCAACTGCGCCGCGCGCGCACGGTCCCGGGCGCCCATCTTCTGCAGTTCCTGCAAATCCGCTTTAGCGTGGTTGAGCTCGGATTGGTCCGAGTCGAGTCGCGCCGGCCATGCCGTGGCTACCGGAGTACCGGCAAAGAGCTCCGGCGAATGCGCCATGTCATCGTGCACTGTCTGCCGCGAGGTCTCCAGTTGCCGCTGAGCCTGAGGAAGCCGGTCCTTCTCCGAAGCGATCTCTTCACGAAGAGCCTTGGGCAGGCCGCCGCACGATATGAGTAACGCCGCGAGCAGAGTAGCCCCGGCTATGGTGGGATAGCGCTTACGCGCGTGCATTTTAAACTCCTCGAAAAACCGCAATATCCGACGGTTCAACCGTGACCCAGAGGGAGGCGCTGAAAGGTTCCCCAGTGAATTTCCTGACATCCAGGTAACGTTTCCCGTCCTGTTCATGGAACTGCCAGCAGTAGAAGCGACGTCCCGTCGTGGTGTTGCTTTCGCTGAACAATCCCGTCTCCCGGCTGAAGCGGTAGAGCCAGGTCTTGCCTTCAAACTCGAAGTTGTCCGCGGTATTCTGGCGCGAATCGATCTCCGCCATGTCGGCTTCGCTCATCCCCAGTTCGTCCAGCGTAATGCGCCGCCCATCGAAGTTCCCGAGTACCTGAACTCCGTCTTGTTTGTGAATCTCGAGATAGACGCGCCGGTCTCGCCAAAGGCCGCTGAGTACAGTCCAGCGGCTGCTCCCGGCCTCATACAGATCGCGCCGATCCACAGTAAAATCGATGTCGCTGAAGTCCTCCGCGGCGCCGGTCACGGAGAGGGCGTCCTTCACCCGTGCATCGGTGATCTTCAGGTTTGCCAGATCCTGCTGGGGCGGAGGCGGAGCCGGCTTGTGGTCAAAGAACATACGGCTAACGGGCGCCGGCGGCGGGCAGTTCCTTCTGAATGGTCACCGTCGTCGCGCGCTCCCGCTTGAGGGCCTCCAGTTCCGCATCCACCGTATGACCCTGCAGTTGGGCAAACTCCGCTTCCAGATCCTGGTCTTTGCCCGTATTGGCCAGTTGATCGAAGGCTTTCGCGGTCGCCTCTTCCTTCGCCACGGACCGCTCGAAATTCGACAATGTGGCGAACGCATTATCCGCCTTACCCACGCCGGCCAGCGCTTCCGATACCTTACGCTGAGCCATTGCCGCATTCTTGCGTGCTACGAGCGTAGTTGCCGTTCGTTCCCCTTCTTCGATCTTGTGCTTCAGGTCCGTGACCTGCGCCTTCAACGAGTCGCTGGCTTTGCGTGCCGAATCGATGGCGGTCTGAAGGGATGCAATCTGCTTGTCGCTCTCCGCTTTGCGCGCCAGAGCTTTCTTCGCCAGTTCCTCGTTCCCGGCATCAAGTGCCTGCCCGGCGCGGTCTTTCCATTCCTGCGACTGCCGTACATACTTCTGGTATTCGGCATCGAGCTGGTTGTAGTTGCTCATCGCCATCGCCGATGAGCGGACCACGTTGTTCAACTCGGTCTTCATGTCGGCAACGGTTTGGCGCACCGTGGAGTCGAAGTTCGCATCCTCGATCGCCGTTATACCGTCATTTACCTTGCCGCGCGCAACGCGGCCGGTGCGATTGAAAATATCTGAAAAGAATGACATTGATTCCCTCTGTTTGTTTACGCGGAGTGCAAGTCGTCGCCGATCAGTTGTTTGGCGTGTACGACATCGGCCAGCAGAAAACTAACGCAGGAAAGGATGTCGTCCTCGTCGTCCGGGCCCAGTTCCTGCAGCTTGCAGAAGTTGTTCAAAGTTATGGCTGTTGTGCCGTCGCCTTTGTCATACAACTGGAAATGCGACGTCGAGATATCGTTATCCGCATCCAGCATCTTCCGCATGATTCCGGCCGTGATAACGGACGAAGGCGGCGTCATGCAGACAACCGAGAAAAACATGATGTCTCCGGACAGGACAGCCTGCAGAACCAGCCCGCTGTTGACCTCCTGAATCCTGAGGCCGCTTTCGCCCGTCTCCGTTACCGAATAGCCTTTTGCGGCCAGGAGCGCGTGAATGTCTCCCAGCGTGGGGCTCACTGCCGTGCTCAGTGTGGATGTGTTCGCCATGACCTTGAGTACGCAGCCCGAAAGGAACTTGTTCGGACCGGTTTTTATTTTACTCGCCCGGGAGGGAGAAGGAGGGAGCGGTAGCGCCGGCGATCTCTTGTCGCCGGCGTCCACCTGGGGAGAATCCTTCGGAATCGTTAATCGTTGGAGGTCAGGGCGCCGAAAAGTCCAAACTTGTAGTTGCCAATTCCCGCGTTGTAATACAGCGTATTCGTCGGTCCAGACTCCGTACTGCCATTTCCGAACGAGATCCCCCAGAGTCCCGGAACCGCGATTGCCGTGCCACCGGAATTCTGGAGCAGACCAAGAAAGTTCCCCGTCTTGGGATCGAACGCCATGATCGTGCCGTTGAGGGTGTTACCGACCAGAAGATCGGCGCTGAAAGCGCCAAAGTTCGCAGGAGCGAGCACGACCCCGAACGGCTGGCTGAACCAGCTTCCGCTCTGCAGCCGCAGCAGAAGTTTTCCGGCAGCGCTGAAGATGTCTGCCGCGCCGCCCGTCATCGATCCGGCGGGCGCGAACGTGACGACAATTACGGATCCGATCGCCTGAATCCCGCACGGTACGAATTGTGCTGGAACATTCGCATCGACGAACGCTCCCTGCGGCAGGGTAACCGGCGCGAAGGAGGCGGCATCCCAGGCTTCGACGCCCCCGGCAGTATTGGCTGCGTAGAGTGTTGCTTTACCCTGGTTGACGGCGGCGTTCGCGGCCTCTGTAAGCCCGCTGTAGGAGGCACCCCTGCTGGAGTTGTTGACCATAATTGTCGCGTTGGTCGTATGGCACTGCGCGCAGGCCGCCGTCGCCTGGGAATGCACGAAGGAAGCGGCGGGCGGTCCTGTCGTTGACTTCCACAACGAAATCGTCCCGTCCGCCGTCGCAAAGGCGAAGTTCTGGTTGTAGCCGACGGTCCCGGTTGGGCTGCCGGTCCCGGTCCCGCTGGCTGGTGGAACCGTGACTACGAAGCCGTTTACTTTGGTTCCATTGGCGCTATATAAGGTGGAAACGCCGGTGCCGTTATCGGAAGCCCACCATTGCTCTTCCGAGAACGACGGGCTCACAAGCTTGGAGAGGCCCCATGGATTAACCAGAAACTTGTCCGTCGAGACTCCCACACCGGGAATATCCGAGACAAGAGGTTTCGCGGTATAGCTGTTGGCCACGGTTGCGGGATTCTGAGCGCTGGCGCCCAGAGCGAAAGTAAGAGCGAACGTTACCTTGCTGAGAGTCTTCACGATTTGCTCCCGTATACCGTATAACTCTGACAGAGATCGGCGTCCCAAATGTACCTTCCCGGTAAATGAAATGTAAACTATCTGTTGCTTGAGCCCCCCTCCCGAACTGGAGACTTTGCGCCTCGTACTGCGTCCACTGGACCTCGCCGATGCGGACCAGATCCAAACGCTCTTTTCTCATTGGGAAATCGTGCGCTTCCTGGCGAACGTGGTGCCGTGGCCCTATCCGCCGGATGGGGCGCTCACGTACATTCGAGACGTCGCGCTTCCCGCGATCGAGCGGCGAGAACTTTGGCAATGGACCCTTCGGCTCAAGACCGCGCCTGATCAGTTGATCGGAAGCATCACTCTCTCGGCCAAACCCGGTAACAATCGCGGTTTCTGGATTGGTATACCTTGGCAATGCCAGGGACTTATGAGTGAAGCGGTCGACGTGGTAACAGATTACTGGTTCGACGTCCTGAAGTTTCCGGCGCTGCGGGTACCGAAAGCAGTGGCGAACGCCGCCTCCAGACGCATCTCGGAGAAACAGGGCATGCGCATTGTGGAACGCGGCGAGCAGGATTATGTATGCGGCCGCCTACCCGCGGAGACCTGGGAGATTACCGCAGAGGAGTGGGCTCTGCGGAAGTTCCGGCGGCGATGACGTCATAAGGCCGCATCATCTCGTTGTCCTCGTGCTCCAGAACGTGGCAGTGCCAGACGTAGCGACCGGTGTAGCCCTCAAACTTCGCGATAATCCGCGTCACCATCGTGGGATTCGCGCGCACGGTATCCTTCCAGCCCGCC
Source organism: Terriglobia bacterium (assembly GCA_963718155.1). Classification (GTDB taxonomy): domain Bacteria; phylum Acidobacteriota; class Terriglobia; order Bryobacterales; family Bryobacteraceae; genus BOG-234. The sequence goes on along the minus strand of CAVQYP010000022.1, from coordinate 352,406 downwards.
TCGAAGGGCTCGGGCGGGGCCGCCTTGCCCGTGTAACGGATGCGCTTCGAGGTTTGATATTCGAAAGCGTCGAATGGCCGCCGGTCCAGAATCTGAAAGCGCACCAGATGCAAATGAATCGGATGAGTATCGTCCGTAAGATTGACGATGCTCCAGATCTCGACCGTATCGATCACCGGATTCTCCGTGACCGGCATATCCCAGTGCATCCCGCCGAGCAGCATGATCATACTCTCGCCCTTATCGGTCATGAACTCGTAGATCGGAATCTCGCGTGTTTTGACGGCGAGCGATTCCGCGATCTTCGACACGGGACGCAGCGTCGCGGGAAGCGAACTCGTGTCCGTAGCCGCGCTCTTGCCCACGCGGAACTGAAGAATGTCGAACGGCTGGCTTTGCAGAAGAATCTGTTCGCCCGCATGGGCGCTGAAGTCGATCACCAGATCCGCGCGCTCGCCCGGAGCCGCAAGAATACCCTTGACTTCAACGGGAGCGCCAAGCAGGCCCTGGTCCGTGCCGATCTGATGGAAAGTCTGCCCGTTTGAAAGGGTCAGACGATAAAAGCGCCCGTTCGAGCCATTCAACACCCGAAAGCGATATTTGCGGGGCTCGACATCCAGATAAGGAAACAGTTTCCCGTTCACGAGAAAGGCATTGCCGAATACTTCCGGAACCCACGGCGCGCCGGGCATGCTGGAAACGGGATAATCGAGCTGGCCGTCTTTCCGCAGAAAGCGGTCGGACAGAATCAGCGGAATCTCGTACTTCTCTTTGGGAAGATTGAGCGCCTCTTCGAAGTCGTCTCTGATTACGAACAAACCAAGTAATCCGGCATAGATATTCAACCGGTTGATCCCCATGGCGTGGTCGTGATACCAGAGCATCGCTGCGTCCTGCTCGATTCGGATAGTAGTAAGTCGCGGACTTACCCGGCACATACCAGTCTTCCGGGTAACCATCGCTTCCGGGAGGAGCCTTTGCACCGTGAACATGCACCACCGCGCGGACTTCCGGTTTGTCCTTCTCCGCTCCGTGAAGATTATGGTCCACCGGCAGGAAGTGGCTTGCGGGCAGGTTGTTCACCCACTCGACCAGCAGTCCCTGGCCGCTGCGAGCTTCAATGGTCGGGCCCGGAAAAGCGGAATCGTAACCCCACATCCTGGTGGGCGGCAAGTCGCGATGTACCTTGGTGCGGATCTCGCTTCATCGCAATCCGGTAGTAAGGCGCACGTAGTGCTCGGGCTCGCCTGGAACATCTCGAAGCCCGACGCTCTTCGCGATGGGCGGCACGGTCAGGGGATCGACGAACTTCGTCAGAGATTCCGGATCGAGCGGCGGTGGCTGTCGGTGATGCCGCCAGTCTGGCGGAATATTGAAGCGCCGCATACTGGAGCGCGGTGTATTTGAGAAAACGTCGGCGTGTAGGCAAGCTGTCTTTCCAAGGATACAAAAATGAGGCATGCCGCCGACCGCTCGGCGGCATGCCTCGGTAAAACGCGTTCTTAATTGCCAGACTTAAAAAGAGGCTCGGCCGGTGGTCGGGTCGAGCAGCAGTCGGCTGCTGCCGATAGTCGGTTTCGACGGTGAAGTCGAACATGTTCGCGATCGAGTTCGAAATACCATCGAATGAACCCGAGCCAATCCGCTGCCCGTTGCAGCCAGTTGTCTTCGACGAAGCGAATGATCGAAGCTCTGATCGGTCACGCGTGTGGTCAACGAAGTTGGCTTTGGCGAACGGCGAAATCACGCAGCAAAGGCAGCCGCGGACCGTAGCCGCAGCGGCCCTGCGCGTGCGCGCTGTTCGGACCCGCCAGTGCGGTAGCGCCGTTGCCGCAGGAACCAGCGCCGCGTGAGAGCATCGTTCGCAGGTCTGTCGACTGGTTTACGATCGGGCTCATCTGATGGTCGTACCAGCCGTCGGAGTCGTCATACAGCGATGACGACCGCTGTGTGTTCCCAGTCGCCGCTCTGGTGTTGCAGGAAGTTGATGACGTTCACGACGAACGTCTGTTCGTCCAGGGGATCGGAGTAACCCGCGTGTCCGTCCTGGATGCCGGCGGCCTTGAGGAAGCTGACGGCCGGAAAGTTCCCGGCCTTAACGGCTGTCGTAGAAATCGTCGATGTCGTATTGGTGGTTGGCGGTATCCGTCTGGCCGATCATCGCGGTCGAACGTCGGCCGGGTATGCTTCGGATTCGCGGTGCTGGCGTAATACTGGAACGGCTGATGATGCGGAATGTAATCGGCTTTGGTCGTGTTGGTAACCGTCGAGACCGATGTGCGCTGGCAACCGCTGGTGCCGTTTGCGTTAACGGTGCCCAGATTGAAGCCGCCCGAGAAGAATCCCCAGGTGACGCCCTGCGCGTTCAGCAGATCGCCGATGTTCTTGCCGCTGAAGCTGAAGGTGGTTCCGGTTGTGGTCGAGCACATGTCGCCCGCCGGGTCCGCATCGTTGATCAGCGGTGACCGTGCCGTCGGACGTCGTGCGTGACCGCGTCGCGCGGGTTGAGCAGGTTAATCACCCCGTTGGTCTGGCCCGAAACCAGGTTAATCGCGCCCGGAGTCGAAGGACCGAAACGTTGTGCCATACGAGTTGTCGCTCATCGCGAAGTGCTGCGCATAGTTCCAGAGCGCCGTCACGGTGTTGCCGTCGTAATAACCCATGGTCAGACCGTTGGTTGTCACCACGGCGGGCCGCCGCTCGGGGGAGGACCGGCGGTGCCGACGGACATCGGAAAGAGATCCATCAGGCCGTTATGCGACGGCCATCTGTTCGCGGCGTGTAATCGTGGTCCTGGTCGGCGGTCGCGGCCTGCGAGCGGTCCAGGCGGAACGGGTTGGAAGCGCCGGCACCGTTTGCGGGGTTCAGGTTCGGATTGTTGGTGAGCAGTGCGCCCGTCAGTCCGTTAACGGTCGGCGTTCCGGGCGCTGGCAGTGAACTGCCGGCTCGCCCTGCGGATTCGTGGCGTTCGGATAAGTGCCGAAGTAGTGATCGAACGACACGTTCTCCTGAAAGATCACGACGACGTGGTTGATGGGTGTGGTTGTGGCGGGAGCTGACGGGCCCGCTACCACGGTTTGAGCACCCGCGGGTACGACCATCGATCCGGCGATTAAACACTCAACGAGTAATACCGATAAAAACGGACGCATCAATTGTTCTCTTCCTCCTGTTTGAAAGCAATAAGACAGTTAAGCGGGTTTGCTTTGCGCCGGTTAGCGCAAGCTTTAAATTACCGAATAAAAATTACACCTTTGTGAATTCCTTAGCTTTCCGTTCCGGTAACGCAACTGTTATGTGTCGAGCCTACCGACTGCCACATTCCTCGAACACCAGGCGGCCGGTATGATGGGTTCGATTCAAGTTGTCGTGCGGACCCAGAAATGACTGAACCCGAAGAAATGCGGCTGCGAATTTATCGCATCCTGGTAGAATTGCGCGAAGCGGAACAACGCGCTTATGACCTGTTCCTGCAGAATCTGGTGAAGGGCACGAGCCACCTCTCGCTCGGCCAGGAAGCCGTTGCCGCCGGTTTCGCGGCGGCCATGGAACCCGGCGACCTGACCTTCTGCACTTATCGCGGACATGCCCACACCCTCGCGCGCGGCGTGCCGGTCGAGAAGGTTCTCGGCGAATTAATGGCGCGGGACAACGGCCTGATGCGGGGCAAGGGCGGCTCGATGCACCTGACATCGGTGGAGCATGGCGTGATGGGCTCTTACGCGATTGTCGGCGCGCATATTCCAATCGCGTGCGGGGCGGCCTGGCGCGCCCAGTACAAAGGCGATAAAGACATCTCCGTCTGTTTCTTCGGCGACGGAACCACCAACATCGGCGCTTTCCATGAAGGATTGAATTTTGCATCGGTGTGGAAGCTGCCGGTGGTGTTTGTTTGCGAGAACAACCTGTATATGGAATACACGCCGATTGGCGAAGTTACGGCGGTCCGGAATCCCGCGGCCGGGCGGGCCAGCGCTTATGGTCTGGAACCGATCCTCATCGACGGCCAGGATGCGGACATCGTGTACCGGACGGCGAAAGATGCGTACGACAAGGCGCGTTCGGGCGGCGGACCGTCGCTGATCGAGTGCCTGACTTACCGATACAGCGGCCACTCGCGCGCCGATCCGGCGAAGTACCGGCCCGAAGGCGAACTGGACCACTGGCGGGGGAACCGCGATCCGATTCGAATCTACCGCGAGCGCCTGCTGGCAGGCGGTGTGAGCGAGGCGAGGCTTCTCGATCTTGAAGCGGATGTGCGGCGCCGCGTCGATGAAGCGACGGAGATCTGCAAAGCCGCGCCTGCTCCTTCCGAAGACATCCTCTGCACAGATGTTTATGCCGACGGAGGCTGGGCATGGCGGAACTGACCTATCGGGATGCCGTGGCGCGGGCGATCGCGCAGGAGATGGAGCGCGACCCGGACGTGGTCTTTCTGGGCGAGGATATCGCGCGGGCCGGCGGCGTGTTCAAGGCAACGCCCGGGCTGCTCGAAAAGTTTGGACCCTTGCGCGTGCGCGATACGCCGATTTCGGAGCAGGCGATTCTCGGGGCGGCTATGGGCGCGGCGATGACCGGGTTGAAGCCAATCGCGGAAATCATGTTCTCGGATTTCTTCGCGGTCTGCTTCGACTATCTCGCCAATCATTATTCGAAAAGCCGTTATATGAGCAATGGGCAGGTGAAGTGCCCACTGGTGGTGCGGACGGCTAACGGCGCGGGCTCGCGGTTTGGAGCACAGCACAGCCAGAGCGTCGAGAACTGGTGCATGGCGATTCCCGGTTTGAAAGTGGTGGCGCCTTCGACTCCGCTCGATGTGATCGGGCTGCTGGCGGCTTCGGTGCGTGACCCGGATCCGGTGGTGTTCTTCGAACATAAGTCGCTCTACGCGACGAAGGGAGACGTTCCCGACGGGGAGATTGTCGATCAGCTCGGTGTGGCAAAGATCGTTCGACCTGGTAAGGACGCGACAATTCTGGCGCTGGCTTTGATGGTCCCTCGCGCGATTGCCGCGGCGGATCGGCTGAGCGCTGAGCACGGGATCGACTGCGAAGTGATCGATGTACGGTCGCTGGTTCCGCTCGACACGAAGACAATCCTTGGCTCGGTCAGCCGGACGCACCGCGTTTTCACGGTGGAGGAGAATCCCCGGCTGTGCGGTTGGGGCGCAGAACTGGTGTCGATCATTGCCGACGAAGTGTTTTACGATCTCGACGGACCGCCGTTGCGGATTACTACGCCGCATGTTCCGCTTCCGGCGGCAGCGGTTCTCGAAGACTGCGCGATACCGGGAGAGGCCAGAATTTTCGAGACGATTCGGCGTTCGATGGGCTCGTAAAAACGGATACCCGGGCGGAAATTTCGGGAACGGCTTCGGTTGCGACCGGTTCTTCCGACGTTTCGATGGTACCGGGAACGAGTTGCGGGCTTTCCTGTTCGGGTTCCTGCGGCTTGATTTCGGCGGTCGAAAAAACGAACTGTTCGGGGGCAGCCTGCTGCAGGGCGCGGCTTTGTTCACGGCGGGCGGCCTGAAGGGCCTGAAGCTGCTTCAACGATTTATCGAGCGCGCGCTGCAGGCGCTGTTCATAGAGGCTGAGGTTGACGAAGGAATTCGAGTCGTCGCGGAAGACGCGGGCGGCGGTGAGGGCCGCGTGAACCTGAGGATGTTCCGTCTCGATTTCGCCGGCGGCTTCGAAGTGGCCGAGGGAGAGCATCGCGTCTTCGATAGAGAGGGCCCGGTTGAGGCGCCATTGGGTGTCGCAGAAGGTCTGGGCGTATTGGCGCTCGACCGGTGTCTCGGGAGCGAGGCTGTCGAGGAGCTCCTTGCAGAAAGCGTGGTAGGCTTCCATGTCTTCATCGGGCATGACGATGGGCGGCCGGTGAGGCCGTGGCGCGTGGCGTTCATGGCAGAGCGCTTCTTGCCCTCTTCGGTACGCGGGCCGGTGGATTTCGATTTCGGTTCTGCGGTAGCTGGTGACATGGCTGTAGAGTTTCTCCCGGTCTTTAGATAGCATGCGAAAACCGATAGGGCCCGGGGGGCCGTGACAACCGGCCATACGCCAGTCAAAAGGCCGCCCCCTCGCCGCAATCCTGTGAAGCTGCGCCAGCTATCCCAGCGGACCTGCTTGCCGCAAACGCTCGTTACTTCAGTCGCCTGTTACCAGTCAAACCGGCGTTGTTCGGGGAGTTATCGAAAGTCTCCTCCGTTTCCACGTCCGGCTCCGTACCGGTCGGTTTCAATCCGGCGTGAGCCTTATCGGGCGCCATTCCGGGCGGTGCGGTTTTCGCTGCCTCGGCCGCCTTATCTGCCTTCGTCTGATCGGTTTTTTCGTGTGTCATTGGTCCCTCTATCGTGTGTGGAGCAATTCATATTCCAGTGCGGTGCCCTTCACGCATCGAAGTTTCACGTGTCGCGGTGGCGGCGATTAACACCTGCGTTCGGCGATCCCGGATCTATCGGTTCAGCCTTTCAGATTCCCTTAATTTTGTGCAAGCCGGCTCGCAAGACCTGCCATGCAATGAAAGGAGATGCAGGCACGGCGGGCATGGACGTAGAAGTGCTGTCTGCGGCGCATTGTGGAATGCGGTCTATACGACCGTGCATCTCAAACCAATCGGCCGTGCGGGAAAAAGGCGCTGTTGATTCTTTTTCGAGGGGCTCGCCGGGAATAGTCTGGCCCGTAGTTAGAGAGGTTTCCGTTTTCATGAAGTAACGCTCCTGAGGGGTCGCGCCAAAAACAAAGGACTTACGCGACGCCCTCAAGGTTTTACCTTGCCACAAGCGAGAGCGTCGCTCCCTTCCGGTCGCGGCTCGGTAACTGTTCGGTCCAGGGACATGAGTATAGATATTTTTGCGTGAATGAGTTCGGAAACCGGAAGCGCGAGCCCGTAGATGGATGCCGTCGGCGCGGAATCGCTCTACTTCACGGCAGTGGCCACCAGCATGCTCGCGGGTTCATCTGTGGAAGCCCGGCGCGACAGGGAATTGAACTTCTCGAGATACACATATATGACGGGCGTGATGTAGAGGGTCAGAAGCTGCGAGACTACGAGACCTCCTACGACTGCCAGGCCTAGCGGCTGGCGGGCTTCGCCGCCGGCGCCGTAGCCCACCGCGATCGGCAGTGTGCCGAGCAGCGCGGCCATCGTGGTCATCATGATCGGACGGAAGCGCTGGAGGCAGCCGTCCATGATTGCCTCCTGCGGACTCTTGCCGGCGGCTCGCGCCACGATGGCGACATCGATCATCATGATCGCGTTCTTCTTCACGATGCCGATCAACAGGACGATACCGACAAATGAGTACAGGTTGAGATCGTGGTGGAACAGGAGCAGGGTGAGCAAAGCGCCCAGGCCGGCCGCGGGCAGACCGGAGAGGATCGTGATGGGATGTATGAAGCTTTCGTACAGGATGCCGAGCACGATATAAATCACCAGAACCGCGATGATGAGAAGAATCGCCAGCCCGCGCAGAGAGTGCTCGAACTCCTGCGCGGTGCCCTGAAAGTTGAAGGTCATGGTGTCCGGCAGACCGATCTCATGGGCAGCATCACGCACGGCGTCAGTAGCCTCGCTCAGGGAAACGCCCTTCTTCGTATTGAACTCGAAATTGACCGCCGGCAGCTGCCCGATGTGGTTGATGCTGAGCGGTGAAACTCCGGCTTTCAAACGCGTGACTGCGGAGAGCGGGATGGGCTTGTTGCTGCTCGACCGGATATAAAGCTTCGACAGCGCGCCGGGCTCACGCTGGCTTTCGGGAGGCACTTCCAGGATTACGTCATATTGGTTCGCCGCGGCGGAAATGGTCGAGACACGCCGACTTCCGTAGGCATCGTACAGGGTGTTGGCGATTTGTTCGGGCGTTACCCCGAGCGCCATGGCCCGGTCGCGATCGATATCGACATTCACACGGGGGCTGCTCAGGTGCAGATCGCTGTACACCTCGGCCAGGGACGGGAGCGAGCGCAGCTTTGCCTCGAGGCGCGGCGACCATCGATACAATTCATCGGCATCCGCATCCTGCAGGGCGACGGAATACTGGTAGCGCGATTCGTTTTGCCCCAGGCTCAGCGGGGGCGGGGCTTGAAGGAAGACATTCAGATTGGGAATCGCAGCGAACTGCTGCTGCAACTGGGCCAGCAGTTCCGACTCGCGGGGACGTTTCGGGTCGTCTTTGAAGAGAAGAAAGAGAAAGCCGTTATTCTGCGGAGAGTCGTTCGTGCCTCCGCCGTAATGCTCCACCCAGGGGTTGCGCTGCACAATGTCGAGGGCCTGATGCTCGAGGCGGTTCATCTCGTCGGACGAGGTGTCCTCGGCGGCTTCCGTTCCTCCCTGGGCAAACCCCGAATCCACGGACGGCATGAAGCTCTTCGGCATTACGACGAACAGGTAGACCGTTGCGGCGCTCACGACAAGGCTCGCCACCAGGGTGACGCGGCGGAAGCGAAGAACCTGCACCAGGGTCTTGCGGTAGAGATTGTGCAGACCCGTGAAGAAGCCTTCGGACCAGCGGTAGAAACGGCCATGCTGCGTTTCGTGACGAAGAAACCGGCTGCCCAGCATGGGAGTGAGAGTCAGCGAAATCACGCCGGAGATGAGCACGGCCACCGCAATCGTGATGGAGAATTCGCGCAGGAGCCGGCCTATGATCCCTTCAAGGAACAGGACGGGGATGAAGACGGCGGCGAGCGAAACAGTCATCGAGACGATCGTGAATCCGACCTCTCTCGCGCCCTCGATTGCCGCTTGCATGCGCGGCTGACCCATTTCCATGTGCCGCACGATGTTTTCCAGCATCACGATGGCATCGTCTACAACAAAGCCTACGGAGAGCGTAATTGCCATCATCGACAGGGTGTCAATCGTAAACCCGAGAAGCTTCATCACGCCGAACGTGCCCAGAAGCGAAAGAGGAACGGCGAGCGCGGGAATCACGGTCGCGGAAACGTTTCGCAAAAAGACGAAGATCACCAGGATCACGAGCCCGATTGTTGCGAGGAGCGTGAACTTGACATCGCGGATGGAATCCCGAATGTTCCGCGACGCGTCGTAGATCACGCTCAACGTCACGCCGGCCGGCATCTTTTCGCGCAAACCGGGCAACAGGCCTTTCACCCCGTCGGCCACTTCGATGGTGTTGGCCCCGGGCTGCTTGCGAATCGACAGAATGATGGAGGGCACGTTATCCACCCAGAAGGTGCTTCTCTCCGATGCGACGCTGTCGTAGACCAGGGCGACGTCGTCCAGACGTACCGGGTTGCCATTCCGGTATGCGATGACCATCGGCCGGAACTGCGCTGCCGCCGTCATCTGACTGTCGGATTGAATCGTATAGGCCTTCGTCCATCCAAAGAGCGAGCCCGCGGGCAGGTTGACATTCTGATGCGACAGAGAGTCGCGTATCTCTTCGAGCCCGACCTGGCGCGAAGCCAGCTTTTCGGGATCGGCATGTACCCGGACGGCGTATTTCTTCGAGCCTTGCACCTGGACCTGAGCGACGCCGCTCACCATCGACACGCGGCGAGCCAGCAATGTTTCCGCATACTCATCGAGCGCCGCGGGCGACATGGTGGACGACGAAAGCGTCAGATAGATGACAGGATTGGACGCGGGATTCGACTTGTAGTATGACGGCGGCGCCGGCATGTTGGAAGGAAGACTGCCGCTGGCTCGCGCGATCGCCGCCTGCACGTCCTGCGCGGCGGCATCGATCGACCGGTTCAGGCTGAACTGAAGGTTGATGTTGGTGTTGCCGAGGCCGCTCGATGACGACATGGCCTCAATCCCGTCGATATTCGAAAACTCCCGCTCGAGTGGCGTCGCGACGGAAGAGGCCATGATGTCGGGATTGGCGCCGGGCAGCCCCGCGTACACCTGCAGGCTCGGGTACTCAACCGAAGGAAGATCGCTCACGGGCAGGCTGATGTAGCTCAGCAGGCCGAACCCGAAGATGGCCGCCATGATCAGGGTCGTTGTGATCGCGCGGCGGATGAAGAAATCGGTGAAGTGCATGGCGGTGTTTTCCGAGTCAGGCGCCGGGCGCGGCCGCCAGGGTCCGAACGTGGGCTCCGGGTGAGAGGCGTAACTGTCCCTCCAGAACCACCTTCTCGCCGGGCCTGATACCCTCTCCGATCACGGCCTGCTCAGTCTGGCCCGGCGGCGCATAATTTCGCAGGACGCGCACTTTGCGCATCGATGCCGAGGAATCCGGACTCACAATCCAAACGTACTTGCCGTCAGGGCCGGTCTGTACGGCTTGCGAAGGAATGAGGATTCGGTTGCGTTCCGTGCTCAGACGTGCCCGGACATTGACGAACTGGCCAGGCCACAGCACGCGCCCGGCGTTCTCAAATGTGGACTTGAGGCGAATGGTGCCGGTGGAAGTGTCGACGGTGTTGTCGATAAAGCTCAGGGCGCCGGTGCTCTCCCGGTTATCCGGGGCGATAGCGGTAACGGGGAGAGAACCGGTCGCCTGATATTTGCGGACTTCAGGAAGGACGTCTTCCGGGATCGAGAACGAAACGTAGATCGGCGAGGTCTGGAGAAGAGTGACGAGAGTCGTGTCGTTCTCCTTCGCCAGAGTCCCTTCTTTCGCGGAAATGGCGCCGGCGCGACCCGCGATGGGGGCGCGGACATGTGTGTAACTGACCAGCAGCCTGGTCTGGTCCAGACGTGCGCGGTCGGCCTTTTCGGCGGCCTTCGCGCTCTCAAGTGTTGCGCGGTCGGCATCGAGCGACGCATTGGCGGCCTCCGCCGTGGTTACCGCCTGGTCGGTTTGTTCCTGTGAAAGGATGCCTTCACCTTTGAGCTGTTTCGCCCGATTGGCCACGAGCTGCGCATTTTTGAGCGTGATCTGGTCTTTGGCGATGTTTGCTTCGCTCTGTTTTTCCGTCGCTACGTCTTTGGCGATGGTGGCTTCGATCTCGGCGATTTGACGGTTCCAGGTCTCCGCGTCGAGATCGAAAAGCGGCTCGTCCTTTTTTACTTCCTGGCCCTCGGCGAAATAGACCCGGGTTACCGGGGCCGTGATGCGGGCTTTGACGTCAACGGACGTGATTGCTTCGACGTTCCCGATTGCGGCGATTTCGAGCGGGGAATCGGCAACTGCTGCGGATACCAGCCTGACAGCGACCGCGGGCGGGCTGGACTTCGCGTCTGCTTTGACACCGCCGTGCGAACAGGCGATCAGGCCCAGGGTGGCGCCGGCAGTGAGAACAAGCGTCAACGCGCACGTTTTGCCAGCCAATAACATCTTACCCCCGGCAACTTCATCTTTAGCCATCATCTATATACGCGCGACGGCGATATTGGGTTGGCGATAAAAACCTGTACCCGGATAAATTCGCTTCTGAAGTGAATTAACGCGCGGAGCGGCCGAATCGTTCGTCGGAATTGGGCCTGAAGAGGATGGCCTGGTGAAGAAGGTACACGAAAGCCCGGATTCCGGCAGCGCCGGCAGTCTGACCAGGGCAGGTTTTCAATACAGGGTTACCATTTGATGAAGAGCACTGCTGGGGAGCAGCCAGGTATGTTGAATTCTGATCTCTACGAATATCCCGCACTTTATGACGCGCTACTTCCGGTCAGTGCGCACCTGCCTTATTATGTGGAGCTGTCCCGCCAGACATTGCGTCAGACATCGGGCGATGTTCTGGAACTGGCATGCGGGACAGGGCAGTTGACAGTACCACTTGCCAGTGCGGGATTGCCGATCGTTGGTGTTGACATGTCCGCACCGATGCTGAATGCGGCGAAGGAGCGCGCAGCCGCTGCGAAGGTTTCTGTCGAGTACTGCCTGGGCGACATTCGCAATTTCGATCTGGGGCGCCGGTTCGCGCTGATTTTCATCGCACGCAACTCGCTGCTGCACCTCCATTCGACGGAAGACATCCTGGCTGCCCTGGCTATGGTCAGGCGGCACCTGGCGGCTGAGGGGATATTCGCGTTTGACATATTCAACCCCAGTGTCCGAATACTCGCAAGTCCCCCAAACCAGCGATTTTCACTCTTCGAGGCTGAAACAGAATCTTTCGGTACGCTTTCAGTGGAGGCAACAAACGATTACGACTCTGCTGCGCAGGTGAACCGCGGGTATTGGTATGTGTCGGCTGACGGGAAGCCGGATGCCTGGAGCTTCCCTTTGGCTTTGCGAAGCATTTTTCCGCAGGAGCTGCCGCTGCTGCTTGCGGCGGGGGGATTTCACCTCAAGAGTCGCGCTGGGGATCTCGACGGGAGGCCGTTTGAGTCCGCCAGCCGCCTGCAAGTGTGTCTCTGTGAAATGGCCGTCCAGGCGCCTGTTCGCGCCGTTTAAGTTGAGAGGCTCCTGTAAAAGGGCTGTAGTCGCTTCTGAGAGGTCGCGCCAAAACAAAGGACTTACGCGACGTCCTCAAGGTTTTACCTTGCCACAAGCGAGAGCGTCGCTCCCTTCCGGTCGCGGCTCGGAACAGAGTGTCTTCATCTGGAAGGAGTTGCCGAGCCGCGCGCGTCAGCAAAGAAACGAAGTAACCTGTGAGGCAGAGGCGTGCTCAGAATGGCAAATCTCGGCCTGAAGGCCAGTCTCAACCTGCTGGTTGCATATGACCCGCTCTGGCCTGCTGCTTTTGAAGAAGAAAGGGTCCGCCTTGCGAAGGCACTCGGGCCGGTTGTAAAGGGCATTGAGCATTACGGGTCGACGGCAGTGCCGGGACTTTGCGCCAAACCGATACTCGACATCATGGTCGGGGTTTTACCGCTTTCGGAATGGGAGAAATGCAAACCTGCTCTGGAGGATCTGGGTTATGACTATGCCGAAGAAGCGGGTGTTCCAGAGCATTACATATTCGGGCGCGGGCGTGATCGGACCGAGCGTACCCACCTGGTGCATGTGGTGGAGTACCAGGGCGCCTCGTGGCGCTGCAGCATTGCCTTTCGGGACGCACTGCAGGTCGATGCCGGTTTGCGCGAGTCGTATGCGCAGGAAAAAGCGCGCGCGGCGGCCGCCGCTTCCGGAAACCGGGCTGCTTATAACCTGCAAAAAGGCCCATTCATTGCCGAATCCATCAAGAGGCTTTCGCGAGCTTGACCGCTCGCATTTCCGGCACCTCAATTGGTGGCAGCCTATCTCGAGCCGACGGCGCACTTACTTCTTTGGAGCGTAAGGGCCGACTTCGGGCTTACCCTGCGTGTCCTTTAGATTGCCCAGTTCGGCCGCGACGCCCCGCGCGATGGCAGCCGTCTCGCTGGCGTTCTGGAAGCAGGTGAAGTCCGGCCGGTCGCGCCAGGCGAACGGACCGCACAGCCGCTTGCCGGCCGCCAGCGCCGCGTCGTGAACGACGTTGATCAGCCGCTCGTAGTCCGGCGTGCCCTGCTTGTATCCCGAGAAATTGCCGAGATCGCCGCTGGCCGCGAAGACCGCATCGACGCCCGGAATCGCCGCGATTTCGCGCGCATTCTTCACGCCCTCGATCGTCTCGATCATCTCGATCAGCACGACGTTCTGGTTGATCGTGTTGCGATATCCGCCCGGGACGCCACCCCACATATTGGCATCGAAAGCCTGGCCGCCGCCATTGCTGCGCTTGCCGAGCGGCGGGAAGTAGGTCCAGTCACGTCCCGCCTTCCCTTCTTCGACGGTGTCAACCGTGGGAACCACGATGACCAGCGCGCCGGCATCCATCGCGTGCTGGATCTCCCGCTCATCGGTGTAGGCCACGCGCACGCCCGGGACGGCCTTGGCGTGCGGACAGGTGCGCCACATGCGCGCGACGGCCTCCCAATCGCGCGAATCGTGCTGCATCTCGGTCCAGATGAAGTCGTAGCCGGCGTTGGCCATCGCGCAGTAGGTTAGCGGGTCTGTGGTGCTGAACACGGTGCCGCCGGTGACCTTCTCGCCGCGCATCATCTTGAGCTTCACCGGATTCCAGATCTTCGCGTCGGCCGGCGGATCGAAGGCGGGACCGTACTTCCATGTGGCCGGATCGAGCAGGCCCTGATTTGCACCGCCCGGGAGGGCCTTCGTGATCGCCCCGCTATCTTTGCCCGCCGGCGCCGCGAGCGGGAATGAAAGCTTGCCCGCATCGGCATTGTTGGCATAGGGATCGGCATTCGGCGCAGGCGTGGGCGTTTGGGCCTGCGCGAGGACTGCGGTAAGTACGAGCGCGGCAGCGAAACGAGGACGGCAGATCATGGATTACTCCTTGTGAAGGCTGCGGGCGATTTTATCAGAGTTGCCGGATGGAGTAACCTGTTGCTCAAAGCCTGTTGCTCAAAGCCGGCTTGCGCTCCCTTCCGTGCCAGCACCCCTGATTGACCGCGTTCGATGTATCCCGACAAAGTCCGATGCATGCGCTCGATGCCATGCCTTGAAAGAATCGTCATTACGCGCCGAACTGCCGCAGGTGATGATCCAGGTGCTTGTACATCAATATCGCCCACTCCTCCGGTGTCAACCGTCCGAAGAAGCTGTGGGGATGCGTGGTGCAACCCCTGGGACCGGCGGCCGCAAACCGGTCGATTAATACGCAGAGGCGTTGCCGTTCCTGCGTGAGATCACGTTCCTCATCGATGACCAGATCCTTCATGGTCGGTGAATTCCGCCGCATCGGCGCGTCGTCCCTGAACACCAGTCGCTTGATAATCGGGCCGACGATGCGCCCCGGAAACACGGGCGGCGGCAGTCTGCTTCCCGATGCCATCTCGAGACCCGCGGAGCAATGCGCTATCGCCTGGGCCGCGGTCATCTTGCCCCACTGCCGCTCATTGCGTGGGCCCAGCGTCGCGAGCCTTGTCCTGATCTCGTCCGCCGCTGCTGGATCGAACAGATTTTTCATTAGTCCGGCGGACGCTATTCCCGCGCCGCGCGCTCCAGTTCCGCGATATCGAGCTTTCGCATCTTCATCATTGCCTGCATCGCTTTTGGATGTCTGACCAGTTCGGGTAACCTTGCAGGTACGATTTGCCAGGACAGCCCGAACTTATCTTTCAGCCATCCGCACTGGCTTTCGCTGCCGCCCGTGGAGAGATTCGTCCAGTAAAAATCGACCTCTTCCTGCGAATCGCACCGCACCATCATCGAGATCGCCTCATTGAATTTGAAAGTCGGGCCGCCGTTCAGGGCCGTGAACTTTTGTCCATCCAGTTCAAAGGCAATCGTCAGGACCTTGCCTTTGGGGACGGGCGCGTCGCCAGGATTAACCAGTTTGTCCAGGCGACGCGAATTCCTGAAAACGCCGATATAGAAATCAACGGCTTCTTCCGCGTTTGAGTCGAACCAGAGGAAGGGCGTGATCCGGGGAAAGTTCTTGATGGTGCTCATTTCGCCGGCCCCACCACGCCGAAGGCGGCGCCCTGCGTATCGAGACAGTGCGCGATTTGCTGACCGCCCGGAACCTCGGACGGACCGTGGGTGATCGTTCCTCCATGCTGCGTGGCTCGCGCCACCGCCGCGGCAGTGTCCTCCACATTGAAGTAATAGAGCCAGCCGGGGCTCTGTGAAGGGTCCATCCGCGTCATCATGCCTCCAATCGGCACTCCACGCGTGGCAAAGATCTGATAGACATTTCCAGGACCCATCGGAACCGTATCGGCTTTGGTCCAGCCGAACATACCCGAGTAAAAAGCGAAGTCGCTCTCCCAGTCAATAGCGGCAAGGTCGTGCCACGCGGCGGAACCAGGTGTGCCCGGCGCGGGCCGCTGTTGTTGCTGGCCTTTTTCCGGCGGTTGAAAGAGAGTAAAGATCGCGCCCTGGGGATCGGCGACTACGGCGAAGCTGCCGATGCCAGGGATGACCTCAACTGCGCGATGGACGATCCCGCCCGCCTGCTGCAGGCGATTTACAGAGGCATCGACGTCACCGACTCCGATATAGCCCATCCAGCCAGGCTTTACACCGTTGGAGAAGCTGGCTGCCTGCTTTTCGAGAAGGCCGCCGACCGGAAGATTGCCTACCGTGACCAAGGTATATTTACGGTCCTTCTGGCCCGAGTCCTGCGCGCCCCAGCCCAGGACGCCCTTATAGAAATTTTCAGCCGAAGCCGCATCGGGAGTATGAAGTTCATACCAGACGAAGTCGGAAGGCGTTGTATCTTTATCGAATGTATTCTGCATATGTGTACACCGTCCACAACAACGTATCACAGAAACTGTACACTGTCCACAAGGGTGTCATGAGCGTCGGGAGAAAAAATCACATTACAAAACGAACGACTTTCCGGCACGGAGATCTCCGGCGGGCGCTGCTGCAGGCGGGTACCGAACTGGCGCGCGAAGGAGGCCCGGGGGCTGTGGTGCTGCGGGAGGCGACGCGCCGGGCGGGAGTCGCTCCCAACGCTGCATACCGGCATTTTTCGAGCCATGCAGACCTTCTGCAAGCCGTCAGGGCCGCCGCTCTGTCTTCGCTCGCGCGCGCGATCGAGGCCGAACTGGCGGGAGCGACACGAAGCAAACGGCCTGCGGACGCTGCCCGGGCGGCCCTCCGCGCGGTGGGAACAGGTTATCTGAAATTTGCTCTTGCCGAGCCAGGACTGTTCCGGACGGCGTTTTCGGTTCCAGACGTGGTAGAGGGCGATTTCGATGATGCGAAAAAGGGCGAGAGCGGCCTGAATCCATTTGAGCTTCTTTCATCGGCCCTGGACAAAATGGTGGCGGCGGGCGTTCTCCCTCCCGAGAGGCGGCCGGGCTCGGAGTATGTTGCCTGGTCGGCGGTACACGGTCTGGCGTTTCTCATTCTTGAAGGCCCGTTAAGCGGAACGCCGGCAAAGGAAGTGCAGAAATTGTCCGAACGGCTGCTGCAGATGGTTGAGAACGGATTATAGTCGTAGTTTCAGAATGGTGATTGGATTGAACCCCTTCGCCTTGTCATCCTGAATGTTCGCCATATAGAAGAATTCACCCCTGACGACAACGCCTGTCGTGATCCCTTCGAACAAGGGATTGCGGCGTTCAAGAATCTGAAATCGTTCAATCGCCCGCAGGTCGTGAGTCAACACCAAACGGACGACTCGTGGCGCCATAAAGCCGTTCTGTATCGCGATCAACGCGCCATCATGGAAATAAAGACCATCAATCGTTGCGAGGCACAACTCCTCAGGATGGACCATCGGCATGGCCACACGCGTTTTAAGATTCACTACAGTGATGCCGTCGGGAAAGGTCGAAACGTACAGCCATGTGCCATCCGATGAGAGCGTGATTCCATTCGCTGACTCGAATCGCCCGGGAAGTCTCCCGAGATCCGACGCGCTGTTTGCGAGGTACCAGATCGCTGCGGCAGGCGTATCGGTGAGATAGATTTCACCGCCCGGCGCGAAGGCAAGGTCATTGAAGGTGTGCCCCTTACCGTGGACGTGATAGCTGCGAATCACGCGCGCGGATACAAGGTCGTAATGAATCAACGCCGAATCGTCGTCCGAGTTGTTCAGGAGCCAAAGCCCGTCGTTTCGTACTTTGAGCCCGAGGACGGCGCCAAGGCCACTCGCGAACTGCGTACAGTTACCCGACCTGGAACACCTGACTACCTTCCCCTTTTTCATACTCCCGAAGTAGAAGCTCTCGCTGCTCGCGTCATACGCAACGCTCTCGGGAACAAGATCACCTTCGTTGACCACGAACGCGGCACGGCTGGTCGAAACTGCCGGTGTCCCCTCGCGCACAGCGGCGAGAATGTCTCCGAATTCCCGCGTGTCACGCAGGTCGGCAAAGACTGAATCGCGGGAAGGATCGAGGCCGGCCTTGAAATCGATTGCTTTTCGAAGCCATTCCATAGTTTCCGGCCACTGTTTTGCTGATGCCCACGTGCGGGCCATCTGATATGTGACTGTAACTTTGTCCGGAGCGGAAGGCAGCAGTTTTTCGATTCTGGCGATCTCAGCGCGAAAGGGCGGCAAATCGGCTTCCGACAAAGTTCCCGAAGGGGGCAGTTGGCCCGAGATGGGCGAAACCGCGAAAAAGAGCCCCCACAAAGCGCATGCGGACGCGAGGCACCGTCTCAGCCTCGCAAGCTTCATGGTCGCCCAAGTAAGGCCAGGAATTATCTGAATCGAACAGCTTCTGTTGAGCATCTTCCGTTCTGCATTAGTAGCTGTTTGAGCCATGAGCTCCTTGCACACGAGGACCAGAAAATGAAATCGCCTGACATATCAACCTCACGAACTTACTCGCGCCGCCGGGTTTTTGAGAGAGCTGCATCCTGCGTTGCCACGGCGGCCGTGGCGAATTTCATGCTGACGCAGACCCGTCTGCAGGCACAAAGCCAGCTTAGTCCGGATGCGGCGCTTAAGCAGTTGATGGATGGAAATGCGCGATTCGTTTCCTCGAAGATGACCAGTTTCGAACACGACCTTCAGATCCTGCGAGAACACAACGCGGAAAAACAGGAGCCCTTTGCCGCGGTTCTATCGTGTGCGGATTCGCGAGTGCCCATCGAGGTTGCGTTTGATCAGACCATTGGTCACATTTTCGTGATCCGGGTTGCCGGGAACATGGTCACGCCCGAGATTATTGCCACCCTCGAGTATGGCGCCGCCGTACTCGGCACCAAAGTGATCCTCGTGCTTGGCCACAGCGGATGCGGTGCGGTCAAAGCAGCGCTCCAGGGCAAAGAGGTACCGGGCCAGATCAGCTCACTCTTTCCGCACATTCAGGCGGCGATCAACCAGGGAGGGCAGGATTTGGCAGCGGCTACCAGGGCGAACGCCATGCTTCAGGCACGGCTGCTTCGCGAATCGTCGACCGTTATCGCACCGATGGTGAAGGACAGCAAAGTCAAAGTAGTGGCGGGCATGTATGAGATCGCCACGGGCAAAGTAACGCTTCTGTGAAGCTCGCAGACTGCTGACAAGGACTGCTTACCGCTCTGCTGAAGACGCTGTTTTTACGAGGGCGGGCGACAAAGATGGCCTGCTACCGGCACTCAAGTAAAGCTCCGCGCCGGGCGGCGCCATGGGCTTGTCGCTCCCTGCCAGTCGCGGCTCGGAACGGAATGTGTTCCTTTCGAAGCACTTGCCGAGCCGGAGCCGCCCTGACTAACGTTTAGCTGCCGACGTTTGCACCTGCGCTTTGTCGGGATGCAGTAGCAGCTTCTGCACCCGCCAGTTCAAAAGCTCCGCCACGAAGATCGTATTCTCCGACGGGCACGCGATCTCGTGAATCCAGCCGAACTCCTTCATCTGCCGCCCGCTGCTCCCGAGCATGCCCAGAATCTTGCCATCGAGCGACAACTTGTAAACTCTCCCCGGAAAAGCGTCCGAAGCATATAAATACTGCGTTCCCGGTCCTGGCGTGATGCAGACCGCCCAGGGGGCGCCGCTCTGCATCGTGCCGGGCTGACCCTCCCCTTGCACAGGTTTGGCGCCCATCCAGACCTGGGCGTCCGCCGGAACAGGCGCGTCAATTTTTATCTCGCGCTCAAAATTGCCATCGGGATCGAAGACCTGAATTCGCCGATTCCCGCGATCCGCGACGTAGATGTTCCCCTTCGCATCGGCAGCAATGCTGTGCGGCGTATTAAACTGCCCCTGGCCCGAGCCCGGCGTCCCCCACGACTTTACCCAGCGGCCGTTTTTGTCATACTTGGCCACCCGCGAGTTGATATAGCCGTCGCTGAAGAAAATGTTTCCCTGGGTATCCCATGTGACGTCGGTCGGCTGGCGGAACTGCCCGTCGACCGCCGGAAGCGGAGGCCGGGGATGTTTCCAGGGCTCTGTGCCTTCATCGGAGGCTTCCTTCTTGCGCCCGAAAACCATCGTCACGCGCCCCTCCGGATTGAACCGGATCATCATGTCCGAGCCTTTGTCGACCGCCCAAAGGTTATCGTCCTTGTCCACGCGGATCGCGTGCGCGAACGACCAGGCATAGAGATTCTTGCCGATCTCCCGGATGTACTTTCCATCCGCCCCAAACTCCAGTATTTGCGCCGCGGCAGCGGCATAAGCAGGTCCGGTCGTGTTTCCCCGCGAAAACACGAAAATATGTCCCTTCGAATTCACCGCCACGCCCGATACTTCGCCCAGATACAAATCGGACGGAAGTTTCAGGAGGTTCGGAACCGACTCGAACGGGATTTCAGGGACTGTCTGCTGGGCAAACGCCGATGAAGCCGCGAACGCAAGCGATGCGACAAGGTATTTC
Organism: Terriglobia bacterium; assembly: GCA_963718155.1. Lineage (GTDB taxonomy): Bacteria > Acidobacteriota > Terriglobia > Bryobacterales > Bryobacteraceae > BOG-234. The sequence goes on along the minus strand of CAVQYP010000022.1, from coordinate 332,303 downwards.
AAGGAAGCCTCCACGCGGCCCAGTGTATCGCAAGTCCGGCTTGTAATCGCGCGTGCGGCCGCTTACTTCCGCGCGCCGCGGGGCACCACCATAGGCGCGCCGGGAGGCGCTGCAGCCGCAACCTCGGCTTCCGGTTCCGGGATCTTTTTCGGGCGAGCATTCAGGTGCGCCCCAATCATGGTTTGAAGGGCTTTTTCAAACTTCGGCGTACCGGGCTTTACTCCGGTCGCGGCCACCTGCTCTTCCGTAATTTCCTGCGATAGCGGCAAATATTTCGAGAAGTAAGCGCGGATCCGATCCTGCACGATGCGCTGCCCGGATTCATACAGCACCATGAGCACTTCATCGGCGCTCGCCCGATGCAGAGCCTCGTACACGTGTGACGGCCTGGTAATGCGAGGCGATTTCACCGCTGCCTCGAGCTTTTTCGCCTGAGCTTCGAGCTTTGCCAGTTGTTCCGCTTCGCCGGGCGGCAGATTGAGACACCGCAGCAGCGCGGCCCTGTCTTTTGCGGTAAGCTTCTCCGTCAGTACAGTCAGGAACGCAAGCCATCCACCGGTCATCTCGGCCGGCAGGACCGTGTGCGCAAGTCGTTCGAGACGGCCCAGACCGGCGGTATTGAGCGCCGGTCCCATCAAAGCGGGCGAGATCAATTTCAGCAGTCCGTACCGATCGAACGCCTCCAGACCAGCGACGGCATTCTCGCTCTTCGAAAGAGCCCGAATCTCCTCCGCCAGACCCGACACCGGAGCCTGATTCTGATACCCCTCCATCAGCGCATTTTCAAGCTGCATCTGCGCGCGGGGAGCGATTGAAAAACCGAGAACATGCTGAAAGCGGATCAGGCGAAAGATACGCGAGGGATCGTCGAAAAAGACATAGGGATTGGTAGCCCGCAACTCGCGGTTTTCGAGATCCGCCTGTCCGTTCGTCGGGTCCACGAGGAGTCCGCGCGAGCCGCGGTTCAGCGACAAGGCCATCGCGTTGATGGTGAAATCGCGCCGGAGCAGGTCCTCGTGAATGGTGGCTGCCGAAATCTGGGGTTTTCCGCCGGGCTTTGAATATTTTTCGGTGCGAGCGTTAGACACGGAAGCACGCACACCTCCGGGAAGCTCCAGTTCCACCCGGCGCTTGAGGCTGTCGTGCTCTATGATCGTTCCGCCGAGCGCCGCAGCCAGCGACTCACCTGCCTTTACAGCGTCACGCTCCACGGTGAAATCCAGGTCCACGATTCGGGAGCCTCGCAGCGTGTCGCGCATCGCTCCGCCTGTCAGCCACACGTTCATACCGGCTTGAGTGGCAATCCTCTGAATCTCCGAGACAACCCTGTTCTGAGCGGGATCCAGATGATTTTCGAGGACGAACAGGTAGTCGCTCATCTCTCAGGCTCTCGGATGATGCCGGTCCAGCGTATCCCGCAGACGCGAGCGCACCACGTGCGTATAGATTTCCGTTGTCGAAAGATCGGCATGGCCGAGCATGGTTTGCACGCTGCGCAGGTCGGCCCCACCATCGAGAAGATGAGTCGCGAATGTATGCCGCAGCACATGTGGCGAGAGGTTATGAAAAATACCGGCCTTCTTCCCGTTCACTTTGACGGACGACCAGAATGCCTGTCGCGTCATCGGGCCGCCGCGCGCGGTCACAAAAAGGTAGGGCGAGACTCGTTCCCCGATCAATTGCGGGCGCCCCATCGACGCGTAATCGGCTACCGCGCGCAACGCGGTGGCGTGAACCGGTACGATTCGCTGCTTGTTGCCCTTGCCGGTAACCCGGATGAGCCCGAGGCCTGTGTCCAGATTCGAGATGCGCAATTGTATCAATTCAGTTACACGGATGCCCGTTGCGTACAAAAGTTCCAGCATCGCGCGGTCCCGCAGCCCGCTGGGTTTGCCGCAATCCGGAGCGGCGATCAGCTTTTCGATCTGCTCCCGGTTCAGGAACTTCGGGAGGGTGCTCCACTGCTTCGGACTGGAAAGATCCTCGGTGGGATCGACACTGACCTTCCCCTCGCCCACGAGGAAGTGAAAGAAACCTCGGATCGCGCTCAAATGCCGTGCGATCGAGCGGCTGCTCAGGTCTTGCCCATAGAGGTGGTTCACCCAATCCTTCAGGACCGTGGCGTCGGGGAAATCGCCGCCGGTCAGCGGATCCGTGTAGGCTCGGAAATCGTGCAAATCGTGGGTGTAAGCCTCGAGCGAGTTCCGGGACAAGCCCTTTTCCATGCGGCAAAAGGCGAGAAACTCCCGTATTGCCCGCGAGATCTTCGACTCCGCCGCACGTTCCGTGACCGCCATCGGATCGCTCACCCTTTCGTGCAATGATACAATACTCGCAAAAATGTTTGGATCAATTCCGGGTAAATCGTCAGATCCGGCCGAAACGCGCCGGTCCTCACGGCGGGATTGAACCGTGGCGAGTTCTACCGCGAAAATGGTTGTGGTCCGCCGATTCGACCGGGCGAGCCTCAACGGTTTTGTTAATCCCTTCAGTTATTTACAACCCGCAAATATCGAACTCCTGACGCCCGAGGGGTCGCTCCTGCTGCTCCCCTATGACGAGGTGAAAAGTGTCTGCTTCGTGAAGGACTTCGAAGCCGAGCCCGAAGCCCGGCGCGTTTTCCTGACTCGCCCGAAACTCGAAGGCCTCTGGGTGCGGATGATGTTTCGGGATAGCGAAGTTATGGACGGTATCCTGCCCAACAACCTGCTGGCCTGGGAGGTAGCCGGATTCACCGTTACTCCCCCCGAACCCGATTCCAACAACCAGCGCGTGTTTGTGCCCCGGTCGGCTCTGAAGAACATACAAATACTGGGAGTCGTGGGAAGCCCGCTGCGAACGAGAAAGAAGAAGGGTACCCCCGCATCAGACCAGCAAACGTTGTTTTAGAGTTTGGGACAGGTCAACTTTCGATAAGGTCTTTACCCAAGTCCCCCGCAGCCCCCATAATGTACCCGAAGCTACAAACCAATAAATCCGTCCGCCGCTTTATCCCGTACCCTCGTCAACAGATGCTTGAGCCAAGCGCCCGCATAATGCATCTGGAACAACCGCGCAAATAGCGGAGAGTCAGGGAAAGGATAAGTGCGTAAATAAATGGCCGGTAAGAAGAATGTATTTGAGAATTTAGTGTCACAATCGCCGAACAGGCGCAGTTTCGTCAAAAAGCTGGGAATCGCGGGTGCGGCGGCAGGAGCGCTTGCCACTAACAGAGGTATGGCGCAAAGTTCCATCACTGACTTTGACATCCTGAATTTCGCCTTGAATCTGGAGTATCTCGAGGCGGAATTCTACACGGTGGTCACCACGGGCAAAACGCTCGCTCAGTTGGGGTTTACTGTAACGGGATCCGGCACTCAGGGAATGGTAACCGGCGGTGCGAAGGTGACTCTTACCGACAGTTATGTCGCCGCGACGGCGCTCGAGTTGGCGGCCGACGAGCAAACCCACGTTAAGTTGCTGCAGACCGCCATTGCGGGTTATGGGGGCACTGCAATCGCCGAACCGGCGATCAACCTGAACGCCCTTGGCGTGGGGTTTGGCAACCAGGCCGAGTTCCTCACCCTTGCGCGGGCATTCGAGGACATCGGAGTGACTGCCTACGGAGGCGCCGCTCCACTGATTCAAAACAGCGCCATTCTTGGCTATGCCGCCCGCATTCTCGCAGTGGAAGCGGAGCATTCTGGAAATATCCGTGCCGCTGTCGCGCGTCTCGGTGTGCCCACCACCGCCCTCGACGGTGCCGATCATGTCCCCCCGCCCTCCGGCTCCGCGTATTTCTCCACCGATACCAACGCCCTTACCGAGATCCGAACACCCGGACAGGTTCTTTATGTCGCGTTTGGGGGCGCCGCCAACGCCACGTCCGGGGGCTTCTTTCCCAACGGCGTGAACGGCACGATCAATACTTCCTCCGCCACGCCCGCTGTGTCGGATTCGGCTTCGCTCATCGCCAATCCGAATCCCATACCCGTAACAGGCAGCGCGTTCCTGGGACAGACAACCATCAGCTGGAATGCTCCCATGTCCAGAATTATCCAGGTTCGAGTGGGCGCTCCCAACGGCACGCTGCTCACGGATAACGTGAACAGCGGCTCCATGATGACCGGTCCATGGGTGGGCGAAGGGACGACTTTTTATCTCCAGGATGTATCTCAGGGACAGGCGAACACCGCCGCCAACACCCTCGCAACCCTCGTCGTTCATCTAAAACACAGCTGATTGAAAACAGAAGCTGATCTGAAGCAGACTTGACGGCGTGCGCCGGGCACGGTATCCTCGCGGAAGCGTGCCCGCATACGCAACTCCAACTACACCCACAGCGCCCGCCACTTACGAGGAAACTCTTTCGAAGGAGCGGCGCATCTTTGAAAATAACCTCGATGTACACGACCTGCCGAAGATCTTCCATTATTGGAGCCAAAAACATCTAAGGCCGAAGTTACTGCCGTTCGGGTTTGACAGCCCGGATGCAATGTTTGTGAAATACCTTGCGGAAATCTGTGAGCAAAAAAGCGGACGCATGCGATTCGCCAGCGTCGGCTCGGGCAACTGCGATCTGGAAGTCGATCTCGCGCGTCAGCTCCGCGCCCGCGGACACAATTCCTTCACCATCGATTGCCTGGACCTCAATCCTTCCATGCTGGAACGAGGGCGTGTCGCCGCCGAGCGCACAGGCGTTTCAGAGAATCTTGAATTCAGCGAATCGGACTGCAATAGCTGGGTGCCGGCGCATACATACGATGCAGTAATTGCCAATCAGTCGCTGCACCACATTCTCAAGCTCGAGGACCTTTTCGAGCAGGTGAAGAAATCGCTCGCACCCGGCGGCTGCTTTATTATTTCCGACATGATCGGACGCAACGGCCACCAGCGCTGGCCGGAAGCGCTCGAAGCCGTCCATGCGTTCTGGCGCCGGCTGCCGCCGTCTTACCGTTTCAACCTGCGATTCGACCGTTACGAGGAACTCTTTCAGGATTGGGATTGCTCGACGGAGGGATTCGAGGGCGTCCGCTCCCAGGATATTTTGCCTTTGCTCCTGCAATACTTCCATTTCCGGCTTTTCGTACCGTTCGGAAATGTCATTGACCCTTTTACCGACCGTTCCTTCGGTCATCATTTCGACCCTGAAGCGGAATGGGATCGCGCCTTCATCGATCGGGTTCAGGCGCACGATGACGCCGGCCTCGCGGCGGGCCTCCTCACGCCAACCCACATGCTGGCCGTCGTCGGAAACGATGCGTCCGTCGAAACAGCTTTTCCCGGCAACCTGTCTCCGCATTTCTGCCTTCGCACCCGCGATGAGACAACCCATGCTCCCGCTGACCAGGCGCCGGCTTATGACTGGTTTTCCTGGCCGCATGATCCCCGAGAGGACCTCAAAGCCGTATGCCTGCGCCTCGGGCGGAGCGAGGCCCGGGAGCAGGAGCTTCTGTCGTGGGGGGCCCGGCTGGATCAGGAACTAACCACTCGAACCATCTGGGCCTTGAATCTCCAGAAAGAGCTGGAAGAACGAACCGCCTGGGCTTTACGAACTCAGGAGGATCTTCAGGATGTTCAGAGGGAGCTTGCCGAGAGGACTGTATGGGCGCGGCGCCTTGAGAGCGAACTGGAAGAACGCACGGTGTGGGTGCGAAACCTCCTCGACGAGATCGAGGCGGATAAGGGTGGCGCGGCATCGGCGCAGCAGTTACGCGTTGAATTGGAAGCAAGGAACGCCGAGCTGCAAATAAAGAATCAGGATGTCTCGAAGCTCAGCCAGTATCCCTTCCGCCTTTTGATAAAGGCTCTGCGTGACCGTATCCAGGACAGGCTGAGGGCGAAAATCCGCCCGTCCTGAACTATTCCGGCTGCAAAATACAGATCTCGCGCAGATTCCTGTACTTCTCCGCGTAATCGAGTCCGTATCCCACTACGAACTCATCCGGAATGCTGAACCCCACGTAGGCCACATCCACCGGCCGAATGCGCCGCTCCGGCTTATCGAGCAGCGTCGCGATGCGCACGCTTTTGGGTCTGCGCTGCTGCAGCAGGCTGGTCAGATAACTGAGGGTCAGGCCGCTGTCGATAATGTCTTCGACAATAAGTACGTCGGCGCCTTCGAGCGAAATATCCAGATCTTTGGTGATCTTGACTTCACCGGAACTCGTCTTGCCGCGGCCATAACTCGAAATACCCATAAAGTCTATGAACGTGTCCCGCCGTATCGCGCGCGAAAGATCCGCCAGAAAGTAGCACGCGCCCTTCAGAATACAGATCAGAAAAAGGGTTCCGCTCGGATAGTCGGCATCGATCTGCGCCCCCATCTCCAGAACACGCGCCTGAATCTGTTGCTCGGAGAGCAGCGGTCGAAGGGCCATTTGCCCTATTCTACGCGTCACTTCGCCATGGCATCCGGGCCTAAGCCGGACTCTGGCGCAAGCAAATCACGAATCGAGCACATCACGGAGTTTGCGGCCCAGAGCCTCCGCCGTGAAGGGCTTCTGGATCAATTGCGTTTCGCCCACCAGCACGCCGTGACTCGCAATCATGTCGTCCGTATAGCCCGACATGAACAGGATCTTGAGCTGAGGGTTCATCTCGCGCAGCTTGTGCGCCAGTTCGCCCCCGCTCATGTGCGGCATGATCACGTCCGTGAGGAGAATGTGAATCGAGCCCCGCCGCTCTTTCCAGATTTCGAGCGCGGACGGTCCGGACTCCGCCACCAGAACGTTGTAGCCGAGCTTCTTCAGAACGGTTTCGGCGAGAGCGCGCACGCTCGGCTCGTCCTCGACCAGCAACACCGTCTCGAGTCCGAGGGGCGTGCTGTCGTTCGTCGACGATCGCGTCTGTTGCGCGTCGGCCGCCGCTTCCGGAAAATAAATCCGAAACCTGCTGCCGTGCCCCGGTTCGCTCTGCACGTCAATCTCGCCGCCCGCCTGCGAGACGATCCCGTAAACGGTGGAGAGTCCCAGGCCCGTTCCCTTCCCCTTATCCTTCGATGTGAAAAACGGTTCGAACATCTGCGCCTTCACCGCGGCGTCCATGCCTACTCCCGTATCGCAAACCTCCAGCACGATGCCCAGCGGCTGCTTCCCTGGCCGTTCCATCGGTTCCGGGAGCCGCTCGCATTGAATTTCGAGAGTTCCGCCGAGCGGCATCGCATCGCGCGCATTAACCGCGAGGTTCATCAGCACCTGTTCCATCTGATGTGCGTCGGCGTGTATCAGGCAGGGGTCCCCGGCGCAGCGTACGCTGAGATCGACGTGTTCGCCGATCATGCGCTGCAGCAGGCGTTCGATGTTCCGCAGCAGCACGCAGAGATCGAGTACCTTCGGCTGCACTGCCTGGCGGCGGCTGAAGGCGAGCAGCTGCCCGGTCAATCCCGAAGCGCGCCGCGAAGAGTTCAGGATCTCCTGCAGATAAGTCGACATGCGTGACGTGGATGCGGAGCCGAGCCCTTCAAGCGCCAGTTGCGCGTAACCCGAAATCACCGTCAGCAGATTGTTGAAATCATGGGCCACGCCGCCGGCGAGCCGGCCGAGCGCTTCCATCTTGCGCGCCTGTGTCAGCTGATCTTCGAGGCTTCGCCGCTCCGTGATGTCGACGCCGATCCCGCCCACCAGCGCAACGGCAGCGTCCTCCATGATGGGAAACTTGTAAATCAGCCATGAGTGAGTGCCGTCGGCCTGGACCATCGGCTCGACAAATTCGAGCGGGCGGCCGCCTTCAATCACTGCGGCGTCGTTCGCCCGGTAACGCTCCGCGTCTTCGGCGGCCCAGAGATCGTCATCGGCCTTTCCGACAATGTCCTCGGGGCGCTTCTGAAATTGCGCCCACGCGGCTTCGTTGTAATAGACATACTTCCCGCTTAAATCCTTGATGAAGGCAATCCCGGGGAGATAACGCATGAATGCCGCGAATCTCTGCTGGCTGTTCCGCACCGCCTCTTCCGAGAGTTTGCGGTCCGTTATGTCGATTACGGTGGAAATCAGATTCCCTCCCACCTCGCCGGGCTTCGGGTCGAACAAACGCGTGCTCATCAACGCCCACCGGCGCGTGTTGTCCCGGCGGCGAAAGGACATTTCGAACTCTCGCACCTGATGCGAAAGCCGGACCAGACGAAGCAGACGCTCGCGGTCCGCGGGATCGTAGTAGAGTTGCGGCGCGCGAACCGCCTTCAATTCCTCTTTTGACGCATAGCCGAACATGCGCACGATCGCATCGTTGCAATCCAGAATTCGCCCGTCTACGGTGGTGTGAAGGATTCCCGCCAGATTTCCGTGATAGATGAAGTCGTGAAGCTGCGCAGCGGACTGATCAGATAGTTCGTGCTTCTTGCGCGCGGTGATGTCGTTGAATGTCAGAACGGCGCCGCGAATGCTTCCCTCCGAGTCGCGGACGGGCCGCGCACCGCATTCGATCCAGTTCGATGCCGCGTGGCGCACCGGCCGCACGACATATTCCGTGTTGCTGACTGTTTCGCCCCGCAGAGCGCGCGCCAGGGGCAGGCGTCCCAGCGGCAGAGGGTCGCGTGATGTGGCATCGAAAACTCTGATCGCGGCGCACAGCCCCCCCGGCTCGGCATCCAGCGGCAGGCCCCGCTCGGTCACATAACGAACAGCTTCAGCGTTGGCGAAAATCAGGCGGCGGTTTGTATCAAAGACGAGTAACGGGTTCGGCAGTACGTCCAGCGCGGCATGCAAAAGCTCGGATCCCATCGCACCAGACTCGACGAAAGACGAAATCAGGTCGGGGACCGCCCGGTTGGTCGAAGTACTCAATATTAACCCAAGCGAACTAAACAGAATTATAGCTGCGCGTCGGCCGGACACACGAAATCAAGCTTACGTTTCATCACAGTTTGGTGCACCATGTTACACCGGCCTCTGGCGCCCGTGATTTATCAGCAGCGGAGTTCACGCCTCGCGGTGGGTGCTCGGATTCGCCGGTATCCTTACACCTGAATCACCACAGTTGCGCTATCGGTTATTCCCAGGCATTTCTCGTGAAGAAGTTGGCAACGGTGAACGGTCGATCCGTCGTCTGTTTAGCTTTGGGAGATATGCCGCAATCGGCGGCGTGTTCCGCATCGCAAGTCGAATCACTGATTAAGGGCGCATGAAGGGTTATGGGACCAAAGCAGAGAAGATCATCGAGCAGTTCACCGCGCGATGCATTACGGAGCAGGAATGCCTGGCGGCGCTCGACAGCGCGGTTGCCGCGGCGTTACGGACCGTGTCACCGGGAGATCTAACTCTTCTACGCAAGCACGCCGTCCGCGATTACCTGACCGTTAAAGCTGAAGTTGCAAGACGACGCCGTTCCGACCGAACCCTGCTTGGTTAAATCCCCCGATTTGTTCGAAGGAGTCCCATGCCGGATGTCACTTTGAGTATCTCTGCACGCTGTACCTGTTGAATCGTGACCACTTCAGGCCTAGGGTGGGAATGCATCTCCGGCTCAACTGGATGGTCCGGCGACGAATGCGCTTGTGAGTCAATGTAGCCGATTTTGGCTTTGTCTCCGATTCTCAGCGTTACTTAGCCAAGCCGTTCGGGGGAGGAACAACGAAGGGCCTGACGTTTTGATGAAGCCCCATTCGCCTGTGCTTCTGTCCGCTCACTCTTCATATCCCCGTGCATACAACCCGTAAGAAGGTCGCAAACATACGCTTCATCGCGAATTGTAGGGGGACTTTCAGTGTGCCGGTCTGCACGTTGAAGTTCCCGGACGGTCAAACCGAATTTATCGCACGATTTCACGAGGGCTTAAGCATACCCCTTGCAAGCTATTCACGCTTGGAACGGTCAAATTCTGTAAGTTATTGAAAAGATGGCGGAGAGACAGGGATTCGAACCCTGGATAGAGTTTCCCCTATACACGCTTTCCAAGCGTGCGCCTTCAACCACTCGGCCATCTCTCCAGAGGAGAATCGCTCCGGATGAGCGAAAATTCAGGATATCACGCCGGTCAGCGGCGTCCGCCGCCGCCACCGTGCGCTGCTGCCGCGGCAGGCGCACCGCCGCCACCTCCGCCCCCGCTCGAACGCGGCGCGCTGATCGCAGCTGCAGATCCGCCACCCGCACTCGCTCCGGCTGCCGCACCGGGCGTATAGGAAGGACCCGCGGGAGCTTCAACGCCGATTTGTCTTCCCGTGCGCAGAGGTGAACCGGTCGCATTCACTCGCCCGTTATTGCCGCTCAACAGTTGTCCCAAGGGTGCCGCCCTGCTCGTCCTCGCGCTGTTAATTCCATCGATTGGCCGTCCGCCGGCACTGCCGGTAGCGGCTCCGCCGCCACCATACCAGTAGGCTGTCGGGGCGTAATAATCGTAGATCGAATAGGGGCTGTAAAAGCCGTATCCGAACGGGCTCCACAGCGTGCCATTTACGGGGACGTACGTGAACATCGAGAAGTACGGATTGAAGTACCAGCCGCCGTTCCAACTCCCGCCCGAGGGATATGCAGAACCGGAACCCGACGAAAAGCTGTTGCTGAGCGAGCGGGCGGATGCCATATTCGCCGCCGAAAGATTCTGCGATCGGTCGCGAGCCCACAAGAAAAGATCGTCGCCGCCCCGGTCGTCAAACTTTTCAGTCAGAAGAGCGGCGGAAAAAGGAAGTAGCCGACCCTCTTTCACGGTGACCCGGTTCAAGGCAGAACCAGTGGTATTCACGAGCGCTTCTCCCTTGAAAACTTTCACCTGACCCGGATCGGCATTGATCTCGACGAGGCCATGCTTCCCCATGCGGATCTCGTAATCCTTATAGAGAAGAACCACCGTCGAATCTTTTACGTCCATCTGGGGGTCGTCCGATTCGATGATCGCGCTACCCGAGAGGACGTCCACTCGTGTGCTTACGAGGCGGTTGTCCAGCATCCGAATGGAGCTATTCTCGCCAATACGGAGGAAGACGCCAGGCGTTAGCAGTACCTCGGCGCGGCCCCGAGTCGTGCTCAAGACGCTCTTTTCCTTGACTTCCGAGAACCTGCCCACCTGCGACTGGACTGGCGTACCGTCAATCGATACATCGCCTTCGAAGTAGTGAAGCGTTCCGGAATGGGCCGAAGTGACGCTTTGAGCGGAACAAATTGATGCCGCCGTCGCGATCACGACCACAGCGGACGAGATTCGACTCTGAATTGACATGTGAAGCCTCTTCATGAATGATCCCGCTCGTGATCGTCAAAGTCAAATGGCGGCTTTGCCGTAAGCGAAAGCATTCTGGCGAGATGAACCCGGTTGGCCAAGCTAAAGTTCCGCCTGGGACAGTACGATGCATTACGGAAATTTGGCCCGCCTGAAAGGGCAAAGGGACTGGCGGGCCATCAAACCGCCTCGCACTTTTGAATCGCGAGCTTCTCATCGGCATCTTAGACGTCGCGACAGGTCAGCGCCCTCTCGACAAAGGAAAAATGACAAAAGAACTTAAGATGGGCCTCTTTGCCACGATTCTGGTGGCAACAGCTGCCACGCCGAAGGCGAAAGTCATTGTAGAGGCCAAGAGCGATTTGAGCCAGTATCGAACGTATAACTGGCTGCCTCCGCGCGTCCTCAAGAAGACGGGCCTGGAGGAGAATGACGACGTCGTCGCGCCAGTGATAAAGGCGGCCGTAAACAAGGAACTCGCCAAACTCGGGCTGAAGGAAGTTCCGGAGAACGCCGACATCCAGATTTCCGCATGGGCATTTCGCGAGACGTCGCCGCAGGTCGAAGCCTACGTTTATGGGTCATATGACGATTGGTACTTCGGAGGGACGCCGGCTACACTCGGGCGCTACAACAACTCCGGAACACTGGTCGTCGGTTTGATCGATCCGAAAACAAAGAAGTCGGTCTGGGGAGCGGCGTCGACCGGGAGTTTCGAGAAGCCGAGCCAGCTCGAGTCGAGAGTGAATAAGGCGGCTTCGGAGATCTTCGGGAAGTACCCGCGGCCAAAGTCAAAATAAAGCAAGGCTGACGAGTGCCAGGCGGAGTAGAGCAAACCTTCGCCGCAAGTTGGCCTCCCTGGGGCCGAGATCACAGCCGGACTATATTCGCCGACTCGAAATCCTTCAGCGCGTTCCGCGTATCCACGATCAACGCCGCCTGATCCACCAGTGCTTTGTAGTCAAACGCCGCATGGTCGGTCACAATCACAACGCAATCGGCGGTTTTCAATCCCGCGGAATCCTGCGCGAGCAGAGTTGCGTCTTCGAGCCGGATTTCTGGAACATGAGGATCCGAAAATGAAATCGCCGCGCCGCGCTTCTGAAGCAGATGGATGATGTCGAGCGCGGGCGATTCCCGCACGTCGTCGATATCGCGTTTGTAAGCCACGCCCGTAGATGTGAATCTTCGATCCCTTCACCGGTTTGCCGCACTTCGTTCAGCGCATTTTGCATCTTATCCACGACGAAATGCGGCATCTGCCCGTTGATGTAGCCCGCCAGTTCGATGAAGCGCGCCTCGATGCCGGCCTGCTTGGTCTTCCACGAAAGATAAAACGGATCGATCGGAATGCAGTGGCCGCCCAGCCCCGGACCCGGATAAAACGGCATGAAGCCGAACGGCTTGGTCGCCGCCGCGTCGATCACTTCCCACACATTGATGTCCCATGCGGTCGCACATCACCGCCATTTCGTTCACCAGGCCGATGTTGATCATGCGAAACGTATTTTCCAGCAGCTTCACCATCTCGGCGACCTGGGTCGAGCTCACCGGCACCACGGTTTCGAGCGCCTGCGCGTAAAACAGACGTCCGAGTCTCCGTGCAGGCAGGCGTCGACGCCGCCCACCACCTTGGGAATGTTCTTCGTTTGAAACTTCGCGTTGCCCGGGTCGACGCGCTCCGGCGAAAAGCACAGGAAGAAATCCTGTCCGACCTTCAGACCCGATTTTTCCAGCATCGGCAGCACCAGTTCGTCGGTCGTTCCCGGATAGGTGGTCGATTCCAGAATCACCAGCAGCCCGGGATGGAAATACTGCGCAATTTCCTCGCAGGCGGCGATGATATAGCTCATATCCGGGTCTTTGGTTTTGCGCAGCGGCGTCGGGACGCAGATGTTTATCGTGTCAAGATCGCGGATTACTGAAAAATCGGTCGTTGCCCGCAGTCTCCCGCTCCGGGCCAGCGGTTCGAGTGCCGACGAAGGAACGTCGCTGATATAAGAATCGCCCGCATTGACCCGCGCCGCTTTGCCTTCGCTCAAATCGATGCCCGTAACGTCGAAGCCGGCCTCGCCAAATTCAACGGCCAGAGGAAGGCCAACGTATCCCAGGCCGACGACCCCCACTCGAGCGGTTCGGGACTGGATTTTATCGGCGAGAATTGCCGCCGTTACGGACAGGGCGGAAGTTTCAACGCCGGTCATTGCAGGTATTTTCCCTTGATTTCACGTCTTTAAACCGGTTGGCTATCGGCGCCTATTTTCTCATAGTAAAAAGAACCATCTGCAATATATTCCGCCGGCCCGGTCAGCCATGCGTCCGATTCGAACCTCAGCCTGAGGGGGCCCGCCGGCGTCAGGACCGTCACCGGATTACCCGCGAACCCTCTTGCGACGGCGGCAACAGCGGCTCCCGTGGACCCGGTGCCTGAACTGTTCGTCTCTCCCGCGCCCCGTTCCCAGAAACGGACTTCGACGGTATGAAAATCGATTTGCCGGACGAACGAAACATTCGTGCGGGCGGGAAAGCGCGGATCCCACTCGACCGCCGCCCCCACGGAGCGCCAGTCGAAATCGAAATCGTCCACCGGGAAAGCGCATTGGGGATTGCCGGCATCGATAATCACAGCGTCGCGGCCCCGCACCTGCGCTTTCAGTTCGACCACCCGCGGGTTTCCCATGTTCATCTCGAACTCGAACTTCCGCTCGTTGCGCGAAATCAGGCGCACGTGCTTCACGCCGGCGCCGGTCCAGATGTGGAAGTCGCGTTTTTCGGGCTGGCCATGGGCCAGCAGCGCCGCCGCGCAGCGCGTGCCGTTGCCGGAGATCTCCGGCTCGCTGCCATCGGAGTTGAAGAGGCGGATGGCAGCGTCAAACGTCTTTCCCGAGGGATCGTCTCCGCCGGTGCGGTCGAGAAGAATCCACCCGTCGCCTCCCACGCCCGTGTAGCGCTCACAGATCGCGATAGCGGCCTCCTGCAGATCCAGGATCGGCACATCTTCAACCATCGTCACGAGGAAATCGTTCTTTGCGCCGTGCAGTTTTGTGTATGGAATTTTCATGGTTTCAGGTGGTAAATCTCGATTACGGGCGCGCCCTCCACCGTAATCCGCTGTCGCAGTTCGTAGCGCGGACCATGCAGCCGGGCTTTGTCGATGAGCGTCTGGACCTCGTCCCCGCCCTTGACGACGGCCCAATCCGTATTCAGAAGCAGGTCGGGACGCGCCACTGTTCCGTCCCAAACCACGCCGTTGTCACCTGTCAGAGTATCGCGAAGGGGGATGCCGAGCGTCCGGTAAATTCCCGTCATTTCACCGAAGCTGGTAATGAATGTCTCGTGCGGGCCGGCCGAGGCGCGCAGGTAATCCGCCGCCTCCGCAGTCCACTGGCGGCGCGCCCGCGAGTTTACGTCCGATTCGACCCACGTAACCGGGGGCGTTCTGAAATGTATGAGGAACGGCGACAGTGCAAGAATCACGACGGCCATGGCAGCGGGTTTGCCGAATCGGGCGAGCGCGCCCGCGCCGATCGCGATCAGGGGAAGGAAGGCCAGCGCATAGCGAGTGTTGTACCAGGTGTTCGGCCACAACGTTGGAACGTACAGGGGAACACCCGACGAATGAATCGCCCATACGTAAAATACAGGCGGCAAGGCGAGCAGGAATAACGGCCAGATCACCCGGTTTGTCAGAGTGGCAACGATTCCGGCGCCTCCGATGACCAGCGAAGGCCATCCCGCGACCAGTTGTCCGGCAGCGAAGAAATACTGGGCGGCCGCGCGCCAGTCGCCACGGCCCGGATACGCCGTATTTCCCTGAATTGCCAACGCGGAATACGGACCGCGATAAAAGTACAAAGGATCGCCGAAATACCAGCGGTTGTGGGCCAGCCACAGCGCCGGCCCCGCTCCCGCGAGCATGCAGAAAACGATCGCGGCGCCCCACCGTTTCCCGCCGCCATTGGCCCAGATGTATATCGCGATGAACGGCAGAAGAAACCAGGCTTCGTATCGCGTCAACGTGCCGGCCAGCGCCACCACGGATACGCCCAGCAGAGCGCCCCATCCCTGCATTTCACGGAACCGCACGGTGAAGTAGAGGAGTCCGCAGAGCGCGGCGAAGAAGACGGACTCCGTCATCGGAATGGATCCGAGATATAGCGTGTTCGGATTCAGCAGAAACACAGCGGCGCCTGCAATTGCGGCACCGGCGCTCGCGAATAATCGATGGATTCCCCCGAACAGGAACGTTGCCGCAATTGTCATGCAGGCGCCCGAAGTGATAGCGCCCGCGAGGCCCGTTTTCCATAACCAATCGTTCCGCACCAGCGGAATCATCAGCAGATGCGGAAGCGGCAGCCATGTTGTGCCCACCTGAGACCAACCTGGCGTGCGCGAATCCACGATGCGCCTCGCGATATCGAGGTGGGCTTCGGCGTCGCCGTAATAGAGTGTTGCGCCGGTGCGGTAGGAGAAAGCGACTGACCCGCCCATCACCGCCGCGGCGGCCAGGAAACAAAGGATTGTCGACACCGCTCGCGGACGCTTCGGTTTCAACGCAAACACTTCCGAGCCGCGACCAATTTCCGAGCCGCGACCAATTTCCGAGCCGCGACCGGGAGGGAGCGACCATGGTCCTGCGATCCACAAGCCAGCATAAGAAATCGATCGCGCCGAGCGTATCGGGCTGTGGGGTCAGGGCTTCGGCCCTGCCGCCGGGCTTCCGCCCGGCGCGTAGCTTTACGGCACTGGTAGCACCGGCGAGCTCGTCGCCGGTCATTTTCGCCTGCGTCGGCGCGCAGCTTTACGTCACAGCCGGTAGCGCCGGCGATCCTGGGCGCCGGCCCTCGTAAAAGCCGCGTCTTCACTGGAGCGGTCCGCCTCCCTCAGCCTTCTAGAACGAAGTGAAGCTCTTGAATTCTTCGAACCGGCCATCGATTTCTTCGCGAGTCAGCGTGCGGAAGCGATCCACGCCGAAGCGCTCGCAGCAGAAGCTGCCCATGACGGAGCCATAGATCACGGCGCGCCGAAGCTCATTCGCGTTGACGTCCTCCGCCTTCAGATCGACGCCCGCTCCGGCGAGATAGCCCATGAACCCGCCCGCGAAACAATCGCCTGCGCCCGTGGGATCGAAAACGTCATCCAGCAGATAGCCGGGCACCATGAAATGCTTATCCCCGTGCCAGAGAATCGCACCATATTCGCCGCGTTTGATCACAAGAATGCGAGGCCCCATGGCCATGATCTTCGCCGCGGCCTTACGCAGATTGTTCTCGCCGGACAACATTCGCGCCTCGGAATCGTTGATCAGCAGAAAGTCCCATTCGGCGATGGTCTTCAGCAATTCGTCGCGGAAATCGGCGATCCAGTAATTCATGGTGTCGCCGCCCACCAGCTTCAGGGCTCCGTCCATCTGCGATCTCACCGAACGCTGCAGGCCCGGCTGAATGTTGCCCAGCAGCAGATACGGGGCTTTTTTATAGGACTCCGGAAGTTTCGGATCGAAAGCCGCGAAGACGTTCAGATCGGTCGCCAGCGTCTCGCGATCGTTCATGTCCTGCGAGTAGACGCCTGCCCAGAAAAACGTTTTGCCGGGCACGCGCTCCAGACCGGCGAGATCGATGCCGCGCGATTCGAGTAGTTCGATATCTTCCTGAGCGAAGTCGTCGCCAACCACGGCAACGATCTTCGGCTTCGTGAAAAAGCTCGCGGAGAGCGAGATGTAGGTGCATGCGCCACCCAGCATGCGATCAACTTTTCCGTGCGGCGTCTCGACGCCGTCGTATGCGACGGAACCAACAATGACCATAGACATTCGATTGATTGTATCCAGCGGTCCGCGCCAGCCGCGGCTTGTGTGCGCCGGCATTTCCCCTGATATAATTTCAGCCGCCTGACCAGGGAGGCTCTCCATGACAAAACGCCATCTCGCTTTAATAACGATGAATTCCGCGATTCCGCTCTGGATCGCATGCAACGCGTTCGCCCAGCAGCCCGCCGGCCCGCCGCCGGTTTTCTTCAAAGAAGTCTGGAAAGCGCCCTCCGATGTGGAACACCCTGCCGCCCAGGATTCCGTCGACAGCCCCAATCTGGAGCTCAAGCTATACGGCGACGCGCCGGGCGGCCAAAAGCCTGACCACGGCATCTGGATCGTCAAACACAACCCGCCGCTCATAGAGCCCGCGCACGTCTGGACCGGACAATGCGCTCAAAGCTGTGCATTTGCCTTACGAGACAAGGCTAACTTCGTCGATCTGAGTGGTACGGCAAAAGTTCGTTTCGAATATAAAGAGGCTGGCTTCCACATGGTGCGGCCGATCATCAAGCTGGCGGACGGCACATGGCTCGCCGGCGATCACGCCCTGGGCATCAGTTCGGACTGGCACACGGCCGAAATCTCCTTCGCAGACGTTCGCTGGCGCAAGATCGATATCAAGAAGGTAATCGAAGCACCGGACGGCAAGTGGATCGATCACCCCGACCTCAGCAAAGTGGATGAGATCGGCTTTACCGACCTCATGGCAGGCAGCGGTCACGGCCCCGGCGGCTGGACCGATATCGGCGCGATCGAAGTCTATGGCAAGCCGGTCAAACGCGACGCCCTTCAAAGCAAACTGAACTAAGCCATCCGTGGTGGGGCGGACGCCAACGTCCGCGCCAGCCCCCCGTCTGGCTTGGGCGGGCTTTTGGCCGCGTCGCGGGGCTTTACGTTAGCTACTCCAGACTAAAGACCCAAACCGCGCCGCCTTCCGGAACCTCCGGATACTCTCCCGGGAACAGCCGGTTCAGGGTGCCTGGGTGCCTCGCACATCACCGCCCCAGCCGGCATGAACGGCAAGATACTGCTTGCCATCGATCAGGAATGTCGTTGGCGGAGCGAGGATTCCGGAGTTCGTCAGGAAACTCCCAAAGCAGCGCCCCTGTCGTTGCGTCGAAAGCGTGGATCTTGCGATCGTTCGTGCCGCCGGTGAACACCAGACCGCCCGCGGTAGCGAGCATCGACCCCCAATTCGGACTCTTGTTGTACTTATGGGTCCACGTAAGCTTCCCGTGTCCACGTTCCAGGCCTGCACCTCGCCGAAGTGGTCGGCGCTCGGAGCTGCCCCGGGTGCGCCACCCTTCACACCGGTGTAACCCTTACCCGGCATATAGGTGGCATCCACACCCTCGCTCGATCCGCACAGGTTGTTGTTCGCCGGAATGTAGATCATCCGCGTCTTCGGGCTGAAGGCGATAGGCGGCCAGTTCTTGCCGCCATGCAGATCGGGACAGAAGTTCGCTTCCTTATTGGTAGCAGGTTTGCGCGCCATGTCGATAGTCGGCCGGCCGGTTTCGGGATCGAGGCTCAGAAACACGTTCTGATAAACATAAGGCTTGCCCTCGACGAATTTGATCTTGCCGCCAGGCCCCGCACGGTCCAGAAACCAGAGATAACCATCGCGCGCGACATCGATCAGCCCCTTGACGGTACGTCCGTTCCGCTGGTAGTCGACCAGAATCGGCGGCGAGACTTCATCCCAGTCCCACGACTCGTTCGGAGTGTACTGAAAGTGGCCCTTGATCGCGCCCGTGGCCACATCCAGAGCGACGGTTGAAGCGGTGTAAAGATCGTCGCCAGGGCGTTTGTCACCCATCCAGGGACCGCCATTTCCCGTTCCCCAATAGGCGATGTTGGTCGCGGCGTCGTAATTGCCGGTGACCCAAACCGGAGCTCCTCCGGTCTTCCATTGATCGCCCTTCGGCCAGGTCTCGCTGCCTGGCTCGCCCGGGGCTGGGATCATAAACGTTCTCCAGATCTGCTTACCCGAATCCGGATCGTACGCCGCGACAAATCCGCGCACTCCGAACTCCCCGCCCGACGCGCCCACCATTACCTTGCCGTCGGCGATCAGCGGCGCAAGAGTGATGTAATAGGCAGCCGTGTTGTCGGCGACGGGAGTGGTCCATACTTCCTTCCCCGTCTTCGCATCCAGCGCCACAAGGACTGCCTCGTTGGCCGCATAATAGACTTTGTCGCCATAGAGCGCCACGCCGCGGCTGGTGTCGTGCGGCACGATCGCTCCCGCCGGCCGCGTCCTCTTATAACGCCAAAGCAGGTCGCCCGTTGTGACGTCGATTGCAATCACCTGGTCGTTCGGCGTCGAGATGAACATCACGCCGTTATTCACGAGCGGTGCGGCCTCATGGACCTTCGGCTCCCCAGTGGAGAATCCCCAAACAGGCCGGAGACGCTTTACGTTCTGCGTCGTGATCTGGTCGAGCGGACTGTAGCCCCATCCGTCATAAGTGCCGCGTATCATCAGCCAGTTCCCGGCTTCCGGATTCTTCAGGCGCGCCGCGGTGACAGCCTGGTAATTCTGCAGAATCTTCGGCAGAGGACCGGTGGGTTGGGGTTGTTGGGGCGGCTGGCCTGAGACAATCCAGACAATCGCCAGAAGCGCGAACGCGAAACTCCCGATACGAATCATAAGAGTGTTACCGGTCCGTCATCATATACGATTCGAACGGTCTGACGCCAGACCGGAACTAACCCGTGACCATCTCGCGCAATCGCAGCGCGTTCTTCGCCGCATACCCCGAGTCGTCATTGTCGAAATAAACATAGATGGTATCGAGATCCTTGCGCCACGCTTTGATTCTGTCCGCCCATCCCTTGAGCGCGTCGTCGCTATAACTACCCTGATACTTGCCGCCGGGCCCGTGCAGCCGGACATAGGCTATGTCCGCCGTAATTTCAACCGGTGACTCAACGCCCGCGAGATGAAACGCGCACCATGCGGCATTATGGGCGCGCAGAAGATCAAGAACCTCCGCATTGTGCCAACTCTCATGCCTGAACTCGAACGCATAGCGGTGCGACGGCGGAAGAGCGTCGAGAAATTCATTGAGCCGCCCGGGGTTTGATTCGAAATTCGGCGGCAGCTGAAAAAGAATCGCTCCCAGCTTCGATCTCAAAAGGTCGATTCGGGAAAAGAATTTCTCCAGGCCGGGGCCGGGGTCCTTCAGCTTCTTCATATGGGTGAGAAACCGGCTGCCTTTCACCGAGAAACGAAAATCCGGGGGAGCCGACGCGCGCCATTGTTCGACAGCCGATTCGGAAGGGAGCCGGTAAAAACTGTTGTTAATCTCGACCGTGTCGAAGCGCTCCTGATACCACGCGAGCATCTTCGAAGCGGGCCATCGCGGCGGATACACCGTTCCCACCCAGTGCTTGTAATGCCACCCCGATGTTCCGATCCTTATCTCTGCCGCGGCCACAATGTGACAAGAGCAATTCTCATTCCCATGCCTTGATCTTGCGCCAGAACTCAGGCCATGGTTCGCGGAGGCCGCGGCAGACCCATAGATATTTGTCGTACTCCGTCTCTTCGTTGACTACTCCGAACCGATTGGAGATCATGCCGGCCGAATCGCACTTCGCGAAATGCGCGTTCACGAAATCAGGCCAGAGCCCGACAACGATCAGAGTTGCCGGCGGCTTGTCACCATAACCACGGAGCCAGAACGAGTTCGCGCGGCTGAGCGCCTGCGGCAGACCTCGCGCTGGCCCATAAAGATCGATCGCGCCCGCTTCCCCGTAATTGCCCGTGAGGATGCCCGCATCGGCTCGTTCATCCGATGGGAGCCGATCGCGGATATCGGCGACCCGATCGACGAGGTCACGCCACCCGATCTCCTCGCGAAGATCTCCGTTCACCTTTAATGAAGCTGCGAACCAGGGCGAGCCCACAGGTGCGACGGGTAGAAGAAATGCAATCCCGAGACCGAGCGAAATTACGACGCCGCTCCAGACAAGGCCCCGCGCCCAGCGTGGCCACCGGTCCGTCAGCACTGCGCCTGCCGCCAGCAGCATGGGATAGAGCGGCGCCGTGTAGTATTCGCGGGCACGGCTGAGAGCAAAAACCAGCAGTGTAGCCGCGAATGTCCAGCCCAGAACGCGGTAACGCTTGCCTTCCGGCCTCCAGAAGTAAAAATACAGGCCCGCGACCCAGAGCGGAATGGTGAGCGGAGCCGCGGGAATCAGGAACTGCCTGGAGAGAAATCCCGCGGCCCTGCCGATCCGGATATCGCGGGCGTGAATGGTTCGCAAAAAGTCGTATGTCATGAATCCGTGGCTCGCCTGCCAGAGGAGGTTGGGCAGACAAATCGCCAGCGCCACCGCGATGCCCACAATCAACCAGCGGTTCTTCAAAAGCCTTCGAGCGGGCGTAACAAGAAAACCCGCTGTCAGACCGGCGACAAACCAAACCATCGTGTATCGGGTCATCAGCCCAAGACCAATCGCCGCTCCGACCCCGCTCCACCACCGCCCGTTGTGGGATTCGAGCAGCCGAATCACGAAGTAGACCGCGAGCACCTGCCACAAAAGATCGAACGAGACGTATTGCAACAGATGTCCCTCGATCAGGGAGACGGGCGACGCCGCCACGGCCAGTGCCGCCATCACCTGGGCCATCGCGCCGCCACCCAACTCGCGCGCAATCAATCCACCCAGAACCACCACCGCCGCCTGAGCCAGCGCGGTGAAGAAGCGAATACCGGCAGGTGTCACGCCGAAAATATCGAGACCGATTCGCCCCACAAACGGAGTCAGCGGAGGATAAGCAACATACCCCCACGCGAGATGGCGCGCATCATCGAGCGTCGCCAGTTCGTCGCGATGAAACCCGTACTGCCCGTTGGTAAGCGTGTGCAGTAGAAGCAGCAAAGCGGCCACCATAGTCAGCGCCCGCAGCGCAACGGCTGATTTCATTCGGTTCATTGTATGTTGACCGAATGACCGCGACTATCCGCGCTGCAGACGTCGAGGATGCGCGAAAAAAGTGGCAAGTGTCGTCGCAACCCTCCCCACCCGCCTGATAAAGTTCCGCTGATAAAACTTCTGTTCGCCGCTCCATTGATAACATCGCGTTCACGTCCGCCGCAACCTCGAACGCCTGCCGCCGTTCATCACCCACAGCGGATGGCGATGCGATAAAGACTGTGAGGACTCCCGTGTTTCCTGGCAAGGAAGTCTGCGTTCCCGTGACACAGTATACTGCGGCTTTTTGGTGAAGATTCAGACCGCAAGCGCCAATCGCATGTTTGAGCGACGAGTGGCTCACTGATGAACTCGCGGTTCGAGGCATGGGCTGGCGCACCGTTGCTGGCCGCGACCTCAAATCAGGACGCGGCTGGATTCCGCGATGGCGTTTTCAACCTCTTGTGATTGTTCTCGGACGCCCTGGATCTCGTCGATCAAACGGCGGAACGGTTGGTATGTTGACTTAACGCCAGACCGCGTCTCGTGAGCATTCGCCAACTTCTCAGGGGAATCCGGCACGGGGGATTTGTGGCTGTCGAGAGCCGCAGGGCTCGAGGCTCTCGCGCCGAAGTCAGCGTTCCGTCAGTGGTTGCGACGCAGCGGGAAACGTCGTCTTCAGCCGCCGTCTTTAAAGAGCCTGGCCTTCGTGGGATAAACTTGGCAATCATTCACACCTGTGATTTCCATCCTTGCGTTCGCCCTGATCCCCGTCTTCTTTGGACTACTACTGGGGTACTTCGCCGGTCGCCGCGGATTCGTGGACAATCGCGACGTCCACAGCCTCGTCCGGTTCGTCATGAACTTTGCGCTGCCCTGTTCGCTGTTTCTTGCGATCGCGCATACTGATCCACGAATGCTGCAAAGTGAGAGCAGACTGGTTGCGGTCCTCGGGCTGGTCTATCTGATTCTGTTTTTTGCCACTCTGCTTGCTGACCGGCGGATATTCGGCTCGAGTACGGCTGACAACGCCGTTCTCGCGCTAACCCTTGCGTTCCCGAACGTCACCGCTGTTGGTATTCCACTGCTCGATGCCGTTTACGGGCCGACCGCGGCAGCCGCGACTGCCATGGGCATCGCGATTGGCGCGGTCACCATTTCACCTGTAACACTGGCCATTCTCGAGCATGGCACGCCGACGGGCCACGCGAAATCGCAGGCGGCCGCGGTTCGCGGCTCGCTATGGAAGGCAGTGAAGCGCCCGGTGGTCTGGGCCCCCCTCCTGGGGGTTGTGGCGGCTCTGATTAAACTGCACCTGCCGGACTATGTCAACCGAAGCTTGACCGTCATGGGAAACGCGACCGCGGGAGCGGCACTGTTTCTGACCGGTCTGATCGTCTCTGCGCAACCATTCCGGCTCGACGGGCGCGTCGTTGCCGCGATGATGGCTAAGAACCTGATGCAACCGGCGCTTTGCCTCGGCCTGGCGTGGCTCATCGGACTCTCAGCGGTCGAGACGCGATATGCCGTCCTGATCGCGGCGATTCCCTGCGGCTTCTTTGGTCTGGTGTTCGGCAAAGGATTCAATTCCTCGCCACTTACGGCCAGTTCCAGCCTGATTTTCAGCTACGCTGCCGGAATCGTGACGTTGGCCGGATGGATTGTCTTTCTGGGATGGCTGGGATAGATGGGAGCGTGCGGAGGACCATCTCGCCGACCGACGCTCTTCCGCTTGCGTAAAGTTGCAGATCCGATTCGAGCAATGCGGTCCTGACCTCGCGAACCGAATGACGGCTCCAGTTATCTCCTCCGTCTGAGATCACCACAAGCGCTGCTGGTGCTTACCGGCGTGCGTAACCCTATCGCACGACCAGGCTTATTCGTCACCATTGTCTCCACCGTTGCCATTGCCCCCGTTGCCGCCTGGCTTCGAGGATGGATTATTTTCATCCCAATTGACACCATCCGTGGATGAATACATAGGAAATACTAGTTCGGATGACTTATTCACAGCGACGAAATAACCATTCACATAATTTACGTCATTGAAAGGAGGAAAATCACTGTAATCGTCATCACATTTTATACCTTTAGCCTGGCCCCATGTGACGCCATCCTGCGAGTAATAAATCGGTGTGGCTGGCGCGCTACCGCTCCGCTCATATCGCCGGCGACCACAAATGATCCGCTCCCGTAACAAACTTTATCAAATACAATATCTGGACCATCGGGCGGAATTGTATTTGAAATGGACCAGTTTTTTCCATCAGAAGAATTCCATATGGTGCCATAATCTGCGACCGCTACAAACTTTCCGCCTCCATAGACCACATCAGCGAAATTCGCGCTACCGCGTAAACCAGTGGCGATGGCCCACTTTTTACCGTCAGAGGAATACCAAATCGTGGCTGAATCAGCAACAGCAACAAACGCATTATCAGCGTAGGTTACGGCATTGAATTGGGCTTCTCCTGTGATACCCGGCGCGGCAGTCCGCGTATCAGGGATCGGGACGGATTTGATGGCGCATACGGGGCGTTCGCCGCCGGGATCAGGGAAGCGCCTGCCGATCTCATGGGTCTGCTGCGGCGGACTGGGTGGCGGTGGATCCTCACAAATGGCTGTATGCCCCGATCGAAGCCGGATGCGCGCTCGTCCGCGATCCTGTCGCGTTGCGCAATGCGTTTTCTTATCACCCGCCGTACTACAGCTTTGACGTCGCGGCCACGAATTACTATGATCTCGGGCCGCAGAACTCACGCGGGTTTCGCGCACTCAAAATCTGGCTTGCTCTTCAGCAGGCAGGTGCGGCAGCTTACCGTCAGATGATCGGGGAAGACATCGCACTGGCCCGGCGCCTCTATGAACTGGCTGCAGAACACCCGGAACTGGAGGCTGCCTCGCATAACCTGAGCATCACCACCCTGCGCTACGTTCCGTTAGAACTGCGCGCGAGTGTGGGTTCCGGACAGACAGAGGCGTACCTGAATGATCTGAATCAACTTCTGCTGACGTACTTTGAGACGAGCGGGGAGGCGTTCTGCTCCAATGCTCTGATCGAAGGAAAGTCCGTCTTACGGTTCTGCATCGTCAACTTCCGAACCTCAACCGGCGACATCGAGGCCGTGCCGCCATTAGTGGCGCGCCTCGGCCGCAAGGCTCATGCCGAGATCGCAAATTCCCTGCGATTGGGATGATCAGGGAGGTTTATTTTGCAGACACTCGATTCCTCGGTTCTCAAGGATCTACTCGGTCGACTGGAGCGCATTGGTCCGGAAACTCGCGGACTTTGGGGCAGGATGAACGCCCATCAAATGGTGTGCCATCTGAATGATTCGTTCGGCCTCGCAATGGGCGATAAGACGGCAAGCGAGGACATTAATGTTTTCAGTCGAACGCTGATCAAATGGGTTGCACTCTTCGCGCCGGTACGCTGGCCAAAGGGGGTACCAACGCGACCGGAAATGGATCAACCGGGTGGAGGTACGCGGCCCGTCGAATTTTCGCATGATAGAGCGGCGCTGGCGATGGCCATCGAACGGTTTGCGTTGCAGCCCAATACTTTTCAGTCCCGTCGTCATCCGACCTTCGGTGAACTTACCAGGTGGGAATGGATTCGCTGGGGTAACCTGCACGCCGATCATCACTTCCGGCAGTTCGGAGTGTAGGCGAGCGATGAATTCAGGATTCACGCGCTGCAGGAAACAAGGATTGCAGTATGAGCCTGCCAAACGGCTTTGTCATAATTTTTAGTCGGCTTTGTCATAATTTTTAGTCCCGGCAAGCTCAGTAGTGGTTCCGTTTGAAACCATATTTGTGTTGGTTCAGCGTGAAATGGGACGAGGGCCTAGTCATCGCGCAGGCCCAGCGTCACAATTTCAGGAGCCGGTCTTATCCAGCAGCGGCTGGATTCGAAGCATGATGGAACGCTGCAGCAGCACCGGGTAGAGATGAACGACAACACCGGGCACCAGCATCCATAGTGCCGCCCTCCATGGTTGCGTGCTGAGAGGGCGCCTGCTGAAGAGTGCCAGGACGGCTAAGAGCACGTGGATGGCAAAACAGATTCCGTGGCCGATGGCGCCGGCTCGGGCATGCTGTTCCAAAGATAGTAAGCCGGCCTTTTTGCCCGAGAACCCCCGCATAGGTTCGATCAAATGATTCCATCCGGAGACATCAAGCAGCCAACCGAACATTCCGACGCCGACGATGCGATGGAGTACGCGCTCGCCGGCAGGCACGCGGAACCATTGGCGAGACACACGCCGCATAACGGGGGCGGCTACCGCGGGCTCGAGGCTGCATGTTCCCCAGGTCACCATCACCGCATACCACGGATTGCTCGGCCCGAGGGCGAACCAGAACAGAGTCAGACTCGTGGCGAAGAACAGCAAGGCAAGCCGGTACCAGAGGCTCTGAAAGACGTCCATGGGATCTGGTTTCAGTGACGGTTCAGCGCTCATAAGACGTTCCTCTGACCAGACTTATAGTCAGGCTGACCCCGATCAGTCTGGCTTGGACAACAACCGCTACAAGCTATAACATGCTAACCTGTCGCACCAAACGCCCGAAGCCGTTGAAACCACAATGGCGGGCTACCTGATCTGGTATCAAGTGCAAGTCAGCTCTAACAGGGTACGGGAAAAGGGCTGTAGTCGCTCCCTTCCGGTCGCGGCTCAGAACAGAGTGTGTTCATTTGGAAGGACTTGCCGGCTCGCGCACGTCAGCATGCTGCTAAAAAGAGGGCCTCGGTCACCAAAACCGCGCGGAGAATCGGCGGGCAGCTATTTGCGACTCGCTGCCGCACTGCCCCGCCTGTGTCTGATCCAGGTTAAACCCAAGCCAATCCTGAAGGGCCGGCCGCGAGGCTTAGCGCGACAAAAAAATAATTCTTCGATGAGGCTTGACACCAGTATGCATTGGGTATACCTTTCTTGGCAATCCCACCTGGGGTGGATTTTATTCGGCTAGTTTTGGGGAAATAGTCGAACAGAAGATTGAGATTGAACAGCCAAGACGCGAGGAAAGCTGCGACCGGCAGGAAGATCGCCGCGGTCGTAACAAACTCGTAAATTCCTTTCGAAGACATTTCCCCACCAAATTTCAACCGGGGAGAAGTGTATCTATGCGCGCAGGGCTCTTTTTTGCGTTGACTTTCCTGACTGCTGTAACCGCGATTGCCCAGTCCGATCGCGGAACCGTCACGGGCACCGTTTTGGATCCGGCCGGCGCCATCATTCCCGACGCGGCGGTGGAGGCGCGGAATACCGCGACCGGTTCGGTCTACCCTGCCGCCACTTCAGCGACAGGCAATTACACCATCGCTCAACTGCCAGTGGGCACTTACGAACTAACCGTTACGGTAGCCGGCTTCAAGAAATTCGTCCGCACTAACCTGGTTGTAGAGGTCGCGGCGACGGTACGCGTGGATGCGAACCTGGAGGTCGGCGCGACTAATGAAAGCATCACGATCACCGATGCCGTGCCCCTGCTCAAGACGGAAGGAGGAGAGGTAAGCCACAACATCGCCACGGACACCTTGAACGACCTTCCGATTCTTACACTCACCGTCGGAGCCGCCGGTATTGGGACTGCAAACACCCTTGGCAACATCAGAAATCCGCTTTCGGCCGTCGCCCTGCTGCCTGGCGCACGTATCACGACGGATTCCATCATGCGGATTAACGGTATGCCTTCGAATTCGCAATCCATCAACGTCGAAGGACAGGACGCCACCAACGGATTCTTCAAGCAGCAGAACCAGATCAATCAATCGGGAGTGGAAGCCATTCAGGAAGTCGCCATTCAAACCAGCAATTTCGCCGCCGAATATGGCGCGGCGGGCGGCGGCTATTTTAACTACACCATTAAATCGGGCACCAACCAGCTTCACGGCAGCGTGTATGACTATTTCGTGAACGAAGTGCTAAATGCCGGGTCGCCCTTTACCACCAATCCCTCCAAGCCGAACGAGCATATCCGGAATCCCATCCGGCAGAACGACTACGGTTTTACGATAGGCGGACCGATCGTCATTCCCAAGATCTATAACGGTCACGACAAGACTTTCTTTTTCTTCAATTTCGAGCAGTTCCGGCAAAGCGCTTTTACGAGCAACTCGGTCGCGATCGTGCCTTCGGCGGCTTATCGAAGCGGAAACTTCAGCGGCGCCCTGCAGCCTGGTATCCCGTGCAATGGCCCCGATCCGGCCGGCCAGATGGTTTGCGTGAATGAGATCTTCAACCCTCACAAGTCAGATGACGGTGGGAGGCTCCCAGGTAAGGACTCCTTTCGCCAACAACACGATTCCCCCGAGCATGATGGATCCGGTGGCGCTCGCCATTCAGAAGATGATGCCGCTTCCCAACCAGACCGGCCTCACTAACTACCTGGCTCCGGGTTACTCCAATTACCGGCATACGACCATCCCTTCGTTCAAGATCGATCAGAACCTGAGCCAAAAGATGAAGATCTCGGGATACTATTCGGCAACCAAGACCATGTCGCCGCAGACCAACGGGTTCCCTCAACCGTATACCGCACTGCAGCCTCAGAACGCACTGGCGCAGACGATCCGCATAAATTTCGACTACACCATCACGCCTACTTTGCTGTTGCATCTCGGCGCCGGCTACCTGCACACTTCCAATCCTCAGACGGCGCCTGCGTTTGACCAGAAAACGCTGTTCAACCAACAGAACGGGGGCGGAATTCCCTTTACGGTCTCGAACTACTTCCCCTACATTGCCGGCATCTTCAGCGGACTGGGTGGCGGGTTCAGCGGCGGCGGACCGTTCCCGCAGGTCGCCAATACGGGTGTCGCATTCACCCTTACACCGGAGGCCAACGACTACAAGCCAACGTTCAACGCCAGCGTGACCTGGGTCAAGGGAAATCACACTTTCAAGATGGGAGCGACGGCGCTGTTTGAGGGCATTCAGAGTCTGAACGAGAGCCGCGCCGATGGACAGTTCGGATTCTCCGCGCAGCAGACCAGCGATCCCTGGCAAAATGGTCAGCCGTTCGCGAATTCCGCAGGCAGCGGATTCGGGTATGCCAGTTTCCTGCTGGGCGCCACCAGCAGCGTATCGACCGCCGCGCCCGCGGATGTGCGGCTTGGCACTCACTCCTATGCGATCTACATCCAGGACAGCTGGAAGGTAACGCGTAAACTGACCTTCGACTTCGGACTGCGCTGGGATTACGCGATCCTGTGGAAGGAACAGTATGGCCGCATGCAGAATGCCGCTTTCAACCAGCCCAATCCCCTCATCGGCGGAAGGCCTGGAACGGTAATTTATCAGGCTACCTGCAACTGCAACTACGCCAACGCTTACCCCTACGCCCTTGGACCGCACCTTGGAGTGGCCTACCAGATCACGCCCAAGAACCGTGTTCCGAGGAGGAGGCGCCATCTCCTATGCGGCGGATTTCGGACCAGGCGGGACTGAACAGCAGCGCGGGGGATTTCTATACTATTCCTGCGGCGGCCTATGGCGCCTCCGCCGGAGCCTTTGAAATTTGGAGACCCCTATGGACCCGGTAACATTTACGGGAATCCGGTGGTCCACTGGCCGAATTTCAATCCGTCGTACCCGATTCCGGCGGCGCCGGGCGTGATTCCTCCTTCCTCGCCGTTCGTCTCCATCGCTCCCAACACGGGCCGGCTGCCGCGTACTTTTCAATGGAGCGTCGGCTTCCAGCGGGAGCTTACCGAACAACCTGGTGGTGGATGCCGCCTATGTGGGCAATCGCGGCGCCTGGTGGGCGTCTCCTCTGCTGGCCGGCCTGAACTACAACGCGCTTACGCCGCAGGGCCTGTTGAACGACCGGCAATATGGCGATACCACCGGCATCAACGTCCGGAATCCGACGGACGCGGCTCTATTGAACACTCAGATCAATTCGCCCGCCGTGATCGCGCGCTTCCCCGGCCTCGCCAATCCGAACAACGTCTATCCCGGATTCCCGGCTACTCAAACCCTGGTTCAGGCACTGCGGCCCTATCCGCAGTGGAACGGCATCCCGCCATTCCTGGGACCGCCCATGGGAGATACCTGGTACGATTCGCTGCAGATCAAGGCAACCCAGCGCCTCAGTCATGGGCTGAGCGCTCAGGTAGCCTATACCTGGCAGAAGGAACTGACCAACGGCACCAACTCCAACACGTCCTATGTGACGCCCTCTCCGCCGCTGATCAACGACGTGTTCAACATCGCGCTGAACAAGCAGATCTCCGGCTTCAGCCTTCCGCAGACGCTGATTATCGCTTTCAACTACACCACGCCCAGGATACACGGCGATTCCACGGCGATGAAGGCACTGTCCTGGGTTGCGCGCGACTGGACCCTGGGCGGCGTGCTCCGTTATCAGAGCGGGCAACTTCTCCAGACTCCGCCATCGGCCAACAACCTGCTTTCCAATCTGCAACGAGGACCGGCCAACAACCCCGCGATCTGGGGCGGCGGCTACACGTTTATGAATCGGGTGCCGGGGCAGCCACTGTTCCTGGTCGACTCCGAACTCGAAGTTCGATCCCACCCAGCAACTTGTGCTGAATCCGGCGGCCTGGGTAGAACCGCCGTTTGGCACGTTCGGGGCTTCCCCGGCTTATTTCAACGACTTCCGATGGCAGCGTCAGCCGGCCGAGAGCATGGCGTTCGGACGACTTTTCCCGATGGGAAAAGAGGGCAGGTTCAGGCTTCAGGTGCGGGCGGAATTTCAGAACATCTTCAACCGCATGTTCTATTCATTGCCGTCCGATGGATCGGCGTTCGGCGCCGGGGCAGTCGTTTACCACCACTCCTACGGCCCACGCAAACGCCGGCGGGGCTTTGTCCTCCGGCTACGGGTTTGTTCCCTGGGTGAACGGCGTCGGGTCGCATCCTCGCAGCGGCCAGATCGTGGCGAGGTTTACGTTCTGATTCTGGTCACCTTCCTGATCGGGTAGACTAACGGGCTGAGGCAGGGAAACCATGTCGAGGCGCGCGTCAACGGTCCGGCGGGAGCCGGTCAAAGCCGAGCCGGAAAAGGTCGAGACGATAAGGAGAACCGCAACAGGTTCTCCTTATTTTTTTGCGCTGCTGCTGTTATTCGCCGGCAGCGGCTGCGCGGCTTTGATCTACGAGATGGTCTGGTTTCAGTTGCTGCAACTGGTTATCGGGTCATCGGCTGTTTCCCTGGGTTTGCTGCTCGCGGCGTACATGGGCGGCCTTTGCCTGGGAAGCGCGGCTCTGCGACGCGTCATTCCCTCATGGCGCAATCCGATGCAAGTTTACGCGCTGCTGGAACTGGGCATCGGCGGATCAGGACTAATCGCGCTCTATGCGGTTCCCCTCGTCGCGCGAATTTATATCGCGGGCGCGGCTTCGGGCACGGCCGGATTGGTTCTGCGCGGTGTGGTAGCTGCCGCGTGTCTGCTCCCGCCAACCATCCTGATGGGCGCGTCCCTGCCGGCGATCTCCCGAGCCGTTGAGAATACCCCAAAACCAGTCAGGCAGTTGGGGCTGCTCTACAGCTTCAATATCGCGGGGGCGGTAACCGGTTGTGTGCTGGCGGGCTTTTACCTGCTGCGCGTCTACGACATGGCGGTCGCGACCTGGACCGCCGCCGCGATCAACCTGACGATTGGATTAGGCGCGCTGGCGATGGCCTGCGGCAAGTCCGATACGCGCCGTGACGGCGAGACTGTCGACGAGCCCGATCGTGCGCCGCGCGCGGCCCGGTACGGCGCTTGTATACACGGCCATCGCATTATCGGGTCTGACGGCGCTGGGAGCGGAGGTTGTGTGGACACGGCTGCTCTCGCTTTTGCTGGGCGCAACCGTCTACACCTTCTCGATTATTCTCGCGGTGTTTCTGGGTGGCTTGTGGGCCGGCGGAATGGCGGGTTCGTTTCTGAGCGCGCGCGCACAGAGGCCACAGGTGGCGCTTGCGGCCTGCCAGATCCTTCTCGCCCTGGCAATCGCCTGGACCGCATTCACCATCGCCAGGGTCCTGCCATACTGGCCCGTCGATCCCTGGCTTTCAGTAAGCCCGTGGTTTAATTTCGACCTGGACATGACGCGATGTCTGCGGGCTATCTTTCCCGCGACCCTGCTGTGGGGCGCGAGTTTCCCGCTTGCCATGGCGAGCGTGGCGCGCGAGCGAGAGGACGCGGCGCATGTGTCCGGAGATATCTATGCGGCAAATACCGCGGGCTCCATCGTGGGCGCTCTGGTTTTTACCCTGCTGCTGATTCCCGCAATCGGAACGAAAGGCTCGCAGCAGGTACTGATCTGCATCGCCGCGCTCAGCGCCATCGTGACGATGACCGCGGCGGCCATTGAATATCCCGAAGGAATGCGGCGCGTGGCGCGGGCAAGCGCGGGAGCGGCGGCCACCGTGTTGTTGGCCTGGGGTCTTACGACCACGGTCTCCGCTATTCCGTGGCAGGCGATCGCTTATGGAAGGCGCGTGGCTCCTGTTCTGCGGGAAGCGGAGTCGTCTGGTCACAAACCCAATGAACCGCTTTTCGTCGGCGAGGGCATGAATACATCCGTCGTTATTACTCAGGTCAACGACCAGCGGTTCTTTTATGTCAGCGGCAAGTCGGAGGCATCTTCGGCGCCGCTCGATATGCGGCTGCAGCGAATGATGGGGCACATACCGGCCCTGCTTCACACGGGGCCGCGGTCGGTGCTGGTGGTCGGATTCGGCGCGGGCGTTACGGCCGGGGCTTTGACTCGATACCCCGAGGTAGAGAGCATCGTTGTCTGCGAACTGGAGAAGATCATCCCGCCGGCATCGGACGAATTCTTCGCCAAAGAAAACTACCACGTGTTGAGCGATCCGAGAACCCGCGTGGTTTACGATGATGCGCGGCATTACATCCTCACGACGCCCGGGAAGTTCGATCTGATTACCACCGATCCCATTCATCCCTGGGTCAAAGGCACCGCGACCCTGTACTCGAAAGAGTATTACGAGCTGGTGAAAAAGCATCTGAATCCGGGCGGCGTGGCGGCTCAATGGCTGCCGATTTACGAGAGCGATGAGCAAACAGTCAAGAGCGAGCTGGCAACTTTCTTCAACGTTTTTCCAGATGCCACCGTGTGGAGCAATTACACCGATGGCGATGGTTACGATCTCGTACTGGTCGGGCGGCAAGAGCCGGCTCCCGCTCCCGCCAGGGTGGATATTGACGCGCTTCAGAAGCGTCTGGATCAACCCACTTACGCGAGTGTATCGGCGTCGCTCGCCGATGCCGGATTTCACTCGACGGAAGATTTGCTTGGCACGTATGCGGGCCGAGCCCCGGATCTGCAACCGATGCTCGAGGGCGCATCGATTACGGACGACATGAATCTGCGCCTGCAATACCTCGCCGGGTTGGGAGTGAACTCGCGCTCGTCGCCGCGAATTTACAGCGATATTCTGGCCTGGAGGAAGTTTCCGGAAGACCTTTTTACCGGCTCAGGCGCGCGCGTCAATTCCCTGCGCGAGAAGCTGGGACGGCCCCATCGAACGTTCTGAATATGGGATTCGCGTCTATCCGCGGAGGCTGGTTCCTGAGTGGGTGGATTCTCAGCGGGCTCCTGCTGGCCAGCCCCAATAATCGGATTATTTGCGGGCTCGGACCCGGCGCAGCGACTTATAAGCCTGCGAGCGATGAACGCCCGACGAGCGATGCCATGGAACTGGCCGGCCGCGTGAATGCGGCAGTGAAATCGATTTGCGGATCCCACTGCCCTGCCGTTGCGCTGTTCCGCAATCCCACCGTTGGGGGCGTAATGTTTGTCGCGAATGGCGACCAGGCGAGGTTAGTCTACGGACCGGCATTCTTCGCGTCTGTCCACGATGTTGCGGGCGACGCGGGTGTGTTCGCCCTGATGGCGCACGAACTGGGGCACGGGCTTGACGATGTTCTGGGAGCCGCCTGGGTCAAGAACACTTGGACTCCCGAATTACGGGCCGATGGGTGGGCAGGATGCGTGTTTGCGAAGAGCGGGACTATCGGAAGCGAATTGACGGCGGCGCTGGCAACACTCGCGAAATATCCGGCGGCGTCACACCCGGTGTGGAAAATCCGGCTGCCCGTGATCCGCACTGGCTACACGGGCTGCGGGGGTGACGGAGCAGCGATCAGCCTGCACTGAATCATTGCTCCGATACCCGTCAGTGCCGGTCGGGCTGGTACCGGGTGAAGCCAGGCTCACGCGTCTACCAGGCGGCGGGCTGATGCGCTCTCGAACAGCTTCCTGGATTCACCGTAGGAAATGGTGTAGATCAGCGAATTCGCCTTCGACATGAACGATGCCTGCGAGAGAGGCTTCACCAACAGGTCAGTCCGACCGGACAGTAATTGCCCGAACTGCAGGAAATCATCCTCGGGCCATTTATCCAAAGACAGATCTGAAATCAGCAGGATCGGAATTTCCGGAGAGGACCGATGAATCAGAACGGCAGCTTCCGTCTGCGACGTACTGCCGCTGAGAGGGGATTCTGCAATAACCAGATCAACGGGAGCGTCGGCGCTCTTTAACAGACTAAGTGCTTCTGCGGTGGTACCAGCGCGCAGAACGACAAACCCGCGGCGGTTTAAAACCGCCTCCATGGGATGAGTACTGTCGAACTCACTATCGAGAATGACTACTGTTTTCATTGATTCGTCCGAAATACGGCGGTAAGGGTGTCACGCTTCAGGGAGGATCACGAGAGCGGTCCACCCGCTCGACGAACCGCTATTTGACGACTTACCAGCGGGAAGTGCGGCCGCCACTCCCAAAGCCCCGACCACCACCGCCAGCGGTTTTAGGGCGGGCTTCATTGACGTTAAGGGCTCTGCCACCGACTTCGTGACCGTTCATGCCGTTGATGGCTCTGTCGCCTTCACCGTCGTTTCCCATCTCGACAAATCCGAAACCGCGGGGCTGTCCTGTTTCGCGATCCGTTACGATATTCACCCGGTCAACTGTGCCGTAAGTCTCAAACAACGAACGGATATCCTGCTCAGTAGAACCAAAACTCAGGTTCCCGACGAAAATGTTTTTCATTGATTTTCCTTCTGATTTGAGAGCGGAACAATTCGGGAAGGCTGACGAGGCTCGCCTAAACTGAGGGGACTGTCAAATGCACCTTTAAAGATAGCACTAAATTCGTACGGCGTCTCCCGCGCCCTGCGCAGCGGCTTTCTTTGCAGCCCAGCGTTTCTTAAGCGCATTGCCTTTGTCCAATACGGCTATGCGCGAGTATCGACGGACGACCAGACCCTGCCCTGCAACTCGCGGCGCCGAAAAAAGTCTGGTGCAAAGCCATCTTCAAAAGACGACGGTTTATCGGGAGCCACAACGAAGCGCCCCGCCCTTCTCCGTTGCCTTAAGAAACTGGAACAAGGTGACACGCTAATCGTGTGGAAGCTGGACCGGCTCGGCCGCAGCTTACGTGATCTGATAACCATGGACCTGAAACACCGGGGCGAAATTCCGTTCGCTCACCGAGGCAATCGACACCGGGAGGCCGACAGGCCGCGCCATGTGGCAGATGATTGGCGTACTCGCTGATTTAGAGCGCAGCCTTATTAGCGAACGAACCCGCGCCGCAGTGAAGGGACGCGAAGCGCCGGGCATGTTCGACCACCCAACCCGCGGCTCGCCGGCGTCAATCGTATCGCACAAAATACCTCCTTTATATCCGGCGCTCCGAAGCAGCGCGCGAAACTTCTATGCCTTCACCCGAGGCCAATCCCTCGCTCCGGACAGGTCCAGGCATCCTCTTCTTGCGGACCGGGCCATAGCGGAGATGCAGTCGCGGTTCGAGATCGCTCGATTCCTTTGGCGGTCTCGGTGCTTAAATGCAGGCCTCTTCCAGGCGCGACCGATTCGTGTTCATCCGTATTCATTCGTGGCCAATAATGCCCGGCCAGTAGTTCAAGATTTTGAGAAATCTTTAGCCAGCCTTTTCAATGCTTTACAGCTCCCCTCGCGCCGGATCCCCGTTTTCGCCAGCTATGCTGATGCCAGGAAAACGAAATTCATGTCCACAGAAGCTCAAATCGCAGCCAACCGCCGCAACGCGGAGGCCTCCACCGGACCCCGTACCGCCGAAGGCAAAGCGCGCGTTTCCCGCAACTCGACCACGTTCGGGCTCTATTCCGCAGGCGACGTTGTTCGCCCCGAGGAAGAATCTCTCTACCAGGCCTTCTGCGAGGACTTCCAAAAGCAGCTCGCTCCGCAAGGCGCGATGGAAACCACTCTCGCCGCGGAAATCGTTCATGCCGCCTGGCGTCTTCGCCGCTGCGCCGCAGCCGAATCCAGCCTCGACGCCCAAAGCGGTCTCGATCCGATGCTCGACCCCGCCACCGCCGCCGCCTGGAATTCCATCGACCGCGCCCGAACTCAGGCGCTTCGCCACTTTCAGCGCGCCAGTGCCGAACTGCGCCGCCTCCAGACCGAACGCCAGGCCCGAAACGACCACGCCCGAACCGGCAAAGACCTCAAACCAGGCTCCTTCCCGGACGCGCGGCCCCAGTTGCTCCCAAACAAGTTGCTCCCGAACAATCCGACAAAACAAACCCAATCCGAAGCGCCCCAGACGGCGTCGATCCCCCGAGGCGCGCCCTGCCCCTGCGGTTCCGGAGCGAAATACAAACGCTGCTGCGGCACGAATGCCCCGGCTGTGCTTTCGCCTGCGGCCTGATGTCGCGCTGGCGGCATTCTTATGCCCAGGGCCTCTCGGTTTCAGACCGGTCGGGACGACATTCGCCTGAAACACCCGACTGAACAGCCGGTCCTATGTTGCCAGACCTGCTGAGAGAGAACAAGCGTCTGATCTTCTGAACGCTTCGAACCGCAACTCCGGCGAGACCGCTTCGCCATTGGTTTCAACAGGCGTGCGGCACGTGGATAGATTTGACCCCCGGGAGAAAGTGTATGTTGGTCCGGGGAACGCCATCGGCGAATTACCGGCAAATTTGAATCTTTCTCGCCGTAATCAACCATGCCGGCGGGTTTCAGAACACGACAGCGCCTTATCGCCCAAAGCCTCCAATTTTGCCGCTGTTTTGCTGCCGCCTGCACGTCGACCGCTTCCAAATGCGGATAAAATTGGGCGGAACACGATGGCAAACCGGCGAGAGTTCATACAAGCGGGCCTCGTCGCCTCGATCATGCCCGTTCTCACAACGGCGAAGGAAATCCCGCCCGCGGGAGCGGCAGTCCCTTTTTACAAAGTGATCTTCGATCACCGATTTCAGGCCAGCCGCGAATTCGGTGGCGAGATGGAGAAACTGGGCGCGAAGGTTTAC
Source organism: Terriglobia bacterium (assembly GCA_963718155.1). Classification (GTDB taxonomy): domain Bacteria; phylum Acidobacteriota; class Terriglobia; order Bryobacterales; family Bryobacteraceae; genus BOG-234. The sequence continues at coordinate 295,152 of CAVQYP010000022.1, read as the reverse complement.
GGCATTTACGGAGACATCACCGACCTTTGGTTTCACGATCTCTACCACCGCTGGAAGGAAGGTCCGGCGACGATCGCGGGGATGACCGCGCACGGACCGCTGTTCTGCCTGGAGAGACTCGCCTGGGATCGCGGTATGCGCGTCCTGTCCCGCACCGAGCACCCGCCTGTCGATGATTCCGAGCCCTTGATCACCTGGGTCATCGGACCCAAAGCCAGTGGAGTCAGGAGTTAGCGATGAAACTTCCACCAGGCGTAAAGAGCAAGGATTTCGCCGACGCTGTCAGGCAATTTGAGGAGTCCGTTGGCAAGCAGTGGGTGTTCACGTCGGATGAGGATGTCGCACTCTACCGCGATGCGTATTCGCCTTTCCGGGGAGAAGAGGAGGAGCGTGTCGCGTCTGCCGCAGTCGCCCCTGACGGCGTTGAGCAAGTGCAGAAAGTAGTCAGGGTCGCTGACGCGTTGAAGATTCCGATTTACCCAATCTCGACGGGCAAAACCTGGGCTATGGCGGTTCGGCGCCTGACCTTTCCGGCAGTGTGGTGCTAGACCTCAAGCGAATGAACCGAGTGCTCGAGGTCAGCGAACGGAACGCTTACGCTCTGGTCGAGCCGGGCGTCAGTTATTTCGACCTCTACCGGTATATCGAGGAGAAGGGATATAAGGTCTGGGTCGACGTCCCGGATCCCGGTTGGGGCAGTCCGATCGGCAATGCGCTCGACCATGGCGGCGGATATCTTGCATCGCAGTTCCGCAATCATTTCGACTCCCACTGCGGGATGGAAGTGGTGCTGGCGAACGGGGATCTCCTTCGCACAGGGATGGGGGCTATGCCCGGAGCAAAGACCTGGCAGGATTACAAATTTGGCTCCGGCCCCTGGATCGACGGCCTGTTTTCCCAGGGCAATTCAGGAGTCGTTACGAAGATGGGCTTCTGGCTGATGCCGCAGCCCGACGCATACCTCACCGGAACTGTTACGGTGACCAGCTACGAGGACATCATCCCGATGGTCGATGTGCTCACGTTCCTCGAAAACTCCGGTATTTCGACCGGAGTGCCCGGCCTCGGAAGCCCGGTGTTGGGCGGCTTCATGATGCCTCCCCCGAAGCCCGAAGTAACAACAATGCTGAACGAGGGCGGCATCGCTTCGCCGAAACTTCAGCAATATGCGCGTCAGAACAGCATTCCGTTCTGGAACTGCACAGTGAAATTCTATGGGCCGTCGAAGGTAATCGCCGCGCAATGGGACTACGCAAAGGAGAAGTTCTCTGCCATCGCGGGAGCCAGGTTCCAGGACGGCGAATCCCGGAAACTCCCTCTGACTCCGACTAACGGGCACATGTGGTTTTCGCCGATCATCCCGAGGACCGGCGAAGCGATTCTGGAGGCGAATCGCGTGTTTTCTCAGGCGGCAAAGGACATTGGCCTGCCGAGTATCTCTTTCAGCCTTCCCTCGACCTATTGGACGAGGTCGTTCATCTTTCTGTTTGGATTGCCCATCACGTGCGACGTCGCGACAAACCGCCGGAACCGCGAGTCGTTCAAGAAGCTGATCCGGATTTGCGCCGAACACGGGTGGGGAGAATATCGGACCCCGCCGGCGTTCCAGGATACTGTGATGGATACGTATTCCTTCAACAATCACGCCCTGGGGCGCTTCCATGAAACCGTTAAGGGATGCGGTGTACCCCAACGGGATCCTTTCGCCGGGCCGATACGGCATCTGGCCAAAGAACTTGAGAGGAAAGAAAGCATGACGAGGCTCAGGGTTGGCTTCGTTATTCTTATCGCCACTCATCGTTTGCGGCGGGCGATGCTGTCATGCAAAAGGGAAAGCAGGTCTACGAGTATTGGTGCGCCACTTGTCACGGGCCCAACTTGCCTGGTACCGTTGCGCTGCAGACTAAATTCAACGGTACGAAACCCGTGCTCCGGATCGAGCGGACTGACCTGCTGCCCGCTGTTACGAAGGCTTTTGTGCGTAAAGGCGTCACCATCATGCCTTTTTTCCGGAAGACAGAAATCAGCGACGTGGATCTGGATGCGCTGGCCGGTTACCTTTCCCGGAACAATGACGCAGCCCGCAGCCAACAGCCTGACCGGTGACAGGAGACCGCGGAAATCATGTACAAAGTGAGAAGGAGGCATAGAGGTGTTCAATCGGAATAAAGGCCCTGGAGGCTGCGGCAATGGCTGCTGGCTGAAGCTTTCGAAGATCCGCGGTATCCTGCTCACCGGTTGCGTTTTACTGCTGGCAGCCGCGCCTTTGGCGGCTCATCACTCCTTCACCATGTTCGATATGTCGAAACAGGTGACGCTGATCGGAAACGTGACGGATTTTCAATGGACCAACCCGCACGTCTATATCGAAATCGACGTTCCCGAAGACAAGGGCGCGGTGAAGCACTGGAGCATCGAGTTGGGAAGCCCCAGCATTTTGCTGCAGAGCGGTTGGAAATTCAGCAGCATCCATAAAGGCGACAAGGTTACCCTCGTCATTAATCCACTGAAGAACGGGCAGGCGGGCGGGTTCCTGGCGAAAGCGACCTTGCCGGACGGACGCACTCTCGGTAACGGACCGGGCCGGGAGCCGTAGCTCATGGGATCGAAGACTCAGTGGTTCATTTCGGTCGCGCTGCTGGCAGTCCCCGCGATTGGCCTGGCGCAGTCTGCCGCCGATCATCCCGATTTTACCGGTGTCTGGGGGATTTATCGCGGCGGGCGTGGCTCCGATCCGAAATTCGCTCCGCCGGCCCCTTCGCCGCTGGTGCTGAAACCGGAGTACGCGAAACCGTACGAAGCTCGGCGAGCGCTTGAGGCCGAGGCGGCGAAGCGTGGCGAACCATTGGCCAACCCCAGCGTAGAGTGCAAACCGTATGGAGTGCCGGCCATGATGTCGGTAGCGATTTATCCGGTGGAATTCATACAGACGCGAAAGCAGGTCACGATTATCGCGGAAGCCTTCAGTGAGGTACGCCGGATTTACCTTGACCGGCCCCAGGCGAAGATCGAGGACGTAGCGCCCGGGTATTACGGCCGCTCCGTGGGCCATTGGGAAGGCGACACGCTGGTGAGCGACACGATCGGAATCAAGACCTCGGTTTCGGTCTATCGCGGCATCCCGCACAGCAATCAGATCCATATCGCGGAGCGATTCCGGTTGCTCGCGCCGGACATCCTGGACGACCAGATCACGATCGAAGACCCGGTGACGCTGGAGAAGCCGCTCACTTACACGGTCGCCTAGAAACGAATGCAGAAGGATTATGAGATGGTCGAGTTCGTTTGTGACAACAATCGCGAGTACGTGGATGACAAAGGCATCGTTCGCATGAAGGTAGAGAACAAATGAGAAGCAGGACAAAGATTTCGGGTCTGGCTGGCCTGCTTCTGGCTTTTGGCGGGATCGCGATGGCCCAGGACCAGCTCGGCGCTCTCGCGCCCGAAAACCTGAACAAGTCACGCCCCAAAGCGCCGTTCGACATCACGGGCACCTGGCAGCATGCGATAGGACCGAAAAATCCATTCCAGTTCTCGCCGCCGCCGGGTTTCACCCTGACTCCGACAGCGCAAATTCAATACGACGCCGCTCAGAAAGCGCGTAAAGAAGGCAAGGCTTACCACGACGATATCGGCCAGTGCTGGCCGGCTGGCATGCCCGTGATTATGACGCGCGTATGGCCGATAGCGATGATCCAGAAACCCACCGCGATTTACATGATCAGCGCGTTTCTGAATGCCGTGCGGATCGTTTATCTGGACGGGCGCCAGCATACGGATCCGGATGTCGTCGTCCGCACGTTCAACGGCGAATCGATCGGTCATTACGAAGGCGATACGCTCGTGGTCGATACCACCAGCTTTGTGAACGACCATCACTGGATCGACAACGGCATTCCAGCGACGGACGCGCTGCATCTTGTCGAACGCATGCGGCTGATCGAGGGCGGCAAAACGCTGGAAATCGAAACAACGGCGAGCGATCCGAAGAGCTGGAAAGGTGAATGGAAGTGGACCAAGAACTTCAAGCGCATGGATGACACCGACATCACGGAGGCCGAGTGCCTTCCGAATGTCAACGACCACCTGCCCAGCACAAGAACGAATCTGAACGTCCGCTGATCGGAGTTATAGAGAGCCATGATGAAACGATTATTGAGTGCCTGTGCTTTCGTGCTCGGGCTTTGGATTGCGGTTCCGGCGTATGCGCATCACTCGATGACCGGGTTCGATCGCCAGAAAACGGTGACGCTGACGGGAACCATCAAGGGATTCGGCTGGGTCAATCCGCATTCGTGGATCGAAATGGAAGTGCCGAATCGCCAAGGGCGGCGTGGACATCTGGAACGTTGAGATGACCGCCCCCGGAGTTCTCGCGAAGGCCGGTTGGAAGTCGACCACTCTCAAGCCGGGGGATAAAGTCACCGTCGGGGTGCATCCCCTGATCACCGGGGAGCCGGGCGGCCTGTTTGTGTCGGTCACTTTGGCGAATGGCACGGTCATGATGGAGCGAGGTCAGCCGCAAACGCCGGGCGCTGCGGCGCCGAAGCAGTAGAAACCTCGACCAGTGGCAGCGAAAGCGCCGCAAACGGCTCCTGCCGACAACGCGAACCTGATCTCGCCTCTTTTATCAACGCCTGGAAGGCCGGTAGCGTCTTAACTGGGAGTCTATGGCCGGTCACGAATGCTATCACTGCAAACAGTGGGTCGAGGAAGGCGAGCCACACGACTGCTGGACCACAACTGAGGCCATTCTCACTCGCGATCTCTCGGAAGATCTCCGCGACGCATGGGAACGGCTGCGCCAAACGGCGGTTTCTTTCGGCGAGCAGCGAATTTACGCTTCCCATCACTCGATCATGTTCTCGCGGAAAACGTGCTACTTCTTTGTGCGTCCGAAACAGAAATATCTCGAATTGTGCATCTTCCTGGGACGGAGGCTCGAAGCTCCCGAGGTGCGGCGCGTCGATCACGCATCAAAAGCGAAGTTTTACCACTTGATCCGGATCACACACAGGGACGAGGTTGAGGCGCCGATCACCGACTGGCTGCAGGAGGCGTACGAGCTGTCGGACGAACTCTCAAAACCCGGCAAGTCGAAATTGACTTCTGCGTTGGCGAAGCGGGCAGCGGCTGCGAAACGTGAAGACGTTCGACAGCCGACAGAGATTCCGCGAAAGGCCGGACCGGCTTCGAAACGTGCTCAGGAGAAGCAACTGGCCCGCGTTCGCAGAATTTGCTTTTCGATGCCTGGCACGAACGAAAAGCTCTCGCACGGCGAACCGACGTTCTTCAGTCCGAAACGTGTGTTCGCCATGTTCGCCGCCGATCACCACAGCGACGGCCGCATTGCCGTCTGGCTCCCCGCCGCACCCGGCGTACAGGCTGATCTGATCGAAGAATCGCCGGATAGCTATTTCCGGCCGCCGTACGTTGGGACCAGTGGATGGGTGGGCGTCGAACTTTCGAAAGTGGACGATGATCAGCTGGAGGCTCTAATCCGGGAAGCTTTTCGCTTCATCAGTGCGAAGTCAGCGGCGTCCCACAGCTCCAGCGCGTCGGCGAGTGCTCTGGGGAAGCGGGTGGGTCGCGGGAGACGGAAGCGCACGACGTAATAGACCAGGGTTCAGTAAGTTCTGCTGGCGCGGTATCCTACTGTAGTAGGATACTTCGTATGCCGCGCGGCAACCCGTCACCGAAGCTTGCGATCACTGTAGACCCCGCCATTCATGAAAACATCCTTGCGGTTGCCGCACGCGAAGGGGTGAGCGTCTCCGCCTGGATGACCATCGCGGCGCGCGAAGCGCTGCAGCGGCGCGCCGGTTTGGCGGCGGTCGCTTTGTGGGAGAAGCAGCATGGACGCGCTCACCGCGGAAGAGATGAATGAAGCTCGCCGCAACGTGCGGGCGCAGCTCCGAACATCGCGAACGGTCACGGCGTCCGGCATGAGCGCCGTCCTTTACGACGCCGCCGTTCTTGTGGCCGCGGATCGAAACGAGCGGCGGGCATGGGCTGAACACAAGGCCCGTTTGGAATTTGGCCTTATTCCTTTCGTTCCCGCGCCGGTGGTCGCTCAGGTCAGCCGGTCCCCACGACAGGCCCAACTCCGGCGTTTCCTTACCGGATGCGTGGTCGTTCCGCTTGGCGAGAGCGAGGCTCACGAAGCAGGGCGCCTGCTGGGCATGACCAGAACGGCAGATGTCGTTGACGCCGTTGTGGTGACCACAGCTCTTAGTCAAAACGCCATGATTCTCACAAGCGACCCGGTGGACATAAGACGGCTCGTCAGGGCTTCTGGCCGGGAAATCGGTGTGGTCGCGGTTTGAGACATGGCGACAAATTCTCGCGAGGATAAATTGCCCGCTACCCGGAAGATTTCTGGTGAAGACAGATCATCTGCGCGTTACTCCCACACGGCTATAATCAATCGGACAACTGAATGAAAATTGCGGTTTTACCCGGCGATGGTATCGGGAAAGAAGTCACTCGGCAGGCCGTCAAGTGCTTGCACGCGGTCCTGGGCGACACGAAGGCCGTCACTGACAGAAGCGCCAATCGGCGGCGCGGGATACGAAGCGGCGGCGATCCATTGCCGCCGGCGACGCTCGAACTTGCGCGGCAATCCGACGCGATTCTGCTTGGCGGCGCCGGCGTTGTGGAAGACGAGTCGCGGCCTCCCGAGAAGGCGGCCGGTCGAGGCCTTCTTCGCCTGCGCAAAGAACTCGGCCTCTTTGCGAATTTTCGGCCTGCCTTCCTTTTTCCCGAACTGGCGGGTGCTTCGACGCTGAAGCCCGAAATCGTCGATGGGCTCGACATCATCATTCTGCGCGAACTGAACGGCGACGTTTACTACGGCGAGCCGCGCGGGTTCGAGACCAGCGCTTCGGGTGAGCGATCGGGGTTCAATACGATGCGCTACTCCGAGTCGGAAGTGGAACGCATCGGACAGAGTGGCGTTCGAAACCGCCCGACAGCGGCGCAAAAAAGTTTGTTCCGTTGACAAAGCGAACGTCCTCGAAACCAGCGCTCTCTGGCGGCGAAGTCATGGTGCGGCTTGGACCGGAGTATCCGGACGTGGAGCTTTCGCACCTCTACGTGGATGCGGCCGCCATGGCTTTGATGCGCAATCCGAAGCAGTTCGACGTGATGGTGACCGGTAACATCTTCGGCGATATTCTTTCCGACGCGGCGGCGATGCTGACCGGGTCGATCGGCATGCTGCCCTCGGCATCCATGGGAACCGGCCGCAAAGGCCTGTTCGAACCGGTCCACGGCACCGCGCCGGACATAGCGGGCAAGGACGTGGCGAACCCGCTGGCGTCGATTCTGTCGGTGGCGATGATGCTGCGCCAGTCATTCGATCTGACGGAGCAAAGCCAGCGGATCGAGAAGGCCGTTCGCGACGTCCTCAAAGCCGGTTATCGGACAGCGGACATCTTCGAAGACGGTACGAAGCGCGTCGGGACGGAGGAAATGGGCGATCTGGTGGCGTCCGCCATTCGCCGTGCAATAAACTAAGAAGCTATTGTGACCCCGAGGCCGGTCCCCGTTCCGACTCCGCCACAAAGCGCCGGCCAGATTGCGGCACGGCTCGACCGCCTGCCGATGTCGCGCACGCTCTGGCGGCTGGTGCTGCTCGATTTCGCTGGGCGGAGCGTGCGAGCTTTACGACATTTTTCTTACCGCTTACATCGGTCCCGGACTGGTGGCGAGTGGTCTCTTCGCGAGCAGCACCGTCGGACTGTTCGCGATCAACGGGGTCGGGCTTTTTCGTTTTCTCGAACTTTCGCCGGAATGCTGCTCGGCTGCATGTGCTTCGGCTACGTGGCCGACCGGTTCGGACGCCGCACCATCTTCATTTCGTCCCTGCTCTGGTATTCGGTCGGCCACGGCGATCATGGCGTTCCAGAACACTGCGTTCGGGGTCGATCTGTGGCGATTGATCGCGGGCATCGGCATCGGCCTGGAGCAGGTGACCATCGATACGCTGCTGCCCGAGTTCGTTCCGCCTCAGGCGCGGGGAAAGGCGTTCGCCTTTTACCAGTTCGTGGAATTCTGCGTCGTTCCCGTCGTGGCGCTGCTCGGCTGGTTGCTGGTACCGCGCCATCCCTGGGGACTCGATGGCTGGCGATGGGTAACGCTTGTCGGCAGCGTTGGCGCGATTTTCGCGTGGTGGCTGCGGCGCGGAATCCCGGAAAGCCCGCGCTGGCTCGCGGTGCACGGACGCGAGGCGGAAGCGGACGCGATCGTGAGCCGGCTTGAAGAGAGCGCGATCCGGGATACCGGCGTGCCGCTTCCCGCGCCCGCCCCTCCGCCGCCGCTCCGAAGCCAAAACCAGCAGCTTCGGCGAAATCTTTCGTCCGCCTTATGCAGGACGGACGCTGATGCTCTCGATCTTCAACCTGATGCAGACCATCGCCTTCTACGGATTCGGTTCGTGGGTGCCGACGCTGCTGGTGGCGAAAGGTATCCAGATCACGACGAGCCTGCAGTACGCGTTCATCATTGCGATCGCGAACCCGATTGGTCCGCTGCTCGGAATGCTGGTGGCTGACCGGATGGAGCGGAAGTGGCAGATCGTGTCCGCCGGACTGGGAATCGGAATCTTCATGTTCCTGTTCGCGGTTCAGTCAAGTCGCCGCGCTGATTATTTTTCTGGGCGTGCTGGTCACGCTTTCGAACAACTGGATGTCATTCTCATTTCACAACTACCAGGCGGAGTTGTTTCCGACGCGCGTTCGCGCCCGCGCCGTGGGCTTCGTGTACGGCTGGAGCCGCGTGAGTGCCGCGTTCGCGGGCCTGCTGATCGGTTTCTTTCTGCAGGAAGGCGGCGCGAAAGGCGTGGCTCTTTTCATAGGCGCGCGCGATGGCTGTCATGACAGTGACCATCGGCGGCTTTGGGCCGAAGACGAAGAATCTTGGTCTCGAGGAGATCTCACACTAACGATGAACGATAGCGGATTGAACGGAAAGAAAGCGGTGGTGACGGCTGCGGCGCAGGGAATCGGACGAGCGACGGCTGAAGCGTTTGCGAAAGCGGGCGCGCGAGGTCTGGGCGACCGATATCAATCGCGGCAAAGCTGGAGGAATTGAGAGACACGCCGGGCATTTCGATCCGCACGCTCGATGTGCGCGACGCCGCCGATGTCAACCGCTTCGGTCAGGAGGCCGGGCCCATCGACGTGCTGTTCAATTGCGCGGGCTTCGTGCATCACGGAACGATTCTCGAGAGCACGGAGGCGGATCTCGACCTGGCTTTCGACCTGAACGTGAAGTCCATGTACCGCACGATCACGGCCTTCCTGCCGGGAATGCTGGAGAAGGGTGACGGCTCGATTATCAACATGGCGTCGGTGTGCGGAAGCGTCAAGGGCGTTCCTTCGCGCTTCGTTTACGGCATGAGCAAGGCCGCGGTGATCGGGCTCACGAAGGCTATCGCCGCCGACTATGTGACGCGCGGGATTCGATGCAATGCGATTTGCCCGGGCACGGTCGAAACGCCGTCCATGAACGACAGATTGCGCGGCTACCGGCGATTACGACAAGGCGCGGGCGGCGTTTATCGCGCGGCAGCCGATCGGCCGCGTGGGTCAGCCGGAGGAGATCGCCGATCTGATTGTTTATCTTGCTACGGCGACCTACACCACCGGCCAGATTCACATTATCGACGGGGGCTGGACTACTTAGCCCGCAACCCGAAGAGGCTGAACGAGGGCGTCAGCCGCGGTCCGGGGGGACCGCCCCACTGACTCAACCCGCCGACTAATTAAACCAGGACAAAGCCAAACTGAGATCAGGCTGGAGAGTTCCTGAACTTTGCGGCCAGATCTCTGGCGCCATCCGCAAGAAGCATGGTGTCCGCGCCCACCGCGATAAAGTTGCAGCCGAGGGAAATATACTTGCGGCTAACCTCTTCGGTTGTAGAGAGGATTCCCGCAGCCTTGCCCGCTTTGCGAATGCGGCGGATGGCATCGGCGATCGCACTCTGGACTTCGGGATGCATCGGGTTGCCGCGATAGCCTAAAGAAGCGGAAAGATCCGAGGGGCCGATGAAGAGTCCGTCGACACCGTCCACGGCGGCGATAGCTTCGAGATTTTGAAGCCCTGCCCGGGTTTCGATCTGCGTCAGCAGACAGATTTCAGCGTCAGCGTCATCGAGATATGTCGCCATGGCTTGCCAGCGAGACGATCGCGCGATTGCGCTGCCGACGCCTCGCACTCCCAATGGCGGATATTGCATGGCGGAAACAAGGCTCCGCGCCTGCTCCGCGCTCTCGACCATCGGAATCAAAAGCGTCTGAGCACCGATATCGAGCAACTGCTTGATGAGGTGTACGTCGCCAACGGGCGGCCGCACGATGGAATGAACCGGATACGGAGCCAGCGCCTGCAATTGCGCAAGGATCGAACGGATGTCGTTCGGCGCATGTTCACCGTCGACAACGAGCCAGTCGAAACCCGCGCCGGCGCAGATTTCGGCTGAATAGGCGTCGGCCATGGCGAGCCACAGACCGATCTGTAAGTCGTTCCCTCTGCAGGGCCGCTTTGAAGGTGTTTTTTGAGATGTTCATTAAGTTCTATTTAACGCTGACACTTTGCACAGAAATGAGTGCCTCGCTGAGCGATGAGCGTCCGCTTGATGGGAGTGTCGCATTTAACGCAGGGCTTGCCCGTTCGCCGGTAAACCCGATGCGCCGTCTGAAAACTGCCTTTTCTGCCTTCGGCGTCGACATAGTTGGATACAGACGATCCACGGCTTTCGATCGCTTCGGCGAGGACCTCGCGCATGGCATTGTAGATGCGCTCGATGCGGGGTTTGCTTAACGTGCTGGCCACGCGTTTCGGATGAACGCCGGCGCGAAAAAGCGCCTCATCTGCGTAAATGTTGCCGACGCCGCGAACGACAGCCTGATTGAGAAGAACAGCCTTGATGGCGGCATTCCGCGCTTTGACTCTGGCGGTGAAGTCGGCGAGTGAGATCTCGAGGGGTTCCGGGCCGAGCGCCGCGACGCGCTCGGGCAGCTCCGCGCCGTATTCGATGCGGCCGAACTGGCGCTGGTCATCGTAATGCAGCGTGCCTTCGTCGAGAGTGAAAATCGCGTGGGTCCATTTTGTGATCGGCGAGTCGATGAGCAGCTTGCCGGTCATGCCCAGATGCACTACCAGATAACCTTTGTCGAGGCGCATCGCGATGAACTTGCCATAGCGCTCAACGGCAACCACGCGCCGTCCGGCGAGGGACTTCGCTGTCGCTTGAGGAGCGCCGCGCAGGACTCTCAACTGGCGGAATTCGACATTAACAATGCGCCTCCCCACAATCACGCGACGGAGGGAGCGCACGACGGTTTCGACTTCAGGAAGCTCAGGCATGGTTCACGCGATTCGCTTCGGGAAGGTCGACCAGGATTTCGCCGTGACTCGATGCGAACCGAATACGTTGGCACCCGAATCAGGTCATTGAAGACGCAGGCTCCCGTGGCGGAGTCGAACTCCCAGGCGTGCCACGGGCAGGTGATGACTCCGCCGTCGAGCGCGCCCTGACCCAGGGGACCGCCCTGATGAGGGCAGGTACCGGAGACGGCGCGAATCTCGCCTTCCACGTTGCAGAGAGCGTAGAGATCATTGCCCCGGACGATTTCGATCAGACTTCCGGGCGGCAGTTCGTCGAGCGAGGCGAGTTTCTCGAATGCCATTTTCCCAGTATCCGGTATTCGCCATTATGGGGCGTCACGGGATACCGGGGGCTGAATCAGCGGCGATCGCGCTCGTCGTGCCTTGCGTCGTGCCTGTCATCTTCTTCGCGCGGATGGCCGCTCTGCCATGCTCCGCGCTCCTGCGCATCGCGCGGGCGAAGTTCATGTGATTCGGGCGTGCGGGCATAGCCGCCGGGCCTCGCCACGGGTCCGGGGCTGTAACGGCGAACTCCCTCGTAGGGATGGACGTAGGCGTAGCGGTTACTCCAGCTCCGGCCCCATCGGGCGTTGTTGATAAATAATGCATGGCTGCCCCAGTCGAATCGGTTGTACCCCCAGCCCCACGGACGGAACGCCGGACCGAGAGAAATGCCGAAATGGAAGCCGATCGCGCCACCGACGAAAAAGCCCGGGCGCGGAGGATAGTAGACGACCGCGGGGTTGTAATACGGGACAACTATGTAGCCCGGGTTCACCGGAGCGATGACGATCTGGGGGCCGTTGGAGACCTGAATCTGACCATTCGATCTCAAATACCCGTAGTCGTACGCCTTGCGCCGCTCACGCTGCACCGCATCCATAACCTGAAGCTGCTGCGAAAGAAATGCATCGCCCAGTTGGTGGGTCCAGGAAGGATCGGACGCCATCATGGAGAGAATGTTCGGGAATGGGAGCAGAGCCTGAACGCTCGGGTCCCAGGGAAGCTGATCGGCACTGATCGCGGCCGCCAGCGCATCACCGGTCAGGTAATGGTGCTGGTCGGCCCACTGCGCAGCCGCGGGAATCTGATCGGAATAAGTAGCCGCAGCCATCACCTGCGCCAGCAGCGGATCCGGATACAGAGCGATGCGGGAAACCAGCTGGTCCAGTTGCTCAGGCGGAAAGTAAGGCGGCGGTTGCTGAGGATATTGCGGCTGACCGTAAGGAGGGGCTTGCTGTGGGTATTGCCCCGGCGGCTGGTTATATGGTGGGGGCTGCTGAGGATAAGGCGCCGCTTGCTGGGGATACTGTTGGGGATACTGCGGCGGTTGCTGCGGGTACGGTGCCTGGGCAAACACCTCACCCGCAAACAACAATGTGAAAAGGATAGGGATGGAGATGGATTTCGGCATCTTGCGAGTGACTGTGAGCACGTAGGTTTCCCTTCACACTCGCAGACGACTCACAAAGCCTGCCCGTTTCCGCTGGACAGGCGGGATTAAGGGCAATAAATATTACGTTTCATTCACCCTTATTTGTTCACCCCTCGTTATTTGTTCACCCCTCGTTCCGAGTGCCGCCGACATCAGAAAGACGAACAACCCTCCTCTCGACAGCCAGAGGCTGCTTCCCGCAGACGGCGACGATTTAACGAAGCGACGCCGGCTTTCTCCGCCGGCAGATTTATCCCCGACGGCCAGGTTATTTCAGAAATGAAACTGCAGCGAAGACTGCGCCGACCACCACCACCGCGACGGCGCTGATGACGGTATAGCGCATTAACTTTTCTTTCGGGGAACCTTCCATGTCCTCTGCCTTAATCTGGTCTTCCAGGCTGTCAAACATTTAATTATTCTCCTTGGGTAAATCGAACGGTTTTTCCGTCCTTGCCAAGATAGTACTCCAGTTCGAGACCGGCGTCACGGGGGGTGGGGCAAAAACCTTTGCGTGCTTCTCCTCTTTTTGAAGCCAATGGTCGCGCGGTACGCAGCCAGAAAATCGTTGATATGCCAGCTGGTAAGGTGGCGGCTGCCGGCGGTCTATCCGACGCTGTTCTCTATCATGGGTTCGTAAAGCGCCTGAACCAGTGCCGTTTCAAATCTTCCAGACAGAGTCGAGTTCCATCCTGAGTCCGGTATCCGGATTTCTTGCCGACGCCGGCTTCACACATTCCCTTACTCCCGCGCGAAACTGCACCTTCGGATGCACCTACTGCTACGTTCCGACGATGCGAGTGCGTGCGGGTCTTCGTTCCGGCGATTGGCAACATTGGGGGCAGTGGACAACCATCAAGCGCAATGCCGCCCGACTGGTGCGCCGCGAGCTTCGCTCTCAACAGGTCATCTACTGCTCACCCCTGACTGATCCCTACCAGCCGGCCGAAGCCGAGGCTCGTCTGATGCCCGATCTCCTCGAAGCGGTGGCCGCTATCCCGCCGCAGGCATTTGTGATCCAGACCCGCGGTCCGCTGATCACTCGCGACATGGAATTGTTGCGCGTTCTCGCAGCGCGAACGACTCTGCGCGTGAGCTTCTCGATCACAACAGACTCCGACAGGGTCCGGCGAATCTTCGAACCCGGTTGCGCACCGATCTCCGAGTGCTGGCAAACCGTGGAGGCATTGCAATCGGGCGGAATTGAAACTTCTGTCGCGATCGCTCCAATATTGCCTTGCGACCCCGCGGCGCTTATCGAACGCGCGGTGGCGGTCACTGAAGGGCCGATCATCGCGGACCCTTTCCACGTTCGCGCCGTCAAGCGCGCGGGCGCCACAACGCGTGACGCGGCAATCGCGATCTGTGCGCGTCACGGCTGGAGCGAGTGGCTGGATCCGGCGTTTCAGCGCTCGATCCTTGATCGCCTGGGAGAGCTGGCAGACGAAAAGGGCAGGAGATTTGGTCATGGGCCTGCCGGATTTGGGTTGCTCGCGGCAACCCGGGAACCGTCACCGGGAACATAGTGCAAACCCGCGGTGTCCTATAATTGAAGAAAACCTTAATCCAACCGGCCAGGCGAATTGGGTAGTCCGGCTGACGTTCGCTTATAGGGAAAACTTCGAGGTTATATTGGCAGCCAATTATTACCTGAACCTGAACTCGAGCCTGACAGCCGAGCAGGAAGCCGTTCTGGAGGACCACCGCCTCATTTCCAGTCTGCAGGCGGGGGATGAGAGCGCGTACGAACAACTCATCGAACGATTTCAATCGTCGGTTTACAATCTCGCTTACCGTCTGCTGAACGACCAGTCAGACGCAAGCGATGTGGTTCAGGAAGTGTTCCTGAAGATCTTCAGGAATGTGGGCAATTTTCGAGGCGATAGCAGCCTCCGCACCTGGGTTTACCGTATTGCGGTGAACGAATCTCATAACCGCCGGCGCTGGCTCTTCCGTCACCGCCGCGGGGAAACCGGGATCGAGGAGACCTTTGAGGATTCCGAAACCCGGGAAAAGCCCCTGATGGACGCGGGCGAAACGCCGTTTGATTTCACGGTCAACCGCGAAGCCCAGATCCTGCTCGAAGAAGCTCTCGCGGCTGTCAACCCTGTGTATCGCACCGCGCTCGTCCTGAGGGAGGTCGAGGATATGAGTTATGAAGAGATCGCCGACATTCTTGAAGTCTCAATCGGCACGGTAAAGTCTCGAATCGTCAGAGGCCGCGAAGCCCTCCGGCGTAATCTCGCGACGAGGCTCGATCCCACGCCTTCGCTGCAGCTGGTTCCGAGGACAGCGAAATGACTGCAGAGTTGACCTGCAGTTCCGTTCAAAATACGCTCTGGAATTATCTGGAGGGAACGATCGACGAGAGTGAGCGTGCGGCCATTGCCATGCATCTGCGCGAGTGCCGCGACTGCAATTTGTATCGTTCCGAGGCGCGTTCGATGCGAACGTGGTCTCAAGAGTCTGCCCGGCAAAGAGCGTTCCTTCAATGGTGACGACTCGTCTGGCTGTGATTTCGTCCCGCGAGCGTTCGCGCTTGCTGCTGCGGCGCGATCTCGCCGCGCGTATGAACGAACTGCGATCCACCGCCAAGCTGTTCTTTGATAATTTACTCAAGCCCATTGCAGTGCCCGCCGCCGGCGGCATGCTGGCCTCTCTCTTCTGCTTCGTGGCGATTGTCGATACGCTGCACTACCATCCCGAATGGCAGCCTGATATTCCAGTTGGCTTGTTTACGCAGGTCACGGTGAACGATCTTTCGCCCTTCTCGGTGGACGGCTCCGCTGATGTGCTCGGGGTGCAATTGACCGTGGACGCCGATGGCGCTGTGAGCGATTTCGAACTTCCCAAAGGTGCAGTATCGCCGCAAGAGATGAAGGAGGTTGGCAACCTGGTACTTTTCAGTACGTTCAAGCCGGCTACTGCGTTCGGACAGCCGGTCAGCGGCAAGATTCGCGTCGATATCCGCCATATCAACATCCGCGGTTAAATCCGGG
Organism: Terriglobia bacterium; assembly: GCA_963718155.1. Taxonomy (GTDB): domain Bacteria; phylum Acidobacteriota; class Terriglobia; order Bryobacterales; family Bryobacteraceae; genus BOG-234. The sequence goes on along the minus strand of CAVQYP010000022.1, from coordinate 279,327 downwards.
ATCCGCTTAATCAAGACCCGCTTAATCAAAAAGAGACCACCCGCACAATTGGCGCGTCAGAAGCTCGGGCAGCATTTTCTCGTCAGCGGCAAGATTCTGGAGCGGATCGCTATAGCGGCCTGCGGGAATCACGCCGGGCTGACCGTGGAGATCGGCGCTGGCCGCGGGGCATTGACCGAACATCTGCTCGCGCGCGCGGATCGGGTGTGTGCGATTGAACTCGACGAGGCACTGGTTGGACACGTTCGGGAGCGTTGGCGCCACGAGCCACGGCTTGAAATTCTGCACGGCAATGCGCTTGACGTAGATTGGGGCCAATGGGGCGCGGGGGTGCTCGCCGGGAATCTTCCCTACTACGTTGCGACGGCCCTCATTTCACGATACGTACGCGCGCCCAGGTTACTGAGCCACGCAGTCTTTCTGATTCAGAAGGAGGTTGCGGAGCGGATTACAGCGAGCCCTGGCGGCCGCGAATACGGATATTTCTCCGTAGAGTGCCAGCTGTTCGCGGAGGCTGAGTACCTTTTCAAGGTGCCGCCAGGCGCGTTCAGGCCTCCACCGAAGGTCGATTCGGCGGTGATTCGTTTGACGCCGCGATCGGAGTTGGCGATTGATGCGCCGGAGATGTTCCTGGCTTTCGTGTCTGCGTGTTTTCGGCAGAAACGGAAGACTTTGAGAAATAATCTCAGCGGAAAGTATCCGGGGGCAGTTCTTGACGGACGCCCGGAAATGTCCCGGCGCGCTGAGCAGCTGAGCGTCGCGGAGTTTGTGGGGCTGTATCGGTCACTGGAAGTGTGTTGAAAACATCAGTTGACGCTCCCTACCGGTCGCGGCTCGGAATTTATGGCGCGGAATCACTTAGGTCCAGCCGATGAGGGCTCTTACTACGATCCACATTTTTTCGATAGTCGATAGTGAGATGCGCCGCTTCAGGACGTCATAGGGCGATTCCGCGATGCGATCCAGTAACCGTGAGTAAATCGTGATAAGTGCCCACAGCGACGCGCGGCTCTTCGGTTGGATCAACGCCAGCAGCGGCGCGGATTCCCCATAATAGCCGCGTGCCCGCTCTGTCTGGAACTGCATCAGCCGCCCGAATTGCTCCGTGCGCAGCCCCTGCCGAATATCCTCCGCGGACACCGCGAACCGCGCCAGGTCTTCCGCCGGAAGATAGATGCGGCCGAGTCCGACGTCTTCTTGGACATCGCGAAGAATGTTTGTCAACTGGAATGCGATGCCGCACTTCTCCGCAAGCGCCAGCGCGCTTTCCCGCGAATCCGGCGATGCGAATCCGAAGATATGCACGCTGGTGAGTCCCACCACCGAAGCGACGCGATAGCAATACCGGTAAAGCTCTTCGAAGGTCGCGATATTCCGGGGTTCGAGGTCCGACGCCACGCCCTCGATCATTTCGTAGAAGTATTCGTGAGGAACCGCGTATCGTTGCACAGAATCGAGAAATGCCGGCCATGCCGGATTCTCATCCGGGCGCCCGGCGAAAGCATTGTCGAGCGCGCAGCGCCAGCGATCCATCGCCGAGCGCGTCGCTCCGGGCTCGTCGCTGAGATCGTCGCAATAGCGCATGAACGCGTAGATCGCGCACATCGCGTTCTTCTTTTGGGGCGGGAGGAGGATGAACGAATAGTAAAAGTTGCGCGCGCGTTTCTTCGCGACGGCGCGGCAGTGCGCGTACGATTGGTCAAGCGTAACACTCATCGGTGGAATCACGCCGCCCGGGCAAAGGCGACGCGGGCGAGAGTTCCGATCAGGAGGCCGGCACGTTCAATCTTCGAGATCTTCGGCCTGCGGGACAGCACGTCATAATCCTGTTGCTCGATCTTGTCGAGAATTCGAATGCCGCCACGGCTGAACAGTTCGAGATCCACCGCAAGCCGCCGGTTCACCATTCTATTCAAAGGCAGGCCGGCCAGAAAAAGCTCGCGGGCCCGATCCACGGCTTCTCGCATGATGGCTCGGAACCGGTCATCGAAACGATGAGCAAATAAGTCATCGACCGTGTAGTCATGCCGGGCAAGCAGGTTTAGCGGCAGATAGACGCGGTCTTTCAGCTGATCTACAGTCACGTCCTGCCAGAAATTCGCGAGCTGAAGCGCGGTGCATGTGGCGTCGGACAGGTGCTGGCGCTCGGTATCGGAATAGCCGCAAAGATAAAGCACAAGCCGGCCGACCGGGTTGGCCGAGTACACGCAGTAGTCCAGCACTCCGTCCCAGGTCTGATAGCGCGTGACGGTCTGGTCCTGGACAAAGGCGCGGATCAGATCCGCGAATGGTTGCTTCGGGATTCCATACTTCTTTGCGGTGCCTCGCAGCGCGATGAAGACCGGATGCCGCGCTTCGCCCTCATACATCCGGTCCAGCTCGGTGCGCCACCAGGCGAGCAGTCTGAGGCTCTCATCCACATCGCCGATTTCATCTCCCAGGTCGTCCGCCCAGCGGCAGTACGAGTAGACGTTGTAGAAATCCTGGTGGAGTTCCTTCGGCAAGAGGAAGCTGACAACGTGAAAATTCTCGTAGTGGTGAGTGGCCAGCCAGCGTGTGTACTGCTCGGCTTCAGTGGGGCTCCAGCTGCGGTCGAGCGCCTGCGAGTTGCCGACGAACTCGCGCGGCATCAACATGGTGGTCATGGAATGATGGCGGTTTTGAGCGGCCCGCTTCCTTCCATCAGCCGGAACAAAACCCGCGACAGGCTCTCCAGCGGCTCTTCCGCCTGTACAAAGTCTTTCGCGGTGACGCCGCCGTTTTCGATGATATCGAGCGCTTCGCGGAAAGCGCGCGGCGTATGGTGGAAGCTCGCCTTGCACGTAATTTCCGAGTAGTGAAGCAGATTGGTATCGAGCTGCACCTGAGTGCCGCTCGGAGGACCTCCGAAGAAATTGACGAGTCCGCCGCGGCGCAACATCTCAACCGACCAGTTCCACGTTTGCGGCTGACCTACCGCTTCGACAACAACGTCAGCCCCGAGTCCGCCCGTCAGCTCGCGAACTGCAGCCACAGGATCAAGCGTCTCTTCCGTGGCAATGACGCGGTCGGCACCCAGTTTCAACGTGTGTTCGAGTCTGCATCTGCGGCGTCCGATCGCAATTACCTGCGCGCCGCGGAGCTTGGCTAACCTCACGAACATTGAACCGATGGGGCCGATGCCGATGACGGCCATCGTGTCTCCGGCTTCGAGCCCGGTGTCGTCAAGCCCTTTTACGACGCAGGCGAGCGGCTCCGCAAGCGCGGCGTCCTGATAGCTGAGGTGCGGCGCGACTTCCCAGGTGTTTCGTTCCACAATGCGCGACGGAATGCGGATGAACTCCGCATACGCCCCATTGTTGAACATCAGATCTTCGCAGAGATTCACTTTCCCGCGCTGGCAGTAGAAGCATTGCAGACACGGAGCGGAATTTGCGGCGACCACGCGCTGGCCTGGCCGGAAGCGCGTCACGGAATCGCCCACCGCAACCACCTCGCCCGCGAACTCGTGGCCGAAGACGGCGGGCGGCACGATCATCCGCGCGTGATAACCCCGGCGAAAAACCTTTACATCCGTACCGCAGGTCAGAGCCGCGCCGACTCGAACGAGAATATCTCCAGGCCCGATGCACGGAACCGGGATTCGTTCGAGTTGAACCTGTTCTTTGCCGTAGAGGACCGCCGCGAGCATCTTCTTTCCCAAGTCGTTCTCTTTCAAACGGGGCGCGTGCGCGCGAGCTCCTGCGGATGAACGATGATCTTCAACGGGTGCTCACCGGGAAATTCTCCCGGATGCGTCGCGAGGCGAAACGCAAAATCGATCTTATCAAGTGGAACCCGGTGCGAGATCAGCAAATGCACAGGCAACTTCCCGCTGAAAACCAGATCGGCCGAGTCTTTCTGAATATCTACCGATGCGCTGTAGGATCCCAGCAATGATCTTTCGCCGACGCAAATACTGGCTCCGGAAAGCTCTATTCTTTCTTTATCTGACGTCTGTGCGAAGAGCATGATCTTTGCCCCGGGACGAGTCGACTTCACCGCTTCCTCCACCACGCCGCTTACATTCGTAGCCACAAAAACCATGTCTGCGCCGCGGCCTTCGGTGAGTTCTTTCAGCCTGGCTGGCACGTCCGTGGTTCGAGGATCCACCGCGAACGCGGCGCCGCACTGTTTGGCCAGGTCGAGGCGTTGCGGCATAGTGTCGGTCGCCACAATCGTGCATCCGCGGAGTTTGAGCATCATCGTGAAGAGAAGTCCGATGGGTCCCTGGCCTTGCACCAGAACGACGTCATGGGGTTGAGGATCGCACAGCTCGACGGCTTTCAGACAAGTGTTCACCGGTTCGACGAACGCCGCCACTTCGAACGGAACCCCGTCCGGAATTTTTTCAATGCCACGCTCGACGATCCAGTCCATCACACGAACATATTGCGAAAAACCGCCGCCCGCAGGCTCGAAACCGGCGGTGACTCCTACTTTCTTGTAAACGGGGCACTGCGCATAGAGTTTGCGGGCGCAATAAAAACACCTGCCGCAGGGGATGTGATGGAAAACGATAACCCTATCGCCGGGCTGGAATTTGGATACATTCGCGCCGACGTGCGCCACGACGCCAGCGGTCTCGTGCCCGTAAATGCGGGGAGGCGCGAGAAGGTTGTATTCGATTTTCTTGAGGTCGGTATGGCAGACGCCGCAGGCCTCCACGCGAATCAGGATTTCCCCAGCGCCGATTTCCGGCGTGTCGACTTCATCCACCGAGACCAGGCTGTTACCCCGGTAAACCGCCGCAAACATATTCGACGGCGCTGTTTTTTTTAAGGAACTCGCGGAAGTTCTGGCCGCGGAAACGCGGCTGGACGGGCGGGTTCCTCCACTTTTTGGCGCCGCATCCGGCGGCTCTTGCGCTTCTATCCCATCAAAACGTACAGTCGGCAAGAAAGTCTCCCAATTTCTTCGACGCAGCATCGGTGCGACGCTTCAGGCGAAGCAACTCTCCGAATCGCTGCCGCGGCCGTGCCAGCGCTCCGGTTACCAATCGCAGCGTGTTGAATTGCCCCTCGGGCGTAAGCGCTGCATTAAAGTCGTTCTCAAGGTCCTCATCGGCCAGATCGCTGACCGCGCGAATGCAGTAAAAAGGCAGATCCAGATCTTCGGCTGCCCGAGCCGCCCCCGCTGCTTCCATTTCTACTATCGATGCGCCAGTGGCGCGCAGGTTCCGCTTTTCCGCCGCGGTGGCGGCAATGTGATCGATCGAAGCAACGGCGCCTGACGCGATTCCGGACCCAACAACCCCTGGAACCAGCGTCTCATACCTCATCGATCCGTTGCGCACTTCGCACGCGACGAAGATGTCTCCCACTTGCAGTGATTCATCGAGCGCACCGCAAAATCCGATATTACAGACGGCCGATGGCTTCGGGGCAACCAGCACAGCAGCGAAGGCGCGGTCGGCACCGGCGCCGTTTGCGATCGCCATTACCTCCCCGCCCTTCCACTTGCCCGTCCGTGCCCAGGTTACCGGCAGTGGAACCGCGCGTACGTTCTCCCAGTGCGCGATGAGGCCGGCGCATTCACGCGGGTCGGCGGCGACAAACAAAATGGGGCCAGCCATGAGTCCGGGTCAGCCCTTCAGGCTGTGCCACTTTGCCAGACAGCGCTCCGCCGTTTCCAGCTCCGGATATCGGCTGCCTTCCTGTTCGATCAGATAGTATTCGACGCCGCCTGTCCTCTCGGCCGCTTCGAAAATTCGGGTCCACGGCGCGACCCCTTCACCGAAAAGCACGCGATAGCCTTTATCTCCCGTTGATGTCTGTTCTCCTGAGGCCCAGTCCTTGCAGTGGATGCTTCTGATCCTCCCCGGGTTGGAGTTGATCCAGGCAACAGGGTCGGAACCCGCCTCGATGCATGTGCCTACGTCGAGCTGCAACATAAAATCCTTCGGCGTATTGGCGGCGATGATTTCGATCGGGCGCTTGCCTTCGAGCCGAACGAACTCGATTTGATGATTGTGATAGCCGGACCGCAGTCCCATCGGCCTCAGAGTTTCCACAATTCCGTTCAATTGATCGCAGAGCGCCTTCCAGCCGTCGAGGTCGGCGATCGTCCCCGTGCTCGCCATGACTACATACGTTGATCCCAGTATTTTGTTCAATTCGGCAGCCTTTTTCAGCCCTTCGGAGGTGAAGGAGGGTGCGTTGTTATGGGTTGAGTGGCATTGGACCCCGGCATCGTCCAGAAATGTGCGCATCTGCCGGGCGAACTGCGGAGTCCAGTCAAAATAGGGAGCGTAAAACTCCACCACCTGATATCCCATCTTCGCAACCATCTGAACGGTCGCTACCGGATGCTTCGCAAACTCCCCGCGCACGGAATAGAGTTCCAGCCCGACCGGAACCTGTTTGTCAGAAGGGGCGGCGTTGATCACGTGCGAAGTAATCGGAAGTGCGCCCGCAGCCCGCGCGAGCAAACTTCTCCGGGAGTATTTCATGCTCAATCAATTATCTTATTGATCCGCTCTGACGCAGGGAATTGCCGGGCGTGTAAGTTCGACGGCTTACACACAGGGAGGACTTTCCTCGCTGCCGAGTGGACAGCTACGCACCGTCCCGGATCAGGAGGGCAGACAGCACGCCGAGACGGTTCTCACGGATGTTGCGGGCCAGATTGCCGGTTGCCACCCGGAAATCCGGGCCCATTACAACACCAGGATTCAGCCCGTCCGGAGGTGGGCCGGCCTGCAGCGCCTTGAACCAGTCAAGCGCGATTTCAGTGTCGTCGCGCCAGAGAAGGACTCTAAACCCGGCTTGTTCCAGCGCTGCGCGGGTATCCCTCTCGCTTACCAGGAAACTAGTCGAGGCGTCGCGCGCCCATGGGGTGGGATAGAGGACATCGCCATCGCGAAGCACCACGTCGTAGGTGACGAACCGGCCGGCCGGCGCAAGAATGCGGCCGATCTCGGCGTAGAGGGCGGGACGGTTCTCGATGTTCATCGCCACGTGCTGCAGGAACACCGTATCGAAGGCTGCATTGTCGAATGGCAGATGGAGGGCATCGCCGACCTGGAACCTGACGCGGTCGGAAAGGCGGCAGCGCGCCGTGAGGTAATTGGCCGCATCAACGAACGCTGGGCTGAGGTCGACGCCGGTTACGTTGCAGCCGAAGGTAGCGGCGAGGTAACGCGCGGGACCGCCGATTCCGCAGCCGAGATCGAGTACGCGGGTTGACGGCCCGACCCCAGCCGAGGTGGCCAGTTCCGCAGTAGCCAGAATGCCTCTGATATGGAATTGGTCGAGTGAAGCGAGTTGATCGACCGTCCATGCCTGGTCTTCTGACTTGATCGTCGCGAGGGCCGACTCGATCCGGCCGGTGAGGTCAGTGGGGCTATAGTGCGCGCGTATCCTGGTGGCGATATCGGTCATAAGGTTCTCAATCATTTAAGCCGCAGCGGCGAGGGACTGGCGCACCTTTGACCCAGGACGTACCAGCCAATAAAGAGCGACGACATGCGTGATCACCAGCAGAGGTACGTAGATGATTGGGATCGCATATGTGGCCCCCAGTTCCCCAGCCATCGCGGGAAGGCCGGCCTGGATAGCGTGATAGTAGTCGACGATGATGTCTCCCAGGCCGACGAGATTGAAAGCCAGAACGAACATCCAAAAGAGCCGGGTCCACCTTACGGTGACAAGAGCCAGCATGGCCAGGACTCCGGTGGCCAAATCGCCCCACGCCGAAAACGTGGCAAAGCTCGACGGCAAGTGAGCGCCGACGACGCCAGGAAGAATAAAGACGAGTCCGAAAAAACGAAAGCTGTGAAGAGTGGCGATCGCGCGGTGCGCTTCAAACCGGTCCATTGATCTGAGTTTGGGCAGGATGTACACGCTGAAGCAGAGCAGCCACGCGACATAACCTGAAATGAGATGTATTCGGAAGAGAGTTTCGGGTGACATTTTGGTCTTCTGACCATAGGATTATACACATAATCCTATGGTTTCAGATTTTTCCTGCAACGGCCAGCTACGGCTGGGCCGCGCCATAAGATGACCGATGGCATCCTATAATCAGCTATGCGATACGCGCCTGAGCATAAAGGTGATATTCACCAGAAGATTGTGAAGGACGCTGCGCGGCGCATTCGCGCCGAAGGCGTCACCGGCGCTGCCGTTTCGGCGGTTATGCGGGATGCCGGCCTCACTCATGGAGGTTTTTACAAACACTTCCGAAACAAGGACGCGCTGCTTGCGGAGTCCCTTGGCGAAGCTTTCCGGGAAATTTCCGAACGCCTGGCGGACGCTGGAGAACACTCCCCGCCCGGGACGGAGTGGAAGGCAATTGTGAAGGCTTACCTGAGCCCCGAACACTGCGATCATGCGGAGTGCGGGTGCCCTGTGGCAGCACTTGCGCCCGAGTTGGCGCGGACCGACGAGGCATTAAAAGCCCCTGTCCTTGAGGAATTGATCAAATACAAGAGCCGAATGCTTCCCCTGATGCCGGGCCGACGGGCAACGGACAAAGAGCGCGCATTTTTTGCGATCTTCTCAACGATGATCGGGGCAATTGCCATCGCCCGCATCCTGCCGGATGCTGCAGCACGAGCAAAAGTCCTCGCGAACGCGCGGGAATTTCTCCTGCGGAGCTTCTGAATCCGGAGAGACAAATGCGCCTGCACGATTACGCGCCGCGGCCCGCACACCTGAAATGGCTGCTCGACTCGGATCCCGCTATCCGCTGGCAAGTCATGAGGGACCTCACCGATGAATCCCCCGACGCGATTGCGGCCGAGCGATCCCGCGTCGCAACCGAAGGATGGGGATCTCAACTTCTCGCGTTGCAATCTCCGGCGGGTCACTGGGGTGCGGGTCCCCGCGGCTGGAGAGACGATTTACCAGAGGATGACCGGCGGTTGCTTATCACCCTCTACTCTCTCGCCGTTCTGAAAGACCTCGGTCTCGACCCGGCGGATAAAGAGTCTCGTAGAATGATTGGCCGCGTCGAAAAGGGACTCGTGTTCAAGAGGCTTGATAACAAGCCTTTCCTTCACGGCGAAACGGAGCCCTGCATCAACGGCAGAATCCTTGGCCTCGGCGCGTATTTCAGAGAACCGACCGACGCGCTGGCCGAGCGACTCCTGAGCGAGCAACTGGAGGATGGCGGCTGGAACTGCGAAGCACCCAAAAGCCTCCGCTCTTCATTCCATACCACGATCTGTGTGCTCGAAGGACTGCTCGACTACGAACGAGCAGGACGGAAATCGGCCTCCACAACAAGGGCCCGCAAGAGGGCCGAGCAGTATCTGCTCGATCGCCGCATGTTCCGCTCGCTTCGGACGGGCGAGGTCATCAACAAACGCTGGCTCCGCTTCTCATTCCCGACGTTCTGGCACTACGACGTTTTGCGCGGGCTCGATTACCTGCGGGATGCGGGAATCAAACCCGACGGACGTGTTGCCGAAGCTATCGGAATCGTGATTGAGCGTCGCCACCAGAACGGGCGGTGGCCGCTCAACCTGCTTCATCCCGAATATATTCCCCTTGAGACGGAGACCGGCGTCGGAAGCGCAAGCCGCTGGAACACGCTGCGCGCACTCCGAGTCCTTCGCTGGTTCAGCAATTCGAAATGGCAGCTATAACGCGGTTCTGCTCGATATTTCGTGGTTCAAACGGCTTTTGTGATTGACGCGCCGGAGATCCGGCAGCTGGAAGAGGAAATCGGAACGAACGCACGAATCGGGGTGTGCTTATGACTGCCGGCGGGGCGAACCGGCCTTGTGCGGCTTTGCCCGACCTGCTCCGCAGCAGCTTCCGGCGCGAGTCTTTCGATGTCGGGATCGATATCCGGGTGAACAGGTGGAGGCTCTTCGCCGCGAGAATATCGATATCGGGGATCCCTTTCTTGATATTCAAGATCCGGCGTTCGACTCCGGGGTGATTTTCCGGGAACGCCTGGTCCTGGCCTTGCCCACACGTCACCGGGCAACTTCGGCCGATACGCTTCGACTCCGCGATGTGTCTTCCGAAACCTTCCTGATCGGGCGGTGACAGCCCGTTGCCGGGTTTCACGAACTGGTTCTCGATGCGCTGCGGGCGGCAGGAATCACCGCGCATATGCAGCGACGCACCTGTTGCAGATGCCGGTATTTCTCGTGGCCGGAGGGTGGAGCGTTGCGTTGGCTCCTGATTCATTCCGGCAGCGTCTCGGGGTTCGCGGCAGCGTCTCGGGGTTCGCGGCCGCATCTCGCGAGCTTCCGGGCGCGCCAACATACGCACCCCTGATCGCGTTGGCGGCGTGACAGCAGCTCCGGGGCGCTCGAGAGATTGGAGTCTGATGCTTCGAAAACGCCCCTCCTGGTAACGGCTCTGTCTGTTGCGGTATTCGTGATAAGCGGCCACGCTCAACAGCAGCCTGGCCCTCCGGCGGAGCGGGGCGTTGCGCCCCCGCGCGGCGGCCAGCGATGCGGTTCCGCCCTGCAAACTGCAGCGGGCAACGGCGGCGGCAATTGAGGCTTGTGACGGAATTGACGGCGTGATAGAAGATCCGGCTCGCTGCGCGTTCGATCCCAAAACTCTCCTCGGCAAACTCGCCGGCAATTGCGGGGCCTTCACGGATAAGGATGCCGAGGTCATCAGTAAGCTGCTGGAAGGCCCGGCGCGCGGACGGCAGGTTGATCTGGCATGGCCAACCCTGGGGAACCGACATGGCGGCGCGGATCACGGCACTGTGATTGAACAGGGCATGCCAGCCCTCTTCGCGTTCTTCAACAATCACGTTCGGAAGTAAGCCTTGCCTCCGGAGGCGCGGGAGGCAGTAACCTGGGACTCCGACACCGGCCAGGGTCACCGGCGACAAAAGATCGCCGGCGCTACCGACGCTGACGTAAAGCTCCGCGCCGGGCGGAAGCTATTGCGGCCGGATTTTTTGAATTTCGAATGGTGATTCGACTATGTGCTGTCTCACTTCGGCATTGATGTCGGCCATGACCTCGCCCGCCTGCTCGGAGTGCAGTTGTTGTTCGAGCCGGCTGAGCGCAACGCCGATTACATCCCGGTGATGAAGTTGGGCGCCGCAACTGGTCGCGCTCAATTCCAGCCAAAGCCGGTGTGCGCGATCGATATCTTCGGGCCATAATCGCGGCGGATGAGGGCCCAGATTGAAGAAGATGGACTGGTTGGGATCGGGCAGGACGATCTCAAGAGACAGTGACGGACGCGGGGGCTCGAGAGACTCCCAGGCTTCACCAACTACTTTCCCCTGCTCCGCCGGATTACCGGCATAAAGAGGCGAAAGCCCGGTCACGATTCGCGACGACTGCAAGCGCTGCGCGGTCTGCACCATACCCAGCCAGGGGTCCGCGGCGGCGACCGCAAGAAGTTCCACGTGCTTACCGGCTTTCTCGGCGATCGATACCACCTTCGTGAAGAGGTCCTGCTCGGCAGCGGCGAAGATCTGGTCCGCATTCAGGTCGTATTCGCCAGAGGCCGCGGCCGTAACCCGGTGGACGGAGAGTACCACGATGTCTACCTTGCGGGTGTCGGTCTTGGCGAGCGTCTTTTCCAGATGCTCGAGGTGAAACGGATTCCGGCACGCGACCACTACATTGCCCGGACGCGCGTGCATTTCCTCCTGCGAAACTTCCGCGCTTTGATCCAGCCGAAACTGCTCGAGATCCTGGCGATTGCGCGCGTGCTTTTTGCGGTTGACCCGTTCCGAGATGGTGAATACGAGGAAAAACGCAAGGGTGAAGGAGACACCCGCGATTGTCGCCAGTTCCTTTGTGAAGACATTGATGCATGCGAGGGTGAAGAGGAAGAGCGTGATCAAACCCAGACCGACCGGGATCTCCACGCCTCGGATTTTGAAATTCAGCGGCACTTTCCACTCGCGGTTCTCGGGCTGTTTGAAGCGCAACACCAGAACTGAAAGAGCGTTGAAGGAAAAGCTCCAGACAACGCCGAAAGCGTAGGCCTCGCCGAGTGTGTTCACATCGCCGCGGCTGAGGACGATGGTCAGGATCTGCAGCCCTACTACTGTGTTGATCAGGCGGCTGGTGGTACCGAACTTCCTGTTCGGTTTGCGGAACCAGTTGGGCAGCACGCCATCTTCCGCAACGCGGTTCAGAACGCCGTTGGAGCCGATGATGGCCGTGTTGACCGCACCGGCGAGAATGAGCGTGCCCACAACAACCACAAAAATATGAAACAGGAGCTTCAGCGCGGGCGGCCCGACGAGGAACATAGATAAGCCGCCCAGCAGGTTGTCGAGGTACTTCGGCCTTTCGGAATCCGGAATCAGCATCACCGCGAAGAACGACGCGAGCGACGTGAACAGCATGCTGTAGAGAAAAATGACATTGCCGGCCCGTTTGAGATTTTGCAGTTTGGGCGAGGCGAGCTCGCGATATACCTGCGCCAGCGTTTCAAAGCCGCTCATGGCAAGCAAGGAGTGCCCGAGCCCGATCAGGATTGCGACTGCGGTGATGGTCGGCGCAACCGTACCTTTGAGCCAGCCGACGGACTGCGGTCCCAGCCGGAGATTCGCCTTGACCGGCAGCGGAACCGGTTGAAATCCGTTCAGAGCCATTGTCAGCAGGCACCACGCGACCAGGATCACGACCATGACCGTGGTGATCTGCATGATCCGCAACGCCTTCTCGCTCGATTCGTGCATACCGAGCAGGTTCTTGCGCCAGAAATACGCCGTGGCCAGGATGGCGAATGCGGCTGCAAAATAGGGCGGGTAAAAATGCAGCCCGGGGATGTGGAACCGGTCTCCCATCTCGTTCAGAATGCCTGCGAGATACAGCCCCGCGCTGACACCACTGATCGGGCCGGTGAGAATGTAGTCGAACATGAGCGCCGAGACGGATATCTTGGCGAGCGTTCCGCCCATGGCTTCGTGGACGACTTTGTACACTCCGCCGCGGACAAACATGCTGCAGCTCTCGACATAGATAGCCCTAACCGCGTAGGAGAACAGCATGACGGCAAGGATGAACCAGGGGGCCGATTTGCCGATCTGGGTTTCGGCGATGCCTCCCGCATAGTAAGCCGAGGAGGCGAGATCGCTCAGGACGATGGCCGCCGCTCTCCAGAACGAGATGAAGGACAGCATGACCGTGGTCGCAACCACGACTTTCGTCCGCGTGGAAGTACCCGCAGGCAACCGCGTAGTCTCACCAGATGTCATATTGAATTTTTACCAAGAGGGCTTGCCGGCTGGGGTTGGCACTTTGGCGGCTCGCATCCCGCTATTTCATTTCCATTGTCTCGCGCCCAGGGCGATTGTGCGCAGCGAGATTGTGCCAAGCGAGATTGTGCACACCACCGGCCGTAAAGCATCTCGCGACGAACTTCCGCGACCACTTCACCAGCGGAACCAGAATCGAGATCCCTTTGCAACAGCCGCAGGGCGAAATTAATGATATCGCGATCGTCATGGTTGTCATTGCCGCCCCGGAGTTCGAAGATGGGAGGAGGAGTTCGTCGGCGGGCGGGTATTTTTGGAAATCCATCGAGTACAGATACGGCGTCAGGCGGAAGCGCGGCGGGCCGGCGACAAGATCGCCGGCCCTGCCGAGTCAGGTGTTCGCTGAGGCAAATGCAGCGCGCGAGTCGCTGGTGTCCTGATTACGAGATTCGAGTCGCTCAAAGTATTCCTGAAGTGCCTCCCGAAGAATCGCCGAAATAACATGATTCGGTTCTTCCGCAATCTTTCTGCGGGCGGATTCGCGTATAAGAATGCTATATGCTTCAGGCGGTACAGTCAACGTGACCTTTCGATAATGGCTCCTCTCTCCGTAAGGCGGATTCGGACGAGAATATCCCGGTTTCATAAATAAAAGGGGCGCTTAAAGCGCCCCATCACCTCTGTCTCCATTGCGTATTCTCACGGCATCCTCGACGGGAGAGACGAATATTTTTCCGTCACCGAGTTTCCCGCTGCGAGCCGCCTGCGAGATTACGGTAAGAAGGTTGTCGAGACCCTGATCGGAAACCACCAGTTCCAGTTTGATCTTGGGCACAACGTCGACCTTGTATTCCGCGCCGCGATAAACCTCAGTATGTCCTTTCTGCCGGCCGTGGCCGTGAACCTCCGAAATAGTAAGTCCATCCACGCCCGCCTGCTTCAGCGCCTCTTTGACTTCATCCAGCTTGTGCGGTTGAATGATCGCCTCAATTTTCTTCATCTTTTCTCCAGGCGCCTCGTTTGAAGCGACTCAATCCTTCGACTTGCGCTCGTTGCTTCAACGTTGCGCCTCACCGTAGCTCACCCTGGCATGCGACTCCATCGGCACTTTGGTGTCTCGGGAGATGGTCATAGCTGCCGGCGTTGCGATTGAAGAAATGACGTACTCCGGATAGGCCGAGATTCCGTGTTCGTGGAGGTCGAGCCCCTCCAGTTCGCCCTCTTTCGAAACGCGCAGGATGCCCATTGCGTTGACCGCAAGCATGACCGCCATGGCGACGGCGAAAACCGCAACGCAGGTAATAGCGCTGCCGATGATCTGAGCGGTCAGAAGCTGGGTACCTCCACCGTAGAAGAGCCCTTTGAGAGGGGCGGAGTTGTCGGCGGCGAACGGTCCGGTCGCGCCATACTCGCCGGATGCGAAGAGCCCGAGTGAAATCGTGCCCCATACGCCGTTAACCGCGTGAACGGGAACTGCGCCGATCGGATCGTCAATGCGCATCCATTCCAGAGCCTCGACGGCATAAACTACGATGACACCGGCTACTCCACCCAACAGCACCGCTCCCGTGGGACTAACCCAGTAACAAGGGCAGGTGATGGCTACCAGACCGGCGAGAAAGCCGTTTACGGTAAAGCTGACATCCCATTTCCTGCTCATGGTCCAGGCGACGAACATGGCCATGAGTCCGGCGGAGCAGGCTGCGAGAGTGGTGTTAGTAGCCACCCGGCCGATGCCCACGAAATCCATGGCGGAAAGGGTGCTGCCGGGGTTGAACCCGTACCAGCCGAACCAAAGAAGCAAACCACCGGAAGTGGCGATGGTGAGATCGTGCGGCATCATCGGGCCGCCTCCATCCCGTTTGAATTTCCTTCCAATGCGCGGGCCGAGAACTATGGCGCCGGCGAGAGCGATAAATCCGCCTATCGAGTGAACGACTGTGGAGCCGGCGAAATCATGGAAGCCCGTGCCGACCCATGGCAGGAAATTACCGGCGCTGCCCATAGTGGCGAGGAAGCCATCGGGGCCCCAGGTCCAGTGACCGATGATCGGATAGATGAAGCCGGATACCGCGAAGCTGTAGACCAGATCGCCGATCCAGCCGGTGCGGCCGATCATGGCGCCCGACGTGATCGTGGAGCAGGTATCTGCGAAGGCAAACTGGAAGATCCAGACGGCGAGGAAGGCGACGCCGGTGCTTTCATAAGTCGCGGGAGCGCCCTGCAGGAAGAACCAGTTCATTCCGATGAAGCCGTTGCCGTGGCTGAACATGAAGGCAAAGCCCCATGCGTAGAAAAGGAGGCCGCAAAGGCAGGTATCCACGACGCATTCCATCAGAACGTTTACGGTCTCGCGCGAGCGGCAGAAGCCCGCTTCAAGCATGGTGAAGCCCACCTGCATACCAAATACGAGAAACGCAGCTATGAGAGTCCAGACCGTATTGATCGGGTTGACAATGTCGTTCCCCTTGAGCTGCGGGTCCGCCGCAAAAGCGCGGAAGCCGATCAGATCCGGATTGACAAAGGCCATGACAGCTAATAGCAAAGCTATGGCAAGAAGCTTTCCGGCGATCAAAAGACCGCCATAGCGGCGCCACTCGGGATCGCGCAGGCGCTTCCCGAGCCTCGACGCTTTTTCCGAGAGAGATAACTTTTTCTCCGTTGACATACACACTCCTTTAAAATAGGTGGGCCGACTAAGCCTCAGACAATCAACTTATAAGTCCGGTTTTGAACACACTACGGCCGGTGAATCTGACTTACAATCACCGCCAGAGCATCGATTAAACGGTTTCAGTATTCCGTTTAAGATTGCAGTGTACTGACTGTAACGAGGTCAAATCCAATCGATATTTTCGATGCCCGGAGAAAGCCCGGGGCCGGTTTTTCACCGAACGAACAGGATGCTAAGATCAAAAGATAGATTCATCTCTGTCCCGTGACTGCGGGTGCGTTCGATTTCCAGGCAGCAGGCGAGCACCCCGAGACGCACGTACCGGTGCGCGGCGCGCAACCGATTATAAAAGCATCCGGAAAAAACCAGGCCCTGGCGGTTGGTTATGATGCGGATGAGCGTGATTTTCAGGACACCCTGTGCGACATCCCGTGAACATTATCGGCTTCTCGTTGACGGAAGGCATGAACGGATCTTCTGGCAAGAATTTAAATTCGCGTGAAACGGCAGTTCTGGCTGCTGTTTGCGCATTCACTACAGCAGCGAGGAGCCCCGTTTTGATCGAATTACAGATTTGTCAGGCAAGACCAGCCGATGAACGACAGCGGAACGGATAAGATCGATCTCCTGATTGTGGACGACCACGTCATGTTCCGGGAAGGACTGGCGCGCAGCCTGGAGAGAGATTTCGGGCTGAACGTGGTTGGACAGTGCGGTACGTCATCGGAGGCGCTGGCTCTCCTGCGCCAGAATAGCCGAGTGTCGATTGTGCTGCTCGACATGGACCTGCGGGTCGAGAGAGGCACGGTGTTAATTCAGGCCGCGAGGCAGGCTGGATTCCAGACGCCCATTCTCGTGGTCACGGCCGGCGTGAGCGATCTGGAGGCCGTTCAACTGATCCGGAACGGCGTGGCTGGAATCTTCCACAAAGAGCACTCGACCGAGGCGCTGTGCGACGCCATCCGCCGAGTAGTCAGAGGAGAACGACTTCTCGAGACGGAGTATCTGCAATCGGTATTTCGTACGGTGGTCCAAACCGAGGCTTCGGCGCGGCCGGTTTTGACCAGCCGCGACCGGACTTTGCTGCGCTTTATTCTGGAGGGCCTTACCAGCAAGGTGATCGGACAGCAGCTTGAAGTTTCGGAAGGAACGGTTAAAGCTTCTCTCCGTCAGCTGTTTGACAAGCTGGGCGTGCGCACGCGCGCGCAGCTGGTGAGGGTCGCGCTGGAAGACTATCGCGACGAGTTGTGACGCGAAGAAGTCCGGAGGCGCGAGCCAGAAGACACAAGTCAGAATACCGGGCGCCTATTCGGGCCGCATATCGTGGACTTCGAAATGGAAGCGGTTTGGGGGAAGGTGCGCGGCGGTTTCGGGCGACAGGCGTGCCCAAGTCTCGTAAGCGGCGCCCGCGAGCCTGCTGTTCAGGAAAAACAGAAACTGATCCGAGCAGCAGTCTATGGGGGGTGGCTGCCGAAAGGTGAGACGCATTCCGACGGCCCGGTCGATGGCGACACCGTGAGTGGGCACTTCTTTGTCGAGCAGCAAATCGACGAAGCTGCTGCGCGCCGCGTGCGGCCAGATGTCCCTGCTCAAAAGATCGCGCAAGACGCTGGTCGCCGAGAATGTGATCTCGCACTGGCGTATCCATTCCAGGACGGAATCTCCCCAGGCCCAATGTACGAGAAGGCCCAGATACTGATCCGCCAGATGTACGGCCAGATCAAGCCTTCTCTGATCCATGATGCCCCGCGGGGCGTCCTCGATCATGTCTTCCGTTTCAACGATCGACGTTGCCCGTTCGACCAGATCTTCCCGGCTGGCAGGTTCGGGAATGCTTCGTACCAGAAGCGGTGGCAGTTCGTGGGTGCCAGCGCCCGGAACTTCGATGTAAGCGCGGTCCATTAAAAGACTCCTGCTACTTAATTCGACGTACTGACGCTACCTCTGTTTCGTATATAGCATGAAGTGGAGATTAACGTCGACGAAAGTTGTAATGGAACTGATAACAGGGAGTTATCGCGCTGCATGCTATCATGCGCGATTCGCAGAAGATGGGAGCCGGATAATCAATTATGAGCGATTTCAGCATTGGTCTCGATCTGGGCGGAACGAATCTGCGTGCAGCCGCGATTGACCGCTCCGGCAAACTGCTGGATCAGGTGACCGGGAAGACCGGGTATTCGGCAGGGCGCGAAGAGATCCTGCGTGATATGGTTGACGCTATCGAGACGCTGCGCCAACGGCGGGGGGTCGCGGGACTGCAAGGCATCGGGGTAGCAGTGCCGGGATTTATCTCGATCGAAGAAGGTGTGATCCGGAACGCGAATAATCTCACATCTCTCGAGAACTTTCCCATTCGGGACGAGTTGAGCAAGCGTCTGGGGACGCCTGTGATCCTGGAAAACGACGCGAATGCGGCGGCGCTTGGGGAGAAATGGATCGGCGCGGGCCGCACGGTGAATGATCTGGTGCTGATTACCCTGGGAACAGGTATCGGCGGCGGGATTATTTCAGGCGGCAAGATCGTGCGGGGCTTCGTCGGGATGGCCGGCGAGTTGGGGCATATCACCGTGGTGCCGAACGGCAATCCGTGCGGGTGCGGGAATCGGGGCTGTCTCGAGAAGCATGCCTCGGCGACGGCGGTTATGGTGATGGCCAGGCTGATGGGGCTGGGCGATGGGATGAGCGCGAGAGACGTTTACGACCTGGCGAAGGGCGGGAACGAAAAGGCTGGTGCGATTTTCGTCGCGGCCGGAGAGGCGCTCGGCATCGCGCTGGCGATGCTTGTGAATACCTTCAACTATCCGCTGTATCTGATAGCTGGAGGACCTGCAGCAGCATGGGACCTCTTTGCGCCTCCGATGCTGGAAGAGACGCGGCGGCGGTCCTTCACTTACCGGGCTACGAAGACCCGGATTGAGAAAGCGGAGTTGGGGAATGAGGCGGGGTTGTTCGGGGCGGCGTACTTGTCGTTCGATGCAGTGGATTCGTTTGTGAATAAGCCGGCCGGTTCGTAGGGGCCGCTGTTGGGACGGGGCGTCGACCGCTCCCGGGCCGATCCCGTAGAGTGCCTTGCCAGTTCAGGTGAATCGGCATTGTCTGCGATTCAGAACGAATCGGACCATGCGTCTTCGTCGCCGGAAGCCTTTCGCTTTTCAGCAGGCAAAGCTCTGATTTAGTTTAACCGAGCCGCACGGGACCTTAAGCGATAGCCTGTTCCTAATCGTTCCTCATCCAGAACACCAGTTGACTAGGGCGTGTTCACACTACGCGTAGGGCTTCGACGATAAGCGCGAATGAGAGGAACCCGAGGAAGAGCACGTCGAGTTTCTCAAAGCGTGAGAAGATCCGACGGAAGCCTTTGAGTCTGCGGAAGAGTCGCTCTATCTCGTTGCGTTTCTTGTAAACCGCATGATCATAGTCCCAGGGATGCAACCGGCTGGACTTGGGCGGCACCACCGGAACCATACCCAGGTCGAGCACCAGCTGCCGCGTTTCATTGCCTTCATAAGCGCGATCCATCAGCATCGGAAGGCCCTCCGACATGGGGCCTAACTCTTCCAGTAAGGCCCGCCCGTGCGGCGCATCGTGGTCGTTGCCCGGAGACAGCGCAAAGACTATAGCCGTTCGAGCATCCGCGGCAACCATATGAATCTTTGTGTTCCAGCCGCGCGGGATTTGCCGATAGACTGCGGTCCGTTTTTTTTAAAGCGCCTGTTCCGTCGGGATGAACCTTCACCGAAGTGGAGTCGAGAGAACGCCTCAGATCTGATGCGCACCACCTGCTCCAGCTGCAGCTGTTCAAACACGCGATCCAATACGCCGTTTTTGGCCCAACGATTCATGCGCATGTAGATCGTGTGCCAGCGGCCGAAGCGCTTGGGAAGTCCCCGCCATTTGCAACCCTGTTCCGCCACATACAGAATCGCGTTCAGCACCTGCAGATTGGTAAGACTTACGTTCCCGCGCTGTACTGGGAGGCTGTCTTTAATCCGCGCATACTGCTCATCGCTGATTTCCATCATCCAAACATTTTACCAGCTTTCTGTTCTAATAGTGTGAACACGCCCTAACTTCCGGGATTTGAGCCGGAACTTTCCGGGCGCGTCCAGGGCGGAACTGGCGTCATTGAACCCATACGGTGACCTGCGCGGCGTGGGAATACGAAGACCTGTTGGGTCGAGTGAGTTCATCTGTATATATCAGCGCTTAGCCATGGCGATCCCGTGATTCCCATCTTCCAAAATTATTTCCACTCTGAACCAGATTAAAGAAGATGTGCGAGAGTGGGCAAGCTGGTTAGCGTCTTGTTTGTCCTATGCCGGACCAACTTGAGAGAGCCAAAAGATAGGCTTGTCCCAGAGAGGTTCTATGGCAAAATAAGACGCGATTATGACTGCGAGGGTCAAATATGCAGTTCCCACGTGCTTTCCCGCTCTTGTCTATTGCGATCCTTTCCGGCCCAGCGGTGTTTGCGGCCGATCTCGTTCCCTCGGCTGCGCCAGGCGTGTATACGTCCTTCGACTTACCGGATTTTTGTGTCCAACCAGGGAACCCAGATAAGTTTACTCAACCCACAAGCATTAATTTCCATGGGACTATAGCGGGCAACTCAAATGGCGGCGTCGAGTGCAACCCGGGCGGTTTCGTGCGCGATGCCAAGGACGGGACCATTACTACTTTCCTGGCGCCCCTCCAGTTCGGCACTGGGCTGTTCACTACGGTCTCCGCCGTGAACGCACGTGGCCAGATCACGGGAGATGCCGGATATGCGGCCGGCGGGCAGGGGTCCTACCTAAGAGAGCCGAACGGTTCAATCACGTTGATCGCTATACCCATTGCCTCAGGTGATAGCGGAGCCGCGGATATTAACAGGGCTGGCGTAATTGTCGGCAGCTATCTGACCGGTCCTTTTGCCAACGTTTCTCAGGGCTTCTTACGCACCCCTGACGGAAGCATTACCTCGTTCGCCGCGCCCGGTACTCCCAACTCATCGCCCGGTGGTCCGGTGAGTTGCAGCAATTATGAATTCACCCACGTTTCCAGCGGAACCTGCCCCGTAGCAATCAACGATTTGGGAAAGGTCGCCGGTTACTTTATTGCCGCCGGGCCCCTCGTACACGGGTTCGTTCGGGAAGTAAGTGGCACTATTAGCCTGTTCGACGTACCCGGCGCGACAGCAACTGTGCCCGCTGCGATGAATCTTTTCGGCGCAATCACGGGAACCTGGACTGACGCCGCCGGTGTTCATGGGTTCCTGCGCGATCTGTTCAACCTGATTTTTCCCTTTGATGTACCTGGATCGTCGCGGGGAACGACGACCCCAGTGAGCATTAACGTCGGGGGTGTGATCGTGGGAACCTACTCGGATGTCAACGGTGTTCACGGATTTCGAAGGACACCCTACGCTCACTTCACCACCCTCGATTTTCCCGGAGCCCCGACAGGGCAAAATTGCGGGAGCAATGGTTGCGGAACTTACCCCACGGATATCAATGACGCCGGGGAGATTACCGGATACTACTTCGACCAGTTTGGTCCGCACGGTTTTTTGTTTCAACCGTAGCTCCTGAGTTGCAAGACATGCAACATTTCAGCACAGAAGCAGTGCGCCCCGACCCTGGGAGTGCGAATAAGGCGCCGGCGACTGAGGTCGCCGGCGCTCAGGAATCGGCTCGCTTTATGGGCACACCGTGAGCTTCATGACCATCTCTACGCGATCGAGCCCGAGGCCGTAGCCGTCCTTTGTAACTCCGGTTGCCTTGAAGCCTTGCTTGCGAAAAAAGGGTTCCGTCTTTTGGGAGGTATCCAGGCGAACTATCTGGATACCCCCGGCCTTTCCAATTTCACGCAGGCGATAGAGAACCAAAAAGCGGCCGAGGCCGAGTTCGTGCGAGTCCCGCCGGACCATGCCCCAGACGAGACTCGCCAAACCCTGTTCCTGCGCGAGGGCGTAGCCGCCGCAGCCCACAAGCGCGTCGTCGTGCTCCATTACGAAGTACGGGCACTCGGGGTGATCGAGAAAGGCTTCGAGGCCGGCTCGCTCGACCGGATCGAAATATTCGGGGACGTTTGAATCGAATACGCCGAGGCAGGCGGCGCGATCTGTCGGAACGTAAGGGCGGAGATCCATGTGTTCATTTCAAGGAGCGCGGGGGTACGGACGAGAAGAGACGAACCATTCCTTCGAGCAGAGTGGGATGTCTGAGTATAACGTGTTACCGTATACGTCAAGGCGAAGAAAAGACGAATGGCCGAGTCACTCTCACTCCTCTTTCCGGAACTTCCCCTCGCACCACGCTCGGCGAACGCTGCGCGAATTGTGGACAAATTCGAGCGCCTGGCGCACGATGCGGATGGACCGATTCGGGCGATGCGACGCACGGCCGCGCGGGACGCCGAGTATGGCGAGTTTGCCGAAGATCTGAATCCGAAACTGCGGGAAGTTCTGCGCCAACGCGGCATCGAGAAGCCCTATTCGCACCAGGCCGAAGCGTATTTGCGAATTGCGGGGGGCGACAACGTCGTGATCGTCACGCCGACCGCCAGCGGCAAGACGCTGTGCTACAACCTGCCGGTCGCTGAATCGCTTGATCGCCGATCCGGGCGCGCGGGCGATGTATCTGTTCCCGACCAAGGCGCTGGCCGAAGATCAGCTGCACGAATTGCACGGCGCTGATCGAGGCAGATGGGGTCGGATCTGTGCGCCTTTACCTACGACGGCGACACGCCGCAGGATGCGCGCCGCGCGATTCGCGAGCGCGCGAACGTGGTGCTGACGAATCCCGACATGCTGCACGCGGGCATCCTGCCGCACCACACGAAGTGGGCGAAGCTGTTCGAGAATCTGCGCTACATCGTGATCGACGAGCTGCACTATTATCGCGGCGTCTACGGCAGCCATCTGGCGAACATCCTGCGGCGCCTCAGAAGCGCTCTGCGAATTCTACGGATCGAAGCCGCAGTTCATCTGCTGCTCGGCGACGATTGCGAATCCGAAAGAGCTGGCCGAGACGCTGATCGGAAGCGCCGTTCGAACTGGTGGACCGGAATGGCGCGCCCGCGGGCGAAAAGTTTTTCGTTTGTCTACAACCCGCCGGTGGTCAACCGGCAGCTTGGAATCCGGCGCAGCTATATCGACGAGACGCGGCGGATCGCGCTCGAACTGCTCGAGCGTGACCAGCAGACGCTGGTATTCGCCAATAACCGGCTGGCGACCGAGATTCTGGTCACGTATCTGAAAGACGCCTGCGATAAGGGTCGTCTGCCGACGGAATCGGTGCGCGGCTATCGCGGCGGCTATCTGCCGCGAGAGCGGCGCGAGATCGAGCGCAGCTTGCGCGAGGGCGAAATCCGCGCGGTGGTGGCGACGAATGCGCTGGAACTGGGGATCGATATCGGATCGCTCGACGCCGTGGTGATGGCGGGTTATCCGGGGACGATCGCGTCGACCTGGCAGCGGGCGGGCCGCGCGGGGCGGCGGAAGACGGCGTCGCTCGCGGTGCTGGTGGCGTCCAGCGCGCCGCTGGATCAGTACATCGTCGAACATCCCGAATATTTCTTCGACCGTTCGCCGGAGCACGCGTACATCAATCCGGACAATCTGGAAATCCTGCTCAATCATCTGAAGTGCGCGGCGTTCGAGCTGCCGATGCGCGAGGGACGAGAAGTTCGGCCCGCACGATACCGGCGGAGCTGTGCGCGTTTCTGGCGGAAGCCGGACTTCTGCATCACTCCGGCGAACTGCCTGGCACTGGACGTCCGACACTTATCCGGCCGATGCGGTCAGCCTGCGGTCGGTATCGAGCGACAACTTCGTGGTGGTGGATATCACGGGCGAGTCGAAGATGATCGCGCGAGGTTTCGTTCACCGCCGCGCTGACGACGCTGCACGAGAAGGCGATCTATCTGCACGAAGCGCGGCAGTTTCACGTGGAGCGCTTCGATTACAAGGAGCGCAAGGCGTACGTGCGAGCGCGTCGATTCGCGACTATTTCACCGATGCGATCGACTACACGCAGGTGAAGGCGCTGCGGGAGTTCGAGACGCGCGTCGTCAGGCAGGACGTCGAGCGGCGTGCATGGCGATGTGCGGGTGAACCGGCAGATCGTGGGCTTCAAGAAGATCAAGTTCTACACGATGGAGAACGTGGGGGCGGGCAAGCTTTCGATGCCGGAGCAGGAGATGCACACGACCGCGTTCTGGCTGCATTTCCCCGCCGCGTTTCTGGCGTCGATGGAGCGAATTCACGCCCGCCGAGCGGCAGAGCGGACTCACCGGCCTGGGAAACGCGTTCCGGACCGTGGCGTCGCTGCTGCTGATGTGCGATCCGCGCGATCTGGGAGTGGCGCTGACTGAGGATGTCGAGGGCGGACTGATCGATTGGGAGCCGAACCTCTACCTGTACGACAGCTATTCGGGCGGGATAGGACTGAGCGCGCCGCTCTATCCGGCTGAGCGACCGCCTGCTTGCGCAGACTCGCGAACTATTGAAGGCTGTGCGATGCGAGGCGGGATGTCCGGCGTGCGTGGGCCCGGAGGGCGAAATCGGGGAGCGCGGTAAGCAGGCGGCGCTCAATATTCTCAGCCGACTGCTGCCGAATTAGTGATTATGCCGGTGGTGAGTCGCGTCTTCGGGAAAGACCGGGTGTCCTTCCGGCGGGGGAAACAGCGTTTTCAGCGCTTCCAGACGCTTCCGTAAGTGCCGGCTGGGCAACTGACGCGGCCCGGTTTCGACGTCGATATCGCAGCAGATTCCGTGCAAATAGAGCGTCATCGTATCTTCAAACGATTGGCGAGCATACTCGCGGAAGGGCTTCCCGTCTTTCCGGGCGGCCATCGGGCGCCGCAGCAGTGTCTGCTTCAAGTGCCAGCTTTTCTCGTCAACCTCGCCATGGACTTCACTGCTCAGTTCCTCGCGGAGCAAGCCGTGGAAAGTGTCCTGCACCTGCTGGGGCAGGCGAGGCGAGAGCAGGGCCGCGAGCTCGTCATAAAGATAGTAGTGATAATCGGAAACCTGTTCCTCTTTCACCGTGAAAAAGAGGGTTGCGAAATCCGGGCTTTCGACGTGGGTTGAAAACAACAATTTAGGTTCCGCAGGCTTTTCGTAAGCTACGGAGATACTGGTACGCGCGGGTCCGCGCTCGAGAAAGGGCGCCAGCACGATTCCGACTGAGGGGAGAAGTTCCGAAACCGCGGCCGGCAACGCCGCGACGGGGTCGTGAAGATACTGGCGCAGATCTTCTTCAGCCATCGGGAATGCGAGGAAGTACGAAAATTTGGTGTCGAGGGGCGTCATTTCGGAGCGAAGGCGACGACTCAGTTCGTCAACCGTGTTCCGGGGACGTCCGTTTTCAGATGGCATGTTCAGATTTGCAGTCGGCGATGGAACGAATTCGCAATGATTGTAGCAAGTTGCGGAGACCGGCAGCGCGGGCGGAGGGAACGTTACCCTGAAAGTTGCCCAGCCCGCCCCGATCGATTCTGATATCCGCTGGAGAAGCCTCGGGCGACTACTATGCGGCCGAACTGGTTCGCGAACTTCGGCGGCGCGATCCCGAGTTCCGATTCTTCGGATGCGCGGGACCCCATCTGAGAGAGGCAGGAGTGCGGGCGGTGATTCGGTCCGAGGATCTGTCGGTGGTGGGAATTGTTGAGGTGGTGGGTCATCTGCCGCGGATCTGGAGGCGCTTCCAGGAGCTGATCCGCGCCGCGGCCGAGGAGAAACCGGATCTCGCCATCCTCACCGATTCGCCCGACTTCCACTTTCGGGTTGCCCGGAAGCTGAAACGGCTCGGGATTCCAGTCGTTTACCTGGTAGCGCCGCAGGTATGGGCGTGGCGTAAGGGCCGCGTAAAGACCATGCGGCTGATCATAGACCGGCTGCTTTGTATCTTCCCTTTCGAGGAAAAGTTCTTTCGCGAGCACAGGGTTCCGGTGACTTATATCGGGCATCCGCTGGCCGGCCGGGTCCGCCCGATGCTCGCGCGCGACGATTTTTTTCGGAAACACAATCTGGATCCGAATCGTCCCCTGATAACGGTGCTGCCCGGCAGCCGTCGAAGCGAAGCCCTCCGTCATCTGCCGGAACTGACACGTGCCGCCGAAATCCTCGCCTGTGACCGCCCGATGAATTTCGTGTTGCCGGCTTCGCCCACTTGCGGCGCCGGCTTTTTTGCGCAGCCGCTTTCGGGGAGCAGGATCCAGGCGATCGAGGGTGAGGCATGGGACGCCATGGCTCACTGCGATGTGGCGCTGGCGGCCAGTGGAACGGTGACGGTGGAGGCGGCCCTCTTGGGGGCGCCAATGGTGACTTTCTATCGGGTTACGGGTACAAGTTGGGCGATCGGAAAGCTGCTGGTGGACATTCCTTTCTACTCCATGGTGAACCTGATCGCGGGTAAGCGAGTGGTGCCGGAGTTGATGCAGAAGGAGATGACCGGGGGCCGGCTCGCCGCCGAAACTGCGCGATTGCTCGACAACGCGACAGAAAGAGGCAAAATGAAGGAAGACCTGGCGCGAGTCGCAACGCTACTCTCGGGTGAAGGCGATGCGATCAGCCGTGCCGCGGATGAAGTGGAACGCATTCTGGAGAATCTAACGTGAGACGCCCTGAAGGAAAAACGATCGCAATTCTTGCCCTCGGAATTCTGGCCGCCGCAGGGCCGGGCATGGCGCAGGACGACAAGCGCACACACATCGACGTCGACAGCTACGTCCTCGACGCGCAGATCAATCCCGATACCCAGACGCTTTCGGGCCGGGCGGAAGTTCACTTCCTGCCGCTCGATGACCAGATCAACGCTGTGACGTTCGAATTGAACAACGCGCTGAACGTATTCAGGGTCGTCGACGGGAAAGGCATGAATCTTCAGTCGTCGCGAAACCAGTCCGACAACACCATACGGGTGACTCTCCCGACGGGCTTACCAAAAGGACAGCCCGCGGTAATGACGTTTTACTACGACGGCCGCCTCACCGGGAGTGAGGATTCGCCGATCTATGGAATTAAATTCGCGGCGATCCAGAACGACTATGCGTTCCTGCTTTATCCCTCGCGCTGGTTTCCGGTGAGCGGCTACACTTCCGATCGCTTCACTTCAAAGATCAACGTCAGTGTTCCCGAAGGCTTTAATGTTATTGCCGCGGGAATCGAATCGAAGAAAGCGTCAACCTCGAAAGACGACCGTCTGGTTACCTGGTCATTCGATTTCACCAAACCGTCTTTTCCGGGCGACATAGCTATCCAGAAGGGCGCGCCCGTGAAGGTCTCATCGAGCGGGCTTACGGAAACGCTGTGGTTCCGGGGACCTCAGGCCACCATGGCGAATGCCTACGGGGAAGCTACTGCGCAGATGGTCGAGTATTTCACCAGTGTTTATGGGCTTGCGCCTTACGCCAACCTGAACGTGGTTGAGATGATCGACGGCGCGCCGAACGGCTATGCTGCGCCCGGGGTGCTCTTTCTGTCTCCCCAGGCGATCGGTAAAGAGGTGAATTCCAATGTTCTGGCAAACCAGATCGGGAGGCAGTGGTGGGAGGTTCAGGTGTCCCCCGTGAATCGCAACCACATGTGGCTCGAGAATGGAATGGCGCTTTATTCCGAGGCTTTGTGGACCGAGAAGGAAAAGGGCGCGACGGCCATCGATCAGCGGATGAAGGATATGGCCATCACCGCATTAACCGTGGATAACGTGCCTCTGATCCAGACGGCCCGGCTGGAAGATTACTCGCCCGAGTATTGGGCCCTCAGTGGGGACAAGGGCGCGGTCGTCATGCAGATGCTGCGGAGCACCATGGGCGATGAGAAATTCTTCGCGTCGTTGAAAGCATTCCTTGCGCAATTTGCGTGGAAACCGGTGACCACGGAGGATTTCCGGAAGGTGTGCGAAACGCAGATGGGCGAAGAACTGCGCTATTTCTTCATCCAATGGGTGGAGTCGAACGGCGCGCCCGAGTTCAAACTGGAATACACGATCTTCCGCACGCAAAAGGGTTTCCGGGTACAGGGCAAGATTTCGCAGGATCTGGATACCTTCCGGATGCCGGTTGATCTGCATATCGAAACGGAGGGAAATCCGGAGAATAAACGGATCGAAGTCATGGGCACTTCATCCGAGTTTTCAGTCGATACATTCGGTAAGCCGAAGAAAGTGACGATCGATCCGGATAACAAGATCCTGAGGATGAGCCCGGACATTCGGGTGGCGGTCTCCATCCGGAAAGGCGAGCAGTACGTCCAGGTCAGTGAGTTTGCCGAAGCGCTGAAAGAATATCAGCGGGCGCTCGACACGAAGAAAAACAGCTCGATGGCGCATTACCGGGTGGGCGAAGTGTTTTTCCTGCAGCAGAACTATCAGGCGGCCGCCAATGAGTTTCGCGAGGCGGAAAACGGGGATCTGAACCCGAAGTGGATCGAGGTCTGGTCGCACATCTATCTGGGGAAAATCTTCGATATCAGTGGGCAGCGGGAGCGGGCCGTGAACGAATATACCCAGGCGCAGAGAACTCGCGACAATACGCAGGGCGCACAGGACGAGGTGGCGAAGTACCTTCACCAGCCGTATAGAAGCGAGAGCAAGGAAAAAATCTGAACGGGGCCGTAACGGGCTGGAAAAGCTTCCTCCCGGGTCGGCGGCTCGAAAGTGTTCACGTCCGCTGGCGGACGAAGGTGCCGGGGACTTCCCGGATGGTAGGAAAAGTCTTCGAAATGTGATCGTGCCAGGTCAGGTTTTCTTCGTCGGCGACGGCCCAGAGCAGCCCCACGCCGCCGGAACAAAAACTGAGCCACGTTGACGCAAAACGCAACGCCCGGCTGCGCGCATCGAGCGGAAATCCGTCGAATGTGATGAGCTGCAGGTCGGCGAACTGCATTCCCGCCGTCTCCCTCCCGGCAATAACCCAGACCAAGCCATAGAGCATCGATACGAGGACGAGCACGGCGCCCATCCCCATCCAGAGCGTCTTTCCCTGCCCGAAGCTGCCGCCCAGCGACTGGAACGTTATGACAATCACTCCAAAGCCGAGAATGATCATGGCTGCGTCGATGGCAGAGGCGACACAGCGATGCATGGGCGTAGCTACGGGCTGGTCGCAGAACACCTGGGCGTCAACGTCTGTTTTGAGCTTTCTGCCTTTCGAGGCGACTCCCGGAATAAAGTCGAGCTTTTCCTGTGCGCCGGACAGAGTTCCCTTCGCTGGCGCGCTCTGGGGATGCCGCGGCGGCGGGGCGGGAGACTTGCGGAGAGTCGGCAGGGGAGCGGCAATTCGCAGATCCGGTGCAGGCGCTGTAACGCGGTTCAACGCTTGTCGTTGCAAACGATCAAAGGGAATGACGTTGGGCGGCGCGAGACCGTACTCAGGAGCGGCGTCCACCCCTGAATAACCGCCGAACAGTGGCTGCTGTCCTGTCGGTAACGCCGTATTTCTCGCCGCAGGAAATTCCTCGATATTATCGCCGCTCAAGGCCAGGTCCTGCGCCAGTGCGTTCGCTCCCGAGTAACCTGGGGGCGCCGCGATGACCACACCGTTTAATCTTCGCCCGCAGCGCAGGCACCGATGATCATCCTCACCATTTGCGAAACCACAATGCTTGCAATGCATCTATTTCACTTTTACCGTGTACTGTTTGCCGTGCTCATTCGACGCCGTTCCCAAAGCTCGCTCATACCGGAACCGGGCTGCCGTCGGCCGTTTCCTCGCCAGGTTGCGACATAACATATGCCGTGGTACGGTTGCCAGTTGAAGCCGCTACTCCGCTCTCGCCTTATTCTTCTTCGTAACATAAACAACGTTGCTTGTCACGGAAAACTTCTCATGCGATGTTGTGTTTTCGGTGTTCTGTTATTCGGATTCGCACAAATTGCGTCACCTCAATTAAGCAGCACCACAGAGCAGCCTCCATCACCTCCTCCGGAGAACAAGGCAACCGTCGAACTTCCCGATTTCAGCGTCAAGATTCCGCGGCCGAATGCCCCGGCCCAGGGCGAGTACGACATCACGGATGACTTCCAGGAATCCGAGGGCGGCGTGTACCATCTTCACGGGCACGTCGTCATCGAGCTTCATAACGCCACATTCAAGGCGGATGAAGCGGAGTACGACGAAAACACGAAGACTTTCAAAGCGCACGGCAACGTCTATTACCGCAACTACGACGAGAACGAGGTGATCTACTGCGACCGCGCCGAATACAACACCGACACGGAGAGAGGAACCTTTTACCAGGTCAAGGGCTACACCCGGATGAAAGTGGTGGCGCGCCCTGGAATCCTCACCACGCAGGCGCCCTTCTACTTTGAAGGCGCGTCCGCCGACAAAATCGAAAACAAATATCTGCTGCACGACGGCATCATCACCGATTGCCACATTCCGCATCCGTGGTGGGTGCTGCACAGCAAGCTCTTCGACATCATTCCCCAGGAGCGGGCAATCACCCACAACGCGGTATTCCGCGTTCACGGAGTACCATTGTTTCTTTTTCCTTACTTCTATAAGGCGCTCAGGAAGGAACCCCGCAAAAGCGGATTCCTGGCGCCCGAAGCGGGACACAGTTCGCAGTTCGGATACTTTGTGGGAGCAGGCTACTATTGGGCGATCAATCGCAGCTACGATCTCACTTACCTCGGCACGGAATATACATCGCGGGGGCTGGCGAGCCATGTGGAAATTCGCGGTAAGCCGACGCTGAAAAGCGACTTCGATCTGATCGTATACGGCGTTAACGACCACGGCGCGACCGTAAACGGAGTCACCCAGGAAGCGCCGGGATTCACCGTGACAGGGACCGGCAAGGCCGACCTGGGACATGGGTGGACCGCTCGCGGAAATATCGATTACCTGAGCTCATATGCGTTTCGCCAGACCTTCTCAGGCTCGTTCGGTGAGGCGATTTACTCCACCACGAATTCCGTCGCGGTCCTGACAAAGCGATTCGACTACTACACTTTCAACTCGGATATCTCGCGAAACGAGAACTTTCTGAGCATCACACCGGGCGATTCCGTGATCATTCGCGAGGCGCCGGGCTTCGACCTCTCCGGGCGCGACCAGCAGATCGTGTCGGGTGCCCGTCCCTCTCTGGTTCTCCTTCGACACAAACTTTGGCCTTTTTCATCGCGTGGAATCGAGCGTGCAGCCCGGTTTCTATCAGACAAACCAGTTCATGCCTCGCGGCAATCTTGCACCGTCGCTCACATCGGCCGTTCGGTGGGGAAGTTTCAGCATTGTCCCGAGTTTCACGATGCATGAGACGTTCTACGGACAGAGTCTGATAAACGGGAGCACTGTCGCGGAAGCCTCGCTGAATCGCGCTGCTCCCGAGGCAAAGGTCGATTTCGTGTTTCCGCCGATCGAGCGCGTATTCGAACGGAAAACATTTCTCGGCGACAAGCTCAAGCACGTCATCGAACCGCGGATTACATATGACTACGTGACCGGGGTGAACGATTTCCTGGGTACCCTCCGGTTCGATCCGACCGATCTGCTCACCGACACGAATCAGGTTGAGTTCGGGCTTACAAACAGGATTTACGCGAAAAAAGGCGATACCGTCACCGAAATCCTGACCTGGGAGCTCATCTATGAGCGATATTTCAACCCGACGTTCGGAGGCGCCGTAGTTGCGGGCCAGCGGAATGTATTGCAACCCGACATTGATCTCACGGGCTTCAGTTTCCTCGACGGGCCACGCAACTACTCACCGATCGTGTCTATCATGCGAATCACGCCGCGGAATGGCGTGAACGTACGCTGGCAGGCGGATTACGATCCGAAATTCCACCGGTTCACGAACAGCATGTTGTCGACAGACTTCCGGATCCGCCACTATTTCGCGTCCGTGGCCAGCAACGTGTCCCGGCCCAACACCGCGATTGCTCGCTCCTCTGGTTCAGCCTCCGGCCAATCAGCTGATAGCGCAGGGGGGGTACGGAGACCCGAACCGCAAAGGCTGGAATATGGCAGTCTCGACAGTCTACGATTTCAGGCTGGGCTATCAACTGTTTGCCGTCGCGCAGGTCACATACAACACGGATTGTTGCGGCTTGAGTTTCGAGTACCGGCGGAACGATTTCGGTACGTTGAACGACACGCAGTACCGCGTTGCATTCTCAATCGCAAACATCGGAACGTTCGGCAATCTGAAGAAGCAGGAACGCATATTTTGACCCAACGGACATGTCTGGCGACCGATGCTGCTACAATGTAGCACATGAAAGTCACATCCATCCGCGAGCTGCACATCCACACGTCCGAGTTGGTGCGGGAAGCGGCGGAGGGTGCGGTGATTACGATCGAGCGCCGGGGAGAGCCGGTGGCGGAACTGCGCCCTCTTTCGAAGAAGCGTGCGAAACCGCGATTGCCCGACATGAAGGAAATCTGGCGCCGATTTCCCACCGTTCCCGGCGATAGTGGACGTTTTCTCGAAGAAGGTCGCTGAGCGATGTACCTCGATTCGGCTTACATTGCAAAATTCTACGTCAATGAACCAGACGCAGCGGCGGTCCGGAAGTTGATCGGGCAGGCTTCGCATACCTGCTCGTCCTCATGGGCACTGCTCGAAGTCACCTGTGTTTTTCACCGGCACATGCGCGAGGGATCGCTCACGAGCAAACAGGGTACGGAGTTGATCGACCTCTTCCGAGCCCATGTGGAAGCTGATATCTGGAGCTTTCTGCCGGTTACGGATACAATCCTGAGAACTACGGCAACGCTGGTACGAGGCTTGCCGGCAAGCATTCCGTTGCGCGCAGGAGATGCAATCCACGTCGCGACCGCGCTCGATAGCGGCGAGCCTGAAATATGGACTAACGACCGCCATCTGCTGGCCGCGGCGACGTACTTCGGACTCGCAGGACGAAGTGTCGAGCAGGTTTTCGCGCGCGCACCCGGACAGCCTGCCGTCGATTGACAGTAGAATTCGGTCGCGGTATCCTTCTCCGCAAGCACCGCTATGAAAGTTCGATGGTTTTTCCCGACTTTATTGACCCTTTTCGCGGCAGCCCCTGCCCTCATTGCCCATCACTCTTTCTCGGCCGAATATGATGCCACCAAGCCCATCCAGGTAACCGGCGTGGTGACGAAGGTCGAGTGGCAGAACCCTCACATCTGGTTCTTCGTGGATGTGAAAGACGAAAGTGGCAAGGTGACGAACTGGGGCTTCTCGGGCGGCGCTCCCGGCCAGCTGATGCGGCGCGGAATCAACAAAGATGTCATCCAGCCCGGAATGACTATCATGGTCGACGGCTTCCTGGCCAAAGACGGATCGCATAACGGTTCCGGGAGGCAAGGTCACTTTTTCCGATGGCCGCAGCGTATTCACCGCCAGCGCTGAAGACAAGCTTCCGGGGAAATAAGTCATGAGGATTTCAAATTGCGCAGCGCTGGCCGGTCTTGTATTCGCTTCCGCCGCCCTGCTCGGCCAGCAGTCAAAATTTCCGCCACGAACTCCGGATGGAAAGCCGGACCTGAGCGGCATCTACGAATGGCCGAAGACGGATGAAGGCGAGAAATGCAAATGCTCGGCCACCATCTTCGACCGGAACAAGTTTCCGCCATTCAAAACCGGCGGAGAAGCGTTTTACGAACCCCGCACCGGTGACCCGCGCCATGACGAACCACGCGACTTCTGCCTCCCTGCGGGCTTCCCTTCCGGTATGTTGTCCGCCAACGCGGTGCGTTTCGTGCAGAACAAGAACTTCCTGGTGATGGCGCATGAATTCCAGGCGATGACGAGGCTGATTCCGCTCGACGGACGTCCACACCGTAAAGGCATCGAGCCCAGCTTCTATGGAGACCCGGTGGGACACTGGGAAGGCGACACGCTCGTGGTGGAAACCACCAATTTCAAGCGATGGTCGCTCGACGACTATTTCTACACGAATCCGAAGGAATACCGGATGCACAGCGACGCGCTTCGCACCATCGAGCGCATCAGCTGGAAGGATCCGAAGACGCTTTCATACAGGCTGACAATAGACGATCCCAAGATCTTCACGGCGGCATGGTCGCAGGACTTCACCATGACGCTCCACCCGGATTGGGAGCAGATGGGGATCTTCGAATACGTCTGCGAAGAGAATAATCGCTGCCCCGGCGGCAAGTGCCCCAAATAGAGCTTCGCAACCTTCCGCACGCGACACCCTGACGCGCTCCCTGGCTTCGAAGCGGAGCCGATATGCTTAAGGCAAGGCATGCGCAAACGATTCTGCGTCTTCTGCGGATCCAATCCCGGAGCTCACCCCGCCTATGCCGCCGCCGCTGCCTCGCTCGCGTCACAAATTGCAGCTAAAGACATTTCGCTGGTTTACGGCGGAAGCAACGTAGGGTTGATGGGAATCCTCGCCGACACGGCTCTCGCCGCGGGAGGCGAAGTGATCGGCGTCATCCCGCGCGCACTCCTGGAAAAGGAGGTCGCGCACAGACACCTCTCTGACCTTCGAGTGGTCGGTTCCATGCACCAGCGGAAGGCCCTCATGGCGGAGCTCTCCGATGGCTTCATTGCGCTCCCCGGCGGCTACGGAACTCTCGACGAATTTTGCGAAATCCTCACTTGGGCTCAGCTGGGACTGGAGCGCAAGCCATGCGGCATTTTAAACGTCCGGGGCTATTACGACCATCTGCTGAACCTGTTCGATCATGCGGTGGAAGAGCAGTTTCTGAAGCCACAACACCGCTGCATGCTGCTCTGCGATACGGCACCGGCGTCGCTGATCGAACGAATGCTTCGGTATGAGCCGCCGCTGGTCGACAAATGGATAGGGCGCAAGGAAACCTGAGCCACGCTGCCAGATGACTGTGCGCGCAACCCCTTGTCACGGCCGTCTCCCCCGAGATCTACCGCCGGAATCACGCGCCAGCCAATCCGTTTTCTGTTGTATCGTGAAAGGGTTTGTTTTTTCCACCCGAATTTCGACCCATTCCGACTCTTTCAACAGGTTTGTTTCTCGTGTGGATTCCATCACTTACGCGATATTCATGTGGGATGTCTGTTGGAGAGCTGTGAATAAACCGGCGCAATGACAATCTGTTCGGGCATGGATGCCGTGACTGGCGAACGTGTCGCGGTCGAATTCGCTGAAACCATCCGTTCCGTTGAACAACTTGAAGCGCAGGATGGCCTGTACCTCGCGCCCGGCTTTATCGACCTTCAGGTCAACGGCTTCGCCGGCGTCGATTTCAATAATCCAGAGGCCCCGCTTGCGGAGATCGGCCGCGCGATTGGGGCGATCATCGCCACAGGGGTCACACGCTGCCTGCCGACGATAATCACCGGGCCGCCGGACGTGATGGTTGCCAGCCTGAGAAATCTCTACCGCGCCAAAAAGAGCCTGCCGCTGGGGCGGGCGATTGCCGGATTTCACGTGGAAGGGCCGCACATCGGCGCGGAAGACGGTCCGCGCGGCGCCCATCCGGCCCATTGGGTTCGTCCGCCCGATCTCGACGAATTTGCCCGATGGCAGGATGCTACGGAAGGCAATATTCGTCTGGTAACGCTATCCCCGCACTGGCCTGAGGCGCCCGGCTATATCGCAGCACTCGCAAAGTCCGGCGCAGCCGCCAGTATCGGCCATACTGGGGCGAGCGCAGATCAGATCGCCGCCGCAGTCGACGCGGGCGCCACCCTCTCCACCCATCTTGGTAACGCCGCGCGCGGGCTGATGCCGAAATTCCCGAACTGCCTTTGGGATCAGCTTGCGGAGGATCGCCTCGGCGCAAGTTTTATCGCTGATGGCATTCATCTCGACGGCGCGTTCCTGCGCGCGGCTCTGCGGGCCAAAGGCGTGGAGCGTACGATTCTCGTAACAGACGCCGCAGCCCCCGCGGGAGCCGCTCCAGGCCGATACCGGCTCGGCGAACTTCACGTCGACCTTACGGCGGATGACCGCGTGGTGCTGGCCGGAACGCAAAAACTCGCGGGATCCGCATTGCGTATGAATCGCGCCATCGCGAACGTCGTCCGCAACGGTGATCTCAGTCTGGCCGGCGCCCTGCAGGCCGCGACCACCAATCCCGCGCGCCTGATCCACCTCGAAGGGCGAACCAAAGGCCTCGCGATCGGGGAGCGCGGCGATCTGGTGGTCTTCAGGAAGACCCCGGAAATTGCAGTCGAAGCGGTTTACCTGGATGGAACTCGGGTTGCGTAGTCCATAATCGGATCAGCGACCGTGGAGTTCGACTACACCCCAGAACAGATTCAATTGCGGCGGGCCGTGCGCGATTTCGCCACTGCCGAGATCGCTCCCCACGTCCTGGAGTGGGACGAGAATCAGACGTTCCCGCTCGAAGTCATCAAAAAACTCGGCGAGCTCGGTTACATGGGGGCCATCTTCCCGGAGGAGTACGGCGGCGCCGGCCTTGGTTATGTGGAATACGCAATTATCATCGAAGAGCTTTCACGAGTAGACGGCTCAGTCGGTATCATCGTCGCCGCCCATACCTCGCTGTGCTCAAATCACATCTTCAAGGCCGGTACGGAAGAGCAGAAGCAAAAATATCTCACGAAGCTGACCTCGGGCGAATGGATCGGCTGCTGGTCGTTGACCGAGCCCGAAGCCGGCTCCGATGCGGCAGGCACACGGAGTACGGCGGTCCGCGAGGGCGATTGCTGGGTCCTCAACGGGTCCAAGACTTTCACCACGAACGCGCACTACGCCGACATATGCGTCGGCATGGCAATGTCGAATCGCGCCGGCGCGCAGCACGGGATCTCCGCGTTCATCCTGGAGAAAGACACACCTGGCTTTCGCGCGGGCAAGAAGGAAAACAAGCTGGGTCTTCGAGCCAGCGCGACCGGAGAGGTTATCTTCTCCAACTGCCGTCTGCCGGAGTCGCAGCTCTTGGGCAAGCAGGGCGAAGGCTTTGTCGATAGCCTGCGGATTCTGGATGGCGGGCGCGTTTCCATTGCGGCATTATCGATCGGCATGGCGCAGGGCGCTTACGACGCGGCGCTGAAGTA
The DNA here is from genome assembly GCA_963718155.1 of Terriglobia bacterium. Classification (GTDB taxonomy): domain Bacteria; phylum Acidobacteriota; class Terriglobia; order Bryobacterales; family Bryobacteraceae; genus BOG-234. The sequence goes on along the minus strand of CAVQYP010000022.1, from coordinate 242,533 downwards.
CTCAAAATTGCGGAAGCAGTTCGGACGCCCGATCTCCGAATTCCAGGCCATACAGCACAAGCTGGTCGATATGGCGACGAAGATCGATGCGTCCAGGCTCCTTACCTACCGGGCGGCTACGATGCTCGATGCTGGTAAGAGGGTCACGCGCGAATCTGCAATGGCCAAGCTCTTTTCATCTGAAGCGGCGGTCTGGATCGCGAATGAAGCCGTACAGATTTACGGCGGTTACGGATTCATCAAAGATTATCCCGTCGAAAAGTTTTATCGCGACGTCAAACTTTGCACGATCGGCGAAGGCACCAGCGAGATTCAGCGGCTCGTGATCGCCCGCCAGCTTTTGAAAGACTGATGTCGCCCCGCGAACTCGCGCGCCTCGCGACGCTGGTAGAAAACGGCGCTCCGCTGCCGGACAAAGACTCCGGAGTCGACGGCCAGGGGCTGATCATTGGCATCACCGGCCCTCCTGGCGCTGGAAAAAGCTCTCTCGTCGACGCGCTCACAGCCGAAATGCGCAGCCACGGGAAAACCGTGGCGATTATCGCCGTGGACCCGTCCAGCCGCGCTACAGGGGGCGCCATCCTCGGCGACCGCGTCCGCATGCAGCGGCACCATGCCGATCCCGGCGTCTTCATCCGTTCGATGGCTACTCGAGGCGCCACTGGGGGACTAGCCCGCACCAGCGCAGCGCTCTCGCAGCTCTTCCGCTCCGCCGGATTCGACTTCATCATCGTGGAAACAGTTGGCGTGGGCCAGGATGAGATCGATGTCGCGGCCCTCGCCGATGTGACCGTTGTCGTGACGGTGCCTGGCATGGGCGACGATATTCAGGCGATCAAAGCCGGGTTGATGGAGATCGCAGATATCTTCGTGATCAACAAGGCCGACCATCCCGGCTCGGCGCAGACGCAGCGCGAGATCCAGGTCATGCTGTCTTTGGGACATGGCGCGGCAGTACCGGCTATATTCCAAACGGTTGCGACGGACGGCACAGGCATTACTGAACTGGTCGCCGATCTCGAAAAGCGGCAGCGTAAACTGCGTGTCCCCAAAACCCAAACATGGGAAATCGATCACCTCGGCATCGCGGTGCGCTCACTTGATGGGGCTTTGCCGTTTTACGAAACCGATCTCGGCCTCTCCGTTCTTTCCCGCGAGACAGTGGAACACGAGAAAGTGAACGTCGCCATGCTGCCCGCCGGGACGTCCCGCATAGAGCTCCTGGAGCCGCTCAACAGCGATTCCACCATTGCGAAGTTTCTCGAAAAACGGGGGCCCGGAATTCACCACATTGCGATGCGTGTCCCCGACCTGAACACCACGATTTACCGGCTCGAAACCGCCGGAGTACGTATGCTCGGCCGGCCTCAACGCGGCGCCGGCGGCCACCTTTACGTGTTCGTTCACCCTTCAAGTACGGGTGGCGTACTATGGGAACTTATTCAGCAATAGCAGTCTTTTCAAGGAGCGTCATTGGCCAGAATCGGTATCATCGGCGGCAGCGGTTTGTACCACATGCCAGGTTTTCACGCTGAAAAGGAGGTCTCGATTTCGACCCCTTTCGGACCGCCGTCGGACAACTACATCGTTGGTGAACTGGAAGGCCGCGAGGTCGCATTTCTTTCGCGCCACGCGCGCGGACACAGGCTTTCCCCGTCGGAGTTGAATTTCCGAGCGAACATCTACGGCTTCAAGACTCTCGGGGTCGATCGCATTCTCTCTCTCAGCGCTGTGGGTTCGCTCAAGGAAGAGCATCGCCCGCTCGATTTCCTGATTCCTGATCAGTTCTTCGACCGGACCCGTGGCCGCATCTCGACTTTCTTCGGCGACGGTCTGGTTGCCCACGTGAGCTTCGCCGATCCGGTCTGCCCGCAGCTTTCCGTGGTTGCCGAAGCCGCGTGCCGCGACGCGTCGGTGAACGTGAAACGCGGTGGGACGTACATCTGCATGGAAGGCCCGGCCTTTTCCACGAAGGCCGAGTCGAACCTGTACCGCACCTGGAACATGGACGTCATCGGGATGACGAATCTGCAGGAGGCCAAACTCGCGCGCGAAGCCGAACTCTGCTACGTCACGATCGCGATGGTGACCGACTACGATTGCTGGCATCAGGATCATGACGCCGTCGAGGTGACCGACATCCTGCGCGTGCTGCAGCAGAATGCCGCCAACGCCTGCCAGGTGGTGGCCAATGCCGTCCGGAACATGCCCGCCGAACGAACGTGCAAATGCGGTTCGGCCCTGGCTCATGCGTTGATCACAGATAAAGCGCTCGTGCCCGAGCACACTCTCCAAAAGCTGGAACCGATTGTCGGCAAGTATTTCGTGTAGTGAAGCGCTGGCGGCGATCCGGCGCGGAGAACGGCTTCCGCTCGAGGTTGTCCGAGCCTTAGGTGAGAACGACCCGGATTTTTTCCGGACCGTAATCGAATCGCTCGCCGACTCCTTCGATCCCGCGCAGGCTGCCGCGTATGAAAATCTCATGGGGGCGTGGATCGCTGATTCGCCGCGCACGCAGCCCCGCTTGCCGGGGCGCCTCGACACGATCTACGTACTTTCGCGAGTCACGCTCGGCGCCGATATCAAGATCACCAGCGTCATCTTCGATGCGATGAAGCGGCGCTTTCCCGAAGCGCAAATCGTGTTCGTGGCAAATCGAAAATCGGCGGAGCTTTTCTCTGCCGATTCCTGCATCTCCATATGCGAAGCCGAGTATCCGCGTTCGGGTGCTGTGTCAGTGCGTCTTGCTTTTGCGGAGGAGCTTCGATCTCGGCTGGAAGGCCGAAACCGCATTGTGATCGATCCCGATTCGCGTATGACGCAGCTTGGGCTCGTGCCGGTTTGCGAACCCGAACACTACTTCCACTTCGCCAGCCGCACGGCGAACTCATCGGCGAACCTCACCTGCCTGATCAACGATTGGCTCGTCGAAACATTCGGACAGGCCGGCGAGGCGTACATTGCCCCTGAGCCGGTGAAACTGGAGGGCGCCTCGCCGCGCGCTGCGCTCAGTCTGGGCGTAGGTGGAAACGAGAACAAACGGATTGGCGGCGATTTCGAGATCCAACTGATCCGGCTTCTGGCCGAAAAGTTCCGCAGCGTCTGGATCGACCGCGGCGCCGGCGGCGAGGAGGCTCGCCGCGTCACCGCCGCTGCCGAAGCTTCGGGTCTTTCAGACCGCATTCGCTTCTGGGAGGGATCCTTCGCGGGCTATGCGTCTGTGATTGCGCAGTCCGACTTCTATGCCGGATACGACTCCGCCGGCCAGCACGCGGCAGCCGCCGCAGGTACGCCGCTAATCTCGATATTCGCCGGAGCGCCATCCGATCGCTTCCTTCAGCGCTGGGGCCCGCAAGGGCCCGGACGAATCGACATCATCAATGCCGATTTGCTCCCTCCTGCAGCATGTCTGGAGAAATTTGCCGCTCTATGTTGTTCCGGCGACCGGTGAGGGGCCAGGCCACTCCACCACAAACACGGTGGGATCCGGCCGGTCAGGCGCCTTCGAGTTCTCCTGCGGCGTTCCGATGTGGATGAAGCCGATCAATTGATCGTTCGGATCGAGACCGAAGTCGCTCCGGAAATCAGGGTCGTAGCAATTCGCCCCCGTCACCCACTTCGCCCCAAATCCCAGCGCGTGAACCGCGTTCAAAATGTTCATTGCGGCAGCGCCCGCGGATAGCGCCTGCTCAAACGGTGGAACCTTGTGCCCGATCACGGTCTTCGCGACGACGACGATGGTCAACGGCGCCCGCAACGGCTTGTCGCGCTCTTTCGAGATCTGGTCTTCGGTGGCGTCCGGGTCGCGCCGTCTCGCCGCCTCCGCAAACATTTCGCTCAGTCTGCCGCGCGCGTCTCCACGGATCACAAAGAACTTCCACGGACGCAGCTTGCCATGGTCAGGCGCACGCACCGCCGCCTCGAAGATCAACCGCAGGTGCGCATCGGTCGGGCCGGGCTCTCCCAGCGTTTTTATCGAAGCGCGCGACAAAAGGGTTTCGGTCACATGCTTATTGTAAGAAAGCGCGGATTGCCGTAAGCCCCCGGTGGGCCTGATACGATCCGAAAATTGCGATGAAGACGTCACCCAAAGACCCAATCCGCGAAGAACGAATTGACAGCGAGGCCATTGTAGATGCGTACCGCCCGGAAGAGAAGGCGATGAGCTGGTATTGCTACCTTGAGGCTAAGCTGACTTTCCCCTTTCACGCCCGCTGCACCATGTCAAAAATCACTTCGCCACTCATGAAGGGCGGAATTGTTGAAGTGCGCGGCCTTGCGCCCCAGGATTCCTGCACCGAGGATATGCTTGTGCAGATCAGGTGGCAGGACCGACGATGGCCGTTCCTCTATCGCAGCTAACCGCCATCGACAGCGACGATTCGACTGCGAAGCGATCGGCGACTGGCATTACTGGGTTTCTCAGGGCTATCTTTTCTAAGATTCGCTTCCACCATAAAATCAGTAAAAACGATGGCTCGAACTTCCGCAAAGTCCAAACCCACATGGACCGATCTCAAGGCAGAACTCGCGGGTTTTGACCGAAAGGGCCTGCTGGGTCTGATTCAGGATCTGTATGCCGCGAACAAAGATAATCGGATGTTCCTGCACACTCGCTTTGGCCTGGGCCAGGACACGCTGAAACCGTATAAGGAAACGATAGCCAGGTGGTTGTGGCCCGACGTGATTCGGAATCAGCACACATCTGTGATCAAGGCCAAAGAGGCCATCTCAAGCTACAAAGGGGCCGTTGGCGACCCAGCCGGGCTGGCAGAGTTGATGGTGTTCTATTGTGAACAGGCGGCGGGATTCAGCAGCGATGTGGGCTACGCAGACGAAGCCTGGTTTAACGCGCTCGTGAATATGTTCGAGCACGCTTTATCCATGGCTGAAAAGCTGCCCGACACCGCAAGGGATGTCCTGATCGCCAGGCTGAATCGCGTTCGCTCCGCCAGCCACGAATTCGGTTATGGCGTCGGAGAAGATCTCGACGACATTCTCGCGAACTCCGTCAGTCGCCGCGGCTGATCCCCTGATAGCATCGAAGACATGACGATCGGCAGCATCGGCAAAGCCCTCGCAAGCCAGGCGATCGAGAGCACGAAAAGCACTGTGATGGACGCGGTCCGCCAGCCCGACCCCGCAAAACCGGCGGAAAACAAACTCTCGATTCCCCAGGACACAGGCACCGTCATCCTGGGGCAGATCCAGGCAATGCAGCGGCCGCTCAAAGACGATCAGGAACTGATTGTAACCTTTCGCGCGGGCGATGAAATGCTCCGAGTCACCGAGATTTTCGTACCGAATCCGCAGGTCCTGGTCTTCGCAGGTGTCGACAAAGAAGGCCACGTGACCCGTGTCATTTCGCCGGTCGACTCCAGTCAGGTGATCTGCAAAGTGATGCCCGTAACGCCGGGATTTAACGCCATCCGCGTCAACGTGCTTACGCCGAAACCTCAGCCGAAACCGGCTGCGTAACCCGACCGGCGCCTTCACCATCGGGTTCACCAGAATTACCGCCATCGCGCACAGATACAACCCGCCGCCGATCAGCAGCGTCTCTACCAGCCCCACATAAAGCGCCAGCACCAGTGCGCCAACCGAACCCAGCACGCTCGCCGCGGCGTTGAGCGACCATGCCCACCGCACCGATGTCGGATGCTGTTTCTCCAGCAAACGCAGCCCGATGGGAAACGGAATTCCCATAACGAACCCGGCAGGCGCGATCAGTAGAACCGTGGCCATCATCTTGAACGGCAGCGGCATGCCGACGCCCGCCGTCAGCACCGGCTGGACGACCGCAGCCAACAGAGCAACCAGAGCGGCCGCGATCGCCAGAACCGCTACAACGACGGCCATTCCGCTCATCCCGTGAGCTTGCCGCTGAAGGAACTGCCGATGCCGCTTGACACCAGCATCGAAAAAATAACAACCGTCAGTGCGTATGTCGGGTGGCCGAGGAACAGTACGAATTTCTGAATCAGAGCCACTTCGATCAGAATGTACCCCGCCCCGATCGCCAGAAAGTAAATCAGGAACGATTGCACCGATCGTTCACGCGGCAGTCTGGTTCCGAGCACAACCGGCGGCAGCAGAAGGATCACCATGACCGCCACACGCTCACGATCAGCGCCGAAAAGAGCTTCGGCAAAGCGACGTTGACCTTAACGTCCGCCGCCTCGCCTCCATGCCCGTTATTCAGTAGATATGCCGCGATATCGCGCGGCTGCACGGTATAGAAGAAGAACGGACGGTCATCCGATAACCGGCGTGATATCGAACTGATAGTTACGCTCGATATTCCAGGGGATCTTTGGCCAGGAGCAGCTGTCCGAACTCGTTCCGCGGAGGGTCGCCCGGGACGTACACCTCGGACATGTGGGCCGCCGCAAACGCCGCACGGGCGGCGCCACGTCCGCATCCGAAAGAGGTTTACGCGAAATGATCACGGTGTCCTGCGCGCCCCACCCGGCCAGGTCTGTTTTCGTTCCGTGCTCGTCCCGCCAGAACGTGCCGCGCGGGGTCATGCTCGCCCAAGTCGGCCAGCGCCGCAATCGCCAGCGACACCAGCCGCAGCGATTCGCGCGGAGGATCGAATCCCCACCGCGTAAATGTCAACAGCCCATCGTCGGTCAGATGCGACAGGTAGTCGTGGAACGCATCGGTCGTGTACAGATTGTTTTCCGAAAGCGCGAACGCCCCTGCGGCCGTGGAAGCCCACGTATCCACCAGCGTCGCCTGAATCACCTGATACTTTTCCGGGCTGCGGCGCGACGAAGCTGCGGCCGTCCTCGATATGGATATGCACATCAGGCCGCAGATACAGGCCTTGGCTCAACTGCGGGAACTTCTTCCGCATGATGTCGGTGCCGATGATCGGATTGATTTCGACGCCAGTGACGTCGTGGCTACCGGAAGCAAGCGCGCGCGACACATCCCAGCCGCCGCCGGGCCCGATCACCAGCGTCTTTGCGCCAGGACGCAGATTGTACGGAATGCCCGGTCCCTGATGCAGCAGATATTCAAGATCGCTTGCTGACAAGTGGTTGAAATCGAAATCCGCGACGCCGGTCGACGCATCGGCATCGATATAGATCATTTCGCCGCCCGTATCCGGGTCGCGAGCCATCCCGATACGGGAAAGACTGTTCCATCTGGTGAACTCCTCTTTGTGCAGCTTCTGCCCTTTGGCGTAGCGGACCTCGATGAAATGGAATTTCATGTTGGCGATCACCACCATGGCAAATAGCAGGCCGACGAAAACGCTCGCAATCCGCCCGAATTTAATGCCCGCCAGACTGAACCAGACCGCGGCCGCCGCCGCGAAAAGTACCGATACGGCAATAACCGTATTCGGGCCGCCGAAATAATTGAGAAGGAGCACCAGCGCGAGACATCCCCCGGCAGCGCCCAGCAAGTCGAAGAAATAGACCCGCTCCACCCGCTCGATCGTCTCCGAAATCACCAGAGACACGATGATGCCCGAGCCGAGAAACGGCATCGCTGTAATGAAATAAATCAGCCCGAGATCGAAGGTGCCGACATCAGCGCCGCGCGTCAGCACGAACATCACGGCCGCGATCACCAGCCCCGCATTCACCAGGCTCACGACGCCGAGCTTCCGATAGAGCGACCCTTGCCAGCCGGCGATCACGTAAGAAAGCACGCCGCCGACGCCCAAGCCGAATAGCGCGATCGAAATCGCCAGAAACGCAAAGTGATAGTAGAAAACGACCGAAAAAATGCGCGTCAGCGAGAGCTCAAGCAGCAGCGTCGCGAGTGTCGTCAGGGAAACTGCGGTATAAAGCAGCGGCCAGTTAGGGGGCCTGGAGGCCTGGCTGTGGGGCAACATCTTTAGTTTAAATGACGTATGTAGATATACGTCACAAAAAGACGCGCCCCACCGGCTTGGGGTTTAATCAGGCCCCCGCGATCGCCAGACGAACGCAAACCGCGACGCCTTCCACCGCTGCCGCAACCTCGGCTAATTCCGGAAATGTCGGCGCGATCCGAATAATTGAGTCGTTCGGATCGTTTCCGTAAGGATGGGTCGATCCGGCGGGCGTCAGCTGCACCCCGGCTTCCTTCGCCAGGGCAATCACCTTGCGGGCGTGGCCTTGGGGAACTTCGAGACTGATAAAGTAGCCGCCCTTCGGCGTGGTCCAGCTGACCGCGGGAGTATCGGCGAGCCTTTCGGCAAAGATATCGAGCACTTTGCGGAACTTCGGCGCGATCAGAACCCGGTGGCGGTCCATCAACTCCATAATTCCCGCTTCGCTCTTCAGAAAACGAACGTGACGAAGCTGATTGATCTTGTCCGGGCCGATCGTCCGCGGGGTGAGCCGGGCAAGCAGCCATTTCACGTTATCCTTCGAAGCCGCCATCATGGCCAGGCCGGACCCCGAAAACGTAATCTTCGATGTCGACGCAAAGACCAGCGGGCGATTGGGGTTTCCATGCCGTGCCGCCAGATCGAGAATATTCGCAATCTCGATCCGCTCGTCCGTCAGATGGTGGACGCTGTAAGCGTTGTCCCAATACACGCGAAAATCAGGTGCCGCCGTTCTCATTGCCGCCAGCCGCTCAACCACCGTATCTGAATAGACCGCGCCGGTCGGATTGCTGTATTTCGGAACGCACCAGATGCCCTTGATCGACGCGTCCGCCGCCACGAGGCCCTCGACCTCGTCCATGTCAGGACCGTCTTCCTTCATCGCCACCGGGATCATTTTGATCCCATGCTCGGCGCAGACCGCGAAGTGCCGATCGTAGCCGGGCACCGGACACAGGAACGAAATCTCCCCCTGCTTCGACCACGGCGCCGAGCTGTCGCAGGTTCCTTTAAGCAATGCGTAAACAATCGTGTCGTGCATCAACGAAAGGCTGGAGTTATTTGCGACAACCACCTGGTCGGACGGCGCGCCCAATATCCCGGAAAACAGCCGTCGCGCTTCGGGAATCCCCTGCAATCCGCCGTAATTGCGGGTATCGTTATTGCCTTCGCCCAGGTAATCCGCCCGGCCGGGAAGCGACAGAAGCTCAGCGCTCAAGTCGAGCTGAGCGGGAGAAGGTTTGCCGCGCGTCAGGTCGAGCTTCAGACCTTTCGCTTTAAACGCATCGTAATCGTCCCGGCATTGCTGCGCAACCTGACGCAGGTCTGTAATGGTTGAGGAACTCATGATCACCTACTATAATGACCTGTCCTGCTTGCTCACGCGTGCGGCTCGGGAACACTTCTGAGATGGGACCGGAAGGGAGCGACCATCGCTCGTTCCAGCAGCCTGTCAGATCGAGCGAGAGATCGAGATGCGTCAGGTCCGTCAGCAGCAGATCCGGCCGGCTGGCTTCAAGATCCGCCGGCGGCGTGATGCCCGTTCTCACCGCAATTGCCCGGATGCCGTTTTCACGCGCGGCAACCACGTCCTGGGTGGCGTCGCCGATCAGCGAAATCCGGCCAACTGGCCCCTCGTTCTGCGCCTGTTCGATCGCCAGCCGCGCGAGGCCGCCGCGCGTGGGCGCCATTTCGCCGAACGCCCCGAAGCGAAAGTAATGCTGCAGGCCCGCGCGTTCCAGCTTGCGCCAACCGATGCGGGTCAGATTGCCGGTTACCAGCGCCAGCGTGGTTCCCCGCCCGCTCAGATGATCGAGCAGGTCCACCACGCCCGGACACTGCTTATCCCGCAGATCCGGCACGCTGTCCTGATAGATATCCTGCGCCGCCTCAATGATCGCCGGCATCAGCGCGCGGATTCTCGCATCATCAAGCCCACCAGCGCGCATCATGAGCGTGAGAATGTCCGGATCGAGCATTCCATGCACCGGGATGCCATCGGTCGTGGTTTCAAGACCGGTGACCTGCCGAACGGCATCAACCAGCGCCTGACGATGATGCGGTCCGGTGCGGCGCACCAGCGTTCCGTCGATGTCGAAAAGAATTAAGTCTCGCAAGAGTAACCTCGATTTTACGAACCGCCGCTAAAATAAGACGTGACCCCCGAAAAGTTCCGAATCGGATTGATTCAGATGTCCTGTGGGCTGGATCCGCAGGCAAATCTCGATCACGCCGTGGATAAGATTCGCGAAGCCGCCCAACGAGGCGCGCAGATCGTCTGCCTGCAGGAATTGTTTCGCTCGCAGTATTTCTGCCGCGAGGAAGACGCGCGCCTGTTCGATCTGGCGGAAAGCGATTCCCGGTCCGTCGACCGATCGGCTTTGCCCGCTCGCGGCCGAGTTGAGTGTGGTCATCATCGCCTCGCTTGTTCGAGAAGCGCGCCACCGGGCTGTATCACAACACGGCGGCGATCATCGATGCCGACGGCACGCTGCTCGGGCTCTACCGCAAGATGCACATCCCGGACGATCCGCTCTTCTTCGAAAAGTTCTACTTCACTCCCGGCGATCTCGGCTTTCCGCGCGTTCGATACGAAGTTCGGCCGCATCGCGACGCTCGTCTGCTGGGACCAGTGGTATCCCGAAGCCGCGCGCCTCGCCTCGCTTACGGGCGCGAACATTCTGTTCTATCCGACCGCGATCGGCTGGCACCCCGCGGAGAAGGCTCAGTACGGCGCGGCGCAGCACGATGCCTGGCGCACCGCCCAGCGCGCGCACGCGATCGCCAACGGCATCTATGTCGCGGCGGTAAATCGCGTCGGCTTCGAAGGGCCGCCGGACAAGGGTCTCGAATTCTGGGGCGCTTCGTTCGTCAGCGATCCGTTCGGCCGGGTTCTCGCCGAGGCGTCGCACGACAAGGAAGAGATTCTGATCGTCGAGTGCGATACGAAGCAGATGGAAGAAGTCCGGCGCAACTGGCCGTTCCTGCGCGACCGCCGCATCGACGCCTACGGTCGACATCACCAGCCGGTTTCTCGCGTGATCCCCGAACTGACGACGCCCGCGAGGCAACCGTCGAAACACCCCGCCAACTCGGCTTCCGCATGCCCGCCGAATGGGAGCCGCACGAGGCCACCTGGATCGCCTGGCCTCACAACCATGACGACTGGCCGGGGCGCTTCGAACCGATTCCGTGGGTCTACGGCGAGATCGTGCGGAGGCTTTCGCAGGTGGAACGCGTGCGCATCCTGCTGCAGAACGACGACGTGGAGTACAACGCGCGCACGGTTCTCGACAAAGTCGGGCGTGCAGTGGGAAGCGATCGAGTTCTTTCCGCATGCCGACCGATCGCGTCTGGGCGCGCGACTTCGCGCCGCTGTTCGTGAAGGATGCCGCCGGCGAAGTCGCGGCCGTGAAGTGGCGCTTCAACGGCTGGGCGAAATACGAAAATCATCTGCGCGACGAAGTCCGCGGGAATCGCCATCCCGGAATTCTGGCGGGTGTGGCGTCTGGCGTCCGGATATGGTGCTCGAAGGCGGCAGCGTCGATGTGAACGGAGCGGGCTTGCTGCTGACCACCGAGGAATGTCTGCTGAGCCCGATTCAGGCGCGCAATCCGGATCTGTCGCGCGAGGAGATCGAATCCGCACTGCGGCGAATACCTGGGCATCGACCGCGTTCTCTGGCTGCGCAATGGAATCGCCGGCGACGACACGCACGGCCACATCGACGATCTGGCGCGCTTCACCGATCCGGAAACCGTGGTGATCGTTTCCGAAGATGACCGCACGACCCGAATTACGAACCGTTGCGCGAAAACTGGGAGATCCTGAAAAAGTATCCTGTGCGGGCGCGCAAATTACCCATGCCCGCGCCGCTCTACTTCGACGGCCAGCGGCTTCCGGCAAGCTACGCGAATTTCTACATCGCCAACAACATGGTTCTGGTTCCGACGTTCAACGATCCGAACGACCGCGTCGCGCTGAGTACCCTGGCCGAGTGCTTTCCGGACCGAAGGGTCGTCGGAATCAACTGCGTCGAACTGGTCTGGGGACTCGGCACGCTCCACTGCATGACGCAGCAGCAACCCGCCGCCAGTTAGCATGAGGAATACTCTGGTTACGGCCTGTTGACAGGCGCAGCTCGGTAATCCTTTCTGATTCAACGCACACGTTCCGACCGATTGGCCGGCTTTTGAAGCACGCTCATCGCATTCCCGGTTCGTCGCGGTCCCCGGCCGAGCGCGCAAAGGCGTGGCGAGAATCGGTACGCGGCCTGCCCGATACTGCTCCTCTGTCGGATGAAGCCATCAGCGCGAAAACATCTACAGCCAGCGCGGGTAGCCTGGCTCAGCGAGATGAGCGTTCTCGTCGATACTAATATCCTGCTGCGCCGAACGCAGCCAGGACACGAAAGTCATGAGATTGCGGTCGAGGTTGCTTACCGAAGGCGAGCCGGTCTGCTATAGCCCGGAGAGTGGTGCCGAGTTTTGGAATATCGCCACCCGACCGGCTTATAAAACAGAATGGGCCTGTCACTGACCGCCGCTCAGAGCGAACCAGCAAAAATCGAGGACCTCTTAACGTTAGTTGCCCTCATGGCCGTTCACGGTCTAAAACGGATTCTGACACTCGATGCCGAGGATGTACCCCGTATGAGGTCGAGGTCATACACCCCACTCACCGCGTAAGGTCCTGATTTGAGGACAAGACGGACCGCGGGAAGCAGAAGAAGGACTTAGCTGCCGGGGTCCTTCGCTCGAATGCTACGCGCTCGCCTTAAGCCGCTCCGCGAACTTCTTGCGGAATTTCTGCACCTTGGGCGACACCACAAAAGCGCAATACGGCTGATTCGGGTGATTTTCGAAATATTGCTGATGATAATCCTCGGCGGGATAGAAGTCAGTCGCCGGCTCGATAGCCGTCACGATCGGATTCGGGAATGCCTTTCTCGGCGCTTAACTCGCGGATCACTTCCTCGGCAATCGCCTTTTGCTCGGGTGAATAATAAAAAATCACCGACCGGTATTGCGTTCCCGACATCGTTTCCCTGGCGGTTGAGAGTCGTCGGATCGTGCGTGGCGAAGAAAATCTCCAGCACCTCGCGATAGGTAATCACCGCCGGATCGAATTTCAACTGAACGACTTCCACATGGCCGGTATTGCCGCCGCAGACCTGCTCATAGGTCGGATTCGGTTTCGCCCCGCCCATGTACCCGGACACTTACGGAAGTAACTCCAGCTCGCTTCAACATAAACCGCTTCCACACACCAGAAACATCCGCCGCCGAGAGTCGCGATTTCCTCACTCGCCATCTCGTTCCATCATACCGGCCAAAACAAAACAGGCGAGGGCCCACCGTTAACAGGTGGTCCCTCGCCGCACAGGGTCATTCCGCGAAAGGCTGATTTACTTCGCTGGCGTTGCAGCCGGAGCGTCCGTAGCTGGCTTCGATTTCTTCGTCTGCTTCTTCACGTGCTTTTTCGCCGCGGGCGCAGTGGCGGGCGTGCCAGTCTGCGCGGGCGCCGGGGTGGTTGCAGGAGCCTGGGCGGCAAACGTCAGTCCGGCCGCCGCCAGTGTCAGAGAGAGGCCGAGAACGGCCGAAGTGAGCTTTTTCATTTTCTTTTCCAGTCCTTTTTTCGAGGCGGCATCATTTTCGCCTCTGTAATGATTGACGCGGCAATTGTTAACCAGACCTGAACACGCAATTAAATCGAATTCACCTGGCCCGGGAGCGTACCGGCGCGTCCGCTGGCGCCTGCACTCGATTTAAGTAAGATCAAATACGATGGAGCCCGGATGAAGAAATTCTTAACGGGACATTAACTGGTTTAAATCTTTCGAACGTGTAACATTAAAAGAGTGGGTGGCTGGCAGCGGACAAGTCTACTCACATCTCCCTGCTGAGAAACGTGCACAGACAGAGGATTTAATGGCAAAAGTAATTCTTGTCGGCCTTGAGCAGCTCGCCGCAGCTCATATCAGCAGAGCGCTTGCTGTGGAACACCACGAGATTGAACAAAAGCCGCGCGGGGCGGTCGTGCCGGACCTGCTCGACGCCGATATCGTGTTCGCCGGCGGCGAACCGGCTTACTATCTATCGCTGCTGCGAGGCTCCTGCGCGCCGTGCGCCCGTCCCTTCCTTTTGTGGTGGTAACCCGTATTCCGGAAACGAGGGAATGGCTGGACGCGCTCGAAGCGGGAGCGACGGATTACTGTTCCGCCCCGTTTGAAAGCAAACAGTTCGATGGTTGATGGAATCCGCTTTGCCCCGCCAGCGCAGCGCAGCCGCCTGACCCGAGTCTTATAATTCAAGACATGAAAAGACGTGCGGCCTTATGGCTTGCAGCGATCTTTCTCCGTCTTGTTCCATTAACTTCCCCGGCGCTTGCCGCCCCACCCACGCCGGAATCCTGGTTCGGACATAAGATCGGCGCCGACCGCCAACTGCTCGATTGGGACAAGGTCGTCTCTTACTTCTACGCGCTGGCGCGATCGAGCGACAAAATACGCGTCACGGAATACGGCCGATCCGCCGAAAACCGGCCGCTGATCGTAGCCATCATCGCCGACCCCGAAACGCTCGCAAACCTCGACCGCTATCGCGAAATTCAGCGCCGTCTGGCCGACCCGCGGATCACCACCCCCGCCGAGGCAGAGCCGATGTTCCACGACGGGCAAGAACATCGTCCTGATCACCTGTTCGATTCATGCCGACGAAGTGGCATCGACCCAAAGCGCGGTCGAGTTCGCCTAGCGCCTGATTACCGAAAACAACCCGCGTTTTCAGACGCATTCTCAGCAACACGATCCTTCTGCTCGTCCCTTCGCTCAATCCGGATGGTGTCGATATCGTCACCCGCTGGTATCGTTCGACGCTCGGCACGCCCTTCGAAGGAACCAATCCGCCGGAGCTCTATCCAGAAATACGTCGGCCACGATAACAATCGCGACTGGTACATCTTTTCGCAGCCCGAAACTCGCGCCACCATCTCGCAACTGCACAACGTCTGGCATCCGGAGATTGTTTATGACGTTCATCAGCAGGGCGCATACGCCTCGCGCATGTTCCTTCCTCCCTGGCTCGATCCCACCGAGCCGAACATCGACCCGATCGTTTCGCAGGAGATGAATGCGCTCGGCGCTTCCATGGCGTCAGACCTGACCGCCGCCGGGAAAACGGGCATCGTGATCCATGCGGCTCTACGATTTCTGGAGCCCGTCGCGGCACTATCAGGCGTTTCACGCGGGCCTGCGGATTCTGACGGAATCCGCCAGCGCGCTGCTTGCCACGCCGCTCACCGTAACGCCGGATGAGATCGACGAAACCGCCCTGGGCTACAACCCGCGCGAGAAGAGCTGGAACTATATTCGAGCCCTGGCTGGGCGGCATCTGGAGCTTGCGGGACATCATCGATTATCAGGAGCTCGCCTTCGAGTCGCTGCTCTACAATGCCGCCGTGCACCGCGAGGAAATGCTGCGAAACTTCTACCGGATCGGCCAGCATCAGGTCGAGCGCGCCGCGCCCTGGGGGATCGTCGATTCCAGCGAATCAGCGCGATCCCGGTGCGGCGCGCCGCATGCTGCAAACCCTGGCGTTCGGTGCGGTCGAGATCATCCGGAACCGCGCGGGCGATGACGTGATTCCCATGCGCCAGCCCTACTCCGGATATGCCAAGGCGCTGCTGGAACGTCAGCAGTATCCGAATCTGCGGCTCTATCCGGGCGGCCCGCCGCAGCGCCCTTACGACGTCACGGCGCACACGCTGCCGCTGCTGTTCGGCGTCGACGTGAAGTTCGTAGACCGCGCGCCGCCCGGCGCTGGAACAATGAGAAAGGCGGATCTCTCAGACCCTCCGAGGCGCGATTTGTATCCGGCCTCCGACACCGACGGCTGGCAGGCGGCGAACGAGGTTTGGGCCGGGGGGCGGCGGTCTGGCGAAACGACGCTGGAGACTTTGCGTTTTCGCGCCGTGGCCCCGACTGGCGTGAAGTGAAGCGCCCCCGCATCGGTCTCTACAAGAGCTTTATGGCCGACATCGACGAAGGCTGGACTCGCTGGCTGCTGGAACATTTTGGGTTCGTTTATTCGAGCCTCCGAAACGCCGATATTCAGGCGGGAAGTCTGCGCAACCGCTTCGATTCCATCATCATCGCCGACGAAAGGCCGGAAGCGATCGAGAACGGGCATACACCCGGCACGCATGCCGGCGGAATTCACCGGGGGCCTCGGTGCCAAAGGCGCCGAAGCCCTCAGGGATTTCGCCCGCGCCGGCGGCACGCTGGTCTTTCTCAACCGTGCCTCAAAGTACGCCATCGAGAAGTTCGGGATGAAGGCCAAGATGTCGTTGAGGACGTCCCGGCGCAGGACTTCTATTCACCCGGCTCGCTGCTGAACGCGAGTCTCGATCTTCGCGACCCGCTTACCCGCGGGCTCCCCAGGGACATCACGATCTGGTCCGAATCAAGCCCGGTGTGGACCACGGAAGAAGGTTCCGTCGCGCGCTATCCCCGGGAGGGTGCTTGCGTCCGGCTGGCTGCTCGGGGAAAAACGCATCGAGGGCAAGACCGCGTTGATTCACGTCCGTTACGGAAGCGGAAACCTCGTGTTGTTCGGAATGCGCCCGCAGTATCGCGCGCAGAGTTACCAGACCTTCAAGCTCTTTTTTAACGCTCTACTGCTGAATTGACCTCGCGGTGGAAGATAGTAGTACAGGAGTTTGCAAAAGCGCAAAGAAAGCAGGGTCGATTGAGCAGGATTTCGGCGGGTACTCGCCGGGTGGTCGTGACAGGCATAGGGGCGGTGAGCCCGAACGGTATCGGCCGGGAAGTCTTCTGGGACGCAACACGAAGGGGCGAAAGCGGCGTCGCTCGCATCACGCGGTTCGACCCCTCCAACTACCAGGTTCAGATCGCGGGTGAAGTAAAGAACTTCGATGAATTCGCCTGGGTGGGCGCAAAAGAGCGGCAGCATGTATCGCGCGCCGTCCCGCTGGCGGCCGCGGCTTCGCGCGAGGCAATATGCGATGCGGGAATCGAGCCCGAGCGAATGTCCCGCGCCGAACTGCGTACCATCGGAGTCCTCATCGGTTCTGGCGGCGGCTCTCAGGATTTCACCGAAGAGCAGTACCGGCTTTACTACGGCGGCCACGAAAAGCAGTGCAGCGTTTACACGATTCCGACGTCGACCATCGGCACGCTCGCGAGCGAAGTTTCGATGCGGTTCGGCTTTCGCGGCCCCAGCCACATCATCTCCACAGGATGCACCTCTTCCACCGACGCCCTCGGCCACGCTTTCCATAACATCCAGTGGGGCGTTTCGCCCTGGATGCTTGTGGGCGGTGTGGATGCCCCAATAGCGCCCCTGATCCTGAGGGGCTTTATGGTGATGCGCATCCTTACCACTCAATGGAATCGGGAGCCCGAACGCGGCTCGCGCCCGTTTTCGAGGGATCGCAGCGGATTCGTTCTGAGCGAGGGAGCCTGGTTCCTGATCCTTGAAGAACTCGACCACGCCCGCGCCCGCGGAGCGAAGATTTACGGCGAAATCGTGGGCTACGCTTCCACTTGCGAGGCCTACCATCGCGTAAGACTTGAGGAGTGCGGTGAAGAGCCTGCCTACACGATGACGATGGCCATGAATGACGCCGGCGTCGGACCGGAGCAGATCGGATACATCAATTATCACGGAACGGCCACGGACCTTAACGACAGGATCGAAACCCGCGCGACACGTCTCGCCTTCAATGGACACGCCTTCCGGATACCCGGTTCGTCGCTCAAAAGTCTGATCGGGCATCCTCAGGGCGCTTGCGGCGCTGCGGGAGTAACCGCCACGCTTCTCGCGATGCGTGATGGCGTCGCGCCGCCGACGATCAACCTTGAGGACGCCGACCCGGAGTGCGACCTGGACTACATCCCGAACGAAGCGAGGCGAATCGATTGCGAATACGCGCTTGCGAACTGCATCGCCTTTGGGAGCAAGAACTCGGCGCTTGTATTGCGAAAGCTCTGATTTACTGCCGCAGCACCGCGAACCGGCTCACCGAATAGCCGAGCGCTCCGCCCGCGAAAACATCGGCTAAAAAGTGCTCCGACAGGGTGGCTCGGGAAAGGGCCACGACCGCCGCCAGTCCATAACTGACATAAGGGACCCACCGGTGATTTCCGTACCGCCGCGCCACAATCGTGGCCACCGAAAACGCGGCGATCGTATGGCCTGAGGGCATACCTCCCTTGCCGCTCAGAACTGGACCGGCTTCGAACCACGTGTCCCAGTAATTATCGCCGGGTGATAGCGTATGCGGGCGCACACGGTTAAACGAAACTTTCAAAACATAGTCCAGAATCTCGGAATCAGCCAGTGCCTCTCCAGCCAGCAGCGCCGTTCCCGTCATTTTGGAGTCCTTCGACGCAAGACCGCCGACATACAGTGCGACGGGAGTTGCCAGAATGCCGGCGGTCGTGGCCGTTCCCGAGAAAACACTATTGAAGCCGCTGAACGTTGATATGTGTTGAAAATGCGGCCCGCTGTAAGGGTCCGTCGCAATCAGAGCCGCGGTGGTCCCCAGGATCAACGCGGTCGGGATCCAGTTTCTCTTCTTGTTCAGCCGGGCGGGAAAGGTCCAGATCTTCGTTTGATCGTCGAGGATATTCGGCACGATTTGCCCTAATGAAACCGGGCGGTCCGCTTGCGGAGACGATTGCGTTGCGGGAATGGGCGGCAGGGGCGAACCCGGATCCGGAGTGGTTTCCTGCGCGCTCAAAACGCAGGAAAATGCCAGACCCGCAACTACCGGCAGCGCGACCGGAAGTTTCAATCGGAGTCGAACCATCTGCCGAAGATTATAAGAAACTCAGCGGCGGAACAGGAACGCGCCGGTGAGCGAAATCGAACAAGCTACTCCGCGAGGGCGGCGATCTTAAAGTCGATATCCGCTAAATCCTCAGCGTGTATAATTCCGGCCCCGAGACTGATCGGCTTCATCCCGAAGTCGGTTTGCTTAAGCGAGAGATGGCCCGAATATAACTCTCCCTCCCGGTTCGCATCGAAATTTATCGTGCGCGAAACCCCGTGCGCGGTGAGGGTTCCTTCAACTTTGATCTTGCCGTCGCTCCCCGGTCCGATATAAGTCGAGCGAAATACGATTTCGGGATATTTTTCTGGTTCGAGGGTAATGCTGTCCATTTCCCCTTGAACCCGGTCGCGCACCTTAGGGTTTAAATTCGGATCCGGCTTGATCCTCATCCTCGCCGTATCAATCGTAAGCTCGACGCGTGCCGCCGTTTCATCGATCTTTCCCGAGGCGATCGGCGCATCAATCCAATAATCGCGCGCGCCCATTCCCAGAACAGCCGCTTGTTGGACACGGACGGTGATTGTGCTTCGCCCCCTGTCGATAGCCCTTTCCCGCGCCCGGAGCGGTACCGCGGCGAGGAAGGTCGAACAAAGCAGCATCGCACAAAACGTAATGCTCCTGAGCCGCATGCTATCTATTGTCCGACGCTCGACTGCGCGACAGATTCATCAGAGGAGGAATTCCGCACTTATCGCGCCGCGCGTGTAGCGAGCGGCAACGAAAAGGCCGTATCTGTAACGTGCTATTCGGTCTTTTCTTTGACCTTATCAGCGCCCTTTTCCGTTTCGGATGCTACAGCGTGCGTCCCCTTGACAACGCCATCTTTAGTTTTCTCCGCACCCTCTTTGGTGACCTTTGCCGTACTCTTGCCAACGTGCTTTGCTGTCTTGGCCGTGGCCTTGCCGGCGTCCTTTGTTGCGTCTTTGGTTTCGGTACCGGCCTTTTTGATGTCGTCTCCCGCGCTTTGAGCAAAGGAGCCCGCTGCAAGGGCCACCCCAAAAATAACCGGACCAGCGAATTTGAATATCTTCATGACGAAACTCACAGCAGGTTTTGTGCCATTCCGCTCACTCGCCAGCCTGGCCAGATCGGTTCGGGGCAGAAATATCCGAATGCCCCAAGTTCCGTTCCGGCGCGATCCGATCGCGGATTCGCTGTTTCATCTCCTTCATTTCGGGAAAACGACCCTCGCCAGACCGTGACCAGACGGTCGCCTCATCCACCCGGACCTCGAAGACGCCGCCGGTCCCCGGAACCAGAGCGACTTCTCCCACTTCGGTCTGAAAGGTGGTCAGAACTTCCTGCGCCATCCAGGCCGCGCGCAGGAGCCACCGGCACTGCGTGCAGTATTCTATTTCAACGCGCGGATGTTTCGCCGGCATGCTCAGCAGTTTAGCGCCCCGCGGCAGCCGCCAAACAGGAGGAAACGCGTGAATGCAGCAGATTTTCGCCGTATTGCACTAAGCTTGCCCGGCGCGGAAGAAAGCTCACACATGGGCTCCCCCGATTTCCGCGTCGGCGGCAAAATCTTCGCAACGCTTGCTTCGGAAAAACAAGGCTACGGCAACGTGAAGCTCACACCCGAGCAACAGGCCGATTTCGTAAACGAGCGGCCCGAGGTGTTCGTGCCGGTAGTGGGCGGTTGGGGAAAAACCGGAATGACCCACATGCGCCTGGCCGCGGCAAATCCGGATCTGATGGAAGGGGCGCTCCGCGCCGCCTGGAAGCTGCGGGTCGAGAGAAACGTAGCGGGCGGCCGGAAGAAGCGGTAAACCGTCTTACCCCGGCCACCGCATGGCCCTTCCACTCGTTCACGCGAACTCATATAATCTCGGGCAGGCTCCGATCGCGGGCCGTTCAAGAATGCGAGAGCGAATGTTTCACGAAGGCAAGGGAAACCGATTAGCGAGAACCCTGGCGTCCGCGCTGCTGGTTTTCGCCGGCGCAGCGGGGGCAACCGCTGAGTCGGGGTTGGTGGAGGCGGCCAGGAACCACGATCTCAAGACGATTCATTCGCTCCTGAGCCAACACACCGACGTCAATATCCGATCCGACGACGGCTCGACAGCGCTCCTCTGGGCCGCGCATCAGAACGATCTGGATACTGCCGAACTGCTGCTCGCCGCGGGCGCGGATGCGAACGCCGCGAATGACTTTCGGATGACGCCGTTGTCTCAGGCATGTACGAACGGAAGCGACGCGTTTGTGCGGTTGCTCCTGAAGTCGGGCGCCAATCCAAACACGGCGATCGCCACCGGTGACACCCCGCTGATGACGTGCGCCAAGAGCGGTAGCGTCGACGCTGTGAAAAGGCTGATCGAGTACGGCGCCGCAATCAACGCAAAAGAGCCGGACCAGCACCAGACGGCGTTGATGTGGGCCGCCGCTGAGCATCAACTGAACGTGGTGCAGGCGCTTATCGACGCACATGCCGATCTTAAGGCCCGCAGTAAGGCGGGATTCACCGCGATACACTTCGCGGCGCGGCAAGGCGACCTGGAAATGGTCCAGTTGCTGCTCGCCGCCGGAGTGAACGTGAACATCCTGGCTCAGGCCGGAGGGAGCCGATGCGGCAAGAAGCTGCCAGCCCCGGGCCGCGCCGGCGCTGTGCAGATCGGCGGCCCTAAAACCGCGGGGGTCAATGGCTACACTCCGCTGCTGGTCGCCACCGTAAGGGGCCAGGTCCCGCTGGCGCTCTTTCTGCTGGATCATGGAGCCGACCCCAACATCGGCGATGCGGGTATCACGCCGCTGCATTGGGCGTCGACCGAGTGGGAAGGCTACGCGTCAAACCGCGTGTACGGTTTGAAGACGCGATGTCCGGCATTCCGGATCGTCAGGCCAAGCTGCAGCTGGTGAAGGCTCTGCTGGCTCACGGCGCGAATGTGAACGCGCGCATGACGAAGCCGAGCCGAGTATCGCGAGCGGATACGGGACACCGTGGGAGCCACGCCCTTCCTGCTCGCCAGCTCCGCGGACGATGTCGAGATGATGCGCATCCTGCTCGAGGCCGGCGCGGATCCCAAAATACCGACCGCGACCAATGCGACAGCCATCATGGCGGCGACGGGCCTCAACCACGGCATCGGCGAAAGTCCGGTCACGGAGGCGGAGGCGATGGAGGCCGTCAAGTTTCTGCTCGATCTCGGCGTGGATCGCGAAGGGCGCAACAACCACCGGCGAAAACGCCCTGTTCGGTCCCGCCTATCGCGGCTGGAACACGCTGCTGGCGCAAATGATCGATCTGGGCGTGGACGTGAATGCGGTCAGCAAGGCCGGCGTGACGCCGTGGCTTGCGGCGTCCGGTCAAGGCGACCGGCTCGGCGGCGTCCTGTATAACAAGGAAGGCGCGGATCTGCTGCTGAAGCATGGCGCCGATCCGAAGCTGGGACACCCCTGCGAGGCCCAGAATAAGTGCCGTGGCGAAGTGAGATCTGCGATCATGAGCGAAAACGATATCGCATGGATCCGCTCTGTTCGCGGCGCGATCTGCTTCACTGCCTCGGCTTTCCAGACCCCGGCGCCCACTACTCCCGGCGCGCGAGCTGGTAAACAAGTACTGCGTCTCCTGTCACAACCAGAAGCTGAAGACCGCGAACCTCGTGCTGGATACGGCCGACGCCGAGCATGTGTCCAACTCGGCGGAGACGTGGGAAAAGGTCATCGTGAAGCTGCGCAGCCGCTCGATGCCGCCTCCCGGTCATGCCGCGCCCGGATAACGCCACCTACGATTCCGTGGCCGGCTGGCTGGAATCGGAACTCGACCGCGCGGCTGCGGCGCACGTGAATCCGGGCCGGCACCGCCAGCCTGCATCGTCTGAATCGCACCGAATACGCAAACGCCGTGCGCGACCTGATCGCGGTCGAAGTCGATGCGCGAGGCGATGCTGCCGCCGGACGAACAGGCGTTCGGATTCGACACCAACGCCGACGCGCTTTCGATGCAGCCGGCGCTGCTGGATCGATACGTATCCGCGGCGGCCAAGATTGCCCGCGCAGGCCGTCGGCGATCCGAACATGCCGCCGGCGTTCGTGCGCTACGGCGCGATCAAGAACAACTCGAACGAACTGACCTACCTTTGGCAGACGGAGCGTCTGGGCGAAGACTTTCCACTTGGGATCGCGAGGCGGGATCGCCGCGCGCCACTATTTTCCGGTCGACGGCGAATATGTTTTCAAGCTTCGGCTGCAGCGGGCTTGGGAGAGCGTGATCCGCGGCCTGAACGTGCCGAATCAGTTCGAAATTCGCGTGGACGGGAAGCGCGTCGGCGCAATTCACGCTCGGTGGCCGAGCCGGCGGCAAAAACAAAGTGCGCACGGCGGCTGATCCGACGAAGATTTTTCTGTACGACGGCGATGAGGCGCTGCAGGTGCGCGTCCCGGTGAAAGCCGGCTTGCACCAGGTGGTCGGCGACCATGCTCAAATCCGACGATGCCGAGCCGGAGGGCGTAGGCCCGGATCGCCTTCCGCTCTGGAGCCGCGAGTCCGACAACGCCAACACGCCGATCGCCATCTCGTCGCTGTTGATCGGCGGCCCGTATAACGGCACAGGTGCCGCAGGACTCGCCGAGCCGCCAGCTGATCTTCGTGTGCCATCCCGCAGAGCGCCGCGGACGAACTCCCGTGCGCGACGAAGATCTTGTCGAAGCTGGCGCGGCGGGCGTATCGCCGCTCCGCGACCGACGACGACGTCCAGACGCTGCTCGGCTTTCTACAAGCGAGGCCGCGCCGCCGGAAATTTCGATGACGGGATTCGCGCCGCGCTCGAGCGCGTGCTGGTCAGCCCCGATTTTCTGTTCCGCATCGAGGCCGATCCCGCGGGAGCCGCTCCCGGCGCGGTCTATCGCATTTCCGATGTCGAGCTGGCTTCGCGCTTGTCGTTCGCGCTTGTGGAGCAGCATTCCGGACGACACGCTTCTCGACCTGGCGATCCGCGGAAAATTGCATGAGCCGGCGGTGCTCGAGCAACAGGTCTCGCGCATGCTCGCCGATCCGCGCGCGCGCGCCTCGCTGGTGCAGAACTTCTTCGCGGAGTGGCTGCAGACTCGCAACGTCTGGCTGCTGAATCCGGAGAGCACGAAGTTTCCCTGGTTCGACGACAATCTGCGCATCGCGTTCGTGACGGAGATCGAATTGTTTCTCGACGCTCAGTTGAAAGAGGACCACAGCATCGTCGACCTGCTGACGTCGAATGAGACCTTTCTCAATGAACAACTGGCGCGCCATTATGGAATTTCCGGTATCTACGGGAGCCACTTCCGGCGGGTGACGCTCACCGATGAGAATCGCTTTGGATTGCTGGGCAAGGCGAGCGTGCTGGCCGTCACCTCGTACACGACGCGCACCTCGCCGACCATTCGCGGAAAGTAGCTGCTGGAAAATATCCTGGCCGCGCCGATGCCGGCTCCGCCGCCCAATATTCCTGCGCTGGAGGCGAGCAACAAGGAAGGCAAGCCGTTGTCGGTCCGCGAGATGCTGGAGATGCACCGCGCGAATCCCGTCGTGCGCGAGTTGCCACGCGCGCATGGACCCGCTGGGGTTCAGCCTGGAGAATTTCGACGCCATCGGGCAATGGCGCACCACCGATGCGGGCAAGCCCATCGACGCATCCGGCGTGCTGCTGGACGGCACGAAAGTGGATGGGCCGGCGGCGCTGCGGCGTGCGCTGGTGGCGCAGAAGAGCAGTTCGTCAGGGCGGTGACCGGAAAGCTGCTGACGTACGCGCTGGGCCGGGGCTTGAATATTACGACGCTCCCGCGGTCCGCGGGATCGTGCGCGGCGCGGCCGCCGACGACTATCGCTGGTCGTCGGTGATTCTGGGCATTGTGAAGAGCGCGCCGTTTCAGATGAGACAGTGAAGTGAGGAGATCAGGTTCATGATCGTCACGAAGAAAGCCCTTTCGCGCCGCACGGTGCTTCGCGGGGTGGGCGCGGCCGTCGCGTTGCCGTTGCTCGACGCGATGATTCCGGCCTTCGCGGCCGCCGCGACCACTCCCGCTGCGCGCGCCGCTTCGGCGTCGTCTACCATCCGAACGGCGTCATCTACGACAATGGCTGCCCACGGGCGTCGGCGCCGACTTCGAGCTCTCGCCCACGCTGGCCGGTCTGAAGCCGTTCCGGGACACATTGATCGTCGTCACCGGCCTCTTCGCCGATGAGGCCGAGGCGCTCGGCGACGGCGGCGGCGACCACTCGCGCGCCTCCGGCACCTATCTGACGGGCGTGCACGTGAAGAAGTCGGACAGCATCTGGAGAACGGCATCTCCATGGACCAGATCGCCGCGAAGGCATTCGAGCGCGACACCCAGCTCTCTTCGCTGCAAATGACCGCCGACGACAACAGCCTGGTGGGATCCTGCGACCTCGGCTACAGTTGCGCCTACAGCAGCACGCTCTCCTGGCTGACGCCGACGCTGCCGCTGATGGCCGAAAACAATCCGCGGGTGCTGTTCGAGCGGATGTTCGGCTCGAGCGACAGCACCGATGCGCGCGTGCGCGCGGCGCGTCTCAGCCAGGACCAGAGCCTTCTCGATTCCGTCAACGATCGCGTGAATCAGCTTCAGCAGCAAGCTGGGCCCGGCCGACAACCGCAAGGTGGACGACTATCTCACGTCGCTTCGCGACGTGGAGCGGCGCATTCAGAAAGCGGAAGAACAGAGCTCCAAAGAGATGCCCGACGTGCCCCAGCCCGCCGGCATCCCGGATGATTTGAGGAGCACGTGCGGCTGCTGTACGACCTGCAACTGCTGGCCTACCAGTCCGACCTGACACGGGTGATCACGTTCATGTACGGCCGCGAGCAGACCGGCCGGCCCTATCCGCAGATCGGCGTTCCCGAGCCGCATCATCCGCTGACGCACCACCAGAACGATCCGGTGAAGATGGAAAAGTGCACGCGCATTCAGCGGCATCACATCATGTTGTTCGCCGAGTATCTGGAAAAGCTGCGCAAGACGCCGGATGGCGACGGCTCGCTGCTCGATCACACGATCCTTCTCTTTGGCGGAGGCATCAGCAACAGCGACCGGCACACGCATGGTCCGCTGCCGACGTTGCTTCTCGGCGGAGGCGCGGGGCTCAAGGGCGGCCGTCACCTCGTCTATCCGGAACACACGCCGCTGACGAACCTTCAGCTGACGTTGCTGAACAAGCTGGGCGTTCCGGCCGAGAAGCTCGGCGATAGCAACGGGCAATTCAAGGAGCTCTCCGAGTTGTCCTGACGTTTGCAGACACCGGTGGGGCGGCCCTTCGGGGCTGCCGCCGGGCTTCCGCCCGGCGCGGAACTTCACGTCAGCCGATACCAGCCGATCGTCTCGCTGGTGTTCGTCCGCCGCGGCGCGTGCAGTGATGGCCTTCAAGGGCCACCGCCGATTTGCCTTACACCGTGAAATTCTGCGTGAAACCTCCCGCCTGAGCTTGGCTTAATCTGCCTGGCCGCGCTCGCGTCAGCATGATCCACGCATCGCCGAGGTGCATCTGCGTGCCCGCCGGGGCATGCGGAGCGGACGGAGCGATTTTTCGGCATGGAATTCAGAAATAAATCTCCTCCGATGCCTTCAGCGAACTTTCATCCTGATCCGCTATGCTGGAGGGCATTATGCGGGTGATCTTTCTGCTTGTGCCGTTTCTCGTTCCGCTGACCGTCTTCGCCCAGACCGCGCCGAACTACGTCGGCTCGGCGGCGTGCAAGACCTGCCATCCAGCCGTGTACAACCGCTGGAGCAAGACGCGGATGGCCAACGTTGTCCGCGATCCGAAGACGCATCCGGACGCGATCATTCCCGATCTCTCCAAACCCGATCCGCTGGTGAAGTTCACGAAGGACGACATCGCCTTCGTCTACGGCAGCAAGTGGAAGCAGCGCTACTTCACGAAGAAGGGCGACGACTACTATCCGCTCGGCGCGCAGTGGGACGTCACCCACCAGATCTGGCGCGCCTATCAGGCAGCGCCCGGCTCCGACTGGTGGACGGCCTTCTACCCGAACGACAACATGCAGCGCCCCACCGGCCCGCTCTGCGACGGTTGCCACTCGGTGAACTACAACATCCAGACGAAGACGGTGACCGAATGGAACGTGGGCTGCGAGAAATGCCACGGGCCCGGCGGCGCGCACGCGGCCAAACCGTCCCGCGAGAACATCGTGAACCCGGCGCGGCTGGATTTCGTGCAGGCGAACAACGTCTGCATTCAGTGCCACTCGCAGGGCCAGCCGCTGAGGAATCCGATCGAGGGCAAGTATTACGATTGGCCGGTCGGGTTTGTAGCCGGGCGGAAATCTGCAGGATTTCTGGAAACTGGAAGAGCACAAGCTGGGCGAACAGTCGTTCACTCATTTCGCCGACGGCACCGCGCACAAGAACCGGATGCAGGGCAACGATTTCGTTACCAGCCAGATGTACACCCACGGCGTGACCTGCTTCAGCTGCCACGACGTGCACGGCACGGAAAACAACGCCGACCTGATGAAGCCGGCAAACGTACTGTGCCTGGAGTGCCACGGCCCGAACTCGCCGAACGGTCCGCACGCGCCGACCATCGAGGCGCACACGCACCATCAGGCGGGCAGCGCGGGCAACGAGTGCGTGAGCTGCCACATGCCGAAGATCGAGCAGACGATCGCCGACGTCAACGTTCGCGCCCACACGTTCAAATTCATCACGCCGGCGACCACCAGAACCTTGAAGGTGCCGAATCCCTGTGCCGGCTGTCATGCGGATCGGCCGCCGGACTTCGCCGACAATGCGCTGAAGAGCTGGTCGAACGTCTCACCCTGGCGGGTCACTCAATAGCGGGTCACAAAAAGGTTCTTGAAAAGTCTGAAGAGCGCCGGCGAAGACGCCCGGCGCCGCGTCGGTTCGCGGTCGAGGGATGGATCAAAGCGAGTCCGCAGTCGGCGTAACGCGGATCTGCCGGGTGTACTCTCAGTCGTGGAGACTCTTACGGAAGGCCATGCTTGACCGCATCCTCTGAAAAGCGCGCCGCCGTAGGATTCATCATCTGCCTTGGTGTGGTCAGTCTGTTTGCGGACATGACCTACGAAGGCGCGCACAGCATCATCGGCCCTTATCTGAAAGGCCTTGGCGCCACTGCGTTCGAGGTTGCTTTGATCTCGGGCGTGGGTGAAATGCTGGGCGCAAGCCTGCGATTCTTTTCCGGACGCCTCGCCGACCGGACTCACGCTTACTGGGGCATCACGTTTCTGGGATACGCGATGAACGTGGTCGCCGTCCCTGCGCTCGCGTTCGCCGGCAACTGGCAGATGGCCGCGATTCTCGTCATCGCCGAACGCACCGGTAAGGCCCTGCGCGGGCCGGCGCGCGACGTCCTGCTTTCGAGCGCGACGGAGGAGGTCGGCCACGGATGGGGATTCGGCTTGCACTCGATCATGGATCAGACCGGCGCGGTGATCGGGCCCTTGCTGATGATGGTCGCCATCGCGCGATCGCATCACATCGGTTCGGCGTTTCTCTGGCTGGTTCGTGCCGGCGATTGGAACGCTGGTCGCGTTAACGACTGCCCGGGTGCTTCATCCCTCGCGCGGCGTAGTTGCCACGTCCGGCTCGACGCAGGTGCTGCCGCAGGTCTTCTGGATTTACGTAGCTGGCAGCCGGGCTGCTGGCTTGCGGAACCGTGGATTTTCCTCTGCTCGCCTATCACTTCGAAAACGCACGCATCGCGACGGAGACCGAGATTCCTTTGCTTTACTCCGGCGCCATGGCGGTGAACGGCCTAACCGCGCTGCTCTTTGGCCGAATGTTCGATCGCATCGGGCTGATCGCTCTTGTGACGGGGATTTTGATCTCTCTGTTCGCGCTGCCGCTGGGATTTCTCGGCGGACCCGCCGGCGCGATTGCCAGCGTCGCGTGCTGGGCTACGGGTCTGGGCGCACAGGATGCCTGTCTGCGCTCCGGAATCGCAAAGGTGGTCTCGATGAACAAGCGCGGCTCGGCGTTCGGCGCGTTCAACGGCGTCTATGGAGTGATGTGGTTTCTCGGGAGCCTGGTTATGGGATTACTTTATTCGCGGGGGCTGTCTGTTCTGGTCGTATTCGGAATTTTCGCGCAGCTTGCCGCCGCCGCGATATTCCTTCGGCTTCGGTCTGAGCTTTAGCCACTCTACGCCGGTCGTGGCTCGATAAGTGTTTGCAAAGATGCGCTAACGATACGCCTTGACCAGCATATTCTGAGACAGAACGAAACGGCGAGCCCCGGTTTCGGCTGCCAGAAGGATTCGATGAGGAACCGTGCCGGCGCTCCAGATTGCGCGCCTCGCCAGACTCTTGATTCCATGGACAACGGGAACAGCCTCGAAGCATTCAACGCGGCCGAATCCGACCGTGCGAAAGAGTTGATCTGCGGATCTCGGCGTTAACGCGCGGGCGTGAGTGAGATCGCGTAGTATGCCGCCAAGAGGGCGAGTTTATGCGCTAACTTGATCTGTTCGGGGGAGATGTCAACACCGGAGCAATTCGCGTATCCCGCAAGTCGCAAGTAATAGAGGAGAGCACCGTGTCCGCAAGCCAGGTCAAGAATTTCGCGCCGCGATCCTGTGGCAGGCGCCCGGAAATTATGTCTTGCACAAATGCGCGGCGTGATGCGAATACGGTTTCCGGATGCTCGACACCCGGATGATCCAGCAGAGTAGCGTTATCCTGACCACTCGAGACGTAACCGTTATAGAGCCGCGTTTCCGAGTCCATTTTGTCATGGTGCGGCGATGTCGTTGCCACGACTGCGACACGCAGATTTTAAGGATATATCGGGTACGCCGCGATGCCCGGTACCCAGACCGGATCGCCTTCACTGCGGGCGAGCGAAGATCTGGAAGTCGAGCTGGATTTCGTCCTTCACCTTGACCATTCCGCCGGCAACGCTGATAGGCTTGATTCCAAAATCGGACTGCTTGAGAACGGTGTGGGTGACCCACGAGTCGCCGCTTTTCTTTACGTTCAGGCTGACTGACTTCGTAATACCGTGCAGGGACAAGTCGCCATCGACCTTCCATTGATCGTCGCCGATTCTTTCGATATGGGTGGACCGGAGGGTGATCTCGGGAAATTTCTTCGCCTCCAGCGTCATCTCCTCCATATCCACCTGGATCGTGGCTTGAGTTTTAGCGTCAACCTTCGGGTCCGGTTTCACCATCAGGGCGGCAGCCTGGACTGTGAACTCGACGCGGGGCATCGGGGACTCCTGAAGGTTGCCGGAAGAGATCGGCGCGTTTATCGTGTGGTCGTGCGCGGCGGCCGATAACAGCCCAGACTTTCCGACATGAATCACGATCGTGCTGCGTTGGGTATCGATCGCCCTTTCCTGCGCCACAAGAGGCGTGGCCAGGAGTGCCACACAGACCGCGATGAGTCCTGGACGGTGTTGAAAAAGGCCATTAGAACACCACTTCTGAGGGGTCGCGCCAAAAACAAAGGACTTACGCGACGCCCTCAAGGTTTTACCTTGCCACAAGCGAGAGCGTCGCTCCCTTACGGTCGTGGCTCGGCGAGCTTCAGCAAACATTCGGACACGTTTCTGATCCGCTCTACGTGGCATACGAGTATACTCTCCTCAGATTCCGTTCAAAAATCTTCGCCGTCAGCATACTTGTCACCACTTCGCGTCCGCCTGTTACGAGGGGATTCTCCCATTGCCCGATGTTTCCCATCAGGAGCGAGCGGCGCTGCACATGACGAGTTCGCCTCCGGCGCAGCGTTTCGTAACGACGGAGAGCAAGCTCGGGAGTCGGCTCTTTGCAAAACGATTTTGCGAGAACGAGGGCATCCTCAAGCGCCATACAGCCGCCCAATCCGAGATTCGGCGTGCAGGGATGGGCGGCATCTCCCAGCAACACCACTCTCCCCTGCCCCCAGCGCCGCAGAGGCGCAAGGTCGTACGCTCCGTTCTTGAGGATCGCGCTCTCTTCCGTGGCGGCGATCAGGCGTCCCACAGGTTCGTGCCAGCCGGCGAAGATGTGCAGCAGTTCGCGCTTGCGTCCTTCGGATGAATCGACGTGATCGGCGTCGCTGTTCGCCGTGGCGTACCAGGTGAATCGGTCGCCGCCGGTGTTGAGAATGCCGAAACGCTTTCCACGCCCCCAGCTTTCACTGTTGGAACCCGTAGGCACAGCGCCGTTCAGACGCGCCACTCCCCGCCAGACCATGTACCCGCGGTAAACCGGCTCGTGAACGCCTATCAGATGAGAGCGCACGCGCGAGCGAAGGCCGTCGGCGCCGACGACGAAATCATGCTCAATTGCGACCTGGTCCGCAAAGTGGAGCCTCACGCCCGACCTTCTCTGGGTCAGGTCGTCGAGATGATGACCGAGGCGAATCCGCTCCCGTGGAAGAGCCGAAATTAACGAGTCAAGCAGATCCGAGCGGTGTGTGCAGAGCGCGGGAACGTCGAACTGGCCCAGCCCGATATCCATCAGGATTGCGCCTTCGCGAGACCGAACGATGAAATGATCGCTTCGCCCG
This sequence comes from Terriglobia bacterium, assembly GCA_963718155.1. Lineage (GTDB taxonomy): Bacteria > Acidobacteriota > Terriglobia > Bryobacterales > Bryobacteraceae > BOG-234. Next base: position 211,371 of record CAVQYP010000022.1, on the reverse strand, counting down.
CTCATGCTCTCTATCTTTTCGAGCAGACCAAGTTCCTTTAATACTCGCGTTGCGTTCGGCCAGAGCATCAGGCCTGCCCCGACCTCGCGAAGCACCTTCGCCCGCTCGTAAACGGTGACGTCGATGCCCGCGCGGTGAAGCGCCACTGCAGCCGCAATGCCGCCGATCCCACCACCTATGATGCCGACATTGAAGTCAAAACGACCCATCGTCCGGCGGTTCGTGTTTACGTGAGAATTTTCGTTCGACATCTGGAAAGGATTCCGCGATATCACCTGAAGCCACGTCGACGGACTCTTCCTGAACATCGAAGGTTGTTACGACTCCTCTGCATGGGTGGGACGCCTGCCGGGCTGTTTCGTTCCTTACGATTCGTTCATGGAGCTCGGGGTCCGCAACACGATCGCTCATCGTTATGTATATCTGTCGGGAATGACCGGTGAAAAACCGGGAAATGACAAAATGTTCATGAATTCGGACTTGTCCCACATGCGGCCGATAAGCTATTCAGGAGTTCGTGACCAATATGATCAATCCGGCTTCTTCCGCAACGCTGATATCACCGGCCGTTTCCCCGCAGACCACTGCGCAAACTCGACCGCCGCAAGCGCCGTCTTCCGGCCCCAGGACACGGTTCACTTGAGTTCGAGGGCGCAGGCCCAGGTGTCAGGAGATGTCGATCACGATGGCGACAGTCACTAACCCTTCCCTGCTTAATTAACCTCAGCGAGAGAAGAAACACTCTCTTATGCATTAACATCAAGGCATGCGGCTGTTGCTGGTAGAGGACGAACTCGATATTCGAGGGTTCCTGCAAAGGTCGCTGTCGGAAGCCGGGTACCAGGTGGAAGCGGCGGGGGATGCCCGCACTGCCGAGAGAATGGCGGTCGATAACCTGTTTGACGTTCTGGTGGTCGACCTCGGTCTGCCCGATGAGGACGGCATCAGCCTGATTCTGCGGCTTCGGCAACTTGGTTTGCGCGCGCCTGTGCTCATCCTTTCGGCGAGGCGATCGGTGGATGACCGGGTTCGAGGACTCGAACAAGGTGGGGACGATTACCTTACGAAGCCCTTCGCTCTTGCGGAGTTGCTTGCACGGCTGCGGAACCTGCTGAAGCGGAGCAACTCTTTGAATACCGAGGCGACCCGTCTGCGAGTGCTGGATCTTGAACTCGATCTGCTGCGGCGCGAAGCCTCGCGCGGCGGCGAGCTATTGAATTTGACGCCACAGGAGTTCGTACTTCTGGAGTATCTGTGCCGAAATGCCGGCCGCGTGGTCACGCGTTCCATGATTCTCGACGAGGTTTGGGGAATGCGGATCCAGCCGGATACCAACGTGGTGGATGTCCACATTTATCGGCTGCGCGGGAAGGTCGAGACCAATGGACACGGCCCCCTGATTCGAACCCTGCGAGGAGTCGGGTATGTTCTCAGGGACCGTTAAGACACGGATCCCTAAAGTGGGGATCACTAAAGTAAAGATGCGGAGCGCCGCCTGGCGGATCTCCCTGTGGGCCGCGCTCGCGTTCGCTTTCGGAGCGCTGGTGGTTTTCGTCTTCCTGCACCAGTTTGTCGCCGGAGACATTCAGCGACGCACCGACGCGTGGTTAACCGGCGAGGCGGCGGTTCTGCGCGATGTTGCGGAGAGAACTCCAAAGCAGTGGCTTTCGCGGCGCGTGGTCGGCGAGGTAGCCGAACTTGCCAGCAGAGAAGTGCCGTACCGACGGCGACCGAACCAGACGATGAACGATTCGGTGTTCTTTATGCAGACCGGCGCGGACGGTTCCCCGACACTGTGGGTAGGCGCCGGAGACGTTGTTGCGCATCTCAAGGCAATTCAGAACAGCAGGATCGTTCCGGACACCCCGTCGGACGTCATGATCGGCGGCTTCGACGCTCCATTTCGCGTGGTCTGCGTCAGCTCAAAGGCGAACGGCAACATCTACCTTGGTGTGTCTGAACGGGATCAGTTGCGGGTCCTCGGAAGATTGCACGTTCGTTTTGCTCTTCTCTGGCTGCTGACCGTATGCATCGGCTACACCATCGTTTTTCTCACCACACGCCGCTTGCTGCGCGATGTTCGCGAGATTACGGAGGCCGCTTCGGGCATCGGTGAAGCGGATCTGAGCAGGAGGGTCCCGGCGACACGGAGGAATGATGAGGTCGGACAGCTGGCCCTTACTCTGAACCGTATGCTGGACCGCATCGAAAGCTCCGTTCACCAGTTGCACACCATCACAGAGTCGCTTGCCCACGACCTTCGGAGTCCACTCACAGCTGTGCGAGCAAGGCTGGAGATGGCGTTAACAGCGGAGGCGCGGGACGAAGAGGCGGAATCGATCATCTCGGCAATTGAAGACCTGGACCGCCTTACGGAGTTTTTGAATAAATCTCTCGACGTTGCCGAAGCAAAGGCGAATGCGCTGAGGCTGGACCGCATCGCGCTTGATCTGGACGAGCTTCTGAGGGTGATGATCGATCTGTATGAACCGGGCATGTCGGAAAAGGGAATTCAGGTCCAGTTGTGCAGCGCCGGAATGGTGGAGATATATGCGGATACCGCGCTGGTTCATCGGATGCTCGCAAATCTCTTTGATAATGAACTGAAGCATCTCCCGCCTTCTTGTACCGTCAGAATCTCCCTTCGAGCCTCCGACGAGGCCGCGCTTCTCGTCATCGAAGACGATGGACCCGGCTTCGATTCGGAGATCGCCTCCCACTTGTTTGAGCGGCGCGTCAGAGGACGAAACTCCCAGGGTCACGGATTGGGTCTGGCGTTTGTTCAGGCTGTGGTGCGCGCCCATGGCGGGACAATTGCGGCTTCCAACCAGCATCAGGGAGGCGCCCGGCTAACCATTACGCTTCCGCTGATGGTCAAGTCGTTTGAAGCTGTATCGCTTTCCCTGGCGCACGCTTCCGACCCATCCTGAGGGCGCTGCGAACAGGCCCCGAAATGACGCGCGTATGACGGCCGGATGACGAGATGTTCATTTTCGGCGAAACACTATTCATAAAGCGGCATGCTTTGTTAAGCTGAGCATCTTTATGAGCGAAAGAGCGGGGACGCCCGCGACCAGGAACCTTGTTATTGAGAGACTTTTTCGTCACGTGAAACTTGCCCGCCTGTGCTGGATTGCGATGGCTTTCGCGTGCGCCCCAACGTTTGCCGTCGCGCAAACAGATGAGATTCAGGTCTACGATGCCGCGATCGCCGAGCGGGGCAAGTTCAATCTCATGATTCACAATAACTTCACGCCTAACGGGCAAAAGGAGCCCGCATTTCCCGGCGCAGTCGAATCCGACGGAGCTCTGGTCGGCGTCGCCGAGTGGGCTTATGGCGTAACCGACTGGTTCGAGCAGGGCCTCTATCTGCCGCTCTATAGTTTTTCCCACAACGAGGGCGCGACCTTCAACGGCTTTAAGCTTCGCTGGCTGTTCGTAAAGCCGCATGCGGACGAACAGAAGTTTTTCTACGGCGTGAATTTCGAATTCAGCATTAATCAGAAACAGTGGGATCAGAGGCACTTTACGTCCGAGGTGCGGCCGATCATCGGATGGCACCTCCATCCGGTCGACATCATCATCAATCCGATCATGGATACCGACTACACAGGCGGATTCAAGAACCTCGACTTCGCGCCCTCCGTGCGAGTCGCTTATAATTTCTCTCCGAAGTGGGCCGGGGCTATTGAGGAGTACGCCGACTACGGGCCTCTGAAGGACGTCTATTCCGCAACGGATCAATCTCATCAGATATGGGCTGTCGTGAATCACCCGGCGAAGTTCCTCAACATCGAAACCGGCATCGGGTTTGGCCTGACCGCGGCATCCGACAAGGTGACCTTGAAGCTGATGCTGTCCCGCGATCTTAACTGATGAAGATCCCGAATGGCTATTGCCGGCAGCCATCCTGATTCAGTTCTTCCCTTACGGCCACACTCACACCAACCCACTGGCGGGCAGCGAACCATCGTGGAATTCTCCTCAGACGAGAGAACTTTTCCGCCGCGCTTGTTTCGACTGCCACAGCAAAGCAACCGTCTGGCCCTGGTACTCCAATGTCGCGCCAGTGTCCCTGGCTTTTGGCCTGTTTCTTACCAGGAAGCCCTAGGTCGGCTCGCATCAGTGGGTGTCCCTCAGAGGCGCAAGGGCCGCCGGCCATAACTTGCGCGTGTTGTCAAAAGGTCACTCGCAGTCCCAGTTGGACCAGCCTCGGGTAATTGATCTGGCTGGTGATCTGGCCGAAGGTGGCTGTATTCGTGACCGTTGTGCCAGGATTGCCGAAATACGGAGTGTTTGTCGCATTGAGAGCTTCCGCGCGAAACTGCGCCTTGAACCTTTCGCCAATGATGAAGCTTTTGAATACGGAGAAGTCAATGCTGAACAGGCGCGGACCGCGGACATCGAGGAACCGGCTGATATCGCCAAACGTCAGTTGCGGCGCCACAACGAACGCCGCCGGGTTGAGCCAATCGGTCAGGCGGGAATCGATCGACCCCGAAGTCGCCGGGGAGACGCCCGTCGCGTTGGGGCGCTGATAACTGGCGCCAATCACGCTGTTTGCGTTCGATTGCGTGATCGACAGCGGGAAGCCGCTTTGAATGATGCCGAAGGTATTCAGCGACCACCCACCCACAACATAATCGAGCGCGCGGCCGCCGTTCAGGAACTTCTTCCCTTTTCCGAACGGCAGCTCGTAAGTGGCGGCCATGGTGAACCGGTTTGGAACGTCCTGCGTGGAAAGACTCCACTCCCCGTTCAGGTTGTATGCGTTTTGCGGGCCTGTCACGGCGGCGATGTTACTGGAGCCGGCGGTGTTCAGACCGGTCACGTTATCCTCGCTGCGCGACCACGTATAAGAGGCGAGAACACTGATGCCCCTGGAGAAACGGCGCTCGGCGCGAACGAAGAAGGAGTAGTAAATGCTCGCGGCCGTGTTGGAGTTCGATACAGACACCGAAGTGTACTGCGGGTAGGGCAGGAGCAACTGGAGACGACTTACTGTTTTGGTCCCGACGGTACCGATGCCGCCGTTGCCGTAAAACGGATTGGCGACAGCCTGCGACAAAGCCGATACGCCAAGCGGAAAGTACGATGGGTTGAGCTGGTCGATGTTGATGCCGTTCTCCAGCAAATGGACATTGTGGGAACCAAGCACGCCGGCGCTGATCACAAATCCCAACGGAACCTGCCTCTCCACTTCGAACGAATAGTGCTGTGAATACCCGGCGGAACTCGCGGCGGGAGAGAAGACGGTGATCGCCTGTCCGACTCCCGACGCCAGGCCGAGAGTATTACCCGTAGGCTGCAGAAGACCGCTCGGATAAGGATTGGAGAGAGAGGCTGCCGGCGTGTAGTTGCCGTTGGTAGACGCGATGATGGATGTGGTCTGCGAGTAGCCAATCGCATTCTGATAACTGAAGAACGTCGGCGCCCAGTAAATGCCGTAACCGGCGCGAAGAACTGTCTTGCCGTCGAGTTGATAAGCAACGCCCACGCGCGGGCCCGGTTTGATCGATAACGGGCTGCCGGTTTGCGTCGGCGCGCCGTTCACGCCAGCGTATTCGACGCCGCCCACGACGGGGAATCCTGCCTGCGATAAGGGACTGGCGGCAGTCGTGCGGAAGCGCGTGATGATCTTGTTATTCTCCTCCTGAACTCCAGATTCGTTTTCCAGGCGCAGGCCGAAGTTGACGGTTAGTTTCGGCGTAACACGATAATCGTCCTGAATGAATCCTCCGTAATAACGGATGAAATCGTTGAAGGTGGAGACCACGGTCTGCTGCCCGCTTGAGGGATAGCCGAGCAGGAGCGATGCGAGACTGCTGCCGGACAGGCCGTTCGAGACAGTCGGGCTCGCCTGAGTGAAGACGCTGGTGAAGCCGAGACTCCCAGGGCCCGAAGCGGGCGTGCCAAAGTCGTGAATTGTCCGGAAATCGAATCCGGCCTTGAGCGTATGGTTGCCGAGGACTCGGGACGCGGTGACATTGAAGCTGCGGGAATAGAAGACATCCTGGCTTGTGCAACCGCCACCGAAATTTGCGAAATCGCCGCTTGTTCCGTTGGCGCAGGCGTTCACCGCGCCTCCCATGGTGATTGCCGGGAAAGCGGGGTTCGGCGTCGCGTCCACGAGGGATGCCGGAAATCCCAGGGAAGCAAGGTTGAAACCGAGACTTTCCGGAGTGCTCTTGCTGTAGAAGCGGTTGAATCCCCAGCGCGCCGTTATCACTGTAGTCGCGTCCGGCGTGATTGTGGCGTTCGCCGACGTGGCGTCGATCTTGCGGTCGCAGCAGAAGGTCTGGTTCGGAGTTCCAGCGTTGGGAAATATGTTTTGCGGGTAATCGACCTCGAAAGTCTTCTGATGAATGTAAGACGCTGAGGCACGCAGCCAGGAGGTGAACTGCTGATCGAGCTTGAAAATCTGCTGGTCGCCGCGGTTCGGATAGCTGCCTGTGAAGCTGTAGTTCGGCTGCGCGTAATAGGAAGCAGGGGCCGCCGGATAATAGGACGCGAGAGCCTGGCCCACGGGATTCTGCACGCTCAGGGGAATGATGTTGCCTGCGAACGGCGTGCGCGCTCCGGTCGAGAGATTCGTGCTGAGGGGATCGTAAATGATTTGCGGAGCGCCGTTTTTGTTGACAGTTTGGGAGAAATTTCCCTGCAACTGGAGGGCTGTCGGCGTCGCAAGCGTGGTCGTCGAGCCATCCGTTTCACGGTAACCTTCATCGCTGGCAAAGAAGAACGTCCTGTTCCGGCCGTTGTAAAGCTTCGGGACCACGACGGGGCCGCCGAGAGAAAAAGCAAAATCCTTGAACGGTGAGTTCGGCCTTGGCTGACCGTGCAGATTCGCGAAGAAGTTATTCGCCAGCCAGTCGGTTTCGCGTATGTGACCGACGGCGCTGCCGTGCAGATCGTTCGTGCCGGACCTGAGGGATGTGTTGAACGTTCCGCCGCCGGTGCGGCTCACCTCGGCGTCATAAGTGCTGGACTGCAGATTCAGCTCCTGCACAGCCTCGGGCGAGGGAACAATGACGGCGCGGTTGTTGGAATCGGTTATCGAGATGCCGTCGACCAGGTAGTTATTCGTTCGCAGCGGTCCGCCGGAGATCGAAACCTGCGAATTGCCGTTCTGATCCTGCATCCGGTGGAACTGGGGATTGGCCGCATAGACAACTCCCTGCGCCAGTTGGCCGGCAAAGAATGGATTGCGTCCCAGAAGCGGCAGGTCCGTGATCTTCCGGTTGTCGATAAGCTGGCCCGTCGACGCGTCCGCTGTCTCGAGCGCAGGCGCCTCGGCTGTCACGTTCACCTGCTCAGTGACCTGACCCAGTTCGAGCGTGAGGTCCAGGGTGACATTGGCCTGCGTGGAAATCACCACGCCTTTGTGTTCGAGGTGCTTGAATCCGGAGACTTCGACCGCGACCGAATAGGTAGCGGGCAAGACCGCGTAAAAGTCGTATTCGCCCTGTTCGTTGCTTGTTGAGGAGCGGGTTATGTTGGTCGCTTCGTCCGTGATGGTGACTCGCGCGGCGGACGTCGCGGCGCCGTTTGGATCGACCACCCTTCCCCGCAGGCTGCCCTGGAACGACTGGCCATAAACCAGGGCGGAAAACAGACAAAAAGACATAGGAAGTTTCATGCGGTCTCCTTCGACCTTCAGCTCGCGAACGGGGCGAGACTTCAACTCTTGAGCGATAGCGCGGCTGATTGCCGCTCATCGAACCGGCGGGAATTTCTCTATCTCGTGGCCGGAGTGTCAGGGAGAAGCGGTCGCCGTTGTGGCGCCGCGTGCCAATGCGATCTGATCTTTCGGCCTGTCTCGAATACGGGTGCCGCAAGATCCCTCAGAAATCCGGAGAGCAGAGTCTTGCCCTCCGGCCAGGGACCGTGCCCCGAAGTCACATTGATGTGACCCGCCGGGCCTGCGTTCACAAGATTGCTGCCCCATCGAGCGGCCAGTGAGCGGGAAACGGGAAAGGTCATACAAGGATCGTTTTCACTGGCGATCAGCATCGTCGGGACGGGAATACGGCACTTTGGAAAGGGTGCGAAGCCCCGGATCTCCCGAGGCGCGCTCTCGCGCTCAACGTCGGCAGGCGCCACCAGAAAGGCGCCCACCACTTTCTCCCGGAAGCGTTTCTGCACGATGCTCGCCCAGTGGGCGACGGCAATACACCCGAGACTATGCGCCACAACAATTACGGGTCCTGGGCAATCGGCGACCGCCTGGTCGAGCCTGTTCACCCATTCCCCGCACTCCGGCGTCGCCCAGTCTCGTTGCTCAACCCATCCCCATCCAGGGTGTTCGACGCGCCAGATCGCCTGCCAATGGTTCGATCCGGAACCATTCCATCCGGGAACGACTAAGGGGAGGGGAGCTTCGCTCGACGTGATTCGCTGGTTGATCATTGCGTATACCGGTCATGTTCGGAGCTATCTGGAAGACAACTCCGAAGATGTAAGGAGTAGAGCCTACTGCAGGCTGGCGCGGCTGACTTCTACTTTCTCTTTCAGCAGCTGATCAATCGTCGATGTGAATTCCTGCTTCAACTCGGCGTTGAATTCACCGCTCGCGGGCGACGCAAACCCGGTGTGAATGTGCTTCACCTTGCCGTCGCGGCCGACAAACAGGGTCGCGGGCCAGGTATTCAGGTTCACTGCCTGGGGCAGCTTCTCCCACATTTCGGCAGGTGCGCCCGCGATCACGTAGGTGTAAGGAACGCGATACTGCCGGATGAACGCATGCACGCGGGCCAGGTCGTCCTGCTGTTCGGGCTCTTCGAAGTCGAGCGCAACGATCTCCAGGCCCTGGTCGTGATATTTAGCGTAGAGTTGCACGAGATACTGCGCTTCGTCGTGGCAATTCGGGCACCAGGTGCCGGTCACGATCGCCAGCACGACTTTACCTTTGAATTTCGGATCTTCATTCGACAGAACTTTCCCGTTTACATCGGGGAATTTCCAGACCAGAACTTCATTCGGATCGCGCATCGTCGTGTGGGTGGTATAGTCTTCCGGCTCGGGGAATCCCTTTGCGCGCGCCACTTCAGGACGGTAAGCAATCAGCGTGTTGCCGGCGCGTCCCCCTTGCTGGTCGATCTGCAGCGTGCCCTCTTTCGTGAGCGAAATTTCCATCACGCCGGGCCGCGATCCGTCCCAATGGCTCAGGGTCCACTTGCCGTCCTTGTAAGTTCCGTTCAGCGCTCCCGTATCGCCGTCGACACGCAGGATGGAGGCCGAAACATCCGCCCCGCTTTGCTCCACGATCAGGCGCTGCGTTTTCTCGCCTTTCGCGTTCGGCTTGTCGAGAGGGATCTCCCACGAACCTGCAATCGTCGGTGCATCCGGCGAAGGAATCGGGGCAACGTAGCGCTTCGCATGGAAATCATACGTGGCCGCATCGGCCCGCGACTGGGACACCACCTTGCCCTCCAGCTGTCCGTCTTTCAGCGTCGCCGTAATGCGGGTCAGGTAGTGATCGATCCTGAGCACGAGAACTCCATTATGAAAACTCGCGCCCGTGGTCGTTTCAAAGGGATCCCAGCCGTTGAAGAGAGTGCCTTTAAGGCTTGCATCCTCACCTGAGATATCGAGGCGAAATGGCACCGCGCCGGTCTTTGTCGTCAAAGTGGCGTCCCATCTGCCGTCGATTGAGGCGGAATTGGTTTCCGCCATTCCGAAGCTGACGGCTACGGCCGCCAGGCCGAGAATGCGAATGCTGTAGCTTTTCATGCGATATATCCTTTCCGTTCTCGCTTTGTGTTAGTTCCTGAGCCGGGCGGTTTCGGGACTCCACTCGCTCGGCAGGCCTGGCTTCGTGGCCAGCAGAATTTCATAGATCGCGCGCCGCGTGTCGCCGCTCAGTCGGGCGAACGCGGGGCTTTGATCACGACCGGTGAGAACTTCGAACAACCGGTGATACACATAGTCCCTGGCCTGTGCAGGCAGGGAGTCGAACGCCTCGTTGTAGATGAGGTAACTGCAGGGATATTTAAAGATGCGGGTGCGAAGATCGAAATCGCGCAGCGAACGGCCTTTGGGATCTCGCGGACCGCGCGCCGCAAATTCTTCGGCGAAGCTGGAATCACCCTTCACCAGGCCTTCGAGCCGCGTTTCGTCGGCAAACAACAGATAGCGGACCAGTTGCTCGGCCGGTTTCTGATATTGCTGGCGCACTGCATCGGGAATCGAATCGGAGGGCGTATCGGACGCGAGACCCGCCTTGTACAACGCAATCCGCGTTTGATAATTCGTCAGTGTGATCAGGTTGTGCGTCTGCGTTTGATGGGCGAGGACGAGGTGCGCAACGATGTCGCTATACGGCGACAGAACCGACGAAGTGTCGAATTTCTTTGAAAGATCGGTCAGGTTTGCGCCGGCTGCGCGATCGATTTGTTCCGGGTTGTCTTTGTCTTCGACGACCACATTGCCCATATGAGTCTGCGAGCCGGATGTTCCCGTGACATACCAGCCTCCCCACCTCTCGCTGAAGGGGCTCTCCTGACCAGTGATGAACGACTGCGAAGGCGTCGCCTGCGTTCCTGTGTGCGTGGGAAAAATGGACCGCAGCAACACGCCCGGCACATTCCGGGTTCCGGCGGCGACATGGCATTGCGTGCAATCGAGTTCTGCGCGCTCAAAGACCGGGTGGCCGGACTGCTGCTCGTCGAGGATATAGAACATTGCCCCCTGGGTTGGGTCGAAGGAAACCACCTCGATCACCTTGCCGTCGTGCACCTGGCCGATATACACGTCGTCGTTGTAGTAAAGCGCGCGCGGAGCTTCGGGCGAGATCTTCTTGTATTGGAAGCTCGTCCTCGAAAAGACCAGCGTCTGCGAATCTATCGGAATGGCGAGGTTATCGAGAACCGATTTCAGATAGCCGTGCTTCGGTTCCCAGGCCAGTTTTACCTCGCCCCTGTCGATTCGCTTCTGTAGAAGGGCAACCGGGTCTTTGGCGTCCGCGCGATAGTTGATCGGGGCTTCACTGAATGGAACGTAGCCCTGGTTCTTGACCGCGATCTGGCCAGGCGCGGGCAGAGCCAGCCATCCCGCGACTAGTGCGCAACCCGCTGCGGCAAATCTCGCCACAGATGAGACTGTGGATTTCACCACTGTGTGTGACCTCCCCTTCCGCCTCAGCCCATAGGGCAGTTGCGGAGCAGTTGGCGCTGCAAACTGGACTCGATGATCTCCTTTGCAAGGTTCGCCATCGGGACGCGCCGCCGCCGGCTGTTGTTTCGCATCAGGCGGTACGCCTGTTCTTCAGAAAGCCTTCGGCGCCGTTGAAGGATTCCCTTCGCCCGCTCGACCAGTTTCCGGTCGAGAAGGTCTTGCTGCAACGAATCGCGCTCGCGCACAACCGCGAGCAATCGCGCGGCGCGCTGAGCCGTTTCGAGCTCGGATGGATTGAAGCTGCTTTCCTCGGCTCGTCCCAGCGTCAGCAGGCCCAACAGGTTGCCGGCGCGCAGAGGCACGACGGCCAGCCTCTTGAGGTGATACTGGAAAACCTCCGGGAACCTCTCGAAAAAACGCCCGTCAACCGGGCTGCCTTGCACCGGGCCGGGCAGAGACGCGATTCGCTCGCTCATCTCGACCCCAATTGTGACCGCCGCGTCCTTCACGCGGCTGGCAATGCTGGAGCGGGCGGCGATTCCCTTCAATTCGAAATCCTCGGCCTGATACGCGTAGACCACCGCGGTTTGGGAACCAGTCTGCAACCGGGTTGCGTCAAGCAGGAACGCAGTTGTCCCTGTCGGTTTCCGCCGTGCTCGTATCGAGACGGATGTAATCGATCGTCTGAATGCTGTTTCGAAAGGCTAATGCTGCCATTTGATTCTCCTCTTGCGTGCAGAATTGTCGTTGTTAATTGCCGAGGGTTGGCGTCAACAACAACAGCGGAGTGAGGAGTGGAAAAACAAAGCCATTTCGCGAATCACCTATTACTCTATCGAGGTTATAGTTTTATATCGTTTTTGTCAAGCGAGGCGGTATCTTAAATTTGCGGAAGGGGTCGCGTTCGGTCAGCCTTTAAGAGGTTCGGTTCTTCCGCGATACTTTTTTGTATCTCACCAACAGTTCTTGCCATTAACAACTCCGGAACTTCTGATGCATCGCGGATTTCTTTTGCAGTAGCGGGTGGCGGGTGGCGCTCGCGGCTAGCCGCGCGGGTCAGAGGCCGCAGGGATTCAGCCGTGATGGACCAGGAAACATCCGTCGACGTTCAGGCTCTCGAGATAAGCGACGGATGGAATCCCGCGGTTCGGCGCTCCTGCGCGAACCATCGTCGGATCGAGGCCAAAGGAGTGACTTCGGCATGAAGAAGCACGCCACATTCGTTCTCCGGAGATCGGTCGCGGGGCTGCTTGTTATCGCTCCGATTTATCTGGCTGGTTTATTGCTGCTAAAAGTGGCGAGTTCCCTGATCGGCCTAGTGCAACCTTTCGCACAGGTGCTTCCGGAGTGGATGCCGGGAGCTCAGATCCTTTCCTTGCTCATGGTGTTGATCTTCTGCTTCGTTGTAGGACTCTGCGTGTCCACTTCGTTGGGGCGGTCGACATGGGAGCGAATGGAGCATTCTCTCTTTCAGAAAATTCCCGGCTACGCTCTTTTTCGGAGCCTGACGCAACAAATGGCCGGAAGCACTCAGGAAACGGCGTGGAAGCCGGCGCTGGCCGAGATCGAAGAGGCCCTCGTGCCCGCCTTCATCATTGAACAACTGGAGGACGGGAGTTTTACGGTGTTCGTTCCTTCCATACCCACGCCTCTCGCCGGCGCTGTCTACGTTCTCGCGGCGAATCGGGTGCATCCAGTTAACGTTCCGTTTACCCAGGCACTCAAGGCAGTCTCGCAATGGGGTTCCGGATGCGGGGATCTTGTCGCTGCAATGCGAGACAGCAAGCAGCCCGGCCTGACGCCGGTTGAGTCCTTTACTGACCTGGAGCTTGACTCTAAAACAACGGCCGGCGTTCGCGAGCTGCCGCATTTGCCGTGATTTGAAGGGAAGTTCGAGCAGCGGAATCAATCTGCGCGGTCGCCCGTGATTACGTCCGGCCGGGCCATTTCCTGATCAACCGTACAACACTCGGGCAGAATCGGGCAAGCACGTTACGCATCCACTGCAGCCGTAATCAATCCCAGGTATAACGTTTGGCCCGACTTTCGCTAAGCTTTCCCAACCCGGTCTTGGTAGCGCCGCGTCCGCGTGAGAGTGTTCAGCGGCGCAGTCCGGACTAACAAGTCAGCGACCTGCTTTACGCGTAGCAGGCTTCGCCTCGCCCCCGGAACGTCGCGAGGAAGCGGAAGTCGCCGCAACCTCATCCTCTTCTTCTTGTTCCTGCTCTTCACCGGCGGAGGACTTATAGATACTCATAGCAACATCCGTCAGTTTTTCATCGGCCTGCTTCTCTTCGTCCTCGGTCTGCTCCAGAAGGCTGATCGCATCGTCTATCTCGAGTTGTTCGGCCAGCGTTCGGATCGTTCCGTAACCGGAGATCTCATAATGCTCCACTTTCTGGCATGCGGCGATTATCGCCAGGTCGCGCAGTTCTCCTTCATCAGTCTCCTGTATCCCCTCGTTTCCTTCGATCAGACCCTTCATGCCTTTGCAGGGCTTACCCTTCGCAGGCGTCTTCATCATCTGAAAGACCTCCTCCAGCCTCTGCACATGGGTCCGGGTTTCTTCCAGATGGCTGTTCAGCGCATCGGAAAGATCCTCGGATTCGGCGGCCTTTGCGAGCTTGGGCAGCGCCTCACCAATTGCTTTTCCGCGGCGAACCGCAGACAAGATGTGGGCCATAAGTCTAGAAGTTATGACTCAGCCAGGAATACTCCTGGCCCGCAGGGATACTGAAAGCGCCGTCTTGATGCGCCGGGCGGCCACCAGGGCCACGTGACTACCTCACGGCCCTGGCGCGGAATTGCGACTGCCGAAATCCAAGGATTACCGCGCCGGGCTCAGTCATCCAAGGCATTTCAGCGCAAGGCAGACGTTCGGTCCTCTATGATCTATCTGATCTGTCGGCAGCCTTGCCCATGAGCTGATCTCGGCTACTCTGCTAATCAGCAGACATATCAGCATAATGCCGAGCCGGCAGCGATCGCAGTCTTTCGGCCGCCAACTCCGGGCGGATATCGCGCTGCGGCATTGCGAGCAGTTCGTAGCCGACCATAAACTTCCGAACGTTCGCGGAACGCAGCACCGGCGGATAAAAATGCGCGTGAAAATGCCAGGATCCGCCATGCTCGCTGTCGAAAGGCTGCTGATGGAATCCCATCGAATAAGGACAGGGGGATTGAAACAGATTGTCGTACCGGGTGGTGATCTGCCGAAGAATATCGGCCAGCAAAGCGTGCTCCTCCACACGCATATCACTGAGCCCGGCAAAATGGCGCCTGGCGAGGATCATCGTTTCGAACGGCCAAACAGCCCAGAAGGGAACCACGGCTGCGAAAGCCTCATTCTGCGTCACCATCCGCTCGCTCTCGAGTTCAAGAGCGAGGTAGTTGCAGAGAAGGCAGCTCCCCCGTTTCTTCAACCAATCCGTTTGGGACTGCTCTTCCTTCCGGATTTCATCAGGAATCCGGTGATTTGCCCAGATCTGGCAGTGAGGGTGAGGATTGCTTGCGCCCATCATCTGACCGCGATTTTCGAAGATCTGAACATTTCTCACCCAAGGCACCGCTCTGAGTTGTTCATTCTGCTCACACCAGGCCTCGACCACCTTTTCGATCGCCTCATTGGTCATACGGGAAATCGTCAGGTTATGCAGCGGCGAAAAACACAACACTCGCGCGATACCCGGTTCGGCTTCGGCGACCAGGAGTTCCCGCTCGTCATATCGACGTGGGGGCGTGTCCGGCACCAGTGCGGGAAAATCGTTGTCGAAGGCAAATGTCTCCGTGTATTGCGGATTACGGTGGCCCCCGGCTCGCACATTTCCGGGACACAGATAACATGAAGGATCGTACGGCGGCGAATCCGGTTGCTCTGTTTTATCCACTTGACCCTGCCATGGCCGATCCGTACGGTGCGGCGAAACCAGCACCCATTCGCCGGTCAGCGGATTCAGGCGCGAGTGAGGACGCTCTTGCCAGTCGAACATAATATTCCCGCGGATGTCCGGAGCACGAGTGAGTCCGTTCGGCATTTTGCCGAGGAACGATGGGGACAAGCAGCACGCGTTTTTCGCGCGCCCGGACGCGTCAACCTCATTGGAGAACACACGGACTACAACGACGGATTCGTTCTTCCTGCCGCCATCCGCTTTTCAGCATGGGCCGCAGCCCGCGGCAGTCCGGGCCGGCGGGTTGTCGCCTATGCCCGAAACTTCGACGAGACTCGCGAATTCAATCTCGATCGCCTCCCTGAACGCCCTCAGCGCCACTGGAGCGACTACGTTGCGGGTGTCATAATCGCGCTTCGCCAGGCGGGTCTTGCGCTCGAAGGCTCGGATCTGATGATCAGCGGCGACATCCCGATGGGGTCGGGGCTCAGCTCGTCGGCCGCACTCGAAACCGTCGTCGCGTTGGCGCTGCTCTCACTGGCGGGGGCGCCGATCGACAGGACACGGATCGCGCTGCTTTGTCAGAAAGCGGAAAGGGATTTCGTCGGCGTGCGCGTCGGCATCATGGACCAGTTCGTTTCCGGTCACGCGCAGGCTGGTAACGCACTGCTGCTCGACTGCCGGTCACTCGAATATCGTTTCGCGCCGATTCCAGCCGGCGTCAGTCTCGTCATCTGCAACACGATGGTGCATCATGAACTTGCCGCGAGCGAATACAATCAACGCCGCGCCGAGTGCGAAGAAGGCGTGAAAATCCTGACCCGGCATTTACCTTCGATCAGGGCTCTCCGCGATGTGGACCTCGCACAGCTTGATCAATTCAGGCGGGATCTTCCCCCGCTCATCTACAGGCGTTGCCGGCACGTGATCGGAGAAAACAAACGCGTGCTGCAGGCCGTGGAAGACCTCGATCGGCACGATCTTGCAGGCTTCGGAAACCTGATGTACCAATCCCATCAGAGCCTGCGTGACGATTACGAAGTAAGTTGCCCCGAACTCGACGTGCTGGTAAAGCTCGCCTCTGAACTGCCGGGTGTGTATGGCGCCCGAATGACAGGCGGCGGCTTCGGCGGATGCACGATCAATCTGGTGCGCGACGGGGATGACGAGACGTTTCGTGCGCGAATTGCAGAGGGATATCGCGAGGCGACGGGAATCAATCCGGAGATTTATGTGACCTCCTCAGCGTCTGGCGCTGAGGAGGTCCCACCGGCGAGTAGCTTCTATTGACGGATGACTGGAACGCTGACTGTGTCCAGTGGAGCGAATTCAGCCTTAGGCCTGAGCGCGGCCTCGCGACTCAGCACCTCGTCAGCGGCTTTCTTGCCGGCCAGAAACGCGTGGTCCGAATTGTAATACTCCCATTCGCTGTAACGTCCCGCGAGGATTATGTTGTGTTGTGAGAGCCAGGTCCGGATCTCCTGGACGGCCTGGGAGCGCCCGTGATCGTAGACGACGTACGCGTGGGGAAGATCGCACTGCGACGAGGTAAGGATCTTATCCTCAGGAGCGATGATGCCTACCCTGCGGCAATCCTCAATGCATCTTTGAGTCAGTTCGTCCCCGTCGCAGGGCAGCGATTTGTAATTCGAATACGTGATCTCACACGTCAACCCGAACCCGCCGGCCGGATTGCAGTGCGGACTCGCATTGCCCTGGACGAAGATCCGATGGAAGACCGTGTCCTCGGGATAGTAAATCCAGTGCTTCTCCGTAATGTTCTCGCGGCCGACCCCGAGATGCACGCAGCGCACGGATACATAGCGCAGGCTTTCGGCGGCCGCGCGAATCGCCGCAGGAGCTTCCTGCCCGAGTTGTTTGACAAGCACCGGTAGCGGCATCGTGCTGATCAAGTGGTCGTAACGGAGGCGGGAACCGTCGTCGAGAGTTACGGTGCGGCGGGACGGAGATATCGCGACCACGCGCGAATTCGTCTTCAAGTCGCACTTGAGATGGGGCAACCAGCCGTCCATCAGTGCCTGGAAGCCGCCGCGCAGGGGGTATCCGAAGCGGGCGTTCGGCCCCATCGCTTTTGGCGTGGGGGACAGAGCGCCGTCGATCATCTCTTCGAGATTCGGCAGCGGGACGCGGCCTCCCAGCCACGATGTTTCCATCTCCGTCAAAGGCACGGCCCAGAGTTTCCGGTTGTAAGGAATCGCGAAGTGTTTGGCGATTCCCGCGCCCCATACCTTGTAAATAAATTCCTCAAAGTTCTTCGGTGTTTTCGAATCGCCTCCGGCCGGTTGCTCCGCAACGAGGGGCGTCGAGGATTCCAGTATCCCGTCGGCACAGCAATCCTGGACTTCGGTGCGGTACGTCCCATTGGAGTGGCCGTTGGAATGACCGTTGGTGTTTCCATTGGTCCCGTTGGTCCCATTGGTTCCGTTGGTCTTGCCCGCTTCCGGCGGCTGTGTCAGCGGCCCGAACCGCGCTTCCATCGCCCCAGCGATGCATTCCTTGATCACGTCTGCGGGCAAACCGTAAAGCGACGCCTGAAAGGGATAGCGCGTGTAAACGTTCTTGCTGTAAATCCACGCCTCGCGGTCCTGCCAGTGAACATTCTCGCCAAGCAGCATCTTGTAGAGCTGATGCACGTAGGGATCAACGGAAAACATGATGTGGCCTGCGTAATCGAAGGTAAAGCCATCAGTTTCGACTGAGCGGCACCATCCTCCCACGGTATCGTTCTGCTCCAGCAGTAACGAACCTTCACCAAGATGAAAAGCCGCGCTCAGACCTGTGGGCCCTGCGCCGATCACAATGGAACGTACGGTGCGTGGCGGCGCGGCCGTTCGTTTCTTCCGCACGACCGCACCCCCGATGAGTTCATTCATGCGTTCGACGGTGGAAGACCACGAGGTCTGCGCAAGGACGGCGCGCATGCGGCTCAGCCGTTCGGCCCGTTCCTCGTGACTGATCGTCAGAGCCCGCTCACACGCGGCAATGAACGCTTCCGGAGTTCCACCGAGGAAAACGATATCGCCGTAAGGTTCAGCCACATCGGTTATCGGCGTACTGACGATCATTTTTTCGGCCGCCATGTATTCGAGGGTTTTCGTCGGGCTGATAAATTCCGTCGACTTGTTGCGTGCGAACGGCATGAGACAGACGTCCCACCCGGCGAGATAAGAAGGGAGCGCCGCGTACGGACGCTGCCCGTAATAATGAATATTCGCATTACGCGGCAGTATGACCGGATCGATTTTTACGACGGGCCCAACCATTACAATCTGCCATTCGGGATGAGACGCCGCGAGCGATTCGATCAGCGCCAGATCCATGCGTTCGTCAATCACGCCGTAGTAGCCGAGCCGGGGATGAGGAAGAGCGATCTGATCTTCTGCTTCGCTTATTTCCTTAGCCGCGGCGAAATGGTTCGCATCGACGCTGCTGGGAAAACACCAGGCCTGCGGGTGCCGGTCTTTCTTGGCGCGATAAAGGCTCTGCCCTCCGGTGAAAACCAGATCGGCTTTTTCCAGCAGTTCCCTTTCATATTTCAACAATTCGGGAGGAGCACCCAGAAAGGCTGAAAGTTCATCCATACAGTCATAAATAATCGCCTGAGGCTTTAAGGACGCCGTTGCCGGCAGTGCAAGAGGCGTATAAAACCAAAGGATGTATTCGTCCAGATTCTGCCTTGACGGAAGGTCCTGCACTAATTTCATCAGGTAAGGTAATTGTTGCTCGTGGAAGCCGGCTGCCTTTTCTGGTGTGACGGGGCGGCAAACAGTAACGTTGGGAAGCTCCTGCTCAAATTCCCAGTAAGGTTGATCCGACTCCCCCATTACGGGCTCCTCGACCAGAAGAATTCGATGTGTGGTGGAAAGCCTTGAGAGTAAGTGTTGCGGCCTCTGGTAAACAAAATTCCACCGCAGGTGTGAGAATACGATAATCGCCGGCTTTCCCGTCATCAGTTCCTCGTTTACTTGGATATCCGAAGTGCCTAGGTTCGGGTATCCCGGTGTTTGCACGCACAGGTCCAGCGTGCGCCACCTCTCAAAAGCCGCAATTGTGCCCGGGCTTGAAGCGTGAGAACTAACCCCGCCGACTGCTCTTACCAGGGATATACCCGGTTGCAAATTCGTCCGGGCTCAGGGACCAATCAGCTCCTGAGCCTCGACCAAAGCTTTCGCATACGGCAGGTTCAATATACGGCGGTAGTGACCCCGCTCGTCTTTCTCGACGTCCCACAACCCGCAGTTGTGCCAGTGCGTGGAGTCGTCCCAATCGAAACGGTCGATGATCGGATAAAGACACGCGCCGCCCACTGGTATTCCGATTTTAAGCGCCTCTGTAATCTCCGCCGCTATTTCCCGCAGCCATGGCGCGCGCCCGATTCCGTAATGGCTTGTCTCCGCAAGAAATAATGGCCGCCCATATCGCTGATGGATCTCCGCCAGCAGGCAATGGAGCGGCAGCCAACGCGGGTCGTCGGATCCCTCGTCCCAGTGCAGTTTACGGCCACCGGGTACTTCCCATTCGTTAGCCGCATAAAAGTTGAGTCCGATAATATCCAGATACTTTGGGTCGCCGCCCAACTCAGGTGAGGTACGGCCCGAGATCATATCCCATGCTTCGAATTGACTGTTTCGTTGCGCCAGAGCCGGCCCGGTATTCCAGGGCTCATTGAGTGGCGGGACATTGTGAATCAATGGCTCAGGCGCGATAAAGCGAGCCCGTGGATTGACCGCGAGGATGGATCGAATCGCCGCGGTTGATGCGCGCACCAGCTGCCGCTTCAGTTCCAGGTCATAGCCGCAGGCGAAGGGAAAAATAAGATTACGCGATGCCGCCCACGCAAAAAATGAGATTTCATTGACGGGTGAAAAGAAGGCGATTTCGTCTGTGTGCTCGCGGTGAATGCGAGCCGCCTCTCCTGCAAACAAAGCGAACCGATTCACGAACATCGGCGAAAAGATCCCCAGGTCGTCGGGCCAGCCGTAATGAAACAGATCCCAGATGACCTGAACTCCCTCATTGTGTGCCGCGTCCAGCATGGGAATCCAACTCGACCAGTCGTGTTTTCCGCCACGGTCGATCAGATGCCAGCGCAACCCGTCTCGTGCGGCGAGTATGCCGACTTCCTTAAGACGCCGGTAATCCGCCGCGCAAAAGGTGTCATGTTCCAGCGCCGCCATCATGTCCAGCCGTTTGCCCGCAGAATTGATGTGGGTGGAGCACTCGAAGCCGCCCATCCAGAAGGAGCGGAACAGTTGATTACTGAGGGTCATGCGTAGTCTGGTGATCTTCAGGTGGCACAGAATATTGCCTTCGCTGGCGTTTCATCAGGCGCTCGCGCCATTCCCACTCCAGCCGGTGATCGCGCGGGGTCTGCGGACCGCGCGTTGCAAGCGCTACAGATTCGATCGGGAACTTCGGGGTGCGATCCGCAAAGAGCAGACCGTTCGCCTCCTGATAAGTGTCGGTGAGCTGCGTGTAGCAAAAGCCTGCCAGATAAGGAATGGATCGAATCGCTCCCAGAAGCTCGAGATAGCGAGTTGCCAGATCCTCGGCGTTGTCCGCCCGGGAGTAGCCCCAGGTCCCGGATGCCTCCGGCGAGAATGCAATGCCTCCGAACTCTGTAATCATGATGGGCTGATCGGTTGAGTGCTCGCTCAGGGACAGCAGCCGTCCCGCGGGCTGTTCGCGCCTGAACAGTTGCGCAACGTCGCCCGTGCCATAGCGCGCGACAATACGCGCCGGCTCGGGGTCGTAATCATGGATTGCGATTATATCCGTGGCTACGCTTTCCCATCCATCATTGCCAACCACCGGACGCGTCGGATCGAGTGTTTTCGTCAGATGATAAAGCGCCTGCACATAGTGCCGCTGCGCCGGCGTGCTGGGCAAATCGGGGACACCCCATGATTCATTGAAGGGCACCCACGCCACAATGCACGGATGGTTCACGTCGCGCAAAATAACTCGAGACCATTCTTTCGTGAGCCTGTTAATCGAAGCGCGCGTGAAGCGGTATGCGCTCGGCATCTCTTCCCAGACAAGCAGCCCCAGACGGTCTGCCCAGTACAGATATCGCGGATCTTCAATTTTCTGGTGCTTGCGTACCCCGTTGAATCCCATCGCCTTGGCCAGTTCGACATCGCGATGCAACGCCTCATCATTCGGAGCGGTGAGCCCGGATTCCGGCCAGTATCCCTGGTCCAGCACCATCCGGAGAGGATAGGGCCGATTGTTCAGAACAAATTTCTCTCCCTGAACACCGATCTGCCGCAGCGCCGTGTAACTCTTGACCTCATCGATTGCTTCGCCCGATGGATCTTCCAGCCGAAGCTTCACATCGATCAGCGTCGGTGTCGCGGGACTCCACAATAATTCGTTCCGATAGTCGTCAATGCCGGGATCGGAAAGAGCGATACGCCGGTGCACTTCGCCCGCAAGCACAGCATAGGAATCGCGCGCCAGCAGCTTGCCGGCTCCGTGCAGTTCGACCACGCACCTCAAGTCATTGCGTACGTGTCCGGCGGTCCAGACTTCAATGCCGATCTCCCAGCGTTCCAGATTGGGCGTCCACCGAATTGCGCCGATACAAGTACCCGGCACGCGCTCCAGCCAGACTGTCTGCCAGATGCCGGTAGTGCGCGGATACCAGATCGAATGCGGATTGAGTTGCCAGTCCTGTTTACCGCGAGGTTTGGACAGATCGGCAGGATCGTCTTCCGCGCGCACGACAACCGTGACCTCGGGATCCCGGCCAATCAACTGGGTGATGTCGAACTCAAACGGCGTGTAGCCGCCCTCGTGCGCTCCCACTCTTTGTCCGTTGATCCAGACTGTAGCGCGGTAATCGACCGCGCCGAAATGAAGGATCAACCGATCCCCGGCGTCGAGCGAGGGGGCGTGAAACTCGCGACGATACCAGCACGCGCGATAGAAACCTGTGTTGCCAATGCCGCTCGCGGGCGTTTCGGGCGCAAATGGCGTCTGAATTCTAAAATTCCAGGCGGGCTCTTCGGGCGTCGCCCATTCCGATTCGTCGTCAATCGCGAATTCCCATAACCCGTCAAGAGAGGTCCATTGTGCCCGTATCATCTGGGGCCGCGGATAAGCATGCATGTGTAAGTGGAAGACCCAGCACGGGATCTGCCGTCCAAAACTATTTTTCCATCATTTTCTTTTTGGTGTTGTACGATCCCGGACAGTCTTCCGGCGCAAATCGAGTTACTTTTAGATCTAATAAAGTCATGGAAGCACGAACTCAAAAGCAACAAGCGGCCACAAATGACGCAATACGGCATATCGTATCGGGTGAGATTTTAAGGACTCTGGCGACCGCCACAACCGCGTATTACGAAGCTACGCCGGATCGCGTCGAAGAGGCGCTCATTGTGTATGAGGAGGCGTTGGAGCAGTTCAAGCTCGCGCGATCCGGACAGCCGGCGCGTCTGATGACAGAAAGGGCCGGCGCGCATCTCCGCACAACCGAATAGTGAAATGCACGATTTTTCGCGCCGGGCTTCTGTTCGGAAAGTTCTTGTACACCTCCGCGTGTCCTCAGGACTCCCCTGTCAGGAAGCTTCAGAGTATCCCGCGGGAATTAGTTCCAGGAGAAAGCTGCCTTTATAGGAGTCAGATTTCTTTTGCGGGTCACGGTAGAACTCACTCGTCAATCCGAAAGATTCAAAGCGCAAAGAATCATCCAGTCTGCTTCGGATGCTTCTCAGCACTGCAGGTCCCCGCGATGCACTTCACCCCTGCCCGTCTGCCAGGGATCTGATTGGGTTCAAATGGGGGTGCGGAGAGGCCGCGCTTGTCTCGCCGGGAACACGTGCGGCCCCATGGCTTCTTCTTTAACGTGATACTTTCTGTTTCCGATGGTGTGGGAGTCCGGCGCCTTCCAGATCCGCGTTGCCTCCCATATCTTGAAGCGCGGCGTTCTGGAGGAGCGGATCCGCAATGCTGGTCAGCAGGAAATCCGTTCGTTCCTCTTCGCCCAGGGTGTATGAAAGCAACTGCTCACAGACTTTGTCGCCCAGTTGCGCCGCAATGCATCTCGCCGTCCCGTAAGCGGAAATTTCATAATGTTCCACACGTTGGGCTGCGGCGATGAGCGCAAGGTCCGCGGCAAGATCCGGCTTACCCCGTCCTTCGCTGATCGTCTCCTCACCCTCCGCAATAAGCCCCATCATGGCTTTACATGGTTTACCCTGGGCCTTCTCTCTCAATTGATCGAAGATGTTGCGGAGACGCTCGACATGAGTTTCGGTCTGCGTAAGGTGCTTATTGAATGCTTCCTTCAGTTTTGGATGGTGTGCCGCCTCCGCCATCTTCGGAAGCGCCGACGTCAACTGCGTTTCGGCATGGAACAGATCCTGGATCTGATCGATTAGTAGTTCTCGGATAAGTGGCATGATTGTCTCCCCTGATATTCTGAAATGCTTCTCGGATCTGAAACCGCTGGCGGTCAATGACGCCGCTGCCCATTGTCGCCCGTCTGTCGGGCTCCGGAATCGTCTGAGGCAAGTTCCTGGAATGCGGGAGCATAAACCATTTCCCAATTCCCGCCCTCATTCCAGGGCCCGCGAGCGTCAGGCTCGCCTCTGTCGCCCGTTCCCGTCGAATCATTGAAGTACTGATTGACAAGTTCCGGAGTCGGCGGTATGCGGCCAATTGAAAACGCCGGCTTACCCATGCTTTCCAGCGCCGCCGTAAACGCTTTCATGTGCGTAATCTCGCGCGTCATCAGAAATTGCAGGGTATCGATCGTTCCCTGATCATCTGTAAAACCGATCAGTCGCTCGTAAACGATCTTCGCTCTTGCCTCCGCCGCGATGTTGCTGCGAAGATCCACATCCAGTTCCCCGGTAATCTTCAGGTAGTCCGCCGTCCACGGATCTCCCATCGAATTGTAGAGGTTCACTCCGCCGCCTCCCGCAATTGCAATTAAGGGATCTTCCTGCGCGGCGCGCCGATCGGTCTTCATGGGCTTGAGGTGCATACGCGCAAGAGTTCCGACGACTTCGAGGTGACTTAGTTCCTCGGTGCCGATATCCATTAGGAGGTCCTTTCGGTCCGGGTCATCACAATTGAGGCCCTGCACGGAATACTGCATGGCCGCGGCCAGTTCTCCGTTTGCACCGCCGAATTGCTCCAGTAACATGTTGCCGAACCGCGGATCGGGTACGCCGACCCGAACCGTATACATGAGTTGTTTAACGTGGTGATACATGCGGCCATAGGTTGCACGCGGCACGCCAGGGTGTTAAAGATGCTGTAGCTCATCTTTACGCACAGATGCACTGTGAGATTCTCGTACGTCCGTGAAGCGAACCTGAGCATCTATATGCTCTCCTTATTCAGCCATTCTGATCACGTTTTATATAACAGGCTCGACTGAATGCAAATGATGCCGGTCTACGCAGAACTTTCACGGAGGAGAGGTGGTAGATTACCATGTGCCGAGTTGCTAAAGGAGACTCGACATCGCACTCCTGACGGAGGCGAAGAGCTGAAGTCTGGACACTGCCCGTATGTTTCGCGGAAGCGCAGGCAAGAAAGTCTTCAACTCTGCATGAGAAGCCACGTTCGGGTGCGGCTTGTTCTACGAAGGCGTCAGGATGAAGCTGCAACTTCCCGGGCAAACCCAGACTCGCACTCGCTTTACCCGTGCCCAACCGCTTGCGGCAATCTCCGAGCAACTCGTGGAACACGGTTTCGAACAACTGCCAGGGCCGATGGCTGTTGGCGTAGGCCAGCGTGGAGCGTGCCGGCGCTTCGGGCAAACCCAAATGCTTCAGTTTCCCTTCACTGGCCTGCAGCCCTTCGGTGATCTCCCGAAGCGATTTCGCCTGCGCCAGTTGACAGACAGCATGGCCACGAACTGCCCCCAACTGGTAAAGCCCCGCGCATGACGCTCCGCGTGATGCTTCCCGACCTCTGCTTCAAACCTGTCCCGCGCGATCAACTGCAAAACCTGACTGAAGATGCTGCATACTCGTTTCATGGTGAAGCTCCTGGTTCGCCTGGGCTTGTTCTTGCCGGAACCGAACAAAAGCTACCAGAGGCTTCACCTCTCGATTCCCCGCGCTAATTTGGACACGAGTGATATGTTCGAGACTGGCTTCGAGGGGAAAGAGGTAGCGCTGCTCTGCGGTGGGGACGCGGAGGACTCGGCATCGAGCGCAGGCGTGAAATGAGATGAGACGCCATCTCATGGGCGCTCGTTCGTCCATCATTCCGTCGGGTTCCGCCCTCTCGTGCCCGGAGGCGCGAGTTACCGCTTATGAGTGGCAGGCGGTTGCAGGTGAGCTTGACAACTACGGTTGCGCCGTTCTGCCGGAGCTTCTCTCGCCGGAGGAATGCCGCTCCATTGCAGCCCTCTATCCCGATGAAAGCCGGTTCCGCAGCCATATCCAAATGGCGCGCCGCGGCTTCGGCAAGGGCGAGTACCGCTACTTCAAATACCCGCTTCCGGACATAATCGATGGTTTGCGAACGGCGCTCTATCCGCATCTCGCACAGGTGGCCAACGAATGGAATGGCCGGATGGGAATCGACGAGCGCTATCCCGAGAAGCATGCGCTGTTCCTCAAGCGATGCCACGATGCCGGTCAGACGCGGCCAACTCCTCTTCAGCTGCAATATGTCCCGGGTGATTACAACTGCCTCCATCAGGATCTTTACGGCGACCTGGCATTCCCGATTCAGGTCGCGATTCTCCTCTCGGAGCCCGGCAAGGACTTCACAGGCGGCGAGTTTGTCCTGACCGAACAGCGGCCGCGCATGCAAAGCCGTGCTGAGGTTGTACCACTGCGGCAGGGCGATGCCGCGGTCTTCGCAGTCCATAACCGCCCGGTAAAGGCTTCGAAGGGCAAGTATCGCGTGAATCTGCGCCACGGGGTGAGCCGCATGCGGTCCGGCATGCGGCACACCGTCGGGATTATCTTCCATGATGCTGCTTAGAGGATCTTGTTAAAGTGGAGAGCACTTCGCCCGGAAATCTTTGCAGGAGAGGAGTGGGCGTAACGAAGCGTATGAAGAAACTGAATTCCGCCGGGCCAGTGGCCGTGGTCGTGCTGCTGTTGCCCGCGGCACGGAGCCAGGAACTGCGTCCGGCATCAACAACGCCGCAGTTTGAAGTGGCGTCTGTCAAGCCGTCGCCTCCCGTTCCTCCGAGTGGAGGAGTTTACTTCGGGCCGGCTCGCGGGGGCCCCGGAACTCCAGACCCGGAATTGATTACATGGACTTACGCCAGACTTAGGGAGCTTCTCATGACTGCTTATGATTTGAAGACCTACCAGGTCTATGGCCCGGCGTGGCTGAACACCGAAAGGTATGACATCGTTGCCAGGGTTCCGGCCGGCGCGGCCAAAGAGCAGGTCAACGTGATGTGGCAGACGCTGTTGACCGAAAGGTTCGGCGTAGTGCTGCACCATGAATCCAGGGAGTTTCAGGTTGAGGAGCTGGTCATTGACAAAGGCGGCTCGAAGTTGAAGGAGACGACGTGGGACCGGGCTGCGCCGTTGCCTCCCGGCCCGCCTCAGCAGGATAAGGTTGGCGGGCTCGCGAGCCCCGGACAGGTCGTCATGATCTCCCCACGCGAGCACGGGGCGAGCTTCCACACGGTCGGCAAGGCGCAGCCGATCTCACGATTGACGGCTCTGTTAGGGACCGAGCTCAACCGCCCGGTGTTGGATAAGACTGGCCTGGCCGGACAATACGACTACTCTCTCGATTACATAACGAATCAGGCAGCGCCTTTACCGCCGGGAGCAGCCCCCGTCAATGCTGGTGAACCCGGGCCCGACATCGTCGCGG
Organism: Terriglobia bacterium; assembly: GCA_963718155.1. Lineage (GTDB taxonomy): Bacteria > Acidobacteriota > Terriglobia > Bryobacterales > Bryobacteraceae > BOG-234. The sequence continues at coordinate 184,531 of CAVQYP010000022.1, read as the reverse complement.
CGGTCCAGCAGCAGCTTGGCTTGAGGCTTGTACCGGGTAAGGCGATGATTGACGTGCTGATCGTGGATAAGGCCGAAAGAGTGCCCGCCGCGAACTGATGCAGCCGGAGTTTCAGCCCGAAGTCGTGCTCTGCTGAATATGTAAAAAGCAAAATTAGATGCTTCCGAACACGCCGCGCGTCATTTGTACATTGCTGCTGTGCGGCTGCGCCGCTCAGGCGGAGATCCGTATCGTGTCGCTGAATATCGCCGGAAAACACGGCTCCCAATTCCTCGATGCGATCAGAAACCAGCCGTACCTGCGGAAGGCGGACGTCCTGATGCTTCAGGAAGTCGTAGATAACCCACACGATCACGTGGCGAATGAGATTGCGTCGGCGCTCGATCTCCACAGCGAGTTCGCGCGGGCATTCCAGCTCAACCAGGAGTACGCTGAAGGAGTTGCCATCTTGAGCCGGTATCCTCTTGTCGAGAGTGATGCCATTCGGTTGCCGGTAAACGATCTTCATGTCGGCACGACGCCGCGCATTGCCCTCGTGGCGACTATTGAAAGCCCGCTCGGGCGAATACGGGTCATCAATACGCATCTTGACGATCGAATCAACGATGCACCCGAACGTCGGCAGCTCGCGCCCATCTGGGAAAATGCCGGCCGCTTCGCCGGCCCCTGCGTGATCGGCGGTGATTTCAATACGAGCAATGTCTGGTGGGGCACTCATTTGTTCCCCGTTCCGGGGCTGCAGCATCAAGGCGCGATGGTCAGGCGCGAAATGGCAAAGCGTGGATTCGCTACGCCCTTGGGGTCGGGAGCGGCAACGTTTCACTTCCCGGGACTCAAACTGGATTGGATCTATTTACGGGATTTGCGCGCAGCCGATTCGGGCGTTATGCCGATTTGGTTCTCAGACCACAATTCTGTTTGGGTGACGGTTCTCGAACCGTGACAGGCGCGTGATCATTCGGTCTCGATGAACGGATTTGAGGCACGTCCGAGTGGTCCTTCTACTTCGCGACGTGGAAAACGCGGACCGGATCTCCTCAAACGCCGGCGCCCGGCTCGGCCCTTAACGCGTCCGCCGGATTCACGATCCGCCGGGCGCGGCCGCAGCCAGGCAAGAACACCGGGACCGTGGTCTTTAACGGGAATGCAACGGCTGATGTTCTGGTGTAACATCGAGTGCGCCTGGTGCACATCCAGGTTTCACTGTTTCACTGCGCATATTGCGGCTTATCGTTTGCCGATCGCGCGACTGCAGCGTCTTCGGAAGGATGTTGAATGCGCCATTTTTTCGATCTGTTTCTACCACGCCCCACGCCGGGGATGGTTCGCAGCGGGCGCTCATACCAGTGCCGTTGTGGACGAGCAGTGTTCTTTGAGAACAGCACATGCGCCGCATGCAACGCGGTGTTAGGCTACGAACCAATCCTGTCGAAGGTATTCTCCATCGAGCCGATACCCGGTACCAAAGGATGGCGTCTCGCGGGAAGTGAGCCCGACGCCTGTGCCGAGTACCAATGCTGCGCCAACAGGGAGACAGCAGCCGCGTGTAACTGGCTGGTCCCGGATGTCGACAGAGTTGAGGTTACTGAGGGGTTATGCATTGCCTGCCGCCTGAATCGAACCATTCCCGACCTGTCGGTGCCTGAGAATGGCGTCTTATGGGGGCGAATCGAAACGGCGAAACGGCGGCTGGTCTCGCTGCTTCTGGCGTTGGAAATACCGCTGGCGTCGCGGGACCAGGATCCCGTTGGGGGGCTGGCGTTCGATTTCCTGCGAAGCCCTGCCGAGGGGCCACGTGTCATAACGGGACACGCCAGCGGGCTTATTACGCTAAATATCGAAGAGGCGCAGGCATCGACAAGGGAGCGCATTCGCGAAAACCTGAATGAACCCTATCGCACGGTATTGGGCCACTTGCGCCACGAAATCGGTCACTACTATTGGAATCGTCTCATCTCCGACACGCCCTGGCTCAGCGAGTTTCGACGGCTGTTCGGAGACGAGCGGGCCGATTATAGCGAGGCTCTCAAGCGTCACTACAAGGCAGGACCGCCGGCGGACTGGCCGACGCGGTTTGTGAGCTCATATGCGAGCAGCCACCCGTGGGAAGACTGGGCGGAAACCTGGGCGCACTTCCTGCACATGGCCGATACCCTGACTACCGCAATGAGCTTCGGTATCGATCCGCGGCAACTGGACGTGGAGATGAACGGTTTTCCTCGCGAGGCTCTCTACCAACCGGACGAGCCCGAGGCGGGGCGTTTCCTGAACTTCTTCAACTCGTGGATCGGACTCACCGCGGTAATGAACGAAATGTCACGGGGCATGGGACTGCCGGATTTCTATCCGTTCACGGTGCCGCAGTCAGTAGTGCCGAGGCTGCACTTCATTTTCGTGGTGACCAGGGCTGAGCGCGACAGATTACAAAGGCTGGCGACAGCCGCTGGCATGAGTTAGTCAGCTTTTCCGCGCGCACCGTGCTGCCAGACGAGGGCGACGCTGACCAGAGTCCAGCCCCTTGGGCACCACCCCAGTTCCGGCGGGAACGTTCCGCTGGAACGCTTGTGCCCCTCGATGCGCGGACATAGAATGGCTGCGGCGAGGAAAGCCTGGTTAAGGAGTGACGCTCCCAGTAGAAGGAGGATTGACTTATGCACAAAAGAGCTTTGCGTTTCCCCATAGGGATGACTGCCGTGCTCGTGGCCGCCGCGCTGGCAGGCTTGCTGCTGGCCCAGTCCAGGAATGAAGCTGTCCGCGTCGGCAAGTGCCGATGTGGGCGGCGTGGTCACCAGCTCCAACGGGCCCGAGGCGGGCGTCTGGGTGATCGCCGAAACCACCGATCTGCCGACGAAATTCGTCAAGATCGTCGTCACCGACGATCAGGGCCGCTATCTGGTGCCGGATCTTCCCAAGGCGAACTACAACGTGTGGGTTCGCGGCTACGGGCTGGTGGATTCGCCGAAGGTGAAAGCCACGCCGGGCAAGAACGCTGAACCTGAAGGCGGTCGCTGGCGCCGGACAAGAAGGCCGCCGCCGAATACTATCCCGCGCTGTACTGGTTCTCGTTGCTGCAGATGCCGCCCAAGAGCGATTTCCCCGGCACCGGGCCGAAGCGGAAACGGCATCTCTCCCAACATCAAGAGCCAGGGCGAATGGATTCGCGACATCGTCAACACCGACGGCTGCACCGGCTGTCATCAGATGGGCGACAAGGCCACGCGCGAGATTCCGCAGAGCATCCTCAGTCAAGACTGCAGGACTCGAAAGCCGCGTGGGATCGCCGGATTCAGGCCGGCCAGGCGGGCGGCGGCATGAGCGCCCGCTTCGACGCAGGTCGGCCGGCAGCGCGCGCTGGCGATGTACGCCGACTGGACCGACCGCATCGCCCACGGAGAGCTGCCGTCCGCCGCGCCTTCGCGTCCGCAGGGCAGGGAGCGCAACGTCGTCGTCACGATGTGGGACTGGGCCGATCCGAAAGTCTATCTGCACGACGACATCGCGAGCGACAAGCGCAATCCGACCGTCAACGCCAACGGCCCCATCTACGGCGCGCTCGAAGAGAGCGGCGATTACCTGCCCGTCATCGATCCGAAGACGCAACGCGACGAGCCAGGATGAAGCTGACGGTTCGCGATCCGCAGACGCCGAGCTCCGTCGACACGCCGCCGGCGGCGCCGTCGCCGTACTGGGGCGACGAAGCGATCTGGAACAGCCAGACCACGGTCCACAGCTTCGCGATGGATAAGCAGGCACGCGTGTGGGCGGCGGCGCGCGTCCGCAAGCCCGCAGACGCCGGCATGGTGCCAGGCGGGATCGGATCATCCGTCGGCGAAGTTGTTCCCGATCACTCAACGGCCAGCGCGGGCTGGAGCTCTACGATCCGAAAACCAAGGAGACGACCACCATCGACACCTGCTTCACGTGGGGCCACGTGAATTTCGACGACAACGATGTGCTGTGGTCGTCGTTCGGGCCGGCCGGCGTCGAAGGCTGGTTCGACACGAAGATCTGGGACAAGACGCACGACGAGAAGACAGGCGCAGGGCTGGAGCGCGTTCGTCCTCGACTACAACGGCAACGGCAAGCGCGACGCCTACACCGAACCGAATCAGCCGGCGGATCCGACGAAGGACAAGCGGATCAACGTGTCGTTCTACGGCGTCTCGCCGGCGCCGGACGGCTCGGTGTGGGGATCGGTGCAGGGAATGCCGGGCGCGCTGGTTCGTTTCGTCCCGGGATCGCACCCGCCCGAGACGGCGCTGGCCGAGTACTACGAAGTGCCGTGGAACAACCCGAAGGCGCCGGTGCAGGGCTTCGCGCCGCGCGGCATGGACGTCGACAGCAAGGGCGTCGTCTGGACCGTGCTCTCGAGCGGACATTTCGCCAGCTTCGACCGCCGCAAGTGCAAGGGTCCGCTCAACGGCCCGACCGCCGCGACAGGACAGCACTGCCCGGAAGGCTGGACGCTCTATCCGTTCCCGGGTCCGAACTACAAGGGCGCGGTGGAGAACGGCAGCGCCGACTCGGCGTACTACAACTTCGTCGATCGGTTCGACATGCTCGGCGTCGGCAAGGACGTGCCGCTCGCGACCGGCAATCTGTCCGAGGGACTGCTGGTGCTGGTGGACGGCAAGTTCATGACGCTGCGCGTGCCGTATCCGATGGGCTACTACGCGAAAGGCCTGGACGGCCGCATCGACAATCCGAACGGCGGCTGGAAGGGGAAGGGCATCTACACGCCGATCTCGACGCGAGCGCCGTTCCACATGGAAGGCGGCAAAGGGACCACGAGCAAGCTGGTGAAGTTCCAGATGCGGCCGGATCCGCTGGCGAACTAGGCGACGGGCGCTGGACAGTCGATCTCGCTGACTCGGTCGCCTGCCGGGTCATGGCGAACCGGCGGAGCCGAAGCTGGTCCGGGCCGACGCGCAAATGAATCGTAGTCAACACGGAGGCGCCACCCTGGGGTCCAGCCCAGGGTTATGCCCCACTTGTGTCCTTTGTGCGATTACTTCTTCCCCGGCGCCGCGGGAGCGGAGACCACATCGACTTTCAGGCCCTCGCGGGCTATATCGCCGGGATTCGTGACGACAGTATCGCCGTCATTGAGCCCGCCCAGCACTTCGACACGGTCTCCGTAATCACGTCCCGCCTGAATCTTGACGAGGTGCAGCGTATTACCGGGTCGAACGACTGCAACCTGTGCTCCGTTGTCCCGCACAATCAGCGCGTCACTGGGCACGACCAGTGGCGGATCGAAGCGAGGCGCTTTGAAGTCCACCTGCGTGTACATACCGGGCAGCAGCAACCTCTCTCTGTTCGGAACGTGGATTTCGGCAAGCAGTGTGCGACTGGACGGATCGAGCGCCTCCGACGTACGCGCGACGGTTCCGGGAAACATTCGACCCGGAAGGTTGGAAACCGTCAGCGTCGCCGGCTGGCCGACCCGAATCGAGTTGGCATACGACTGCGGCACGTTGATGAACGTCCGAAGCTCATCCATCTGCGCGATACGGAAGAGCATCGTATTCCCGCTGTTGACCAGCGCGCCGACATCCACATTTCGCAGCGTGACGACGCCTTCGAAGGGAGCCACAACCATTCGATAATCCTGCAGCTTCGTCAACCGCGCGAGGTTCGATTGAACCGCGGCCACGTTGGCTCGCTGGACGTCGACTGCCTTCTGCAGCGCATTGAGCGCGGCGAGTTTCGATTGATAAGTTGCCTGAGACTGGTCATCGTCCTGCCGTGCGATCGCACCCCTGGTAACCAGCTGCCCGGAACGCTGGGCCATAAGTCTGGCCAGTTCCATATCGGTCTTGCCCTGCTGTGCGTTCGCCGTGGCCTGATCGAGAGCGGCTTCGGCCTGCTTCTCGGCGGCTTTGGCCTGGGTCACCTGATCAACCAGCTCGGGCGCATCGATTTCCGCCAGCAACTGCCCCGATTTGACGCGATCTCCGATGTCAACCAGACGCCGCTGGACGTACCCGTCGGTGCGCGCGAGAATGGGCGCTTCGGTGATCGGCTGGATACTCCCGGGAAGCGCGAGATCGGTGTTCACGTTTGAACGGGTGACCCGGATCACCCGCATTTGCGGTAACGTTTCCCCCTGTACGCGAGCCTCGGCCGCGACCACCGCGCGCCGGCTCTGCATGGGGATGTACCCGCCGAAAAACGCGATCGCAAGCAGAACGACTACGCCCAGCGCGATTGCCCAGATCGTCGTGGCGGATGGCTGCCAGACATCCGCAGGAGTATTTGCGGCATGAGGCCCGCCGCGCAGCGCCTCGATCTCCGCCCGGAGTTTTTCGTTCTCCCGGCGAAGATGCTCTTCCCTGCTGTCTTGCAGGTTGGTGTCAGGCAGGTTGGGGCCGGGATCGTGCATGGGTTCGGTATAGCGCATTAAATGGTTTCCCGCTCCCGTTCGGCCAGCCTCGCGAGGTGGTCAATGGGCGGCTGCTTTCGAAGATAGCTGTAGATGATCGGCACCACGAACAACGTGGTTACCGTGGCGAACATCAGGCCGCCGATCACGGCGCGTCCGAGCGGCGCGTTCTGCTCGCCGCCTTCGCCAATGCCCAGCGCCATCGGGAGCATACCGAGAATCATCGCGGTCGCGGTCATCAGCACGGGCCGCATACGGGCATAGTCCGGCCGCGAGCATGGCCTCGGTCGCGGTGATGCCTTGCGCCCGCTCATCGTTGGCGAAAGTGACCATCAGGATGCTGTTCGCCGTTGCGACGCCGATACACATGATCGACCCCATCAGGGACGGAACGCTCAGGCGTCGTACCGGTGAGGAACAGCATCCACAGAATGCCTGCCATCGCCCCGGGCAGCGCCGTCAGGATGATGAACGGGTCGAGCCACGACTGGAAGTTGACCGTCATCAGCAGGTAAACCAGAACGACGGCGAACACCATGCCGAGTGACAGGCGGAAGAACGAAGACTCCATGGTCGCAACCTGGCCGCGCAACGTCGAGTGTGGTACCGCGCGGGAGCTTGCCGTTTTCCTCGTCCATGATTTTCCGCACGTCAGCGCCCACGCCGCCGAGGTCGCGCCGGCTGACGTTCGCGTAGACATCGAACACGGGCGTCACATTGTAGTGGTTCACGATCACCGGCGTGTAATCCCGCTGGACGGTAACCAGGTTGGACAAGCAGCTGCGTGCTTCCCGTCATCGGCTCCGGGATTCCCGTATGCCTGCGTGGCTCCGGAGGGCGACGCTCCCGTGAACGAACTCGTCGCGCCGGCCGTACCGACCATGCGCGTTCGGCTGTCGTCGCGTTGACGGCACGGGTTCGAAACGGAAATCGGCGTGCGGAGCAGGGCGTCCAATGAATCGATCCGGTACTGCGGAGTCTGAACGCCGACGCTGTACTGACGCCGTTGGTCCAGTTCATCCAGTAGTTCGGCGCGACAGTGCCGCTGCCGCTGAGCGAGATCAGCATGCTGCTGGTGACGTCTTGCTGCGTGAGGCCAAGCTCGGAAGCCTTCGTCCTGTCGACATTCAGCCGGATCATCGGCTGAGCGACCACCTGGTGGACATGGACATCGGCCGCTCCGGCGATCCCGCGCGATCTGCTGCGCGAGCTTCTGGGCAATCTGGTAATTCGCGGTCGCGTCGTTGCCGACTACCTGAAGGTCGATCGGTGCGGGCAGACCGAAGTTCACGATCTGGCTCGTGATATCGGCAGGCTGGAAGAAGAAAGCCATATCCGGAAAGTCCTTGCGCAGGCGTTTCCGGAGCAGTTCCTCATAGGATTTCGTTGGTCTGTGCTTTTCCGCGTTGAGCGAAATAAGGACTTCGCCATCGGCGGCGGAAATGGTGGGAATGTCGCCCTGTGCAATCGCAGGCCAACTGTTGGGGATGCCGATGTTGTCGATCAGCATCTGCAGCTCCTGCGGCGGAATGATGGAGCGGATCTCGCGCTCCAGCGCGGCGAAACGCAGTTCGGTCTGTTCGATTCGCGTTCCGGCGGGACCGCGCGCATGGAGACGCATCTGGCCGGCATCGACTTCGGGAAAGAAATCCTCGCCGATCAGAGTCGTCAAGCCGAGCGATGCGACAGCAACCGCCATGAAGCCCAGCAGTACTCTCCCGCGATGCGCCAGGGACCAGTGCAGCAGACCCATGTAGCGGTAGCGCAGTTTCTCGAAGAGCGCATTAAAGAGGTGATGAGCCTTCCAGATCAGACCCTTTCCTTCGCGCCCGTCCCGATATACGTCAACCTCCTTCTCCAGCAGATAGGCCATCATCGTCGGAACCAGGGTTCGGGACAGCAGATAGGATGTCGCCATCGCGAATACGACCGCCATCGCGAGCGGTGTAAAGAGAAATCGCGCTGTTCCCGTGAGCAGCAGGACGGGGACGAAAACGATACAGATGGAAAGCGTTGCAACAAAGGTCGGCACCGCGATCTGCGAGGCTCCGTCGAGCACGGCGCGCACGAGAGGCTTCCGCATCGCGATGTTGCGGTGCGTGTTCTCGATTTCAACCGTCGCATCGTCGACCAGGATGCCGACAGCCAGCGCGAGTCCACCGAGGGTCATCACGTTGATCGTCTGTCCCAGCAAGCTCAGGAGGCAAAGCGACGTCAGGACGGATAGCGGAATCGAGATGCAGACGATCAGCGTGCTGCGCCAGCTTCCCAGGAAGAGCAGAATCATGAGCGCCGTGAGTCCAGCCGCAATCAGGGCTTCGCGGAGGACGCCTTTGATCGAGGCGCGCACGAAGACAGACTGATCGGCGAGGGCCGTGACTTTCAACGCCGGCGTGACCCCGGCGAGAATCCGCGGCAGCTCAGCCTTGACCTTGTTGACGATCGAGAGCGTTGAGGCCTGGCCGTTGCGCGTGACCGTAAGGAGCACGCCCCGCAAGCCGTTGGTTCGGACGATGTTGTTCTGGACCGAATAGCCATCGTGAATCTGCGCAACATCCTTCATCAGGACGGTCGCACCGTTGACGGTTTTTATCGGCAGATCGTTCAGGTCATTGAGCCGTATGGGACTGCTGTTGACCCTGACCTGGTATTCCGTTCTGTCGATCTTGGCGGTGCCGGTGGGAAGAATCAGGTTCTGCAGATTGAGCGCATTCGAAACGTCGATCGGCGAGAGCTGCCTGGCATAGAGTTCGTCCAGATTGAGATCCACCATGACGCCGCGCTGCTTGCCGCCAAACGGATAGGAGACGGTCGCGCCTTGCACGGTGGCGAGCCCGGTCCGGATGAAGTTGGCGCCAAGGTCGAAGATTTCCTGTTCCTTCAAGCTGCTGCTGGAGAGGCCGAGTTGCAGGATCGGCACGCTGGCCGCATCGTATTTCAAGATGTTGGGCGGGAACATGCCCGGCGGCAAATTGCGCAGTATTGTCTGCGAAGTGGCCGATATCTGTGCCACGGCCATGTCGATTTTGACGTTCGGATGGAAGTAGACGCGAACGGCGGAGTAGCCGAAATACGATTGCGATTCAATGTGTTCGATATCGTTGACGTTTGCCGTCAGGGTGCGCTCGAAGTTCGTGGTAACGCGCTTTTCCATCTCCTCGGGTCCGAGCCCGGGATAAAACCACAGAACGCTCACGATGGGAATGTCGATGTAAGGGAAAATATCGACGGCCATGGTGGTTATGGCGGCGCCGCCAAGAATGGCGATCAGGACAGCCATAACAACAAAGGTGTACGGGCGGCCGAGTGCAAGCCGGACAATCCACATAATGTAATTCCTTCAACGGGGCGGAATTATTGGGGAGAATTCCGGTAAGGCCAGTATATCGCGCGTACCGCCGAGGCCCAGTCGGCCCCAATGTGACGTGTTATCTATCGTTTCGGACCAGGTCTGGCCATCTCGTGCAGCGCAACATGAGCAAATGCAGCGCAACATGAGCAAATAATGACCATGCTCGCGTCCTCTCGAGTTCCGCCGTACACTAATCCACGGACCCGCATGACTCTTCTCGTAGGATTCGATTCGGCGTGGACGCCAAACAATTCCGGCGCAATCGCCGCGGCCCTGTGCCGGGACGACGGATCTTTGCAGGAAATCGAAGGACCGCGAGCTGCAAATTACCTTCAGGCTGAAGAAATGGTCGAGCGATGGCAGCATCAGTTTGCTCCTACATCGACCATCATCCTGCTCGATCAGCCCACGATCGTCCCGAATTCCGGCGGCCAGCGCCCGGTGGAGGGCATCGTCTCATCAACCGTCAGCCTTCGGCTCGGCGGCATGCAGCCGGCGAGCATCTCCCGGACGGAGATGTTCGGCCCACAGGCGCCGGTCTGGTCCTCCTTCGCCGGTTCGGCGGCGCTGCCAATCCGCTTTCACCTCAGGTCGGTACCTGCGTCTTTGAAACTTATCCCGTTCTGGCACTGATTGCGCTCGGATGGACGCTGCCCGACACCCGCGCCGCGGGGCGTCTCCCGAATACACTCCGCAGCGACGCAGGACGTTCTCGCCTGACGACTGGCGTCACATCAGTAATCTCGTATCGGCGGAATTCTCCAGTCGCGGTTTGAAAGACACGTCTCGCTGGCTCGACGAGGCTGCCGCCAAACACGCGCCGCGAAAGAGTGATCAGGATTGTCTGGACGCTTGTCTGTGCCTGCTCGTAGCACTGCATCTGGCGGAAGGCCGGGACTGCCTTCTGGTGGGCGATATGCTCACCGGCTACATCGTTGCACCGCACAGGGAATCGCTTCTGGCTGAACTCGTCGCCCGCTGCAACGTGACAGGCCGCAACCCTGCGGACTGGGTCTGCACTTTCCGACACGACCGGGTGAGCGCCCGTTCTCCTTCGTGATAGATTTGGAGGCATTCAAAATACCCCGGCGTTTATGATAAGGAGCCTGGATGGAGATGTCGAACGACCTGACGCGTCGTAGCCTGCTGCGCAATGCTACCTTCGGGACCGCCGCGCTTGCTGCAGGCGCTGCCAACGTCGTCGGGCAAAGGCCGTCGAGACCTCCGAACATCGTCTTCATAATGGCCGATGACATGGGCTATGCCGACTTGTCGTGCTACGGGCGTCCCGATTTCAGCACACCGAATATCGATAAGATAGCGGCCAGGGGCGTACGATTCCTGCAGGCGTATGCGAACTCCGCGGTCTGTTCCGCAACGCGTACCGCGCTGATCACCGGGCGTTATCAATACCGGCTTCCGATCGGCCTGGAGGAACCGTTGGCCGGCCGCGATGTCGGTTTACCGCCGGACCATCCCACACTGCCATCGTTGTTGAAGAAGGCCGGGTATGGAACGACTCTGGTTGGAAAGTGGCACTTGGGCTTGCTCCCGAAATTTGGTCCGTTGCAAAGCGGGTACGATCATTTCTACGGATTCCGTGAAGGAGGTTCCGATTACTACGCGCACGATTCCAATCTGTGGGACGACGATCAACACGCGCATCAGACGGGCTACCTGACCGAACTGCTTGGCAACCGGGCAGTGGAGGTTGTCAATGGGTATGCCAAAGCGGGCCGTCCGTTTCTCCTGAGTCTGCACTTCAATGCGCCGCACTGGCCGTGGGAAGGGCCCGGTGACGAGGCCGAGTCGAACCGCCTTCGGTCAGCGCCTGTCGGCGGCGGCGGCCTGATGGATTTCGACGGCGGTTCGCAGAAGACTTATCAACGAATGATCGAGGCGCTGGATCTGCAGGTAGGCCGCGTTGTCGAAACATTGAATTCGAATGGTCTGTTGGAGAACACAATCGTGATTTTCACCAGCGACAACGGTGGGGAACGATTCGCCGATACCTGGCCCTTCACGGGCCGCAAGACTGAACTTCTGGAAGGCGGCCTGCGGATACCCGCGATCGTCTCGTGGCCGGCGCGCATTCCGCAAGGCCGCACGACCGAACAGGTGGCGATCACCATGGATTGGCTACCAACGCTGCTGGACGCCGCTGGCGCATCCCCCGATCCGGCATATCCGCCCGACGGCGTCAACCTGTTGCCGACGCTTACTCAGAACGCGGCTCCGTTTGCGCGCAAGCTGTTCTGGCGGTATAAGGCCAATCAGCAGCGCGCCGCGAGAGACGGCGACTTCAAGTATCTGAAGATCCTCGACAACACATTTCTCTTCAATGTCGCCGAAGACCCAATGGAGCGGGCCAATCTGAAGGCGCGGCGGAAGGATGTTTACGACCGGATTACGGCGGAGTGGTACGAGTGGAATGCAACCATGCTGCCGGAGGTTGATGAGAGCACAACCTCTAACTTCACCGGCCGTCAGCTTGCCGACCATATCGGGACGCCTCCAACGAGCGGCAAAGCGGAGAAGCCTGCGCCTGCCGGGACGCCATCGGCACAGCGTTAATAGACCGCCATGTTCTATTGGTCGTGTGGGATTCGCTCTCTGGATTGATACCGATTCGGATCTGGCGTGGGTCGAGGGAACACACGAGTACCGGCCGATGGGTACAGCGGTCATCGCGCGCTCGGATCAGTTTCGCCAGCGCGACTTTCGGCAGACTCGCCGTCGGCCCGTCCATCTTGAGAAGTCGTTCGCCGGCTTTTTCGGATCGCTGGAAGAAGTGAACGCCAGATTGCGCGCGCAGACGCGGTGGAAGCTCAGAGGCACGCCGGGGCATCTGCGGGCTCTGTGAATCAGGCTCTTTTGTCTTTGAAGAGCAACGAAAAAAGATAATCCTGAGACTCGGGCTGTGTCTTGATCCGTTTCCACCTTCGAAAGACCTCGTCAAGCGCATCCAGCTCCACTCCACATCGAAACAGAGAATTCTGACTGAGAGATCGTAATCCGCGATATGACGTACGTCCTGCAATGCACAAACGGTGCTGCTGACAAGGAATAAATCCGGATGCTCAATCGAATTGGTTCGCGCAGCTTGCGAAACTTCCTTCATGCGCCGTGATCGAATTGACGAGCGATGTGCTGCGTTGCGCTCCGGCCAGTTACTGCAGGCGCTCTCAATCAACAGATGGAAAAGAGTATAGTACGCCGTCGAAATCGCTCGCCGCATCGTCGCTTGCGTCTTCATATTCCAGATCGTAAAATTGCCATCGCCGCAGCGGCGAGTTCGTCCGGAAAACCCATTCAGTTCCAATCCTCGTCGCGCAGTTCCCGTTGCTCCGATACCAATCTGAAGGAAAAGTGTGATATAATTCCACGTCAACGTCTGACTTGCGACCGTATCTCCGACCTGATTCGATTACAGAGATCGACTATTTCCGTTAGACGCGGATCGTGCCGAGCAATAGGCTTCGGATACGATCTGTCCTTGAGAAGCACGTGAAAAAACAGCGCGGGTTCGCCGGCCCAGTCGTCACGAATCGAATAACGAATGTACTCGATGTCGGCGGAAAACTTTGTCTGTGCCGCGGACACCGCTTCTTCTATCGCTTGAGTGTTGTACTCGGTAACCGGTGCGATCATTTCTCGCCTCAGCCCCATCCTACCGTATCGATCAAAGACTCATTCTCCCCAACCGCCGCCGCCCGGAGTCTCGATGCGCAGCACTTCATTCTTCTGAATCATGAATCGAGTCTTGGATGGAAGTTCCTGGTAAGCACCTTCCTTAATAACGCTGGACACGCCGCACTTACCATCCCCGCCACCCGCCAGTCCGTAAGGCCCACGCTTTCTGCGATCCGAAAGAATCGTCGCTTCCGCCGGCTCAAGAAACTCCAGTTCGCGCACAATCCCGTCGCCTCCGGAGTACTTCCCCGCCCCACCCGACCCCGCGCGAATCTTATAAGCCCGCACACGCAATGGATAAGCATGTTCGAACGCCTCAATGGGTGTATTCCAGCTGTTGGTCATGTGGGTGTGAGTCGCCGACCGTCCCGGGCCATGCGCAGACGCGCCCATGCCTCCCGCAATCGTTTCATAGTAAGCGAACGGCCTGTTACGGAAGGTATCCCACCCACCGAAGCTGAGATTGTTCATGGTCCCCGAACTCGCGGCCGGAATTTTCCCGGGCAAAGCCTGCGCGAGAGCCCCGAGAATCACGTCCGTAATGCGCTGCGAGGTCTCCACGTTACCCGCCGCCATCGCCGCCGGCAGACCCGCATTCACGACGCTCCGCTCGGGAGCAATCACGCGAATCGGTCGCAGCAGGCCGGCGTTGTAAGGCACCTCCGCTTCAATCAGGCAACGGAAACAATACATCGCCGCTGATACCGCAATCGCATAATTCGCATTCATCGGCCCGGCTGCCTGCGCGCTTGATCCTGTGAAATCCACTTCAGCCTCATCGCCGCGAATCCTGACCTCGACAGCAATTCGCACCGGCTCGTCCGTGACGCCGTCGTCATCCAGAAAATCTTCAAACCGGTATTCGCCATCCGGAATCGCGCGTAGCATAGCGCGTGTAACCCGTTCGCTGTAATCGCGCAGCTCTTTCGCGCTCCGATGCACTCGCGCCAATCCGTATCGCGAGACGATCTCGGACAAGCGGTCCGCGCCGCGCCGGTTCGACATCACCTGGGCGAGAAGATCGCCTTCGCGCTCCTCGGGCGTGCGCACGTTCGCAAGAATCATTTGCATCACATCTCGCTGAACCTCGCCGCCTTTCATCAACAGCACAGGTGGAATCCGCAAGCCCTCCTGATAGATCTCACGGGCAAGCGGCATCGAACCTGGACTCATTCCGCCCACGTCCGCATGGTGAGCGCGGTTCGCCACATAGAACTCGGCAACCTTACTCTTTCCCGGAAAGACGCCGGAGACCGCCGTAATGTCGGGTAAATGGGTGCCGCCGCGAAACGGATCGTTCAGGATCACCACGTCACCCCGGCCGGGACGAAATGCAGCCAGCGCGTGCTGGACCGACAGCGGCATCGCGCCCAGATGAACCGGCATATGGTCGCCCATTGCGATCGTCTCGCCTGCCTTGCCGTACACTGCGCAGGAGTAATCGCGCCGTTCCTTGATATTCGCGCTGAACGCGGTCTTGCGCAGCACCGCGCCCATCTCATCCGCGATGGAGACAAACAGGTTGCGGAAGATCTCGAGATCCACGGGCCTGGCTCCCACGCGTCTCATTGGTTCTGATTAGCTTTACACTTAGTTCTGATTGAATTTAACCTTGGGGCCGGCAGGTTCGGGGGCAGCAGGTTGGTCAGACGGTTCCGGCTCTTTGGCCTGTCCGGCTTCATTGCGGCAATTCGCAACCTCAATAAGAAACGAAGCGATCGGCCACCACTGATCGCCGGCGCGCTGTTCGATTTGCAAGGCTTTACCATCCTTGCCGGTCTCGATGCGCCAGTCTGGAACTTGCTGGCCCACGGCAATGCTTTTCAATTCAGGGAGCTTGCCCACCGCACGCACGAGCGTCCAGGTGTCTCCGCCGTTATCCGATTCGTATGAAACATAACGGCCCCCGGATGAGGCTTTCCCGGTATCGACAATCAGCTCGCCATGCCGCGGAGAATCGAACCAGAAACGTTGAACGGAGCCGGCGCTCCCTTCTTCACCAATGGAACTCTGCTTCCATGTAGTGCCGCCGTCAGTGGTCGCGAGAACAAACGGATCCCGTGTTAAAGGGTACTGAGTCGCACCCGCGGCCCAAGCATGCTGGGTATCCGAGATCTCCAACTGGTCGAGCTCCGCGCCTCTTGTGCGCGATGCAGTTTCTTTCCAGGTAGCGCCCGCGTCTCCACTTTGCAACAGAATAGAGCTTAGTGTGGCTGAAGTGCTATGCAGGTCGCCCCCAACAAAGATCTGTTTGTCCCTCGAAGCGATCGAACCGAGTTCCAGATAAACAGGACACGGATCACCTTGGCTGCACGTCATTCCCGCCCATTGGAGATCTTCCCCAACACAGCCATAAGACACCCGCATAGGTTGACCGTTATTGGTAAGAACAGGAAGCTCCTGGGCGGCAGCCAGCACACCACTCAGCAGTAAGAAGGAAACAGCGTGTGCAGCCTCGAAAAGAGGGCCCTTTCGCGTAAAGGGTTTGAGGCGCGGGCGCATTTTTGGGTGATAGGGGTGAATGCGCCCGCTTGTCGTAACGGGGATTTGCATATTCAGACGCCGCTTTTTTGCGCCACGTTACGCGCCCTCATAAAAAAAATATCAGTTTTCGAACATGCCTTCGAAGAGTACGCTGCTGAGATATCTTTCGGCCGAATCGGGCAGGATCACCACCATGGTTTTGTCGCGAAATTCCTCATCTCGCGCGATCCTTACCGCGGCGGCTACAGCCGCGCCGCACGATATCCCGCTAAGCAATCCCTCTTCACTGGCCAGACGCCGCGCCATCTCGATCGACTCCTCGTTTGTTACAAGCTCGACACGATCCACCATGCTCAAATCCAGGTTCTTGGGGATGAAGCCTGCGCCGAGGCCCTGTATTTTGTGCGGTCCAGGCTTTAGCGGCTGATTGGCCAGAGTCTGGCTGATCACCGGACTCCCCACAGGTTCGACCGCCACACTGATGAGTTTATGTCCCTTCTCATGCTTTATATACCGCGAAACACCCGTAATCGTACCTCCTGTGCCCACGCCGGAGATCAGAACGTCGATTTTCCCTTCGGTGTCGTCCCAGATTTCGGGCCCGGTCGTCTTGAAATGGATATCCGGATTGGCCGGGTTATCGAATTGTTGTAAAAGTACGTAACGGTCGGGGTCGGATTGCACAATCTCCTGCGCCTTCCCGATCGCGCCGTTCATTCCGCGCGAGCCCTCGGTCAGGACCAGCTTGGCCCCCAACGCCGCGAGCACTTTCCTTCTCTCCAGAGACATTGTCTCGGGCATGGTGAGCGTCACTGGATAACCCCGTGCGGCAGCAACAAAGGCAACGGCGATCCCCGTGTTTCCGCTGGTCGGTTCAATCAGTTCCTTTCCCGCCTTCAGAACGCCACGTTTTTCCGCATCCCAGATCATCGCCGCCCCAATCCGGCATTTCACCGAACAGGAGGGGTTCCGTCCCTCGACCTTGCCAAGAAGCGTCACCGGCGCACCGTCAATGACACGATTGAGCCGCACCAACGGCGTGCGGCCGATACTGTACGAGTTGTCGTCGAAATACATTAGATCTCCCAATTCGGTATGAAACGATTATGTTTTTCCTGGGACTCGCGCACCAGTTGCGCAAATGTCGTCGAAGCCAGTACGCCGTCGATCGCGAGATCGACTCGCTGCCACAAATCGGTGAACACGGAATCCGCGCCTCGGCGAAGACGCGATTGTTCCTCTCGTCGCCCTTCAATGAACCGCAGCACTTCACCTGGTGTAATTGACTCGGCACGGCGTGAGAGCAGATAGCCGCCCTCGGCGCCGCGGCGAGATTCAACGAAGCCGCCCTGTTTCAGGCTCGCCAGAATTAACTCGAGAAACTTTTGGGGAATCTGCTGCCGGCGGGCAATGTCCGCAATCTTAACGGGTTGCGACCGGCTGTTGGACGCGAGATCGAAAATAGCCTGAAGGGCGTACTCACCCTTTACCGAGATGTTCATTGACGAAACGGAATTGCCCAATTCCCCGGGTACAACTAGAGATTAGTGGGTTTGACCAGAACAGTCAACCAATTCAGTCGAGAAAGAGGTGTTGGAAGAAGAGGAGGAAAAACGGGGGAAACTCTCGAAGCAGGCGGGCTGACCATCCCAAGTTACGGGAGGCCAGCCCGGAAAAACTACTTGCCGTTATGGATGTGTGCGGTGGTCTCGGCGCCCTTCTTCTTGCCCTTCTTGCCGCTTTTTTTCGTGGTGTCAGTGGTGTCCTGCGCGAAGGAAACGGTGCCGAGGACGATGCCGAGGCCGATCGCGAGTGCGAGTATCTTTTTCATGTGTGTATTTCTCCTTGTGATTTATATGTGGGACGAGGAATTGGGCCTTCAGGGCACGACTGGACCCGTAAAGCCGAGCCGGAAAGCTATTTGTTGTGCTTCTGATCGGTAGTCGTGTCGGTCTTCTTCTTGCCGCCCTTTTTGCTCATTTTCTTCGTGGTGTCAGTGGTGTCCTGCGCGAAGGAAACGGTGCCGAGGACGATGCCCAAGCCAAGGGCAAATACGAGAAGCTTTTTCATTCTTGGTGTTTCTCCTTAAAATATCGGGCCGATCTGCCGTCAGCTGAATCATAGCCAACGACACATGAACCGGACCTTAAGGAGCGATTAAATTAGCTTCATTCCGTCAGTTCAACAAAGTTGCTTAATAGAATCAATAACTTAACCATTGATCCGTTGTAACGTGTGGTACGCTCCGGACAAATGAAAAAGTCGGATCTTGCCAGAGACATGGCAAAACACAGCGGCGTCAAGCCGGGGGACGCCGCCGATCAGATGGATCGCGCTGTCACCCAGATCATTCGCACATTAAAAGGAGGGCAGCCCGCGCGCCTTCCCGGCCTGGGAACGATAACGCCCGGTAAACACTGGACTTTCAAGCAGGAACGAAATGAACCTTGACGAACTGGCCCGCCTGATCGAGCGCTCGCTGAAGCGTTCCAAACAGGTTGAGATCGACGGATTAGGCGTGTTCTCGCGCACCCGGGCCGGCAATATTTCCCTGCGCAGATCCAATCGGCCGCGCGTATTCATCGCTTACGCCGTCGAGGATAGCGCGCTCGCCGACCGGTTGTTTGATGATCTCGCAGAGCGCGGCTTCGCAGCATGGATCGACCGCCGCAAACTCCTTCCAGGCCAAAACTGGCCGCGGCGAATCGAAGATGCCATTGCGAGCGCCGATTTCTTTATCGCGTGCTTCTCGCGAAACTCCACCGGGAAGCGCGGTGGATTCCAGGCGGAGATCCGGTATGCCCTCGATTGCGCCACCCGCATACCTCTGGACGAGGTTTTCCTGATCCCTGTTCGTCTGGACGAATGCCGTGTCCCCGCGCGGATTCAGCGGGAGACCCAGTATGTCGATCTGTTCCCGGACTGGGATGGGGGCCTCCAGCGCATCCTCCGCATCATCCAGCAGCAGATCCTGGAGAAGCAGACCCGGCTTGCCGCCTAGCAGCCCGTGGTGGAACTCCCGTGGGCCGCGTTGCGAGCGCCGCCCGGTCGCCAGCGCGAAGCAGCGACGCAGGCAATGCGGGACATTGGACAGGAGCTGCGACAAAGCTGCAGCCGGGCGCCGCCGCAACCCTTTGGGCGGGCAGGATTTGGCCCGAGGGCTTCGTTGCTCGTCATCGTAGATGACCCGCGTCGACTTCCTTCTCGCGTTTCGCTCTCGGACCAAATCGTGCCCGCGCGGCCCCACGCGAGTTCCACCACGGGCTGCTAGAGCGCAAGGGCCGCCGGACTCGGCGCCAAAATGGAGCAACCGCCCGTCGAGACGCGTTGCGACAGCCATAACTTGCGCGTGTTCCTCAAACCGCAAAGCGATGGGTACCCGTATTCGATAATGAAACTCGGAATGACAGACGAGCAGGTCCAGGTATCCCTGAAACCCGTTTCTCGGGCACAGAAATCGTACCGGATCCTTGTGGGAGTGGTGGGCCTCCTGGCAGTGGGCCTCATGATCTACGCCCAGACCGAGGCCTTCGTATGGGACGAGGGCTGGCACCTGCTCGCAGCCCAGTCGATAACACGCGGCAAGCGGCTTTATCTCGATTTCAACTACTCCCAGACGCCGCTCAACGCTTACTGGAATGCGTTCTGGTTCACTCTGTTGGGGACGACGTGGCGCACCGCTCACGCCATTGCGGCTCTGATGACCAGCGGCGCGATCATGCTGACGGCCGATTATGTCTTCGTGCGCTTCCCGGTCGCGCGCTGGCGACGCTGTCGCGTCGATCATGACGGCGCTTTTGATAGGCCTGAATGTATTGATCGTGCAATACGGTCCGCTCGGGCAGGCCTACGGGCTGGCCCTGTTCCTCGTCGTAGCGGCATTCCGGGCGACCGTTCTTGCGGTGGAACGAAAAACGATCGTCCTTCCCGCGCTTGCCGGATTTCTCTCTTCGGCGGCCGCAGGGGCCACTCTGCTTAGCGCTCCCGTGTGCCCGGTTCTGGCGATCTGGATGGTCGTCCAAAACCGCCTCGGAAACCGTTGGGCACAACTCGCCGCGTTCGTTGCGGCAGCTGTCGTTCCCTTCTTGCCGGTCGCCTACCTCTTTAGTAAAGGACCGCGCCAGACTTTTTTCGACATCATTCAGTACAACCTGGTTTTCCGGCAGGTGGAGTGGCCTAACGCAATTCCCCACGACTTCGACGTGATGTTCTCGTGGCTGAACTCGGCCCAGGCTCTGCTGGCCGGGCTCCTCGGGCTTGCGGGGCTTCTGTTCATTCGCTTTCGCAGCGACTGGGACCGGGCGCAGCGCGCGGAGTTTTATCTTTGCGGTTGGCTGGCGCTGGCGCTCGGAACCCACATCTCAAGCGCCCACCCCACCTTTCAGCGCTACTATCTGTTTGCGTATCCGTTCGTGATTATCCTCGCCACCGCGGGATTGTATTTCGTCACCCCGCGGCTATGCCCGGCCGACCGCCATCTTTGGCCGATGGTCGCTCTGACCGCAATCTTTTCACTCGAGCTGGCGAAAGCGCTGCACACGAAACATGAAAACGTAAACTGGCTCGACCTTCAAAAGGTCGCCGCGAAAGTCGACCAGGTGACTCCGCCGCAACGGCACCCTGCTGAGCGACGAGCCGATATATTTCCTGACCCGCCGTCCACCGCCGCACGGAATGGAACTGGCCGACTCCCACAAACTGGAGTTCCCGCCGGAACGCGCAGTTCCCTTAAATCTGGTGCCGGAATCCGAAGTCCTTCGGGAAATCAAAGCAGGCCGCTTCCAAACCGTGGTGAATTGCGACAAGAACAACCACCTGACGGACGAAGATCTCGAAAAGGTCTTTCGGGAAAAATTCGAAAGCGATACGTGTGACGTGTTCTGGAACTTCAAGGGTCCGCAATAGCGCTCCGTCGAACGTACACAATTCCCAGCCGCGACCGGCAGGGAGCGATATGCCTTTTTTCTCGCGAACACCTGCTATCTGAGCTTTTCCAGTTTCTTGCGGATCTCATCCGCGTTTTTCCCGGTGGAAGCAAGCTGCAGATATTTTTGCCACGCGTCGCGCGCCGCCTTCACGTCGTTCATCTTTTCTTCCGCACTGCCCAGGCGCAACCACGCGTCCGCGTTGCCGTCGTTCCACTTCGTGGCCTCAATAAAGCGTCCTGCCGCCGCCTTGTAGTCGCCCTTCTTGAAGTAGAAATCGCCCACCGTGACTTCTTTTTTCGATTGCACCGGATTGAAGGCGTATTGCTGCGGTATTACGGTTTTGTCCTCTTCGGGCGGAAGCTGGATATTATCCTGCGTTTGCTGTTTATCCGGCGCGTTTGCGGCGGACGGTTGCTGCGCGGCGCCGCTCATCGCAAAGAGCGCCCCCATCAGCGTGATAACGATCCAACGCCGTGACATACTTTAAGTATATTGTCCCTTTGGGCTGCGAGCCGCAAGGCTGCCTGGCTCAAGGTGTGCCGCCTTAAATCCGGCCGCAAGGCCTGTAGAAAATGCTGCCCCCTCCGGATCCCCTTCGCGAAAAAGTCGCGCAATTACCCTTCGGCCCCGGCGTGTATCTGTACAAGGACGCCGCGGGAAAAATCATCTACGTCGGCAAGGCGAAGATGCTCCGGGCGCGCGTTCGCAGCTATTTCAACGAAGACAAGCTGTCGGACGTCAAGACCGGCTCGCTGATCGCGGAAGCGCGCGACATCGACTACATTCTCGTCGATAACGAGAAGGAAGCGCTCGCGCTCGAGAACAACCTGATCAAGCAGTACAAGCCGCGGTTCAACGTCCTGCTGCGCGACGACAAGACCTACCCTTACATCAAACTCACGAACGAGCGCTTCCCGCGCGTCTATGTAACCAGAAGGCTCATTAAAGATGGCTCGACTTACTTCGGGCCTTACTTTCCCGGGCAATCTTGCGCACCGGCTGGTGAGTTTCATACACCGCCATTTCCTGGTGCCGTCATGCAAGGTGGACCTGCGCCGCTATCATCCCAAGCCCTGCCTGCAGTACCACATTCATCGCTGCCAGGGCCCTTGCGTGGAAGGCCTCACGACACCCGAAGCTTATGCGCAGGCGGTTCGGCAGGTCCGGCTCTTTCTGGAAGGTAAACACAGTGCGCTCGCGAGCGAACTGCGCGACCGCATTCAGGAAGCCGCCGATGAGATGCGCTTCGAAGAGGCGGCCGCGCTACGCGATCTGCTTGGCACCGTCGAAGAGATCGACCAGCGCCAGAAGATGGCCGCCGCTTCCGGAGACGATGCCGATATCTTCGGCTTCTACGCCGAGCCGCCGCTGGTCGCCGTGAATCTGTTCCATCTGCGGAACGGCGTAATCGTCGACCGCCGCGATTTTTTCTGGGAAGACCAGCACGAGTTCAATCCTCCCGAGTTCTTCTCGTCGCTGCTGCTGCAGATCTATCTCGACCAGCAGTATGTTCCCGCGATCATTCACGTACCGATCGATTTCGAAGATCAGGAAGTAATGGAAGAACTGCTTTCGGAGAAGAAGAATCGCAAGGTTGAGATCCATACGCCGAAGCGAGGTCAGAAGAAGGCCATGCTGAATCTGGCGCAAACTAACGCAAAGCACAGCTTTGACGGGCGTTTCCGCGTCCTCAAGCCCTCGTCGGTGGCGATTCAGGCGGCGGTACAGGAAGCGCTCGGCCTGCCCGATCCGCCGAGGCGCATTGAATGCTTCGACATCTCGCACATCCAGGGAACCGATAAGGTCGCGAGCATGGTGGTATGGGAAGACGGCCGCATGAAGAAGGCCGATTACCGCAAATTCATCATCCGTTCGGTCGAAGGCAACGACGATTTCGCCAGCATGGCCGAAGTGGTGACTCGCCGCTATTCGCGCCTGCAGGCCGAAGGCGAGCCGATGCCGGGACTGGTGCTGATCGACGGCGGACTGGGGCAACTGCACGCGGCGGCGGAAGCGCTGGAGGCGATCGGGATTATCAATCAGCCGCTGGCATCGATTGCGAAACGTGAAGAGATCGTTTATGTGCTGGGGCAGGAGAATGAGCCGATCGTGCTCGATCGCTTCTCACCGATTCTGCATCTGATCCAGACGATCCGCGACGAGGCTCACCGCTTCGCCGTGACCTTCCATCGCACGCGGAGAAACGCCCGGACGCTGACGTCGGAGCTGGACACAATTCCGGGAGTCGGAGAGATTACCGTGCGCAAGCTGCTGAAGGAGTTCGGCAGTTCGGAACTCGTGCGCCAGGCTTCGGAAGAGGAATTGGCAAAGAGGATCGGCCGGGCCGCCGCGCGCAAGGTGAAGACTCACTACGCAGGGATTGAGATCGCCCCGGGCTGAATGCGCTGGTGGAGCGAAGGAGAACCTGGCCGGGCGTATAGAAACGGTAAAAGCGTTTCCGATATCCGCCGGCTCA
Organism: Terriglobia bacterium; assembly: GCA_963718155.1. Taxonomy (GTDB): domain Bacteria; phylum Acidobacteriota; class Terriglobia; order Bryobacterales; family Bryobacteraceae; genus BOG-234. The sequence goes on along the minus strand of CAVQYP010000022.1, from coordinate 161,213 downwards.
AGTAGAGTCAACGGCGAGTACCGGAATGTCTGGGCCCAGCGGTGGGGCAGCAGTTCCGATCTGCTTGATGGGATATTCGGGTTTTGAGCCGCGCGCGTAAGCAAGCGGAGTTCGGGAGTTGGACGGGTTGTTACGTGACGACCCCTGAGAGGACCGGCGAAATGGCAGGCCAACCTTGCGAATCCCAACCTTGCGATCCCAACCTTGCGACCCGGACCAGCGGAAACTATAATTCGTTAATCTCAGGTACTCATGACGAACACCAGCGAACGGCAATTCCTTGATAAGTGGTTCGCGGTTGGCGACAAATTTCCCGGTGTGTACGTGCTTGGCTGCTTTGCGCGGTACGTAACCCTCTATTCACAGCAGGTACGCGCGCTGAACCTGGTCGGCGCGCTTTTCAAGGACGGGCAGATCGGCCCGCGGACGCCGGTCGCAATCGTCGGCGGCGGCGTTTCGGGACTGACCGCCGCTCTGGCCGCTCAGCGTTGCGGCGCAGAAGTCACCATTCTTGAAAAGAGTCTCGGATTCATGGATCTCCAGCGAAACGCCCAGCGGCGTTGGATCCATCCCCACATCTACGATTGGCCCGCAGACGGCTACAATAACCCGCTCGCAGAACTGCATGTCCTCTCCTGGAAGGCCGATTATGCCTATAAGGTCATTGGCGAGCAATTGGAGCCGCTCCTCCGGGAGGCTCTCGCCTCGCCGGGAATTCACGATTACACCGGCGTCGAGGACACTGTCTTGACTATCGACGGCAATCGTCCACACCTCGCATGGAATGGTCGTCCCCCGCGGCAATTCAAGGTCGTTATTCTGGCCGTCGGATTCGGCACGGAGAGTAACGGCAGCTATTGGATAGATAACGGCACGATCGATTCGTGGCCCCGAGACCACAAGAAGCGCTGGCTGGTGGTCGGGGTCGGAGACAGCGGTCTCACAGATCTGATGCGCCTCTGTATCAAGGATTTTCGTCATGCCGAGATCCTCGAGAATTTCGGCAGGAGCGACGGCATCCGCCGGCGCAGCCTGCTGGACGACCTGAACGAGATCGAAAGGGCGGGTTATGACGCCGAGAAGCTTTCCAGGGCTTATGAGCGTTTGGATACCGATCGATTTGCCCACGAAATTGCCGCCAGACTGACCGTGCGCAAGGCCAACAACCCTGTTTTCATCACCAGCAAGGACGATTTTCTGTACGATCCCCGGGCGTGCGCGCTCAATCGCTTCATTCTCAAGCTGCTGGTCGATGTCGCAGCTGTGCGGCACATGAAGGAATACCGCGGCTCGGCCCCTTACAAAGACGGTTACGTCGCCACATTCGGGAACAAAACTAGGGAGTTCGAACATGTTCTCGAACGCTTTGGGCCTACGTCGGCGCTTGAGCAATCTTTCAAATCTGTCTACGACGAATGCGGTCCCCTTCGAGAGCTCTGGAAAGGTCTCCGGCCCGCACAGGACGAGTCGCGCGGGAATCGTGAGAACCTCTGGCCGGCCAGGTTCGATTCGAACGCTCTCGGCGGAAGCGTCGAGCGCCAGGACATCGCTGTTACCGCCCGGTCTGTGGAGTTCACCAAACAGGTCCTGCTCGATGGCCGGTCGAATATCAGCGTCTTACTCGACGGTCTCACGGTGCGGAAGAACCAGCTATCGGGCTTGTGGCTGCAGATCAAATCTTCCGTCGGAGACATCGGGGAGCCGAAACCTGATGAAAGCGCCCTTCAATTGGGCGCTGACTGGAAATCGGAGAGCGCCGCCGTCTCTCCGGATGCCTACCTCGACGAACGCCTGCGCATCGCCAGGGAAAGCGCGCGCACCGTCTCCGGGGTCATGACCTTCTACCCTTCCCTGACAGCCGGGAGGGGCCCCGTGCGCTGCGGGATCCATGCCGCGATGCTCAATTCCGTGGCCTCTTCCAGTTGGGAATTCGACCAGTTCTACGACGCAAAGGAACAGCGCCATATCGACGGCTCCAAAACGCAGGACCTTGAATTCTTCGCGCGGGCTGTCTGGATGCCTGTCGAGAGCTTCGTAATGCGCCTGGAACTTCCCGCAAGTCTGAACGCTGCTCCCACAGTGCGAAAGTTTCGTTTTATCCGGAACGTCGAACCGGCCGAGGTGCTGGCCAACGATGTCCTGAATCTCGGCCCACGGATGAGCCCCGACGAAACGCCGGTTTGGATCCCCGACAGGACCGATGATGGAACCTGGAAGCTGAAGAAAGTGGCCCCCAACACCTGGGAGTTGCAGGTTGAGAATCCCTCCGTCGGCACCTGCTTCTCTCTCGATTGGGAGCTCCCCGCACGCACGAGCGATAGCCGAGACGAGCGCATCGAGAAGGAAGTGCGGTGTGTGCAGGGCCAACTATTCGCCCATCGCTGGCGCCGAATGGAGGGCCGCCCGGGCGGCCCGATTTATGAGGTGTTCCGCGATTTCGATCACGGGGTGAGATCTCTGTTCGGGCAAGAAGGCGCCCTGCAGAACCTTCACCTGCTGGCTTACAACTACCGGCTGCGGCGCATGGAGACTGTGGATGGGATCTATGGCGGAGGGGAACCCGTTCCGAACGCCTGGAACTTCTGGCTTCCCTTCGGACTCGGCATGGGCGGGGCCTGCTTCAAGAATCCCCGCGCTTACCTGTACGTCCCGCCGGATCCGGCTTCTCCTCGCAAACCGGATTACTTTCTGTACGTCGAAGGCAGCGAACGGGGGCCCGCGGCGTTGCTTACGCTGCCGCTGTTTCATCCCGAGTACGAACCTCCGGTCGTCAGCGACTATGACGCGTCGGTGCCGCTCGAGCGCGGACGCCAGTGCATCGGCGTGGTGGATATTGTTTCCCCACGGTCCGCGGACCGGCTGGTCGAGATCGCCACGTCCGAAGAACTGTTCAGTTCGATCGTCGATCTGAGCCGTGACTTCGCCGAACAATTGTTCATTACTTGCACGAAAGAGATGGTTTCCACAGCGTAATGGAGATTCCGATGCTAACGCCAAAAGGTTGGGTCCGCCACAGCGGCGGGACGTTCTCGCGGGAGCTTCCGCCCAGGAGGCCGCCTGAGAAGACGAAGAACGACGCCACCGCAACAGCAGAGGTGGTTCAGCCTTCATCCGATCGGCCGCCGGAGGATACGAATCCCGCCGCTGGCAAGACTGGGGTGTAGCCGGGCGTTATGGCGAGGATGGCTGCCTTCCCGCGCGCCCACCTGACCGCACGGCTCTCGGCGCGGAGCTGCGCACATCTTGCATCAAATCTCGGCGCCCTCGTCCTTCCAATAAGCCCCGCCCGCAGAGTAAACCCAGTACGCCGGCGTTGAGATCCCCCCGCGCTGAATGCGTGATTCGAATTTCCGGATTTAAACGTACACGCTTGGGAGCCGCGACCCAGCATCCCTTCAGGGGTGCTGGCTCGGAAGAAAGCGTTGAGTAACCTTCCGGTCCTGGGAGAGACGCCCGTGCCGGACGCACAAGGCAATGAATTGCTTATCGTGCACGCCGAGGAAAGGCACTCGACCGTCCGAGACGCCGTGACCCGGCTCACAGCCGGTCGAACAACATATGCAAGCCCTCGCGCACGGCTGAAGCCGCGGCGAGACCCAGCTTTCCGACATATTCCTGAAGTTCCATCTTGTCGACTGTAAGTATCTGAGAAACGTTTACCACGCTCGCCTTTGGCAGATTCGCCTCGCCTCTTTTCAGAAGCACGTTACCCGGAGCTTTCGCCCTGCTGAGATTGGAGGTAACGAGGCAAACCACGGTCGTCGCAATCGCGCTACGGTTGAAAACATCATTCTGGACAACCACGCACGGGTGCCGGTTTGCCGGAGCCGACCCGCCGGGTGAGCCGAAATCGAGCCAATAGATTTGTCCCTGCGCAATCTCGCTCACCAGCGATCCTTTATGGTCCGGCGAACCCTGGTCTTGATTCCCTTCAGCAGCTGCCTTTCCGACGGCTCTGCGCCTTCCGCATAGACGGCGTTCAGTTGAACCAGCATCTCTTCTCGCTCTTTCCGCCGGAGAAAGTCACCGACGGCCATCGAGAAGAGACGACTCCGGCTCAGTCCCATCAATCGCGCAGCCTCATCCGCCGCCTTCAACAGTTCGTCGTCAATGGAAATTGCCGTTTTCATGCTACTACCGAAAGTTATACCATGCGCCGTACTCTTGGTATGTGCAATCGGAGGCAGTGGCGCAAAAAGAATGAATCCCTTTCTAAACTAATACGCGGTCTGCCTTCGGTCCCCGATATTTCTTTCTGGCAATCTCCTCGATCCGGTTACGCGGCGCCACGGCGAATGTTATCTAACCATACCTGCGTTACGTTCTCGGCTTTGTGGGACTCACCGGCGTTACTTTTGTTCGCGCGGGTGGCACACTGCGCGTCGCGCAGAGACGGATCTCGAGCGAGAGCTTTCTTGAGCCCTTTCTGAACCAGATCGCGGCCGCGGTATAGCCAGATCTGGGAGGTCGTGGGTGCCTGCTCGGCCCACGCCACGGTTCCCACACGACGCCACGGTGGAGCGGGCGCAGCCTGATTTCATGTCAGAATACGGTCGTGCTTCCATCACTGACCGAGCGCAAGGAGTGGAAGTTTTTTGCTGTGCTCCCCCGGGCGGATGCCCATCTCGCCGCAGCCTGGTGGACAACTCTCCTGCTGAGAGGAATCCTGCCTGCGGCTTTCGCTATCGCAATGGGCGTGCTGGTTGGCGCCGTGCAGCGCGGCGGCCCTTTGAGCGGCCCTCTCGCTCTGGCGGGCACGATCTTCGTACTGCTTCAAATACTCAGCCCGATCCATCAGGCTGTCAGCGCCAACCTGGGCGACCGCACTGCCGGGTGGCTTTACGACCGGCTCACGGAAGCCTGTGTGCAGCCGCCGGGCATGGGGCACCTCGAAGATCCAGCACTCACCAGCGACCTGACCGTTGCGCGCGACTTCGACCTCGGAATGACCGGCCCGCCACTGTCGATCTCTCTCGATTTCATTGCGAACAGCATGGCCGAGATGATCGGCGGTATTGCCTCCGCCGTGATCCTCGCAGGCTATGCGTGGTGGGCTTCACTGCTGCTCGCCGGTGCCTGGCTTGCCACCCACTGGCTCCTGCGTGAAAGCTCAGTCTGGCGGGACCGCAACACAGAAGAGGTGCGCGGCGCGCAACGGGACTCGGACTACGCCTACCGGCTGGCAGTGGATCCGCCCGCCAGCAAGGAGTTGCGGCTCTTCGGCCTGGCCGGCTGGACCATCGAGCGTTTCGTAGCCAGACGAACTCGCCTGCACGAGTTACAGTATGCGGCCACGCGTCTGCGCGAGCGGCCGGTCATCTGGAGCATGTTGCTGATCGTTTCCGCAAACGTCCTGGTGTTCTGGGTACTGGCGAACGCCGCCCTCAGCGGCCGAATCAGTCTGGGAGAGGCCGTCGTTTACGTGCAGTGCGCGGTTGGCGTCTCGATGATCGCGTTCGGCGGATTCAACTGGGCGCTCGACGGAGCGTCTGCGCCCGTAGCCGCTGTGCTGCGGCTCGGAGCGGCGATGCGGAATGCAGGACAGTTGATCTCCGGCGATCGCCATGCAGGGGCCGCGCCCACAGGCGAGATCCGTTTCCGCGATGTCACGTTCGGATATCCTGGTGGCCGGCCCGTACTCGAACACTTCGATCTCACGATTCCCGCCGGCTCGTCGCTCGCCATTGTTGGTCAGAATGGCGCGGGGAAAACAACACTGGCGAAGCTGTTATGCCGCCTTTACGATCCGCAGTCGGGTGCGATCGAGATTGACGGAGTTGACCTTCGCGAATTCGATCTCGCGTCTTGGCGCTCGCGCGTTACAGCTGTCTTCCAGGACTTCATCCGTCTGGAGTTGCCCCTGCGCGACAACGTGGCTCCCGCGGGCGCGCCCGACGATGTTGTGTGCGCTGCTCTCGAGTCGTCGGGCGCCGCAAACCTCGCCGCTTTGGACACCGTACTGGCTCGCGGATATGACGGTGGCATCGACCTCTCCGGTGGCCAGTGGCAGCGCATTGCGCTCGCTCGCGCGCTGGCGGCCGTGGAGCTCGGCGCGGGTGTCGTGCTCCTCGACGAACCTACCGCGCAGCTTGACGTCCGGGGCGAGGCGGAGATCTTCGATCGCCTGCTCTCCGCGACGCGCCATTGCACGACCATTCTGATTTCGCATCGCTTCTCGACAGTCCGCCATGCCGATCGCATCTGCGTACTCGAGCAGGGACGCGTGATCGAACTTGGCACGCACGACGATCTGATGGCGCTCAATGGGCGTTATCGGACCATGTTCGATCTGCAGGCGCAACGCTTTAACGCCCCGGAAGAGGAGGGTGTCACCTATGACGTCCTCTCTTGATCCGAATCAAGCGATCGACCCGCTGCCGCCGGCCCTTTCGTCGATGTGGCGGTTATGCAAGCTCGGATATCGCCACGAACCGCGCTTGATGCTGACGGCCTTCGTCCTCTCACAGGTCGCGGCCCTGCCCGATGCGCTCCTTGCGCTGTGGCTGATGCTGCTCGGCAAGGGCGTGATCGAACACAACCCACTCATGGCTCAGGGCGCCGCTGCCGGCCTCGCCATTTCAACCGCGGCGACCTGGTTTCTCCGCACGGTCAGTACGAGAATCCAGCGCCGTTTTCGGGACAAGGTGACCATCGCGCTGGAGTCGCACGTAGCGCAGCTTCAGGCAACGGTCGCGACGGTCGCGCATCAGGAACGTCCGGACTATCTGGACCGGCTGTCCATGCTCCGCAATCAGGTGTTCGTGCTCGACCACATGTACATGTCTCTGTTTTCGACGCTCGGATGGATCCTGCGGCTGGGCATTACGATGGCCCTGCTGATGTCGATTCACCCGGCGCTCCTTCTGTTGGTCGTGTTTGCGATCCCGACGGTATTGACATCCACGTGGCGGCCCGCGGTGGAAAGGCTGGCGCAGGAGCGGGGGGCACAGGCCAATCGGCTGGCGCGTCACCTTTTCACCATCGCCACGACAGCGCCTCCCGGCAAGGAAGTGCGGGTCACCGGCATCGGCGAGCGGCTCATGACACAACGCCACCTGGCCTGGGAGCGATGGTATGAGCCCGTGGCGGCCGCGCGGCGGGGTTCGGCGATCTGGCACGCGCTGGCATGGGCGGTTTTCGGCCTCGCATATGTCGGCGCGATCGTGTTCGTTGCCATCGGTCTGCGCGCGCCCGCAAGTCAGGTGCTGCTGGTGCTCGCTGCGGGCGCGCGATTGTCGGCCTACATTGGTGCCACCGTCGGTGAGATTGGATTTCTCCGTGGATTCTGGATGGACGGCTCACAGCGACTCGCCTGGCTCGAGGACTACGCGGCATCCGTCGCCGCGTCGGGCGATCTGCCCGCTCCCTCCGTCTTGCATCGCGGCGTTCGACTTGACCATGTGTCGTTCTCCTATCCCGGCACTTCGCGCATTGTGCTGGATGACGTTTCCCTGACGCTGCCGGCAGGTGCGGTCGTCGCGATCGTCGGCGAAAACGGCGCCGGCAAGACAACCCTTGTGAAGCTGCTGGCGAAGATGTATGAGCCAACGTCGGGCTCGATCCTGGTGGACGACACTCCGCTGGCGCGCGTGTCGGCGGTCGAGTGGAGGGCAAGGCTCGCCGGGGCCTTTCAGGATTTTTTTCGCTTCGAATTCCGAGCGCGGCACACGGTGGGTTTGGGCGATGTTGCGAGGCTGGACGATGAGCCCGCCGTGCTCGCGGCGATCGATCGGGGCGGTGCAGGCGACGTCGTCGCTCGTTTGTCAGCCGGCCTCGAAACTCAGCTCGGGCCAACCTGGCCGGATGGAGCCGAGTTGTCCTTCGGCCAGTGGCAGAAGCTGGCGCTGGCACGCGGCTTCATGCGTAACGATCCGCTGCTGGTGTTTCTCGACGAGCCCACCGCCGCCCTCGATGCGGAAACGGAACACGCTCTCTTCGAGCGCTACGCGGCGGCAATACGCGGCGAAGCTCGGGGCGAAAGGAGCGACGGACGCATTACCGTTCTTGTCTCCCATCGCTTCTCAACCGTACGGATGGCCGATCTGATCGTCGTGCTCGACGGCGCGCGGGTCGTGGAGGTTGGGACGCATGAGGAATTGATTGCCCGGACCGGCCAGTACTCCGAGCTCTACAACATCCAGGCCGCCGCATACCGATAAGAAGGCCGCCCCACAACGTTGATCCTATCCACCTTATCGGCGATTTTCCCCAGAGTCTTGAGCAGAGAACGCGTTGCGACCGTCTCTTCCGTACCGGCCCAGTTCGCGGACGAGCCGCCCATCGATATACATGAGTCCGCGCTTGCCTTCATCGAGAACCGTAAATACCGCACCGCACTCGCAGCCGAGACCCGTAGCGGGGCCAGCAAACGCGCTGGCGCCTCGAGCACGTCGACCAGTGCGAACGTTAAGTCGAGAACACCGCGCCAGAAGAGGTCACGCTTACCGAGCGCGATCACTTGCACGACCTTGCGCTCACCTGCAATCACGGCTACCTGCGAGTCCGAGGTCTCGATCCGAGTAAACACAGCAAGTGACCTCCTCTGATCTGAGGCAGGGAAAACATACGAACGCTGGCATTCTGCACCTCAGTAAGGCCATGCAAACGAGGCATTTGGAACCCGTGGTGGCCGGGAAAAACATCATTCACGATTTCACGCTTGACTTTGATTTCAGCGAGTGCTAATTTTCCAGCATGGTGCTAAGAAATCAGCATTCACTCAGCCGCCGGGAGCGGCAGATTATGGATGTACTGATCGCCCGCGGGCGCGCGTCGGCAACCGAGATCCAGGCGGCCATCCCCGATCCCCCCGGCTACTCAGCGGTTCGCGCCACGCTGCGCATCATGGAGGAGAAAGGTCATATCCGCCATGAGCAGCAGGGGGCCAGCTATGTCTATCTCCCGAAGATTGCGCCCGAACGCGCGAAGCGTTCCGCGCTTCGCCACATGCTGGATACGTTCTTTAATGGCTCGCCCGAACAGGTGATGGCGGCGCTGCTGGATTCAAAGCCTAGTACCGAAGAGTTGGACCGCATCGCGGAAATGATCGAGGCCGCGCGCCGGAAAGGTCGGTAAATATGATGCCAGTTCTTATCGGGATGACGATTCTGCTGGCCACCGCATGGGGCGCAACAGCCGTTTTCCGCAATCAGTCTGCAGCTCTTCGCCACACGATATGGATCTGCGCCATCGCCGCATCCCTGCTGCTCGCTCCTTTGCGATGGAGCGCGCCGCAACACGTCGTAAGCCAAACCTTGCCGGAGGTTCTTACACCCACCCTGAGTATTACGGCAGCTCGCACCGAAAGCCCGTTGAGCTTTGCATCGATTGCCGTAGCCGTCTGGGCGATCGGAGCGGTGCTTGTCGCCTTTCCGCTGCTTGCCAGCTGGATGGAACTCCGCCGGATCGTCCGGGGTGCGCGAGAGGTTACGAGCACCTGGCCTGTTCCAATCCTGACAAGCTCGCGCGTCAGCGGCCCTCTGGTCTCGGGTTTCGTTAGTCCTGTGATTGTGCTTCCCGAAGATGCGTCGTCATGGACAGCGTCGCGCAGGCGCGCCGTCCTCGCGCATGAGATCGCGCATGTGCGCCGGCGCGATCCGATTACGCTTGCCCTCGGGCACCTTGCGACGATCGTGTACTGGTTTCATCCGCTCTGCTGGCTGGCTGCCGGGCGCCTGCGTGCCGAAAGCGAACGCGCCTGCGACGATGCCGCCCTGCGTATCGGACTTCTGCCTTCGGACTATGCCGGGCATCTGCTCGATCTGGCCCGTGCGTTTAACCCTCAACCAGCCATCTCGATGGCCTCAACCTCGCATCTGGAGTCCCGTGTGAAATCAATCCTCGATCCTTTCGTAAAACGTTCTTCGGCCGCTCGCCGCAACTGGCTCGCCGCCGTCCTTGTCACGGCCGCACTCATGGCGCCGCTAACCGTATTCAGCCTTCATGCCCAGCAGGCCGCAGGGGCCGGAAGCATTATCGGAACGGTCTCCGACCCCACGGGCGCCGTACTTCGCTATGCCCAGATCATCGCCACAAATCCGGACGCTCACAACACCGAAGTCGCGACCTCCGATTTTGACGGAACCTTCGCGTTCCGGAACATTCCGGCCGGCCATTATGCGCTTGAAGTAAGGATGCGCGGCTTTGCGGCTGCTCATATAAACAATCTGGATCTCGTGGGCGGCGGAACGCTCCAGGCGGATGCCCGTCTCGCGGTCGGCGGTCTTAACGAGAGGGTTCAGGTCGTCGCGCAGGGTTCTGCTTTACCTCAGGCGCGGATGGCGGCGACGGGCGGCCCGATCCGAGTTGGCGGGAACGTTCAGGCCGCAAGACTCCTTCAGCAGGTCAAGCCGGTTTACCCGGCCGACCTGCAGGCGCAGGGTGTTGAAGGCACCGTACTGCTGTCCGCGTTGATCTCGAAGGACGGCACGCCGAGTTCGATCAAGCCACAGAACACCGCGGTGAATGCGGAATTCGTTTCGGCGGCGCAGGATGCGGTCAAGCAGTGGCGCTACCAGCCGACGCTCTTGAACGGCGAACCAATCGACGTCCTCACCACAATTACAGTCGACTTCAGACTTGAGCAATGACATCGATCCTGATTGGTATCACGATAATCCTGAGCGCCCCTTACTGCGCTTTGCGGCGCAGTTCTGCCGCACTGCGGCACACGGTCTGGAGCTGCGCCGTCCTCGCAACTCTGTTGTTCGCTCCACTAAGGTGGGTCGCGCCTCAACGATCGCTCAGCGGCGCGCTGCCTGTGATCCTGACGCCTCCCGTCGATGTGAGCGGCGTTGCGGGAGGTCATGACTTCAACATCGTCGGAATCGCCATCGCGCTTTGGCTTACGGGCTCGGTGTTCGTGGCCTTTCGCCTGATCTTGAGCACGCTGCGGCTACGCCGCATCGTGCGCGGAGCGCGTCCGATTGGCGCCGGCGTGTTCGCCGCTCCTGGGCTGGCTGGACCCGTCGTCGCGGGGATTCTGCGGCCTGTGATTCTGGTTCCGGAGAACTCCCGCTCGTGGACACCGGCCCGTCGCAGAGCCGTTCTCGCGCATGAGCTCGCGCACGTGCGGAGACACGATCCGCTGATCTTTCTGATGGCGCATCTGGCCACGATCGTCTACTGGTTCCATCCCCTGTGCTGGCTCGCCGCATCGCGACTTCGCGCCGAAAGCGAGCTCGCCTGCGATGACGCGGCGCTGCGTGTCGGACTGCTTCCCTCGGGTTACGCAGAGCATCTGCTCGATCTGGCCCGTAACTTCAACCCAAAACCGGCCATCGCTATGGCCGCAACTTCTCATCTGGAGACTCGTGTGAAATCGATCCTCGATCCCGCTGTAAACCGTTCGCTCGCCGCCCGCCGGAACTGGCTTGTGGCGTCCCTGATCACCGCCGCGGTCATCGCGCCGCTCGTCATCTTCAATCTTCAGGCGCAGGAACCGCCCACCCGGGTACGCGTTGGCGGGAACCTGCAGGCTGCCAAAATCGTCAGCCAACCCAAGCCCGTTTATCCTCCCGACATGAAGGCGCAGCGCCTGGAGGAGACCGTGGTGCTGGACGCGGTCATTTCGAAGGAGGGCGTGCCGCTTTCGCTCAGCTCGCAGAATGCGGCGCGGCCGGAGTTCGTCAAGTCGGCTGTGGACGCGGTCCTGCAATGGCGGTACGAACCGACGCTGCTGAACGGCCAGGCCGTCGAGGTCGAGACGACCATAACAGTCAACTACACCCTGTCGCGATAGCGTCTTCCTGCTGGTTCATTCCGGTTTGAGGGTAGCAGGCGGAAATGAGGATGGTGGCAAGGCCTGACGTTAAGTGGTTGAAGGGGCTAAGAAAAAATAGTTGGATCGCATGGCACTCCCGGAGGATGGCAGGAATTCTGGTTGGGACCGCGACGCTGGTGTGTGGCTGCGCGGCTCGGCGGGTGAGCGTGGCTCCGCTTGCACCGAACCCGAGTTGGATTGATCTCCGTCCCGGAATGGTGGTCAAGGTTGAGCCTCCGCAGCGTGGGGCTGAAATCGTGAGGTATACGGTGCAGCCCGACGGGAGTCTGGGGCGGACTCGCAACCTGAAGTGGCGTTACCATCGGCTGTTCTACCAAATCGTGATGAACCGGACTGGGGCGATTCGTCCGGCGGTTTTGCTGGGCGCGGGATCGGTCGGGGAGCTCGATCGGCTGACGCGGCAATTCCTTGAGGGGCGGCTCGCGTGTGGCGCGGGGTCGAGCCATTGCACGGCGTTTCCGCAGAACTTTACGACGTCGGTTACTTCGGATTGAGATAGCGGGCGAGGAAGGCGTCGGCAGCGTGGTAGGCCTTCAGCCAGTCGGCGTGGACCGTGAACTCGTGGACTTCGTCCGGGAGGACCATTTGCTCGAAGGGAACGCCTTGCTTGCGGAGGGCCGCGACCAGTTGGACCATCTGTGCGAAGGCGACCGTGTGGTCGTCGTCTCCCTGGATTAACAGGACAGGAGACCGCCAGGTTTTGATCGAGGCCATCGGCGAGGACTCGAAAGCCAGGCGCTCGATGGCCTGGCGTTTTTCGCGGTCGCGGGCCGGGGCTACGGTGGTGACTTCGAGGTTCCAGTCGTGGACTCCGTGCAGGTCGACTCCTACCTTGAAGATGTCGGAGGCTCGGGCCAGCGCGAGGGCGGTCAGGTAGCCTCCGTAGGAGCCGCCCCAGGCTCCGATGCGGGCGGGGTCGACGTCGGATCGGGCTCGCAAAAACGAACCCGCTGCGAGGACATCGTTGAATTCGCTGGCTCCGGTGGCTCCGAAGGCGGGGGCCTCGCGGAAGTCGCTTCCGTAGCCGATTCCGCTGCGGTAGTTGATCGACAGGACTACGTAGCCCTTGCTCGCCAGATATTGATTAAATCCATAGGCCTGGTTGTAATACTGCATGCTGTGCCAGCCTAAGAGCATCTGGCGGCGGGAGCCTCCGTGGAAGAAGACTACGGCCGGGTGTTTGCCTGTCGCGTCGTCCGGCGGCAGGAAGATCTGGCCGTGGAACTTCAGGCCGTCCTTTGCGGTCAGGATTACCGGCTGCGGGTCGACCAGGGAGGCGGTCGGGAAGTCGGCCGGGATTGGAGTCAGGTCGCGGATCGTTCCGTCGGGTTCGAGGATCGCGGCTCGGGCCGGCATTTTCGAACCCGAATGCAGGAAGGCGATTCGGCCGTCAGCCAGCGGGACCGGAGACCACTCGATGCCGTCGCCCTTCGTCAGCTGCTGCGGCGCTTCTCCATCAAGGGCTTCGCGCCAGATGTGGCGGCGGTCGGGATCTCCCTGGTTGGATGACAAAACAAAGCCAATTCGGTCCGGGGTCGGGGCTAAGTCCTGTATTTCGAAGTCGCCGGGCGTCAGGAGTCTGGCTTCTCCTCCGTGCATCAGGATTGTATAAAGATGCAGCCAGCCGTCCCTTTCCCATGGGAAGGCCAGGCGGTCGCCTGACATCCAGAGCAGTTGGTTGTTGGTTCCGGGCGCGGGCCAGAAGACGCTGCCTCGGCCTTCCTTCGCTCGCCAGACTTCCCTGCCCTGTCCGGTTTTCGCGTCGGCTACCCGGATCGACCATGGCGGGCCGGTTCGCTTCGGTCCGTATTCGAATTCGGCTCCGGGTGTCGGGACTCGGATGAAGGCGATCTGCCGGCTGTCGGGCGACCAGACAGGCGACTGGTCCATGTCCACGCTTGGATCGAGGAAACGAACGGCTTTCGTCGCGACGTCATAGACTCCTATGAAGGCGTGATCGCCTCTCTGGCTTACGAAGGCCAGGAGGGTTCGGTCCGGCGACCATCGCAGGTCGGTCGTCTTGCCCCTGGCGTGGATCAGTTGCTCGGGCTTGCTGTCGAGACCGGTCCCGTCGGGTTTCCAGACGAGGTCGGGTATTTCGTGGCCATCGTCCTCGGTGAAGTTCGTGAACTGGACCGCTTTGTAGTCGGGCGCTCTGGCGATCCAGATGTTTCGGACTCCGGCTGCGTCCTGGATCCATGCAACGGCATCGCCTTTCGGCGAGGCGGTCAGGTTTTCGGGGAATGGCGCGCTCAGGACCTGATCGATTGTGAAGGGCTGCGCCGCTGCCAACGGCAGGGCGATCAGGAGAGCTAGAGCGAGTTTCACATCTTGTAGCGGCCGAGATCCTCGTCGTCGAGGTTCTCGAGCCATCGCTGGAGTTCCTGATTTGTGCCGACCTTCTCCGAAACCGAGTTGGCGAGTTTGGAAGACTTCAGCACGGTCTCTTCGACGAAGATCGGGCAATCGAGGCGCAGCGCGAGCGCCAGCGCATCGCTCGGACGCGAATCGACCGAGATCAGCTCGCCGTTGCGCTCCAGCCAGATCACGGCGTAGAACGTGTCGTCCTTCAGTTCGCTGACGACCACTTTCTGTGATGCCGGTGTCGAGGCCGAACAGCAGGGTCTTGATGAGGTCGTGCGTCATGGGGCGCGGCGTCGAAACCTTTTCGATTTCGAGCGCGATCGCGTTCGCTTCGTAGATGCCGACCCAGATGGGAAGAACGTTGGCGCTGCCGTTGACGTCCTTCAGGATGACGATCGGCATGTTGGTGACGGGGTCCATCATCAGGCCGCGGATTTTCATCTCGACTTCCATACGCTTATTACATCACAGGGCCGGAAAGCGCTTCCCGGTCAGTTGACGGACTCGCCGCCGAGCGAATTGGGGCCGCCGCGCGTGACGCGCACGTTCAGGTATTTGCCGATGAGCTGGTCCGGGGTCTCGGGGCCGTTGTGGCTGAAATTCAGGGTCCGGTTGCGCGAGGTGCGGCCGATCCACTGGCCGAGGGCTTCGTTGCGGCCTTCGACGATGACCTCTTCGACGGCTCCGATGAGCGCGGCGTTGTGGCGGATCTGAATGGCGCGCTGGCGTTCCTGCACGATGGTGAGGCGGCGCGTCTTTTCCTCCTCAGGAATCTGATCGTCACATGCTGAGCGCGGCGGTGTTGGGGCGGCGGCGAGTACTTGAAGCTGAAGATGGAATCGTACTGGACTTCGTCGAGCAGGTCGAGCGTGTCTTCGAAGTCCTCTTCGGTCTCGCCGGGGAAGCCGACGATGATGTCGGTGGTGATGGCGATGGGGCGGCGCGCGTTCTTCATCCATGCGATGCGCTCGCATGTACTCGTCGCGCGTGTAGAGGCGCTGCATGGCGTCGAGCACGCGGGTCGAGCCGGACTGCACGGGCAGATGCACGTGATTGCAGAGGGTGGGATTGCGATTCGATGGCGTCGACGATGGGCTTGACGAAATCGCGCGGGTGCGAGGTGGTGAAGCGCACGCGGCGGATGCCGGGGACGCGGCCGACGCGATCGAGCAGCGTGGCGAAATCCCAGCCGGCGGGCGAGGGATCGCGATAGCTGTTCACGTTCTGGCCGAGCAGCTGGATTTCGGTATAGCCCGTGTCGGCGAGGCGGCGGGCTTCGGCCATCACGCTGGCGCTGGTGCGGCTGCGCTCCGGTCCGCGCGTGAACGGGACGACGCAATAGGCGCAGGTTTTGTCGCAGCCTTCGATGATGGTGATGTAGGCGCGATGCGGATTGTCGCGGCGCGTGAAGGGCGTGTCGAAGGTGTCGTCGGTATCGAGGCTCAGGCCGGTGACGCGGCGGTTGCCGGCTTCGAGCTGCACCAGCATCTGCGGGCAGCTTGGTGTAGCTGGCCGAACCGGCGACCAGGCTGACGTGCGGCGCGCGTTCGAAAATCTTCTCGCCTTCCTGCTGGGCGACGCAGCCGAGCACGGCGAAGACCTTGCCCTTGCCCGCTTCGCGCTTGAAGTGCTGCAGGCGGTTGAAGACCTTCTGCTCGGCTTTATCGCGGATGCTGCAGGTGTTGTAGAAGACCAGTGCGCCGCTTCCTCGGGCGTTTCGACCTGGGTGTAGCCCTGCTGGAGCAGCGTGCCGATGACTTTTTCCGAGTCGTGGGCGTTCATCTGGCAGCCGAAGGTTTCGATGTAGAAGGTCTTTTCCACTTGTTTCTTTATTGTAACGGCCTGGTTTTTGGGGTGCTTCGTTATGGTGCTTTCCGCTCTGCGCGCGGTATGGTTTGCCGTTCTGTTTTGCTGCCTTTTTAGCTGCCCTTGTTTACTGCCTTTTTTCTGCCGTTACCGTTTTGTTCGTTCCTTTCGATTTTTTGTTAGAAAAGCCGGGGCGCCCCGCGCCTGATGTCGTTCAGACGTACGCCGTTTTGTTGTCGCCGGACGAGACCGGGAGCGCATGTTACCGGCTGACGCCTGCCGGCCCATTGTTTCGACGTTATGCCGCGCAGAGCCTCGAGGAAATGCGCGGTTTAGTGCCCCCGTACGCCAATGGGTGCGACGAGGTTCTTTCGATTTGGAAGGTAGCATGCGTTTTTGGGGTTGCGTGCAGCGTGGAGAGGGGGCGGGCTGTAAGTTATTGAATTTGTTCAGGAGAAAGTGGCCAATTTATTTTCTGGAGTTGTGAATCGACCAATGGCATCTGCCGCAATGCGTGCTGTCGGAAGTTCTCTTGCCACTCGTCATGGAGATTGTCCCTAACTCGGCTGGGAATACGTTCTATCACTCTCAAATATGCAGAATGTGTAGAATTGATCTCTTCCTCCTTTGTAGTCGGAGCGAGGCATTACCAAGTAAGTATCATGAATCGAGCGGAGCTGATTTAGTGGAAGGCGCAAGGGTATTCATCAATTACAGATCAGAGGACGCGGGTGAAACAGCGAGTCGGTTATTTAGCGAACTCGAGCGGGAACTAGCTCCGGAGCAGATTTTCATTGACCATGAGCGCCTCGAAGGAGTACCATGGCCGGAACGTTTGCGTATGGAAATCCAAGCGGCCACAATAGTGTTATGCCTCATATACGTGTCCTTTCGGCAAAGCTGCGTAATCTGAGTCAGCCGCTTACTTTTTGTCGGCGGGTTTGACCCTGAGGAACAGCTTGTCCCATTTGTGATGTTTACCTGAAGCCGTGGGGCGGCCGCCGGGGAACGTCTGATCGAGCAGTTCAGCGTCCGAGATCAGGTCGGTTTCCATCCATCGCCAGTTGGGGAGCGGGCCGCTGCTGGAACCGCCGATCTGATACGTCAGCAGTTTGATGGCGCCGTTGTGCTCTCCGTAATCGTGCGGTTCGACGATCCGATCTTTATTAAGGTAGCGGAGTCGAAGCAGCCTGGTCTGTTCGATCGCGGTTCGCAACAGCTGATCGAGGTTCGGATCGGGCATTGGAATACGGAATCCCCTGCAGACCAGTTTGCACGCTTCGTGCCGGACGTATTTCTGCCAGCTATAGGTCAGCCAGGATGCGGCGCACGGAGGTGCGGCCGATTTCGAGGCGGCGGGCGATTTCGGCTTTGCTGACGCCGGCACGGTGAAGTTTCCGGATCTGAGCGGCCTGCTTTCCGACAGTCACGGGCCGACCGAGATGCTTTCCCTTGCAGCCGGGCTTCGGCGATTCCGGCGCGGATTCGTTCGCGGAGGATCTCGTGTTCGAACTCCGCGAACACCGACAGCAGTCCGGCCATCGCGCGGCCCGTCGGCGTTGTCAGATCGAGCGCTTCGGTGAGCGATACGAAGCCGACGCCGAGTTCCGCCAGTTCTTTCAGCGTGACCACCAGATCGGCGAGTGACCGGCCCCAGCGGTCCAGTCGCCAGACCAGCACGACATCGATCTCGCGACGGCGCGCAGCGGCCATCAGCTTCTCGCGGAGTTCGCGTTCCACCGCGCCGGAACCGACTTCTTTGATCTGAACCGCGATCTCCCAGCCGCGCTTCGCAGCATACTCGCGCATGGTGCGAATCTGCAGCGGCAGAGTCTTCTGATCGTGCGTGGATACGCGAGCATACAGCCCGACGCGGAACATTTTCGTCCGGTTCGTGTGCGCTGGCCGAAAACCCTCTTCGATTTCGCTGTTGCGGATGCCCGTTTGGCGGCCATTTCAGAGTGTTCGTTCCGGCATGGCTATTATCTAATGCTTTCGGCCATGCGACCGAACCATCTTATTACTGTTGGCCCAGCGTCTCGCGATAGTTCCACGGCATCCACTCAGCGGGGCGCGCTGCGAGTTCACCGGCGTGCCGCTGCAGCTCGGTCAGGTAGTCGAACGAGTTGGCGCCGCACAGCCGGCAGGTGTGGATCAGGCTCATGAACAGATCGCCCACCTGGGCGCCGTTCAGCGTCTTATAAAACAGCGCATTCTTGCGATGAAGCACGGCCCGCTTCAAGGCCTGTTCGCAGATGTTGTTATCCAGCGGGGCTCCCGCATGGCGCAGGAAAGCAGTCAGTCCTTTCCAGTGCCGCAACAGGTAAGTGATCGCTTTGCCCAGACCCGAGTTCGGCTCAGTCTTCTTCTCCGCGAACTGCGCCTCCAGCCACGCATGCAACTGCTCCATCACCGGTCCGCTTTGCTTCTGATGCAGGCGCAGACGATCTTCCGCTGAGAGCGACCTGCTCACGCGCCATCGCATCGTTGTAATAGACCTCGCCGAGCGACTTCGAGCACGTACCGGCACTCATCCGGGAAAGTTCGGCGCAATCTCCACGAACTGGCGCCTTCCATGCGCCAGACAGTTGGCCAGCAGGATCTCCACGCCGAATGCCTTTCGGCGTGTTTCGCGACAACGCGTCGCACATCTGAATCGGCGAGCGGCAGTTCCTGGGCGCGCTGCTTCAGCACGTCGGCCATGTTCTCGCCCGCGTGCTGTCGTCCCGTGAAGTAGAGCGCGATCTTATGAGTGGCCGCCGTGATCGCGAGGATGTTACTGGTGAACACACCGGTGCGGTCGTCGGACGGTTCGCGCGCCAGCCGCAGCACCCGCATGCTCGTGTCGTCGTTGTGCAGCACTTCGCCCTGCGCCGCCTGCCGGATCAGTTCATCACGTGCCGGCTTCATTACTTCGGCGGCTTCCTCAACCACTTCCCACTGCGTGGCCGCGGGCAGCGGAATGCCCAGCAGCTCTTCCATCTGCTCCAGCCGATGGAAGGGCACTCCACTGCCGTACTTCAGTTGCGCGATCATCGCAGCAGCGGTTTCGTCGTACTTTTCCGAGCCCACTTCTTCCGGCTCCTGTGCCGTGAAGACCTGTCCGCAGGCGTTGCAGCGCAATCGTTCCAGTTCATACACCGTAGCTGCCAGCGGCGCCTGGCCCACGATCCGCACCAGCACTTTCGGCTCTTTCTGTTCGTACACATTGCCGCGTCCGCAGTCCGGGCAACGATTGCCGGATTGCAGATTCGGGTGCGCGATCTTCACCTTTTCTGCGCCACGAAACGCGTTCGCACCATTGCGGCCGTGTCCGGCAGGCTTGCTTTCGCTCTCTTCGGGCTGCGCCTCTTCAGCGGGCGCAGGAGTGTTTTGATCCCCGAGCACTGCGTTCGTCTTCTCCGTATTCCGCCGCCGTTCCAGTGATTCCACCAGCGCATGCAGTGCGGTCTTGAGCTTCTGGCGGTCCGCTTCGCTTAGCGGCCCCTTTTCCGTCTCGTCGATAACGCGGTCCAGTTCTTCCACGTTGACATCGATCCTGCGGCGCGAAGTTTCTTCTTCATGACTGGCTCAGTAACTCCCGGAAGCGCGGTGTCAGCGGATAGCCGAGCACCTCTTTAATGGAACGGTTCGGGCGTTTGCTGGTGGAGTCCTTGCCGCGCCCTGTAGTCAGTCCGAGCAGTTTCCAGTTGGCCGCGCGATAACAGGTCCCGCGAAAGCGGCCGGGATCGATGAAGGTCTCGGCGAAGTAAACCGGATGGCCGTAGAGCTGTTCCCAGTCCTTCGACAATGAACTCGCGATGCGCCCCAGAATGTGCGACGCCAGATGCGGAACCTCGACCCAGGGCAGAATCAGGAACCGCGTGTTGTAAGCAACGAAGCGGATGTTGCGCCGCCGCGCTTCGGCAGACCAGCCGATGTGGCGATCGCGGCTGCCCAGATGACGCGGCGCCGAACTCCACGCCATGCAGGCGATCGGTCGGCCTTGCGCCCACACCAGATACTTCAGGTGTTCGCCCACCGGCTGCTCATAGCCGAGATAATGATGATGTTCGATGAGGCTGTTGAACAGCGGCTCGTCGGATGTTCTTCTGACCTGTTGCAGCGAGATCGGACGGATGTCGGCGAGCGCGCCGGTCAGCGGCGTCGTGTCGATCAGAAACGGCTGCGGTTTCTCTCGCTGGACGAAACGGATTGAGCGAGATCTGGCGAATCGCGGGCAGTTCGATCTCGCCTGCGCGGTGCAGCATCAGCAGAAGACCACGGCAGACCATATCGCGCAACGCGCCGTTGGCCTGCTTCCAGTGCCACGCTTCGCACAGTTTTGCCGAAAGCTTCCGGCGGCTCAGCGAAGGATTCGCGGCGATGAACTGCCGTATGAAAACGATGTCTTCGGCTGTGACTGCTCGGCCTCGATATCGCCACTCAACTGGCATCTGCCGCCAGTGTGCCAGAACGAAAACCGGAACGCAAGCCCTGAGGCAATTATTTTATGCGCTCACGCGCCGCCACACGGGCGCTGCTTCGGTATCCGGATTACCGGCCGCGAGCAGCAACTGCGCCTGATGCGCTCGCAGTGTTTTCGCCGCTTCGTTTCCTGTCGGCCACCACTTGAATCGGCCTTTCGACAGGCGCTTGGTGGCGATCCAGAACCCCTGCCCGTCATAGGCTGAGGATCCGGATCGCCTTGCCACTGCGGCTGCGGAAGATGAACAGGCAGCCGGAAAACGGATCGGCCTCGAGTTTCTCCCGGCACAGTTGCGCCAGAGAATCTATGCCCTTCCTCCCGTCAATGGCTTCAATCGCCACCAGGATGCGCAGTTGCGGCGTGATCTGGATCAGGACGCAGCCTCCCACAACGCCCGACTCAGCGTTGCCAGATCGGAAGCCGAAGCTCCTTTTAACTGGATTCGCAGCTTGCCTCGGCGGCCTTCCACTTCAAGAGTGCATTCGGGAACCGACTGTGCCGGCGGTGACACCAGTTCCACAAACGCCGGCGAACCCGGTTGCCGCGGAACCTCTCCCTGCGTCTGCCATGCGCCGCTTCAGATCGTCCCACGCCACATGCAACTGCCTGGCGGTTCGATTAATCCCTTCCTTCCGGGCCACCTCGACAGCCGCCGACCAGAGTTCACCGGGTATGCGGGCTTTCCCGCTGCGATTATTTCTCCACTCTTCGAAGCGCGCTTCTTGCTTCTTCAAGGCTGACGGTCGGGGCTTTTCTTCGTGGCATAGCCTTCCCTCTCTCCGGTTGTCCCGGCGAAAGACCGACCTTACCAGCTAAGAGGGCTGGAGTTCATGCAGCCTTACCGAAAGGACACGACCAATCCCATCTGGCTGTTGCTGACTTTTCCGGGATGGAGATCGACCTGGGCGAACCGCTCAGTGACGAGATAGAGCAGTCCAGCTTTGGCGAGGCGTTCGATCTGGCCGTAGAACTCGAAGCGCTCAAAAATGTCGCGGACCGCCGGCGCGAAGGCCTGGATATAGCTGAAGAGGTTCTCCCGGATGTGGTCCTGGTCACCCATGAGCTTCTTCATGTCGAGGGGCGACGTGTTGTAGAAACTCTGGCCGGCTTTGCGCAGGAGGAACGGCTCGGGCGCGAGATCCTGCTTCTGTTTGGCGGCAAGTTCGGCGAGGACCGCCGGCTTTGGTGGATTCGAGGACGCAGTCGAGTCGGCGGAGGACAGTGAACGGAAGGATGACCTTGCCGTATTCGGACTGTTTGTAATCGCCACGCAGGAGGTCCGCGACCGACCAGATGAAAGAGGACAGAGATTGTTGGGTCATGAAGTTATTCGCGGTTGGGCGACTCGTTGATCGCGGTCTTCGAGTTCCACGAGGTACCTCAGCAACGCCTCAAAGCTCGGTGCCTTGCCAAAGATCATCGCGGCCATGTCACGATAATCCTGCCTCAGCGCTGCGAGTCGATGCTCGGGCGGAACGACTCGTAAGCTGCCGGGCACTGCGAGTTCATAATGAGCCCACGCCGCCGGGTAGAATGCCTGTTTGTGGCGGACCACCTGTGCCAGCAGCGCCCGATCAGCAAGCGCCTCAACACTCACTGGTCCCTGCGTCATCATGGCCACATCATAATAGTGCCTTGAATAGCGCCCTGGCAGGCCTTTGTCACCTGTACGGTAGTATTCGGCGTGCAGGATCGTCACTTTCTCCCAGAATGTTCGTTTCGCAAGCAGTGCTGTGACGCCGACTTCTGGCACCTCGAAAACGTTCGGGAACTCGGCTGCGGCAAAGGAGCGAATGAGGAAGCAGTCTCTCGGAACGAATTCGGCATGGGTACCGAGTTCCAGGATCACCTGTGGCGACACGTACGCGAGTTCGCTTTGCACTGATCGAGGATAGCGAAACCGAACCACATGCGGATCTTCCGGAGCGATCGACACCGTCCAACCCTCCGGACCCAGAATCTCGGCGAAGCTTCTTTGCAGAATTTCCAGGAAGTCGGTCCTGATGTAGTTGGCGCACGCAGCGAGCATTTCGTCCTGAAGCCTCAACTGTCGTGACCGGGATCGTCCCGGTTGCGTCGGATCGCGGTCTCCCACAAATCCCAGCAGTGTGTAGTCCACCGCGAGGTCAATGTCTTCGGAAAAGCGCTGGATGGCTCCGAACACTTTTGACAGAGACGTGCCACCCTTGAAGAGCAGGCGTTCGTTGAATTGCTCGATGGTGAAGATCTGTTTCAGCGTCCAGCAGACCCAAAAGTCTTTTTCGACGACAGCCTCGGAGAGACCCATACGGTCGGCGGTTTCTCGGAACAGTTCCGCCCGGCGGGATGGGTCCAGACGTGCGACGCGGTTCAACTGTGGACCTCCGCGAGTTTCTTCGCCACTCCATAGATCCAGTCGACTCCGAGACGAGTGTTTTTCAAGAGCTGCTTTCTTTCCGAGTCGGAAAGCGAACTCCTCAAGACTGACAGCGCCCGGTCGTCGACGCCGTCCTTGCCGAGGTGCCGGAGCGCCTGAACGACAAGGGCCGACTTGCCATCGCCGCCCGCTAGTGATTGAGGCCTGGCATGTTTGAACTGGACCGAGCGCCTTCCGAGCGAAACCTTCTTGCTCGGCCCATCTGAAAGGTAAACGATCTTGGCGGGAACCTGAGTGGAGAGGCCCACAAGGTTCGCGGCCCATGGTCCATCGGGAATGATTGTCCATCGATTGCGGCGAGCGATGGTCCGTGCCGCTTCGTCAATGTCGGGACTCAGTTCGCCGCCGAGGTCGGGATTCACGATAGGGAGATCGTAGAGACCGCGTCGAATCCGCCGGATCTTCCCGGCGCTTGTTAGACTCGTGAGCGCGACGTCAATGCTCCCCCGGCTGGCGATGTCCAGGAAGTCTTTGGCCATGAACGCCTTTCCCGGACCGAGGTTGTCGATACGCGCCCAAATCCTGTCTTTCATTGTAATGGGCGTCATTGTCGGGCCATTTAGAAATAGTATACCATTTTTTCTAAATGCAAGACCCGCTGCCCATCGATTCAGCTGAGTATGGGCGCACCAGAAAAAGGGGTCAGCCTTCTGATTTCCGTAAGGTAATTTCCGAAACCGTGCGCTCACAACGGGACTATTACATCCTGGAAAGCGTTAAACTCTCGACGTGGAACCGGAAATTGTACGCAAGCTGATCGCGGAACTCGGCCAGCCGATTACGTCCGAGCGGCAAGTCGTCTACATTCTGGTCGAGTTGCGAAAGCTGCTCGAAAAGAACGAAACGCTGGATCGATACCGAACGCTCAAGCTCTGCTGCGATTGGGCCGTCCATCCCAAGCTCAGCTTGGCGTCGGCGCAGGTGATCACAAAGCTGTTCGATGACTACGAGGCAAAGTACCGGCGCAAAGCCGTCGGCGTGGTGCAGGCCGAGATGCCGGAATTGGTCGAATTCTGCGAGCACACTCGATTTCGAGGCCAACTCGTTGAGGCGTGCGAGGCGAACGGGATTCCGGCTGATGCGCCCCGGGATGATGAGTGGTGGCGGTCGTTTCTGACGCAGTATTCCGAGGTCGTCAGAGACTGCCCGATCGAAGCCAGGGCCGACAACACCAAGTACGTAATCCGCGTTACAGCCTCGGCTATAGCTCCGGAGTCGATCGGGATCACGAATCGGCAATTCGGAATCTGCTGGATGTGGGAGCGCAGGGACATCGAGGCGCCGGGCACAGTGGTATCGCTATTCTGACGCCTTGGGTCACGGTGGCACGACAGATTGCCGGCCCGAGGCTGCTGCGAATTCCATTTTACGGCCATTTGAAAACAATTCGGCATGAAAATGTTGGATCATGTTCATCAGGTACCAACTACAAATGCAACCCCTGGTCCTTCAGCTACAGGCTGAATGCCTCGATGCCGGTGTGTCGATTCTGGAAGTTCTGCGCAAAGCACTCGTCGTGGCACGCAAGCTTTCGCTGACTGACGCGCAGGCGTGGATAGAGAAAGAATTGAATGGCTATAAAAGCGGTGATGAAGCCCCGCCCCATCGTCTGTTGACTGGCCAGATTCGCTCCTGGAATCCGTACCATGGCTGGATACCCATGATCTTTGAAGACCACAGAGAGGCTGCGTATCTGTCCAAGTGCTTCGTCGGCCAGCCCATCGGGGAACTGGAGGATTTGTTGAAACATGGGACAGGAACGCTTCAATTTCCCTTCGATCCCGGAACGGAAGCCAATCTGATGAAGGGCATGGATATTCCACTTCAGACGACGCGCCATCTCAGCCGGTCGTCGGTCACCGGAATTATCGACGCAGTTCGGAATATGGTGCTGGAATGGTGCCTGCAATTGGAGAAAGATGGCATCTTGGGCGACGGCATGGTCTTCAGCGCCAGGGAAAAGAAGCTGCTTCACATTCCAACTACACCATCAACTATAACGGCCCCGTTGCTTACTCCCAGATTCAGCAAGGCAGTCCACACGCTACACAATCGATGACCGTCAGCGATCCCGAGAGGACCGCCGTAGCTGAATTTATCCAGACGCTGAAAGAGCACACAGCGGAACTGCGCCTGGATGTCAGCGCTATGAGCTCGCTCAACGCTGAACTTCAGGCCGTCGAAAAGCAAGTCGCATCTCCGAATCCGAGCCGTCCGGTATTGCACCAAAGCCTGCGCACTATTCGCAACCTGATCGAAGGGTGCGCAGGTAGCTTAATTGCGTCGGGCCTGCTCTTTGAACTCGGGAAGCTTCTGAAATAGCCGCCAATCGCCAGGACAATGCGGGTCAAAGACAAATACGCGCACGCCTTGAATGAGATGATCGGGCGACTCACGGCGATCCGGACTTTCAATCCGGATGGGCGACCGGCGTTCAAAGCCGGCGAATACAGCGTCATCATTTCCATATTGGAGTCGGCGATCGACTTCCACCCGGAAATTCCCCATGCGGATCGGCCCCAACTGTTACGCAAAGCGGTCTCCGACGCGGCGAAAGGATCAGACGTTACCACGGAACTACTGCGGAAGCATCTGGCGGGCGCCGAAAAGGAGTATCTGAAGAAGCCCCTGCAGGAGTTTGTGCTGGCCACAGCGTTCGCGATGGAAGGTCATCGGGATCTGAAGACGACACGAATTAACGGCGTGCGGATCTCTTTTGCGACATCGCTGCCACGACGCTTTGACCGAAGTGCGATTGCTGGTCGAATCGAAGAGGTCGCCCCCAACATCCTGGAGAATATCACCCATGTGCTGGCTCGAGCCCCATGTATGCCTCTTGAAAGGACACAATGTCATCTTTCTCTCGTAGCATCCGCCAGTAGAGCCGTGCGGCCCGGCGTACACGATTACCTCTGGGTAAGTGATCCCAATGGGCCAGCATGGATTGTAGGTGCTTGATGCTCGATGCGGCGACGGGCTCATCGCTGTGTGCGTGATCGGGAGTCAGCAGGAACAGAAACTGTGTCGCCGCTTCGCGCGTAACGTCGACCAGGTGAACAAGGCTTACATCGCCGAACGGCTCTCCGGCCACTACGGAAAGGCCGGCGACCACATCCGCTATCAAGCTGACGCCGAGAGCTGCCACTCGCACCAAATCCGTCTCGGACGCCTCGAACTCGATCTGGATGTCCGCGCCCCCGAGTTCCCGCTGGAGACTCGGATCGTCCTGGCTGGGCTTGAAGAAGATCTTGCAGTGGTATTGACCCACCGTGATCGGAAACGACAGTGGGTCCTGCAGGCCGATCGAGTGCGCCTGTCGTGTCAGCACACGATACGTTCTTAGGCTCTGAGCTTTCTTCTTCGACACTGCTCCTCCTGCTTTCTTGAATCTCCGCCTACCTCACTTGCTGGACGCTGGTTGTCATGACATGCCGGATCGGCACGCGGCGTGTGACGCGCACGCCGGTCTCTAGTTCGAGCGCTTGGGTTTCGGGGTTCCAGAATACACCGACGCTGCCGCGCCTGCATCTGACGAATTCGTCCCCGAGGATCTCTGCGAGCCGCTTCTGGCGCTCCTGGGGGACGAACCGCCGGTTCCCGCCTGCTTCGATCACATCCACGGCGGCGACACCCGTAAAGCCGGTACGTCTATAGTCGACGACAATCGCGGAGGGAGTGTACGCGACCATGTCCTCCGCTTGCTTCAGCAGTTTCTTGTTTGCACCGCGCCAGTCCTTCTTCGCCTGGAACATGAGGGCTTTCCGCCGTACAACGCGCCCAGCTTCGTCGAGAACTTCCAATTGGAATACGCCGTCGCCACCGAACTCGCTTTCAGCCGTGTTCGGTCCTTGGCTGCTTAGGACCTCGTGAAATGCGCGCCATCGATAGACGTGACCACCGACCTCGATAAAGCGAGTGCCGGGAGTGAACAGCGCCTGCCCGAGCGCCCCCGTCACCGAATTCTCGTTGCGGGAATTGTGACCATACCCCAGCTCAGCAGCGGTGACGCCGAAGTAGTAATGCTCGCGGAGAGACTCCAGGACGGCCTTGTTAGCGCCGATCTAAAACAACCGCAGAAGCGCCGGTTTTGACGTTATGGAGAGCGCCGGTTTTGTAGCTGGCGCGCACGAATGCGCAGCGCCGGAGAAGACGTCAGCGGCGACGATAGCCGAGGAGCGGGTAAAGCACGGTGGTGTCAGCCGATAGGCGACCCTCCCGCGCCGTCAGCAGGAGCAGGAACAGTGGAGGACCGCGCGTGTTTGGTGTCCGGCCGGACCGATTCGATCACGAGGTAGAGTTTGTCGGCGCTGTTGACCTTGCCCGCTACGCAGTAGGCCACGTCGGGCCGGATGAGCTGGGCTTTGGTGAAGTCATAGAGCCGGTAAACGCGCTGCGTGTCGAGGTCCCGCAACAGGAACACCGCGCACGACGGGTACTCCGTCCGCGAGAGCAGGAACAGATGATTGGCGCTGAAGTTGAACATGGAGGGAACCAGAAGCGGAGAGCCTGAAAGCCCTCCGCCCATTGGCAGCGCCGTTGAGGGGTTCACCCGGCGGACTCCTCCGCCGGGTTATCGCACAGAGCGGCGCATGATCGGAGCCGGAGCGAACTACTCTTCCGGCGGAGCTGGAGTTCCTGCTGGCCTTGCGCAGACTGTCGCCGCCCAGCAGGAAGATTTCGGAGTTCTCGACCAGCCGGTCGGCGATGGCGGTGGCGATGGTCGTATTGAAGAGGATGTTGCCCCAGTCGGAGAACGGTGTGTTGGTCGTGATGATGGTTGACCGCTTCTGACTGTGGCGCGTCGAGATGACCTGATAGAAGAGGTTCGACGTCTGCTGATCGAGCGACAGGTAACCGAGTTCGTCAACGATCAACAGCGTCGGCTCGGTGTAGGTCTTCAGCTTGCGCACCAGCGAGTGATCGACCTGCGAAGCCAGCAGATGATTCAGCATGTCCATGGCGGTGGTGAACAGGACGCGCTGATTGGCCTGGCAGGCTTTCCATCCGAAGACGCGGGCGAGGAATGTCTTGCCCACGCCGGGATTGCCGATCAGCACCAGGTTGGTGCCCTGTCGCAGAAAGGTGAGATCGAGCAGACGCAGGATGCGGTTCTTGGCCTGCACGCGGCTCTTGTGATGGTGGAAGTGAAAGGCGTCGATGCTGGGCTGCGACTGCAGGCGCGAGCACTTGAAGCGGCGTTCGATGGCGCGGCCGCTGGCGCGATTCCAGTTCCATATCGGCGAGCAGTTCGAGAGTGGCCGAGACGCTGAGATTGCGCGCGGCGGCGTCAGCGATCGTCGCCTCGATCTGGCGGCTCATCGCTCTCAGATTCAGTTGCTGCAGTTTCTGTTCGAGGGGAGTCATCGGATTCCTTTCCGGATTCGAGAATGAAAGCGTCGTATTCCAGCAGAGAGATGGGATCGGTGGCGAGTTCGTTCAGCTGCGGATCGCGCAGCCGAAGCGGTGGCTGCGGTCGGCGCGGCGACCGCTGCTGGCGCAGGATGTTGGCAACGTAATCGGCGCCGAAAGCGCGGGCCGCGGCGGCTTTTTCGATGGCGCCGGCCACGTCCTCCGGGCCGTATTGCCGGATCAGTTCCAGCAGTTCCGAGATCTGACGACCCAGCGAACGATCCGTGTCGGCCATGTCGCGGAGATAGGCTTCCACGGTGCGATCGCGAACACACGCCCTCGAGCGAATCGAGCAATCGCTGTTGCGCCTGCGAGCGTCGTGCCGCGGGCCGTTCTTCGGCGAGCAGCTTCTCGAAGCGTTCGGCGCCGAAGGTCTGGCCGCGCCGCCACGAACGCGGCATAGCTGACGACCTCTTCGACGCGATCGTAAATGGTGACGGAGCTGGAATCGGCTTTGACGGTGAGACGCCGGCCGACATAGCGGTGGGGCACGCAGTAACGATTGCCGTCGAACTGCAGCCGCAGATCTTTGTGGACCAGCGCTTCAGTGGAGTCGCGGTAATCGTAAGGAATGACCGGCAACGGACGCAGTGCTTCCGGCTGGAAGCGATCCAGCGGACGCTCGCGGGTCTCGCGATGCAGGCGTTGATTGGCGACTTCGGCCAGCCACTGCCGCACCTGCCGGTTCACATCGTGCAGATCGGTGAACTCGCGCAGCGGCCAGAAGTTCTGGCGGAGATATCCGATGGCGCGTTCGACTTTTCCTTTTTCCCAGCCGCTGGCCGGATTGCAGGCATGCGGGAAAGAAGTTGTATTCGCGGGCGAAGCCGAGGAAGCGCGGAAGAAAGCGGACCAGGCGACCATCATGTTCGGCGACGGCGGTGGCCAGATTGTCGTAGGCGATCTCGCGTGCGACGCCACCCAGCGCGGTGAAGGCATGGATGTGACAACGGGCGAAGGTCTCGAAAGCTCTGGCTGTGCGTGAACTCGACATACAGCATCCGGCTGTGCGCATCGACCAGGGCGAAAGCGTAGAGCTTGCGCGTGTCGCCCGAGTAGTTGAGCGCGCCGAAGTGGCCCCAGTCGACCTCGAATCGTTCGCCGGCCAGCGGTTCCATGCGCACGAAGGCGCGGCGTGGCGCGCAGTTGCGGGCGCACTTTGCCGCACATACTCCTGGAGAATGCTCGTGACCGCCGGAATAGCCGAGGGGACGCAGCCTCTGTTCGATGACGGCGGCGGTGACCTTCGGGTCCTTCTCCAGCCATTCGGCGATATTGCCTTTGAAAGGATCGAGCTTGCTGGAACGACTCCGCATGCAGCTGGTCCCTGCGCCGGCGCATCGAGATATTTCCGGATTGTTTTCCAGCCACATGTTGAGATGGCGTTCGATCTTGCGGATGGGCCAGTGCTCGGACCAGTAGAGCCGGTGCAGGTCGTTGATCTGTTCGGTCGTCAGCATGGCCTTGCTTCTTTATGCAGCAGGATGCGGCAGCCAGACCAGAAGGATGTTGTTTGCAAGACGGCGGCGCGGGAGGCGGGCGAGACGGAAGTGCTTCAATCACCCAGACTTGCGCGGAAGCTGAGTTGTTGTTTGCAAGATCGGCCGCGCCGGCGCCGACCAGCCAAACCTCTGCAGCGGAATGCTTTAGGTCCAGAGCTGAGGTGTTGTTTGCAAGATCGCAGCAGCCGTCGCTTGCGGTCCCGGAGCTTCTGCTGCTGGCGGTTGTGTTCGGCGGCATGCGGGGTGCTTCTCCCGGTAATGCTTCCAGTAATCGGGATTGCGGGCGCGCCATTTTCGCGGACTGTCCCGGCACACCTCGCGGTATTCGGGATCGGCGGCGATTTTGTTCCGGTGATAATCAGTGCGGCGCTTTCGCTGGCACTCGGCTCCGCCGCAGACTGCCTGGCGGGGCTGGAACTTCGATAGGCTGGAAGACCTGCTGGCAGTAGCGGCAACGCCGTTCACCCATACGGGCGTTGTCTCATTCCGCAGGCGTGACTGGCGCCCACGGAGAATTTAGAAACTGCTGTAGAGTGCCTACCGCATCCCCGCCAATGGCTCAGCGACAAAACCGGCGGAATTGCGGACGTTTCTCACCGGCGCTGACAGTGGGCGTGCAAAGCTCGACGACGGTCTGGGCGCCTGGCAAACAGCCTTTACCAGCCAGGCCACGCGGAACAATGGGGCGGCCTCCGCGTCTGCTGCAGCGGACGCCGGACCATCAACCCGTCTCGGTAAAGCAGTTGGCTATGAGCCTCCCCGCCGGCGCCTTCCGGGAAATCGCATGGCGTGAAGGTGTGGACCGGAAACTGCAATCCCGCTTTGCGGCTGTTCGAGTGCGCCCGGCTCACCGGGATGAGGAAGAGCGGAACCTCACGCGGAGGAATGGTTACTGATCGAATGGCCGCGAGGAGAGGCAGAACCGTTAAGTATTGGATATCGACGCTGCCATCCGGCACTAAGGGCCTGTCAGAAAATAACTGATTCAACTTCGGGGTAAGAGTTTATAGTTCCAGTCGCCATGGAACTTCTCTCTCCGAAGTTGGAGTTCGGCCATCTGCTGATCGGACACTTTGAGTCCCGGCTCGTAGATGTTGGTGTCAATTTTGCTTTTGACAGTCAGTCCCGTCTTCGTAGTGGTGGCCGCGATCAGGTCGATGATGACCTGATGACTGATCAGCGGTTTGCCGCGCCAGTTCTGGCTGATGAAAGAGAACAGACGGTGTTCTATCTTGTTCCATTTGCTGGTCCCCGGCGGGAAGTGGCAGACCGAGATTTCCAGGCCGGTTTCGTCAGCCAGTTGTTGCAGTTCCCATTTCCAGAGCCGTACCCGCGCACCATTACTGCCACCCGAATCGGCGGTAATTAACAGGCGCTTGGCTTGTAAATAACTGCGACGGCCCATCCATCGCCACCAGCGGCGTATGCTCTCTACGGCAAACTCCGCCGTGTCGTGATCCACTCCCACGCTGACCCACCCCGCGTTGCGGCCGAGGTCGTAGACACCATAGGGAGCCACCTTGCCATTTTCCGGCTGGCGGATTTCGAAGTCGTGAACCCGCACCTGCTCAGGTTTGCCTTGCGGGTGCCACTCGCGTCCCGGATTCTTGAAATCACCCACCAGTTCCTTCTTTTTCGTGTCGACCGAAATCACCGGCTCGCCCTGTCTCAGATAACGCTGCGCCTTACGGTTGATGTATTCAAACTGTTGATTCCGATCCGCGTGCTGGCTCCCTTCCAACTTCTTTTGATTGGCCTGCAAACTGTAATCCATCTCGCGAAGCAGTTCCGCCACGGTTTGATAACTGACCGCATGGCCCTCGCGTTGGAGTTCCTCCGCCAGCACGCGTACGCTCTTGCAGGTCCAGCGAAGGGGAGATTCCGGATCTCCTCGCGTCGCAGGATCCACCAGCCGGTCCAGGTCCTGGCGAAGGTCGGGATCCTTATCGACGGCTCGTTTTCGACCTGCGCCCTTGCGCCGAACCCGAAACTGCGCCGGCCCAGCCTCACGCGACGCCTTCGGCCGACTCAGTTCCTTCATTCCTTCAGTGATCGCCCTGCGTGACACGCCTGTAGCCCGCGCGACCACTGAGACGCCCCCATATCCAATCGCCGCGCTCTCCGCAGCTGCCACCAGTCGCCGCATTCGCTCATCCAGAAAGACTGACAAGGAACGAAATCGCAGCCCGACGTCCTCGTGGCTCATATCCACGAGTATAAAACATAATCGCTTTAACTTGTTCTACTAATTTCCTGACAGGCCCTAAGATCGAAGCTCTGGTCAAAATCTCCAAACACCGCTGGATCGTTGAACGGGATTACAGGAGCTGAAACAAGAATTAGGGCTGGGACATTTTGAAGGCCTGTAACTGGCGCGGTTTTCACCACCATGCCACGCTGTCCGTCGCAGCTTATGGGTTCCTCGTGGCCGAGCGGACCGTTTTTCCCCCTCTGCCCGTGTCGGTAATACTGGAATCATTGCCTCCGGGCCAGTGTCGGACTTCCGCACCCGCGATCGCAGCTCCGTCGCGAACGACTCTATCCGACCTCAATCTCAACTATGGAATCACCCTTGCCCGCCTATTGCGGGCGCAACTCCCTTAAAGTCCGTTCTGTGGATCGCGTTCAGGTGATCCTCGGCATCGTAATCAGCGATGCCCATGGGAGGCCGGGTGCGAATCATCGGCGCTGTACGCCAGTGATCTTGCAGTAACTTCACCCGGCTGAGGTTCTCGATCTGATACAACGCCAGTTCGCCGGCGAACCCACTGGCTGCGACCGCTCTGGCTATCGCCGCCGTACTGATAACAGAGCGCGCGCAGCTCGTCCTTCACGGTTCCGCCCCAGTCGGTGTGGACAGAACAATCTGGATCGCCCCTGATAACCGGCCTCGATCGGCTGTTTGTTCGCTACAGCCCTCCACACCAGCCGGTAAATCTCTTCACGGTCTGTAATCTGCGCCTCGACAACACTCATCTACGACCAGATTAAACATGCCGTCGCGCTATCTTCAACGGCTCCAATAGTTTATGACCCAGTAGTAATAGAGGGTTACCGGTTTCGCGAGTGGAATTTTGCGAAGGAGCGTCCATCCGTTCTCCCGCCACTGGAAATAGAACGTGTACGAAGGGTGGCTGCCTGGCTGGCTCGAGTTCGGCGTAGCCCGGATAACCATCAAGCTGCTGTTGAGCCGAAACTGAATCTCCGGATTTTGAGAAACGGATTGATCAGGGCAAGAATTGGTAAGTCAAACCTCTGTTTGCCGATGCCTTCAGATGAGATCGGCGGATAGTACACTTCGCCGGTGCGAGCATCCGCCAACCGCCATCCGCAGACAGGGTGAACCGCAGCCCCACTGGATCACGATCAGATTCCCCGCGAAGTTTGTTCCCTTTTGTTCCTTGTGGTCACGGAGAACTCCGAATCCATTCTCAACACCATCACGAATTTGATCCGCATAGCTTTGGTCCTGAGGCGTCACAAGTTTCGGCGCCACAGGCTCGCGCGTGAAGAATTCTGTTACAGGATAGTCTTCGAACCGAGGCAGCGCGCCGGAATGGGACTGCGACCACGCACAACCTGCCAAAAACAACCAGGCAAAGGGCAGAATGCGGCGTTCTAGGCGAAGTGACCACGTCATTGCGGTCTCCGTGGCGGCCTTGGCCGCCTTATTGGCACTATCGGTGTCTCACTTACGTAGCTGTCCGGGACGCCATAAAACGTATTCGCGTCGCCGAAGCTTCCTGCGCTCTTGTTCAGGATGCCGAAGACTGCGGCGGATCGAATGAGTTGAAGCCAGTAAGTACCAAGCCATTGTAGAGATAGAGAGGGTTACCGTCGTTTCGTTCTCGCCACATTCCGTACGACAGGGTAAGCGCCCACGCGAGATCCTCGCAGCCCGAGCTGGTGGCGCTGGAACTGATTGCGGAATTCAGATTTTTTTGCGCGCTGGCAGACATCACCGGACCCTTCGGACCATTGGTGTAAATCGCAAATTGACTCGGGTTCTCAATGATCGAGGCTATGCTGTCGCCGCGTGTCCCCCAACTCGATACGTTGAGCGATGGACCACTCGTCGAGGCTGACAAATACCAGTTCTTGTTAACAAACTCCCATCGGTTCATGATCACCGCGCCGATAGCGTATTCTTCGTCGGTTACATCTACCTTCGCGCCATGCCCCGATTCGGTATACATCGCGCCCGCCAGAATGGCCTGATCAGAAGTCCCAGCCATAATCTGCGCGATGGTCCCCTGGTATTCACCATTGAAAGAGAACGCCGAGCTCCCGCACGTAGGCGTCGAATCGAGGCCGGTTGGATCGTCCGATTTGATCGCGTCACCGTTCGTATATGCATACGCATTCCAGCTCACCGGATTCTTGTAGTCGACGTTGTTCATCGACGGGTCGGGAGTTGTGAAGTTACCGTACGTGGAAGCGAAGAATCGCTGATCTAGTGAAACTGACGCGGTTCCGTCGCAACGATACGCGGAACCCCATCGCGCGGTTGAGCTTAGGCGGTTTAAGGCCCCGGCGCGGTCCTGTTTTTCGAGGTTGGAACCCCGGATGCGAATTTCCGGCAAACACGTCGAGGCGGCTAAAGAAAGAACTGAGTCAGAGCCATGGTCCGCCAGCGTCACTCCGGCCATTGTGGCGATGTTCAGGGAAAGCTTCTGGATGCCGCGCTGGCGCGCGGTAGGGTACGGCCCCCTTTCCCTCGGCTGAGATCGTGCCGCGGCGCTCCGGACCCGTCAAGGGTTCGCTGGCGCCGCCAGGAACGTGCGCCCTTGACCGCTCCGGACCGCCGCAGAAAGGCAATCTGGTTATGAGGGAAAGGGGGCCTGGCCAGAGGCCGTGCTCGATGACAGACCGATGGCGGGGACCAGTAGTCCGTGACGTCTGCGAGCGGCCAGCGGGCCGGTCGGCGCATCAGATGCGCTGGTAAACCTGCCCGCGCCGCTCGATCATCACCACGAAGACGATCTTCGGCTCTTCCGCAATCTGACAGATGATCCGTCACGCGCCGACGCGCGACTTCCGCAGATCGCCCGCGCCCTTTAACGGCGCCGAGATACGCGGGTCGTACGGATCCTGCGCCAGTTGCTCCAGCCGCCGCAGGATGCGTCTCTGTGTTGGTTTATCGAGCCGGTCGAGATCCCGCTCCGCGCGGTGAGAAAGCCGGATTTCATACTTCATGCCGGTTTAATCGCCACGCCTGAGCCGGCCCCTGAACATGAACGCAGACCACCCTCACAGACCGCGCGTCCGCCGGTATTCTTCCAGCGTGATCGTGCGGCCGTGGCGAATGTTGTCGAGGCCCTCTTCGATCGCCGCGCGCGTCTCGGCGCTCAGTTCATCCGGCTCGCTCAACTCCGCCAGATAGTCCAGCACGTCTTCCAGACGCTCCTCCGGCAGCGCGTCGACGATCTGGTGCACATTCTCGCGAACTGTCATGTTCACAGGCCTTGTTTCGATCATACGTCGTCTTCTTCCGCTTCCGCATCGAGCTCGGCTATCAGCTCCGCCGCGGCTGCAGATTTCGCCGGAGCCGACCGGTTCAGACTGGCGCCCGGATGCGTGGCCAGGTACACCTGCTTGAGCAGATTGATCGACACTCGCGTATAAAGCTCCGTGGTCGTCAGCTTCGCGTGTCCGAGCAGTCTCCTGAATCACCCGGATGTCGGCGCCGTTCTCCAGCATCAGCGTCGCCACCGTGTGGCGGAACAGATGGCAGCCGCCCGTCTTGCCGATCTTCGCTTTGCGGATGTAGCCGCGCACCACCGACGTCAGATACACGCGGTCGAACGGCTCGCCCATCGGATCCAGAAACACCGTGCCGTCGTCGGCCGCCGCGAGCAGATCCGGCCGCGCCTCGCTGACGTACTTCGCGATCCAGCGCCAGCGCGCGCTCGCCGATCGGAATGTGCCGGTCCTTCTTCCCCTTGCCCTGCCGGATCATCACCGTGCCGCGCTCGCGGTCGATGTCGTAAAGCTTCAGATTCGCCACTTCCAGCCGCCGCATGCCGGTCGAGTAAAACGTTTCGAGAATCGCGCGATCGCGCAGGCCTTCGAGTCGTGTGCATGTCGGGCTGCTGCAGCACCGTCTCCGCTTCCTCCGCATTGAGGATGTACTTCGGCAGCCGGTTCTCCAGCCGCGGCAGGATCAGCTCCGAAGCCGGATTGTGCAGCAGATGATTCTGCCGCGCCAGCCAGCGGAACCAGCCCTTGACCGAGCGCAGCCGCGTGTTCTGCGTGCGGAAGGTCAACGGCTCGCCGTTCTTTTTGCGGTACTGATACAGCGACCGCTGATAGCGTTCCAGCACCGGCCGCGTGATCTCCGTGACGTCGTCGAGCCCGCGCTCACGGCACCATTCGAGGAAGTAGCCGCAGCGTGGTGCGATGCGTGACGACGGTATCCGAAGAGAAGTTCTGCGCACCCATCCAGACCAGATACTGGTCCAGCAGAGCATGCATACGGTCACCGGGAAGCGCTGGCGCCGGTAACGTGCTTTTACGCTCCGCCGCGGCATAATGCATTCCCACGCCTGTAAACATCGCTTCCGACGCCACCCGCCCACGCGCCGACATCCCCCCGACCTGAGCCCGACCGAGGGCCGCCTTCTCGCCTTCGGCCCCGACTTCTTTTCGTCGTACGTTAACCGCGCCACATCAATGAGGCCGGGAAACACGGCTTCGAATCGCTGCCGGCGCTTTCGAACAGCAGCTCATAGACGAAGCTCTGGCCCCGGCCGCCGCGATGCACCAGCAGATACTCGAGCTCCTCGAGACGATGCAGATGCACCTTCAGCTGCGTATCGCCCCAGCCCGTATACGCGCGCACGTCGCGGCGCGAGAAGCGGAAGTCCGCGCGTTCCACCTTCAGCCGCTCGCATTCCGTCCGCACCATCTCCTCGATCAGCAACAGCAGCTTGCGCGTCTGCGGCGGCAGCTCGTCGAGCGAACGGCCGAGCACCTCATGCGCCAGCCGGTTCGCCGTCTCGATATCCGATGCGTCGACCTCGATGTAAGAGATGCCGCCGGCGCTCTTCGCCGGCCGCTGATGCTGATGCAGCAGCGCGATCGCGCGGATCAGCGTCAGATACTTCGTGTGATCGCGGCGCGTGCGCGTCTGGCTGTCGAGAAACGTCAGCTCGCGCGCATACGGATTGGCCACGAACAACGGTGCAGCAGCCGTTGCGCGTTGCGGTGCAGGTAGATGATCTTCGCCCGCTCCTGCCGCGCCAGCAGGCCTTCGATCGTCTGTTGCTCACGCTGCAGCCGGTGAATGGCCTGCGTCTGCCGCGGTCTTCATTGACGGTCAGCACCAGGCAGCGGTTGAGCAGCTCCTCATCCAGATCGATCGCCGTCGTCGTCAGGAAGATCATCACCGGACCTTCCACGCGGTACTGATGCGTCATCAGTCGCCCGTCGCCGGATCTTTGCCCGTCGAAGCGATCGTCAGCACGCCTTCCGTCTGCAGCAGCTTCAGCGCATAAGCCGCGCGCGAAACTCCTTCCTCTTCGGCGATGGCGAGGACTTTGTTGCGTATTCCGGCGATGTGAATGGACGATTCCGACGCGATGAGAATAAAGTCGGAGCGAGTGACGCTGGCACTTGCAATGATGCCTGAAATTATTCACATGCGTCAAGCGGCAGTGCCCGGATGAGGGATCGGAGAACCGGAAGCAGCATTATTTCGTCTCTCCGCTGGCTTCGAACCCGCCCCAGCGTTGTTCAAAGGTCCGGACCTTTTGAGCGACGTAGGTCCAGTAGTCCGGCGAGATGTTCTTCCCTGCTTCATTGAGCAGATTCCGAAAGTAGTGCAGGCTGGTGATCGGAGTTCCACCGCTGTTGTTAACGATGGCGGCATACTTGCGCAGACTGCCGAGCAGAATAGCGCGCTCGACATCGGTTACAGGAACGCCCATCTGGTGAAGTTCGGCTGCAAACTGCTCGTCGGCGTGCGTGAATGTACTCTGGACACAACGCCTCTCCAGGAATGTGCGGCGAACTCTGCCGACATAGCTGGCCCGACCTGTAGCGGCTGCGGCAGCGCGGCGGTAGGGCCAGAAGCGGTCGGCGATCTCGATCACTTCATCTATATAGAGGATGCAGATGCGTTTGCGGACGAGTTCGTCGAGAGCTGAGGCAATCTGTTCCTGGCTCCGCCCCGTGGTTCGCACCAGTCCCGATGGGGTCGCGCGGATGGAACCGCGGCTGCGGTCGGCGTGAAGACAGAGCCACATAAACAGCCGGAACGCGCCATCGGAAAGTAAGCTGAGCGCGTCATCGACCTCATGTCCGGCAGCGAACCATCCCGTGGGTTTCTTGAGTCGGAACTGCGGCGCGGCGCTCATTGGGAGTCTTCTCCGACGGGCTTCCGGAGTTTCTTCCGGATCGACTCTCCCTGGAGTTCAATGCGGTAAGCACTGTGGACGACGCGATCGAGAATGCTGTCGGCTATGGTGGGATCGCCGATCTGTTCGTGCCAGTGCGCGACGGGCACCTGGGAGGTCAGGATCATGGAGCGACGCTGATATCGGTCATCGCAGATTTCGAGGAAGTCGCGGCGCTCGTTGTCTTTCAGCGGAGCCATCGCGAAGTCGTCGAGGACGAGCACGTCGATGCGTGCGAGTTTCAGCAGCACCCGGCCAATGCTGCCGTCGGCGTGCGCGACCGCAAGATCGCGGAACAACTCGGTCATTCTTTTATGCAGGACGGAGAAACCGTCACGGCAGGCTTTGTGCGCCAGTGCGCAGGCCAGCCAGCTTTTCCCGAGACCGGTGGCGCCGAGCAGCAGAACGTTCTGGTGCTGGCGAACCCATTCGCTCCCGGACAGGGTTCGCATCAGCTTGCGGTC
This sequence comes from Terriglobia bacterium, assembly GCA_963718155.1. Lineage (GTDB taxonomy): Bacteria > Acidobacteriota > Terriglobia > Bryobacterales > Bryobacteraceae > BOG-234. The sequence continues at coordinate 122,606 of CAVQYP010000022.1, read as the reverse complement.
AAGATGGCGCGGGTGCTGGTAATCAATGTCTTCAATAACGCCGCGCTCCTTCAGACGGGCGGACTGAAGACGGCGCGACAGCGCGCGATTCTCTTTCCATAACCACTGCTGATCGACGAGCAGGCCAAAACGCTCTTCGAATCCGAGCTGGCTTGTGTCAGGGGTTTCCAGGTGAGCGCGGAAGGCCTCGGCCATTCCGTACAGTTTCATGGCGTGCAGCTTCTCGATGGTCGGCTGATTCAACATGTTTTTTTCCTTCGGGGTTTGATTTACTGCAGGAGAGGGGTCGGCGGATCGTAATAATGAGCGCCGCGAACGTTTTCATGTCGGGGGCCGGTTCTTTCCGGTTCCAGCGGGAGCGTGGTCTGACGATCGAGCGAGCGCTGCAGGATCGACTTCAGGCTTTGATACGAGCAGGCCCCGAGTTCGAGAGCCCGCCTGCTGGCAGCTTCGAGCCTCTGGTTGGAGTAGGTCTTGCCGAGACTGATGATTCCCATGCAGGCGCGATAGCCCATCTCGGGATGGGGCTTCTGCTCCAGCACGGTCTGAACGACTTGTGCGGTGGCCTCACCCACGGTTTCGGCCCAGTGAATCAGCCGTGACGGCGTCCATTCGAGATGTGCCTGATGGCTCTTCGGCATGTGCTCCTTAACCGTGGTGTGTCGATACGGCGAGAAACTGCGGAGATGCGAGGCAATGCGCTTACCCGAATGAAAGATCTCGACTATAGCGGAAGTGAAGCGCGCTTCCAGTTGCTGGCCCGCAAGCTGATAGGGAACGCTGTAATAATGACGCTCGATCTCGACGTGATAATCGATTGAGGCCCGGACCGTTTTCCAGTCCGCGGTGACATAGCGTTGTGCAGGCAACGGTTGGAGCGCCGGGAGGTCGAGAGCGGCAAACAGCGAAGCGCGTGTACCATCGCGCTTGCGGAATGGCCGGTTATTGAGCCGTTCCAGCAGCCCTTCAATGGATTCGTTCAGTTCCGCGAGCGAGAAAAACTTCTGATGACGCAGGGCCGCCAGTATCCAGCGCTCAACCAGGAGAACTGCATTTTCAACTTTGGCCTTATCCCTCGGCTTATACGGGCGCGCCGGCATGACCGCGGTGCCATAGTGCGCCGACATCTCGTGGTAAGTGCGGTTGAGATCCGGCTCATAACGACAGGCGCGATCGACCCCAGTGCGCGGGTTGTCGGGATTTTGTGGCGGCTTGCGTTATGTGGTCTGCGGCTGGCCGGCACTGCACAGAATGGGCGCGGCAGGCGATAACCGGGCACATAACGGTGAGGCTTCGTAGCATGATGGACTTCCGTTCGGGATTTCCGAACGGAGGTTGTCATGCTCGAACGCTATTTCGTCAAGCCGTCAACGGTCGATCGCATCCGCGCAAGCTGGTTGGCTCCGGAGATCGAACGCTACGTCGAATGGATGGATTTGCAGGGTTACGCCATCCGGAATGTTTATAGACGAGTACCGATGCTGTGTCGGTTTGCAGAGTTTGCAAAGCAGCACGGCTGCACTGATCTCAAATCAGCGGTGACACAGATCGAGAGTTTTGCGTCATATTGGCTGGCCGCCCATGAAACAAACCGCCGGACACCGGAGGCGCTGAGCAAGATCGCTGATGAGGCGCGGAATCCGGTCCGCCAGATGTTGCTGTTGGCGCTGGAAGGCCGCGTTACCGCCGCCCGCAAGTGCAAGACGTTCCCATTCGAGGACCAGGCACCGGGATTCCTCAAGTACCTCCGGGAAGAACGAGGGCTCCGTGACGCCACCATTTATCACTATGTCCACTGTCTGCATGGATTCGGGGATTACCTCAGGCGATTGGGAGTCTCCTCGCTGACTGAGCTGTCTCCAGCGCTGCTGGCATCCTTTGTTGTCGACACTGCACCGAAGTTGGCGCGTACGGGCAAGCGGGACCTATGCGGGATGATTCGTGTATTTCTCCGGTTCTGTCACCGCCAGCGGGTGATCGCCGAAGATCTGAGCGGCGCCGTCGAAATGCCGCAGGTATTCCGCCTGGCCGATGTGCCACGGTCCATCACCTGGGACGAGGTGCGCCGCATGCTGGAAACAGTGGATCGGCGCACCGCCCGGGGGCGGCGCGATTACGCCATTCTTCTTCTGCTGGTGACTTACGGTCTGCGCGCCCACGAGGTCGCCAAACTCACTCTCGATGACATCGATTGGAAACGCGAGCGGCTCCAGATCCCGGAGCGCAAGGCCGGGCATTGGACGGCTTATCCGCTCGCCAGCGTAGTGGCTGAAGCATTGATCGCGTACCTCCGTTGCGGCAGGCCGCAAACTGAGGATCGCCACGTATTCTTTCGGGCGCTTGCCCCGCGCGCGCCAATCAGTAATGGCGCTATCTCCGCCACTGTGGCGCTCTACCTTCGCAAAGCAGGCGTGCAGGTACACCGACCTGGTGCGCACACGTTGCGCCATACGTGTGTCCAGAGACTGATTGACGCCGAGTTCCCACTCAAAACCATTGGGGATTACGTCGGCCACCGCTCTCCACAGTCGACGGAGATTTACTCGAAGGTTGCCATCGCTGCTCTGCGAGAGGTCGCCATGGGCAACGGGGAGGAACTATGAACGTTGCGGATTTTCATAGTGCATTGGCGGAGCCGATCCGCCGATTTGTGGAGTACAAGCGAGCCCTGAACCGTAAATACCGGCCGGAAGCCGCCGCCCTGCGACTCTTCGACCGGTATCTCTGCGAACACGCCGCCACCGGATGGAATTCCATTGACAGCATCCTGATTGAGCGTTTCCTGCAATCACGACCGCGGCCGCGGCCCCGCAGTTACAACCACCTGCTCGGTGTACTCCATCGCTTCTTCGACTGGGCCGTGGTGCAACGGCTCACCGCGAGCAATCCTGTAGTCTCTGCACGACGCCGTGATACGGGCAAGCGTATTCCCTATCTCTTCGACCTCAGCGACGCCAGACGTCTGTTGGAAGTAGCAGGCACACTCCCCGATCGGTCTCGAGCGCCCCATAGAGCGCGGACCTATGAGACGATTTTCGCCTTGCTGTACGGCCTTGGACTACGCGTTGGCGAAGCGGTCAGACTGAAACTGGGGGATGTCGATTTCCACCGCGACACACTGTTGATTCGCGAGACGAAATTCAGTAAGAGCCGGCTGGTGCCGCTGGGACCCAGGCTGGCGGCGCGCCTCCAAGGCTACATAGAGGAATGTCATGGCGAGGCGCGTGAAGCCGATAGAGCATTGTTTTCGTTTACGAAACGCGGCTGTATATGTCCGGAGACAGTCAGCCAGACGTTTCACGCGCTCGTTCCCGAACTCGGCCTGCGCCTGCCGCCGGGCGTGTCTCCGCCCCGACTGCATGACCTTCGGCACGCCTTTGCCGTTGGCACCCTGCTGCGCTGGTACCGCCAGGGCATCGACCCGAACTGCCGGCTGATCCAGCTGTCCACGTTCCTGGGTCATGTGGACCCCAATTCCACAGCGGTCTACCTGACCATAACCGACGAACTGCTGCGGGAGGCCGACAGACGTTTCCGTGCCTTTGCACCGACCGGAGGCGATCGATGACAGGCAACCTCGGCCAGGTCGTATTCGCCTATTTTGAAGATCATCTCAAGCTCCAGAAGGGGCTCCGTCCAGGTTCGATCAGGAGCTACCGGGATACGCTGAAGCTGTTTCTGATCCATGTTGCGAGCCTTTGCCGTAGACCCGTGACGCGCCTCGCGCTCAGCGATCTCGCGTTTGAACGGGTGCTGGATTTTTTGCGAATGATTGAGGAAAAGCGAAGGAATCAGGCGCATACCAGAAATCAGCGTCTCGCGGCGTTGCGCACGTTCTACCGGTATCTCGCCGTTCACCACCCAGAGATGCTGGCTGAAGCGCAAAGAGTGGAAGCCATTCCCACCAAACGTGTTCAGGCACGCAGGACAGTCTATCTGGAGCGCGATGAGATCGACACGCTGTTTCAGACGTTACCCAGAAGCGGCGCTTTGGCGTTGCGGGACCGCGCGCTCCTGATGTTCCTCTACAACACCGGCGCGCGCGTTCAGGAGGCCGCTGATGTTCGGCTTTCGGATGTGGACCTCAGTGAACCTTACCGTGTCCGGCTCCATGGAAAAGGGGACAAGTGGCGCAGTTGTCCCATCTGGCCTCAAACTGCGGAACTGTTGAAGCTACTGGTAAGCGCCACGCAAACCGGGAAAGCCGCGCCGGTTTTCCTGTCTCAGCAGCGGAAGCCGCTCACACGATTCGGAATATACAAGATCGTAAGGCGGCATACAGCCTCGCTGAAGTGCAGTGCTTTGGACGAAACGCAGAGCCGGCTTGTTTCCGCACGCCTTTAGACATAGCGCGGCTGTCCACCTTCTGGAAGCCGGCGTGGAGGTCAATGTCATTCGAGCATGGCTTGGCCATGTGAGCCTCGACACCACCAATCGTTACGCTGAAATCACGTTGCGCACAAAGCAGGCCGCTGTCGCCACATGCGCCCCGCCAGTTGATCTCTCGGTGGAATGCCGCCCGGCCGCCGGATGGCGCCAAGACGCAGATCTGTTGAAATGGCTCGATTCACTGTGAGGATTATGTTCCGTCATCCACGCGTTCCGCCCTGACCGGTCTGAGCCCTTTACTCCGGGGCCACATAACGCAAGCCGCCACAAAATCCCGATTTTGTTCCCCGGAACAAAATCGGGAACGATGAGTTTGGGAACGCCGTGGAAGTAATCGAAAGCGCGGACGTGGCAGTCGATCCAATTGGCCAGATGCTGGCCCAGTGCGGCGCGCGCGAAGGTATAAGTGCTGGCGCCGAGCACGGCGACGAAAAGCGAAGCCGGCGCCACCTCGCCGGTTTTGTTGTCGTGAACGGCAATCGTGGGCCCGGCCCAGTCGACGAACAGCTTCTCGCCTGCCTTGTGGTCCTGCCGCAGGACGACATCCTGATTCCGGCTCCATCGCCGATACAGTTCGCAAAAACGGCTGTATCTGTAGCCGCCCGGCTGAGTCTCGCGGTACTCTTCCCACAGCAGTTGCAGGGTGACATGTTTGTTTTTCTGCAGCTGACGGTGAACGTCGGCGAAATCCAGGCCGGGGCGCGGGGTTGCAGGCGGATACACCGCCCGCGTAGGGAACAGCAGCTCATTGAGGCGCTGATCGTCGACCTCGTCCGGCAGTGGCCAGGTCAGGCCTGCCGTGGTCGCTCTTTCCAGATATCGGTGAACGGTCGCCTGAGCGATGGAACAGCTCCGGGCAATCTCTTCCTGACCAAGGCTCAGGCCGAATCGCAGACGCAGGACTTCTCTGATTTTTCGCATGGACAGCCGTTTCTGGGACACTCAGTTCCCTCCACCTTCCAGTGGAGACAACTGACGCCCGCCGTTGTCCAGCGCCAACCGCTCAGATTAAGCTCTTTTCAGAAATCCATTCCGGGCATGTGAATAACGATTCCGGTCCGGGTGGCGATTTTATTCACTTCCTCCCGGAATCGTTATTCCCATCGTCCCGGAATCTCTATTCACATGGCTCCGGAATCCCCTATTCACATGCCCCGGAATACGCACTTTGTTCTTCAGATCCCTTTCGCCCATGTAGAACAGCGACTGGCCCGTCATGGCCGAGTACTGCACGCGGTGTTCTTCCGGAAGGAAAGCCAGAATCGATTCCATCAGCGAGCTCTTGCCGGCCGCCGAGCTCGATTGCAGAATCACCGCCAGCGGCGCTTCCAGGTGGCGTGAAACCGTCGCAATGTAACCGGCCAGCTTGTTAGTCTCTTCGCCCACCACGCCGCAGCGCTCGAAGTCGGCAAGGATACGATCGAGCAGCTTCGGATCGCGCAGCAACTCGAGCGCCGCATCGCGCTCGTCGTCGCTCATCGCGATCTCCGGCTGCTTCGGTTCGAGCGCCTGGCGGATCGCCGCATCCTGCAGTTCTTCGAGCTTCAGCAGCACGCGCCCGATATCGTGACGGATGACGTCTTCCTTCACGCCCATCTCGATTGCGGCCTGTTTGATGAACACCGTGCGTTGACGTGCCGAGTAGAGATCCAGTGTGTCGACGTGGAACCCGTCGGCACGTGAACCCAGAAGATTGACCTTCAGCAGATCGTAGCTGAGATTCTTCGCAAGACCGCGTACCCGGTAACGCCGGTCGCCCTGTGTGATCACGATCTCTTCCGCGCGGACCTCCGCCGGCACATCGACCACAGCCGCTAACTACTTTTGTTTTATGGTCCGCACTCATCACCTCCAGCCGTCGTTATGGACGGGAGTTTTGGCCGAAGAAGTAGACGATCTCTGGGAGCCCTGGATGCGCACGGCCGACAGTTTGCTCGATGACGAGCAGTTGGTCGAGCGTGTTTTCGAGGCGCAGGCGCGCCGATGTCTTAAGAGCCGGACACGCGGCCGTCGTCAAACGCCCGCCGAAGTGGTACTGCGGCTTCTCATTCTCAAACACGTTCGCGACTGGAGCTTTGAGGTGCTGGAGCGGGAAGTGCGGGCCAATCTGGTGTACCGGACGTTCGCTCGCATCGGTGCGGAGAAGGTACCGGATGCGAAGACGCTGGGACGTCTCGGGCAGGTGGTCGGGCCGGACGTGGTGGCGGATCTGCATCGGCGTATCGTCGAGATCGCGGTCGAGAAAAAGGTCGTAGCCGGAAGGCGGATGCGGGTGGACACCACGGTGGTGGAGACCAACATTCACTATCCGACCGACAGCAGTCTGCTGGGCGATGGAACGCGGGTGCTGACGCGCGTGATGAAGAAGGTGGAGCAAGCCGCGGGCGGTCTTGTGAGCAGGGTGCGGAACCGGATGCGCACCGTAAGGAAGAAGGTAGTGGCGATTGCCCATCGCCGCGCGGCAAAAGGGTGCCGCCGGCGAAGAGAAGCGCCGCAACCTCTATAAGGGACTACTGAGTGTTACCGGGAAGATTGTCAATCAGGCCAAACGAGTGATGGGTGAAGTGGACCGGCTGGGACAGCGGCAAAAGGAACAGGTCTCCCGATTACGCGGCCAGTTGGCGACGATGGCCGAGAGAGTCGAGCAGGTGGTGAAACAGACGCGGACGCGGGTATTCGGGGGAAATACGAAATCGGAAGGGAAGCTCGTGAGTGTGTTCGAACCGCAGACCGAGATCATTCGCAAAGGGAAGGCGAGCAAGCCCACCGAGTTCGGCAAGATGGTGAAGGTGCAGGAAGCCGAAAATCAGATCGTGACGCACTATGCGGTCTATGACGAGAGGCCGGCGGATTCGGCGCTGCTGGTCGAAGCGGTCGAACAGCACGAGGAACGGTTGGGTCCGGTGCCGCGGATCGTGGCTGCGGACGCCGGCTTCTACTCGCAAGCCAACGAGAAGCGACTGGAGGAAATGGGCGTGAAAAATGTTTCGGTGCCCAACCGGAAGACACGCAGCGAACAACGGCGATCTCATCAGAAGAAACGGTCGTTCAAACAAGGTCAGCGCTGGCGCACCGGTTGCGAAGGCCGGATCAGTGTCCTCAAACGGCGGCATGGACTGAATCGTTGCCGTTATCGGGGGCAGAACGGCATGAAGCGATGGGTGGGACTGGGCGTGATCGCCGATAACCTGATCAACATGGGCCTCTGCCTGGCAAAATGAAGCGATTCCGCCGCCGAAAAGGCCCGGGTGCAAACCCGAAAATCCGGCCTCGGTCAAATTCCGTACATGAATCGCGCGTGTGTGACGTTGTCACATCCGCAAAAACAGACCTCTCCCAGAGAAATCAATTTTGCCAAATCCGACCGCACGGCCACTTGCTTACGCGCGTGGCTCGGTAGCCGTTGTTGATAGCACGAGATTTCATTCTGAGCCGCGACGGTAACGGAGCGGTCCGAGCCCGGAGAATCGAATTTTGCGCCGGAAAGTAACTAGCCGAGGGGTCCGCCCTTGATATCCCAGTTCTTTGAGGCGTTCACGGCGTTAAGCTCCTGGTATCTGACCACGCAGGAGTTTGCCATGAACGCCTTTTTCGAACATCACAAAGATAGCATCCGATTCGGCTACCGGTGCTTCGACCGGCTGTTGCTCAACGGTCTGATTCAACCCTTTCAGCAACCGGAACGAGTGATCGGTTTCTTCAATTCTTTCCGGCAGCAGTACCCGGTTAGTCGGGATGTACTGCACGAGGTCGCCACTCAGTTTCAGAACTGGGTCGTGAACCGGTCGCAAAAGTGGAGCACGCCGATTTTGGAGACTCCGGAGGACCGCCGGGACAAGTTCCTCGATCCGGACTTCTGGAAAGCGAAGCCGAATCAGGTGGTCGCGATTGTGAAAGGTCGCGAGCCCGCGCGCATCATGATCGCCATCGGGAATAAAAAGGAGAATCGTTGGCATCTCCAGTTCGCGCAGCGCTGGGTTGTGCAGTACAACTTCTATGTAAACGATGAGCGCTGGGGCCGTATGTTCGTCCGCATGTGTCCCTACCTGCCGTTCTCGGCCCGCGTCTGCCTCAACCAACATCACTGGCTGGCCGGGCGCCTGCGCGAGGAGAGCATCGATTTTCAGCAATGCACCAATGCGTTCCTGCCAAGCTCCAATCCGGCCCGATTACAGGAACTGGCCGATTCCCTGACGGCTCGCGATATATTGAACTGCGGCCAGAAGTGGCTGGCTGCATTTACGCCGTTCTTTACCGAAAGGGAACGCAAACACGCGGGCTGCCAGCATCGGTTATTCTTTGCCCAGGTGGAACTGTGTGACAACCTCATCTTTCGCCGCCGTGCCGCTCTGGACCGGATGGGCGATCGGCTCCTTGATGCGAATCGGACCATCGGTCAGCCAAACAAGATCACCATGATCTTCGGCCGGAAGATCACCAGACAGCACCGGGGCAAGCTCCAGACTGTCATCGAGGACATGAATCTGCCCAATCCCGTGATCCGCAGTCATTATGGGAACGGTTTCGTCAAGCAGTATGTCCGCGATCACCTCCTGCTACGCACCGAGCCGGCTTCCAACAATGTCAACGACTATGGCTGCAAGAAAGCTGTTGAACATCTCCCTGAACTGCGACAGAAGATGTCTTCGGTCATCGACAACTACCACAACGTCCAGCAGGACATCCTCGAGACGTTCGTAGATCGCGGGCAGCTGCGCAAACTGGCCGAGCCCACGGTTCTGCCGAATGGTAAACGCATCCCCGGCCTGAAACTGGATCACCCCCGGCAACTGGCGCTGATGCATGCCCTGGTCCGCTTTAGCCACATCGCCGCGCAGAACACCTTCGCGACATCAGAGATTTACGCTGATACCCTGGCCGCGCTTGAGGTCTCTCCCGCGGAGTACAGCCTTGCATCGCTTCGTTACGATCTTTCCAAGCTCCGCGCCAAAGGACTGGTGGAGAGAGTTCCGCGTTCCCGGCGCTACCGCCTGCTGCGCGAAGGCTATTCCGTCTGCCTCGTCTTCCTCAAGCTGTTCGAACGAATCTACGCCCCCTTGACCGCCCGGTTGCTGTCTCCCGTCTCCGGCGACAGCAAACTGCAAAAGCAGAAGCGCTCTCAACTCGACCGCCTTTACCAACGCGTTATTGACGATCTCGACAAACTCATGGATGCGGTCGGTCTCAAAGCCGCCTGAAGAAATCGGTAACGAGAACAAAATCCTCGTTACGCTACGCATAACGGTCTAAGCCCGACTACTCTCTGAAACAAACACGGGTTGCGAAGTGAAATATTGACGGCGTGCCAGGCGCCTATACTGCAACCGTGGGCCGCCAGATTCGGATGGAATTGGCCGCGGCGGTGAGCGGAACAACCTCGTTCAGGATGTACTGCTCATATTGACTATGACGCGCGATGCGCTCTCCAGGAGCTTTTCCCCAGGCGTACAAGCTCTCGGAATCGAGACTATCGACGCAGAATAGCTGGATGCGCCCGGATTCAATGTGGTGGCCGAGAGAAGCGACAAGCCCGAAATTCTCGTAATCGTAGAACCGGCCCTGCCGGGTGCGAAAGACAATCACCCTCAGGCCTGCGTGGCCAAATATCAGCAACTCCATCTCACGGTCGAGCCGATGGCTCAACCATTTGTGATAATCGCGCCTCACCTTGTTTCGATGATATTTGCGCAGGGTTACATTGATCCGACCGAGTATTGAAGATTTGATTGCGATAATTCTCCAGCACGCGCGCCCAGACGTGATAGCCCGCAGGACTCAGATGGAGTCCGTCTTCCAGGTACAGGCTGGCGCGCGGCCCTCCGTGATCGTCCAGCATTGCTTCAAATACGGAGATAAAGCAGCCGGTCTTAACCTGACCGATTTCATGCCGTATCAGATCGTTGGTGCGCCGGATCCGGTCGATAATTCCCAATCGCGCCGGAGCCGGTTTGATCGAAATGAAGGCGAACGGAATCCCGGGCAATCGCTTATGGACATGGTTCGCGAGCGATCGGAAGGACGTGAGGACTCTCTCCGGGCTTTGACCGTCCCCTAGATCGTTATCGCCCGCGTAGACAACGAGAGAAGCCGGCGACGCGGGAACCACCAGCCTCTCGAAGAAATACGCGCAGGCTTCCAGAGTGGAGCCGCCGAAACCGAGATTCAGCGCGTTGGGAAGAGTCAAATCCGATGCGAGGGTGTTCCACAGACGAATACTGGAACTTCCGTAGAAGACGACGGCTTTGGGCGGGATCGGCCCGGTCTTGATGCGTTGTTCGAGGGTGCCCACCTCGTCTTCGTACCATTGCATCAGTCTCCAATGGTACCGTTACGGCCGCTGAACCCGAGCTACGCCCCGCCGGTTACCTGAGCCGCGCAGGACTTACGACCACCGGCGAAACAGGCCGCCTTCCGTTTCGAGGGAGATGCCGAACGCGCATGTCCGCTCGTGGGAAAGCGCGCCGCCGTCTTCGGATGGGCCGCGCCGGTGGCTCCGCTGCCGATCGAAATCAGTGCCTGCGTAGCGTAGGAATCGGGACCCGAGATATCCAGTGTGTTGTCCCCGGCCGTCACATTCGAAGGGATCGTGACGTTCACCTGGTATAACCCGGCAAATCCGGGCGCCAGACCCGTAAAGGAGTACTGAGTGGCGGGCGCCGGGATTCCGCCGATCTTTACGGTGATCGCGTTCGACGTCGCGCTTAGAGGACTCGATGGAGCCGCTGAACCATCGGTGACGGTTGGGAAAACCGTTCCCAGGCCTGAGGCATACGCAACGATTGTCTCGCCCGGCTGCGCGGGACTGGATGGGCTTACGAGGGACCCATCGGCATGTTCCACAATTGCATAGCCGATCCCGTAACTGCTCGTGAAGACGCCGGGCGTGGTGGTGTTCACCAACTCCGTCACCACATTGGACGCAATTCCGTTGTTGATGACCTGAATTTGAGCGAGTGAAAACGTATTTCCCAACGGCACCACAACATCTAGCTGGCCAGGCGAAACGTAATTTATCGGAACCGGGGTGCCGTTGATCAAAACCTGAACGCCATTCAATGTCGTTTTCAAGGGGAGGCTCGGCGCGCTGGCGGGGCTGGGGGCAAGATTATTCCCGAAAAGCGCAAGATACTCCCCATCGGAGACACCCGCCGTAAATGGAGAGTAACTGGCAGCGTTCACGATTCCCGCCGGATTCAGATACACCGAACCGCTGGGCGTAAATGTCGGCGCTTGCACGGCTACAGTAAGACCCAGATAAGGCGCGATCCCCTGGCCGATACGAACGGCGCCTCCATCGCCAACAACATACTGGGTCGAAGATCCCGTGTCGGTGTAGTTTCCGCTCACGCCCGGCGTGAAGGTGTCCCCGAAGGTCTCACCATAAGTGACTCCATCGAGGGTATCCGACAACCGGTCATGCACGAGAATAGGTCCAGTGCTCGTGGCATTAAAGGATCCATAATATCCGTCAATGTATGCGATGCCGCTGCTGAACTGCGAGAAATCCTCATCTATGCCGGCCTGATAATAAAGGCCTCCGAAATTCTGCGCACCCGACGTGCTGCGAACGCCTGCGATCATGTCGTATCCCGTTGGAGATCCGCCAAAGAAGAAATTGCCATCGGGCGAGAAGTAGAGAAATTCCTGGCCGGAGAAAAACTGCGCCTTGGAGTTGGTCGGGAAGTTTACGACGCCGGCTCCGTTGCTGAAAGAGTAAGTCACGTTAGAGAAGGATTGCGAAAGCGTTGTCGTTCCATTGCCGCCTTCGTAACCAGTCACAGTGACTCCACCGAGACTGCCCGCTCCGTTTGGATTCATCTGAAAGAATACGTCTTCAGAATATCCGGCCCCATATCCAGGCAGGGGCAGGAAACCGGCGACGGTATAGGAGCCATTAAATGTTGAGGCGGTAGGCAGCGGCGAACCGACAGGAGCCACAATCAGGAGGTCGTTATACGCCTGAGTGGTCTCCGTGCTGCTTCCGATGAAAACGCCGTTCGCGCCCACCAGCCCATAAACCTGGTCCCCAGTGACTGCATTCGTCATAGAACCAAAGCCGCTGGCCGAGATCGCGTAAGTTCCTTTTACCGTCCCCGTGCCTGAGCAGGCCGAGGTTTGCGTAAAACAAAACAGAGACTCGGTAGCTATTCCGTAATTCTGGTAATCGTAGGAATCAGCAACGATTCCGTTGTTGATGGTGTAATTGCCGTTTCCGTCGAAAACGATGGCGCCGTAGACGCCAATTCCTTCGGCGATGTCCCCCGTGCCGGCATTGGGATCGACGACATAGAGCACGTGCCGGAAATAATACGTTCCGTTCAGCTTGCCGTTACCACTCGTATCGAATACAGGTCCCTGAGCGGCAAGCGGCCAGACCGACGCGATAGCAGAAAAATAAAGCAAATTTGGCGGCTTGTAGCAGGGGGACCTCTCCGGGCATGACTCTTCTCATCGTCAGAATTGTATATGCGCTCATCCGCCGGAAAGTTCCGTCATTCGAGCGGAGGTCCTTCCAGAAACGGCCGAGAACTTACGCGGATCTGGAACCGATAGCGAGAATAGTTTCGAAAGAAGGAGTCTGTTTCTCTCGATCGACAATCCAGCTCTCTACCTTCTCGAAACCGGCATGTTCCAGAAAGCCACGCAGTTCGACTTCGGAGAAACCGAGCCAGGTATCCGCGTAAACCTCCCGGGCCTGCTCAAAGCTGTGGCGCTTCAAGTCGAGAATCACGATCCGACCGCCTGGTTTGAGCAGGCGATATGAGGCGTCAACCGCCAGTTGAGGATGAAGGGCATGGTGGAGGCTCTGGCTGAAAAATGCCAGATCCAGACTCTGATCGGCGATGGGTGGTGCCTCCAGATCTCCCAGCCGGTATTCGAGGTTGGTCAAGCCATTTTCTTTCGCCAGTTTCGCGCCGAATTCCACCATCTTCGCGGAATTGTCTACCGCTATGACGCGCTCCGCCCGTTGGGCGAGAAGCTGCGAGAACGTGCCTTCGCCGGCGCCCAGATCCCCGATCAGCATCGGTGGCATTAACTGAAGAAGTGTTTCGGCCAGACCCTTCCAGGATCGCCCCGGTACGTAGTCCCGGCCGAACTTCCCGGCCATCGCGTCGAAATATCCGCGGACCTTGTCCCGCCGCTTCTCGAGAACCAGCTGCAGAGCTTTTGTATCATCTTCCGGCTTCAGGAATCTCGCCGGCTGCCTCATGGAGCAAATCGACCAGCTGGCGGTCCTTCAGCCGGTACAGGCTGTTCTTCCCCTGCTTCCGGTCTTCCACCAGACCGGCGTTTTTCAATTGAGCGAGGTGCGCGGAGATGCGGCTCTGGCCCGCGGCGAGTATCTCCTGGAGCTCGGCCACCGAAAGCTCTTCCCGCTCGAGCAGGAGCAGGAGCCTCACCCGATTGGTGTCTGCCAGAACGCGCAACGATTTTAGTATTGAAGCCACGGGCAGAAATGGTATTATATCAACGTATCTGGATTTATTGATAGGAGACTAATGAGCACAGCAACTCTACCCGCCGTCGGCTCCGACTATAAAGTCGCCGACATGAAACTGGCCGAATGGGGCCGCAAAGAGATTACGGTTGCCGAGCAGGAAATGCCCGGCCTGATGTCGATCCGCAGGAAGTACGCAAAAACGAAGCCATTGGCCGGCGTTCGTGTTACCGGTTCCCTGCACATGACCATTCAGACCGCGGTCCTGATCGAGACGCTCGTCGACCTCGGCGCCAGCGTCCGCTGGGCAAGCTGCAACATCTTCTCCACGCAGGACCACGCGGCGGCGGCAATCGCGGCAGCGGGCGTACCAGTGTTTGCGTGGAAGGGTGAATCGCTCGAAGACTACTGGTGGTGCACCAACCAGGCGCTCACCCATCCGGGCGATCTGGGACCAGAGCTCATCGTCGATGATGGCGGCGACGCCACTCTATTCATCCACAAAGGGTATGAGCTGGAAAACGGCAGCGACTGGGTGAATACCGATTCCAGCAATAAAGAAGAGCAGGTCATCAAGGATCTTCTGAAAAAGATCCACGGGCAAAACAAGACCCGCTGGCACAATGTCGTGAAGGACTGGAAGGGCGTCTCGGAAGAGACCACGACCGGCGTCCATCGCCTGTACAAGATGCAGGAAACCGGCTCGCTGCTCGTGCCGGCCATCAATGTCAACGACTCGGTGACGAAGTCGAAGTTCGACAACCTATACGGATGCCGCGAATCGCTCGCCGATGGTATCAAGCGCGCCACTGACGTTATGGTCGCCGGCAAGGTCTGCGTGGTTTGCGGATACGGCGACGTCGGGAAGGGCAGCGCCCATTCGCTCCGCGGTCTCGGCGCGCGGGTCGTCATCACCGAAATCGATCCTATTAACGCCCTGCAGGCAGCGATGGAAGGCTATGAAGTCACGACCATCGAAGACACGCTCGGCCGCGGAGACATCTACGTTACGACTACCGGCAACCTCGACGTGATCACGCTCGACCACATGCGGCATATGAAGGATCAGGCGATCGTCTGCAACATCGGCCACTTCGACAGCGAGATCCAGGTGGACAAGCTGAACAATTCCGATGCAAAGAAGATCGAAATCAAGCCGCAGGTCGATATGTACACGTTCCCCGCGGGCAACTCACTGTTCGTTCTGGCCGAAGGCCGCCTGGTAAACCTTGGCTGCGCGACGGGTCACCCCAGCTTCGTGATGTCGAACAGCTTCTCCAACCAGACGCTGGCGCAACTTGATCTGTGGGAGAAGAAAGCCAGTTACAAGCCTGGCGTGTATGTCCTGCCCAAGAAGCTGGACGAAGAAGTGGCCCGGCTGCATCTCGAGAAGATCGGCGTAAAGCTCACGACCCTGACTCCCGCGCAGGCGGAATACATCGGTGTACCAGTGGAAGGGCCATATAAGCCCGATCACTATCGGTACTAAGCCGATCCCTTGTTTTGGCTGGAGGGCGGAATGAACTCCGCCCACCAGCCCATGATCGCCATGCCTCGGTATAGCGCCCCCGCCGCGCGGGGGCGCTTCATCAGTTTATTGGCCCTCGCAGGTCACGCGATTATTCCAGTCCACGAAGGCCCCATTCGGGTTGTCTCTCCAGGCCCAGACATGCAATTCAAAGAAGGCCGCAAGGCCATAACGGTTCGGGCTGCCGACGAGTTGAAACGTCTGGCCTTCCAGCACGGGCGGACTGGCATGATGCGCCAGCCATGTGGCGGAGTCCACAATGAACTCAACACCCACCAGCCGCAGACCGCCTTCTGAAGGTTCGTAGATCAGCGCTTCGGGTTGTGAGGCATCGATCTGGCCGTCACCCACCAAAGCCCCGTTGACGTAATGTATACCCATTGCCCCGTGATCCGGACCGCTGACGCAGCCCAGGAACGGCTGGTAGTTGGCCGCGGTGGCGACGTTTACGTCGATGAACTGTCGTGTGGCATTGCGAACGAGTTCTACGAGCCTGGCTGGGGCGGTATGCTCGTGACCGCCATGCATGTGCTCGGCGGTATCCGTCGCCGGAGCGTCTGCTGCGAACAGTGGTATTGCCGCGGCGAGGCTGCTGAGCAGCACTATCCGCAGAACGCTCCTGTTGGATTTCCTGATGACAGTTCGGAACTGTCTGGTTGTTTCGTTATTGCTCGAAGTTTGCATCTGTCTGTTTCCTTTGGCGAGAATCGCGTCTGGAACTTCATTAGGCCTGTAAGCCCAACGCCGCTCCATTCCTACCTGCGCGATTGCGTCGGAAAATTGACAGTCAGGGTTGAAAAATGTCTCTCCTGAAACCGGAATCAGCGGAAATCTCTCTGCTCATGCGTTCCTGCTTCTGAACTCTCGACGGCCAACTCTTTCCGTAGCCACGCCTGTGCCAGCCGAAGCTCACGGCGCACTTTGTGCACGGGGATGGACAATGCAGCCGAGGATTCCTCGGCAGTCATGCCGCCGAAAAACCGCATTTCAATGAGCCGCGACATCGTCGGATCTGTCCTTTCGAGCTGCTGCAACGCGTCATCCATCGCCAGCACGGCTCGATTTGGCTCCGGCGCCCAGTCGATCACATCCGCAAACGGCACTTCCTGGGCGGCTCGTCGTTTGTCGGTTGCGCGGGCGCGGGCGGTATCCACCAGCACCTGACGCATCACGCGGGACGCAATCCCATAGAAATGCGCTCGATTCTCGTAAGAAGGATGCCGACCTCCGGCCAATCGCAGAAAGGCTTCGTGTACCAGGGAGGTGGTTTCCAGCGAAACGGCGCCGCCCTCCCGGCGCAGATGCGCCCGCGCCAGTTTTTTCAGTTCCTCATAGACCATGGGCATCACAACATGCATGGCGTCCTCGTCGCCGGTCTCAAGGCGCTTCAGGAATTGTGTAATCGCCATAGTCTCTCTTTTCGATAAAACGATGTCAGTCAGCTCAACGGAACAGGCGCGGTCGCCGCGCTGATTTGACGATTAACGAAGCCATTATGCGGGAGCCGGCTGCCCCAGCGCCTCCACAATTCCAGGCGTCGCGACCGGTAACTCGCCGCGAGATCCACGTGGCCCAGGCGGCCGTGGAGTCCGGCGAGTTTCGTGTAGAGACGCGACACCTCCGCCGCATCCAGCAGGACCGTGTCCGGCTTATCGCCCCCCGCTAACGAAAGCTGCAACAGATTCTCATAGGTCTCAACGGCGCGCGGCACATTCCCGGTCGCGGCGTCGTACTCCGCCAGCGCCGACAAAGTATCGGAGGATTCCGGCACGGGCTGCCTGACCGGGTATAGCTTGAGCTGCCGCAGCCGCTCCACCGCGCGGTTCAGCCGCTCCCGAGCTTCCTGATTACGGCCCAGACTCCGCAATGCGTATGAGGATTCGGCAAGCATCCGCACTTCCTGATGCCGGGCGGTCTCGCCATGGGAAACTTCCGCCAGGCGGCTGAGCGTGTGATCGCAAACAGCGAGAGAGCGGCGCGGATCGTAGTCGCGCAGGATGCCGGTCATGATCATGGCTGCCACGAAGAGCCTGTCCCGGCTGTCCGAGTCGTTCAGATCCCTCCCTGCCAGATCATCCGCGATCCGCCAGGCGCGATCCAGTATCGCCACTGCCTCTTCCGATCTGCCAAGGCTGAGAGTATCTCGTTCACCGAGAATTGCGCCTTGTCTGATCAACGCACCCGCGAGAGAACGGTTTCGAACCCCTTCGGGAAGACCGGGAGCGTGCTCCACCCTGGGGAGCGCTTCGCGACTCGCCTGCAGCGCCTCTTCCAGCCGGCCTCCAACCCGCAAGGCGCTCGCCAGAGATAACAGCGCGGTTCCCGTTCGATAGGGACTGCCTGTCATCGCGGCTATCTCGCTTCCGCGGTGGCAAAGCCGAATTGCCTCGTCGCCGTGGCTCGCCGTGGCGAGCTGATTACAGGCATTCACGTAAGTGACGGCAAGCGCATCCGCGTCCGCCTTGTCGACTCGACCGCTCGCATCGTATTTTTGCAGCCATTTAACCGATTCTTTGCTGAAACTCAGCGCTTCGGGATCGTCGCCGCGCCGGAGCGCAATGTTCATCCGGTCGGAAGCGATCTGCGCCATTCGAAGAAATGCAAGCCGATTTTCGGGCTGCGCCGTCAGCACTGACGCAACAAACTTCTCCGCGATGCGGGAGCTCTCGATTGCCTGGTCCGTATGACCCAGGTTGGCCAGTGTGGGAACGCCCTGCAGCCGTGAGATATTCATGTACCCGGTACCGAGTTCGAGCGAGAGCTCGGGATCGCCGTGAACCTCCCCGGCAAGCCGCCGCAGGTAATCGAGCGATGTGCTGACAATCAGCTCCCTGGCCCTGGTGGTGCCTGGCGTCTTACGGACTTCAGTGTCGATGTCAATGAGCTTGTTCGCGAGTTGCCGGACCTGAACAAATCGCCGCTCCGCGATCGCGCGCTGCCGATTCGCCATGAGCATGCCCCCGGAGAGACCAGCGAGCGCGAGTGTGGCCGCGGCGAGCGGCAACCAATGACGGCGCACAAATTTTCGCGTCCGGTACCAGGCATCGCCCTGGCGTGCGCGTACGGGCCGCGATTCGAGATAGTTCTCCAGGTCCTCGGACAACTGTTCGATGGTGGCGTATCTTTCCTGCGGCTCAACGCGCAACGCCTTCATCAGAATCGCTTCGAGGTCGCCGCTCACACCAGCCGCCAACTTGCCGGGCGGCATAACTTTTCCCCGGAGGATCGCCGCCGCAATCCCCTCCATCGAGTAGCTTTCGAACTGGTGCGGAGATGCGCCCGTGAGCAGCTTATAGAGCATCGCGCCCAGCGAGTAGATATCCGTCGCAGTGGTCACCGCCCCGCCGGTCACCTGTTCCGGGCTGGCATAGTCCGGCGTCAGAATCTGCATCGCGGTTATGGTGGAATCGCCCGCGAAATCGAGAATCCTGGCGATGCCGAAGTCCAGTAACCTGGGCTCACCTTCTCCGGTAACGAGGATGTTACCTGGCTTCAGGTCCCTGTGAACCACGAGGTTCCGGTGGAGATAGCCTACGGCCGCACATACTTTGAGAAACAGACCGATCTTTTGCCGAATGGCGAGGCCGCCGCAATACACATCGATGGCCTTTCCTTCGACGTACTCCATCACCAGATACGGTTGCCCATTTTCGCAATGGCCGGCGTCCAGCAAACTGGCGATGTTGGGATGAGACAGAGTCGCCAGAATCTGACGCTCCAGGAGGAAGCGCTTCCGCAGCGCGGGATCGTCTGCCCCGGGGCGGAGGAGTTTCACAGCCACCCGCTGCTCCACCTCACCGTCCACACGCTCGGCGAAATAAACGGCGCCCATCCCGCCGCGTCCCAGGAGATCCCCCAGCTGGTATGCTCCGCAGCGCGCACCCTTCGTTTCGAACCCGGGCAAAGCCATGGCGGCAACCTTGCCTATATCGTTCTGGAACACACTGTTCGTCGGCAGATCGTATGCCAGCAGGGCTTCTACTTCTCTTTGGGTCTGCTTGTCGATATTGCGTTCGGTGAAATAGCTGGCGCGGCCCTCCGCGGAGAGGTCCGCGAGGTCATGGAAAAGCTCCTCAACTGCCGTTTTCATCTCACCAGCTTTGTTGTCGGATGCGGCGGTCCGAATACAGGACTCATCAACCCTTAGTGACGCCGCCGGGGATCTTGTTTCGCTTCGCCGTATGAAGTCGGCGCGAACTATAGATAGCTCTGGTACCGCTGTTCAGACAGCCTTCTATCTAAGACATGGCCGGGTTTTGTTCCGGAACACAAAAAAATTTTCAATTTCGTCGAAAGATTACGCAGGTTCTGATTGAGAAAGAAGCTGGGCGGCGACTTGCGAAGGCGCTGCACGAGCGATTTGAAGGAGAGATTCAGTTGTCCCGAACACTGTTGTCCCCGCCGATTTCCAGCGCGGCGCTGGCTGTCGGACTGCTATGCGCTGCGTGCACAACGCCGCTGGCCGCCGGCAGGCTGACGATTGGCGGCACGGTCAATCAATCGATCAAGGATGGACCTGGCCCGGTGGCCGACGATCCCCGCCGTTTCATGATCCCGTCAGCGAATCGGAATGGTTTCGGCATCGGGATGCGGGAAATCCATGTTCTCCTCCCACCCAACGTTTCAGAGGACGATGGCGGCACCGAGGTTCACGGATCGGCCAGGAATGGTTCGTATACGTCACAAAGCCCCGTTCCGAAGCCCTGGACGCTCATCTTCGCGGAAGACGCCTTGATGACCATGGAGAGACAAATGGACCGGGCTGCGCGCAGGTTACGAACGCGACTTGCCCGTGAATTCCAGAAAGACCTGGTACGTATGCTGAGCATTGCGCAGTTGCTTTCGCGCTGGGCCGCGGACGCGTTCCGAGCGGGAAGAGAGGAGACGATATGAGAAATCGTGCGCAGGCAAATCTGACCCGGCGCCGGACTCGAGTCAGCGACGATTACCGAAAGCGGCATTCCCCTGAGCAACGATCTTGCAACGCAAGCACCGGTTGCCATTGAACCACGGCCACCGATTACTCGGTCGGAAGCTCGATCAACTGACCGTAGCGTCCCGAACGATCGTATGGCGTGAAGGAACAAACCTCTCCCATACATCGATAAAGCGGACTCGGAAGGCGCATAGTTCTTCCTGCTAAGATCGCGTTCGTGGCGGCATTACCGGTTCATCTGCGTATTGTGCGTGGTCTTTTGCGGCGAATGAACTACCACATGATGCGCGCTTCACCGGCCGCTATCGACCCGTTCGATCCCGACAGGCTACGCGTCCTCGAAGAAGCTGTGCGTGGGATCCCCATGCCGAGCGAGGGAGCGCGGCAATATCTTGACAAGCACATTCCGCGTCTCGCCCGAACTCTGGCTCTGGTGCCGCCGGCGCAATCGACGAGCCGAGTGCTCGAACTCGGATGTTACATGGAGATCACTCCGCTCCTTCAACGAGTTTGCGGGTACAACGAAGTACGTGGCGCCTATTTTGGGCCCACGGGACGAATAGACAAAAAGATCGTGCGGTTTCCGGATGGCGACTTTTGCTGCGAGGTCGATCACTTCGATGCCGAACGAGACGCCTTTCCCTATACCGATGAGCATTTCGATCTGGTGATCGCCGGTGAAATCATCGAACACCTGATCTACAACCCGATGCACCTTCTTCTCGAATCGCGCCGGATCTTATGCGAGGGAGGTTACCTGCTCGTCACGACGCCGAACGTCGCAAGCCTGGCAAGCGTCTACAAGGCCCTCGAAGGAAAAAACAATCCGCAAATCTATCCGCACTACAAAATTCCGGACAACGAACCTGAAATCGGCCATATGCGCGAGTACACGGCTGACGAGCTGGGGGAAGTGGTGAAAGCTGCCGGGTTCGAGGTCGAGCGTCTTTTTACAACCGTAATCAACGAATATAAGGGTCCGTGGCGCGACGTGGTCGCAACGCTCCTGGAAGTACATGGTTACGACACCGCCAATCGAGGCGAACAGACGTGGTGTCTGGCAAAAAAACGCGCATCTCTGCCCGTCAATCCGTTTCCTCGTGCGCTTTTCGGCCCATAACGAGTGATATCTTTTAGGTAAAACGATGTCAAACGGAAGAAAGCCGCGCGTTCTGGTATTCATTGTTGCCTATAACGCCGAGAAGACTATCCGCGAAGTGGTTTTCCGAATCCCTGCCGCGCTCCTGAATACCTACGAAGTCGATGTGCTGATCATCGACGATTCCTCGCGGGACGCCACCTTCGAGCAGGGGCACTCAGTCGCTCAGGATCCCGCACTCCCGTTCCCGATCACTGTCCTGTTTAATCCGAAGAACCAGGGTTATGGCGGGAACCAGAAGCTCGGATACCACTACGCCCTCCAGCATGGTTATGATTTCGTAGCGCTGATTCACGGCGATGGCCAGTATGCTCCCGAATGCCTGCCCGATCTGCTGGAACCGCTGCGCAAAGGCGAGGCCGCCGCGGTGTTCGGTTCGCGCATGATGACGCCCTCCGGCGCGCGCCGTGGAGGGATGCCGCTCTATAAGTTCGCGGGAAACAAGATTCTGACCTGGCTCGAAAACAAGCTTCTCCGCGCGAAGCTAAGCGAGTTTCACTCCGGCTACAGAATTTACTCGACCAGGGCACTGGCGGCAATCCCGTTCAGCAGGAACTCGAACGATTTCCACTTCGATACCGAAATCATCATTCAGTTGCTGGTCGCGCGTCTGACGATCAAAGAACTACCGATCCCGACCTATTACGGCGACGAGATCTGTTACGTGAACGGCATGAAGTACGCGTTCAATGTCATCGTGGCCGCCCTGAAAGCCCGCCTGCAGGAAGCGGGTATGTTCTACGACCGCAAATTCGACTGCGCGCCCGGCGACGCCCTGCCCTATGTTCCGAAGTTCTCTTACCCCAGCCCCCACGTTCTCGCGTTCGAGCGCATCCGCCCCGGCGCCCGCGTCCTTGACATCGGTTGCGCCGGGGGTTATATGGGGGCTTATTTGTCCCGGCAGAAGCAATGCCGCGTCCATGGCATCGACGCGTTTCCGATCGGGCAGCCCGGCTTCGACGAGTTTTATCTCCACGATCTGAATACCGGATTACCGCGGCTTGATTACGCGAAGTATGACAGCGTTCTGATGCTGGATGTCATCGAGCACCTGAACAAGCCGGAAGATTTCCTGGACCTGCTGAGAAGCGCGCTCAGCCTGAATCCCTCCGGCGAATTGATGCTCAGCACCGCAAACATCGCGTTCGCCGTTACGCGTTTCATGTTGCTGATTGGCCAGTTCAATTACGGGCCCCGCGGAATTCTCGACCTGACGCATACCCGGCTTTTCACCTTCTCCTCCTTTGAACGGGCGGTCAGGCAGGCCGGGTTCGACATACTCGAAGTGGTAGGAGTTCCCGCGCCCTTCCCGCTCGCGATTGGCGACAACCTCCTCAGCCGGGCGCTGATAAAAATCAACAGACTGTTGATCCACATCTCGCGCGGCTTCTTTTCGTATCAGATGTTTCTGCGGGTCAAACCCCAACCGTCGCTGGAACGTCTGCTGAAAAACGCTGAGGAACAATCCGAAAAGCGTGCCCGAGCGATCGACGCGGCGAACGAGGCCGCTCCCATCGGCCGATGACAAGCGGCAGATGAATTTCGGAAGCGCAAAGGGCGCTGTCCCGCGCCGCCAGGAACCGGAAGAAACACACATATCGGCGGCGGGGCGGACGCGACCCGTTTTGCGCGTGTTCGCACAAAGCACGTTCCTCCTGGACAGCCTCTTACTTCTCTGTCTCGCCTGCTTCCTGATCAAGCCCCTGTTCCGGCTGAAATACGTCGATAACTGGCCGTCGATCGAAAGTACCTTCATCTCGGGCGGCCGGATGCTGAGTGAGCACCTGCCGCATCCCGGGTGGCAACCGCTCTGGTACTGCGGCACGCGAACGGATTACATTTATCCTCCCGCCCTCCTTTACGGCACGGCTTTGGTTTCGCGGATTGGGCACGTCCTGCCGGCACGCGCTTATCATCTCTACACCGCGGTGTTCTATGTTCTGGGGATCGCCGCCGTTTACTGGCTGGTGCGGATCGGATCGGCTTCACGTGCTTCCGCGTTGCTATCGGCCGTAGCCACGGCATTGCTGTCGCCGTCTTTTCTGTTTCTCGCGAACATCCGGCATGGCAGCGCTTACTGGGTTCCTCAACGACTGCACGTTCTCATGGCATGGGGTGAAGGGCCGCACATCTCGGCGCTCAGCGTGCTGCCCGCAGCTCTGGCTGTGACGTTTCTGGCGCTGCGCAAATGGCGGCCGGCCGCGTTCGCTGCGGCGGCGGCGCTTTGCGCCCTGGTCGTAGCTAATAACTTCTATGGCGCGACCTCGCTCGCATTCTTTTTTCCCGTCGTGGTCTGGTCTGTCTGGGTTTCGAGGCGGAGGCTCGGCGTCTTGCTGCGAGCCGCCGGAATTGTCTTGCTGGCGTACGGTCTGTCGGCCTTCTGGCTCACACCTTCATACATCCGGATCACGATGCTCAATCTGAAATGGGTTTCGCAACCGGGAAATCTGCATTCGCTTTTATTGATGTTGATTGCTCTCGCTCTGTACGGCCTGCTCAGTTGGCGATTCGGCCGCGGAAGACCGGATCGCGAATGGTCCGTTTTTGTAATCGGCAGCGCTGTCATTTTCAGTGTCTACGTTCTCGGCTTTTTCTATTTCGGACTCGTAACCACGGGCGATCCGGCGCGGCTGGTGCCGGAACTCGACCTTGCTCTGATTCTCTGCTACGCAGAACTGGCTCGCATCTTATGGAAATCCTCGCGCCTCCGGATCGGCATCGCGGTTGTCACTCTGATCGCTTTCATGCCCGCGGTTCGCTACCTCACGCATCCCTGGTCGCCTTTTCCGAATGCCGGCCCTGTGGAGAATGTGTACGAATATCAGACCGCCAGGTGGGTGCATGACAACCTTCCGGGAGAGCGCGTCCTGCCTTCGGGCTCAATTCGCTTCTGGTTTGACGCCTGGTCCGACAACGCACAACCGGACGGCGGTTCAATGCAGGGCATGTTGGATCAGATCATTCCGGTCGCGACCTTCCAGATCGAGCAGGGATCCCATGCCGATCTCGCCATCCTCTGGCTCCAGGCCCTGGGAACAAGCGCGGTGGTGGTACCTGCTAAAACCTCTCCCGAGGCTTACCATGACTATTCGTCGCCCGAGAAATTTCGCGGTGTTATCCCTGTTTTGTATGACGACCGGCGCGGCACGGTCATCTACCGGATTCCGAGGATTAATCCGGGTATCGTTCGTATCGTCGACATCGATCGCATGAAGCAAATCGGGCCGATACGCGGCGGCGACGATAACGAAACCCTCACACAGTACGTAACTGCGGTGGAAGATCCGGCTCAACCTGCCGCGACGATGAAGTGGCAAGGCCCTGAGGAGGCGGAAATTAAGGCGACAGCGAATCCCGGCCAGTCATTGCTGGTTCAGGAAACATGGGATGCCGCGTGGCACGCGTGGGAGAACGGCCGCGAGCTGCCGGTTCGCCTGGAGCCGGTCATGGGATTCATGCTGATAGATCTGCCCGCGGGGGAGCACACCATCGACCTGCGCTTCCAGACTCCGCTCGAAAATCGGGTGGGCGAGGGGCTCTTCGCATTGAGCGCGCTCGCCGCGGCGATTTTGATCGCCCTCAGCCGAAACTGAGGTTGAATGATTGCCACCGGAAAAGGATTTAATTTTTAATTTGACTGGTGTACAATCGCCCCATGGCTCGGGCACTCCTTTCGGCAGGCTGCCTCGTCATCCTGTCTTTTTACCCTTCGACCGCGTCACCATTCCAGTCTTCTTCCTCGGCTCCCCCCGCAACAATTGTGCCGCGCGAAGCGAGACCCGCGGTGGCGGAGCCCCAGGCTGTCCTGCGCAGCGATTCGTCGCTGGTTGTGATCCCCACCCATGTAACGACGGCAAAGGGCGCACCGGTGCTTGATCTCCAGAAAGAGAACTTTCATGTTCTCGAGGACAGTGTCGAAAAACCGATCGCGCACTTCGACCAGGATGAAGCGCCGGTCTCCATCGGCCTGGTTTTTGATCGGAGCGGCAGTATGCGCTCCAAAATGAACAAGGCGTCGGAAGCGATGGCGGCATTCCTGAATACATCCAACTCCGAAGACGAATTTTTTCTGATCGAATTCAGCGATCGGGCAAAAGTTACGATTCCATTCACTTTTGATCCCCGCGAAATCTACGAAGGCATCAGAAACACCAAAGCGTTTGGCAGAACCTCGCTGCTGGATGCAATCTATCTTGCGCTGGCGAAGATGAAAAGCGCACGCTATACGCGTAAAGCGCTTGTAGTGATCTCAGATGGAGGAGACAACTGGAGCCGCCATTCCGTTCGCGAGGTCAGGGAGGGATTGCTCGAATCGGATCTGCAACTTTACGCGATGGGAATTTTCGACTCCGACTATTCGCGCCAGCGCGATGCGGAAACGCGCAACGGCCCTTCACTCCTGAACGAGTTGGCAGCCATAACCGGAGGGCGCGAATATCGAGTCGACAACCTGAACGATCTTCCCGCCATCAGCGCAAGGATAGGCAATGAGCTTCGCAGCGAATACCTTCTCTCTTACTATTCGACAGCTTCGCGGGACGGCAAGTACCACCACCTGAGCGTAAATCTCGCCGGCCCGCATGACATGTCCGCGCTGCGGACCGATTACCGGAAGGGCTACTACTCCGCCTCCCGGTAAAGGGCGACCTGTCCGGGCGTCACCACCGGAATCCGAACGTAACCGGAACGAAGTCCATCCGTGATTGGTACACGAACATGCGATCCCATCGCGCCTCTGCGAAGAATCGGCCATGAGAAATCCTGCCGAATGATACGCCGGCGCCGACATCAAATCCGGGTTTATTCAGCGTGGAAGACGCAAGAATCTGATTTGCACCGATCACCGTGGAGTAAAACCCGAAAAACGGATTATAGCCGGGCGCAACCACGATAGTTGGCTGCGTGAGCTCCTGGGTCTTGTGAAACAGGCCGCCGCCCGCAGTGAGGTAAACATCCATACGGTGCCTTGGCGTGAGGTGCAGGACCGGGTCAAACGTAGCAGTGAATACGGTTACGTTACCCCCGGGCACGCCAATCGAGGAAAGTGTCCCGGAATTGATTCCCATTGAGTCGTAGCCGAAGTTCGCCTTTACGCCGAACCACGGCAGGATGTTGTAACCGACGCCCCCGCGGACGTTCCATCCATTGTCGAGCGAGCGACTGGTGCTGCCGACCGAATTCGTGAAGCCGCCACCGATATCAAACGTAAACTTCCCGGTCTCCTGCGCGCCGGCCGACGCGAGTGCAAGAAGGCCGATTCCTGTTGCAATTGCCAGACTTTTCATGAATTTTCTCCCGGACTGAATCTGAAGCACAGCTTCGGGGATGCGTTTTGCAACAACAGTTCCAACGTCGGTGTCTTGACAGTCAAGGTGCAAAAACACTTTTCGCTTTTGCGAAAAAGCGTTCCAAATTGAGGGCACAGACAGGTCAATAGTGATGCCACTCGATGCTTGTGTCAGAATTCGGACGGACGACGGCGAAGCGGGTCAGGCGGGTTTGGCCGGAGGGGCACTTTTCGCCGGAACCTGAGTTTTGACCGGACTGATCAAAATATGCGCATTCCGGCCTTCCATGCGTGCCGATCCGTCAACCGCACCGTAGGCCACCAGATCTTCAGCGAATCGGTTCAGCAGTTTCCGCCCGAGATCCGTGTGCGCGATCTCGCGGCCTCTGAACTGTACGACGGCCTTCACACGGTTTCCTTCCTGAAGGAACCGAATGGCGTGATTTTTCTTGAAGTCGTAGTCGTGATCGTCGGTATTGGGGCGAAATTTAAGCTCCTTAACCTGAACCACATGCTGCTTTTTCTTCGCCTCATGCGACTTCTTCTTCATTTCATACTGGTAATGCCCGTAATCGATCGCTTTTGCCACCGGAGGCACTGCCGTGGGAGACACCACGACCAGATCGAGCCCAAGCTCCTGGGCCCTTCGAAGCGCAGCGGAGGTCGGCATCACTTCCGCTGTGCCGTCGGGAAATACTGCCCGAACTTCTCTGGCACGGATCGATTCGTTCACATTTTCGCGGCGATTGGGTTTGCGAGGCGGGAAGTTGCGGCCTGGAATCATGCGGTTTTTAGACTATAAGCCATGCTAATCCAGTTTACTCCGCATTCGGGACAAAAGTCCACGAAAGCTCAATTCTGGCTCAGAATTTGCTTCAGCAGCGGAATGCTCTCAGGCGGACGCGAGGTATCCGGCATCGACTTGATATAGGCGTAGATATCCGCGAGGTCGGAATCCGGCAGCACCTTCACCGAGTAGGAGGGCATCATGTTCGGACGCGGCGGATTCCGGACATATCCGATGAATCCCGCCTGAGTCATCTTCATCGGCACCAGCCGCGCCCCCGGACCGTTCTGGCCGGAGAAGCCGTGGCAACCGTAGCAGGTATTTTTCAGAAACAGATCTTTCCCATGAGTGGCGTTTCCGGCCGGAGCCTGAGCGCTCGCCGCACCGAAAAGTGCGAGCCCCGCGAGAACGGGAAGAAATTGTCTGAACAGAGTCTTCATCTCTTTATCTCCGCAGCCCGATTGTTAACGCGGTTGCGTGACAACGTCGATCATCGCCGGCTCGCCCTTCTTCACCACTTCAAGAGCTCGTTTGAAGGCCGGCGCCAGATCGTTCGGATCGGTGATCGGGCCGTCTCCGTACATCCCGTAAGCCTGCGCCATCTTCGCGTAATTGATATCGGGATCCCAGAGCTTGGTTCCGATATGCGCCCGCTCCGCGCCGCGATTGCGAACGCTGGCCGCCTCTTCGATGAACATCACTTCCTGGTGATAGCCGCGATTGTTGTGCATGATCGTCAGCAGCGGAATCTGGTGATGAGCCGCCGTCCACAAAACGCCGGGCGCGTAGTTGAAATCGCCGTCGGTCTGGATCGAGACGCTCAACCGGCCGTGCTTCTTGTTCGCCAGCGCCGCCCCGACCGCCGCGGGTGCGCCATATCCCATGCCGCCCGCCCCCTGACCGCCGATGTATTGATAATGCTTGTCGAAGTTCCACAACTTATTCGGCCAGCTGCTGATGAAGCCTTGCCACGAAACAAGCGACCAGTCGTCATTTTTGATCAGCGGCCACAACTCGGCGCAGAGTCGCCCCAGGCTGACCGGACTCGCATCCCAGCCCACTGACGCCAGTTCGATATTCCGTGCGCGCATCGCTTTATGCTCGGCCGCGAGCTTCGTCCCGCGTTCCTGCATCGCGCGCCGCCGATCCGGCGTGATCAGCTTCTTGCATTGCTCAATCAGAGCCGGCAGCGTCGCCTCGCCGTCCGCGCCGATATCGAGATCGACCTCGGAATAGTGGCCGAACTCCTGAATGTTGGCTTTATGCGAAAGGTCGATCGAGAAATGCTGATGATCTTCGCGTTGCGCGCCCGCGCGGCCCGCGCCGCGTTGGAGACATCGTTCACTTCCAGGCAGAGCGCCACGTCGGATTGATATTCGTCCCCTCCGTTACCGGCTAGCGGATGCCGGTTGGGAAAGTCCATCCGCTCCTGGTGCTGACCGGCGCTTGCAGCGTCTCCGCCAGCTCGATCATCAGCTTCATGCCCTCGGGTGTACGCGCCGCGCGTTCGGACATGATCAGCGGACGTTCGGCCGCCACCAGCCTCTGCGCCGTCTCGGCCACGGCGCCCGAATCCCCCTGCGGCGGAGCGGTTCGGCTCAGCTTGGGAATGCGAAGACCCGGCTGCGGTGTTCGGATGCGACTGCAACTCTGCTCCCATGGTGATGAGCACGGGTCCCATGGGCGGCGTCATGGCGATGTTGTAAGCGCGCACGGCGGATTCGGCGAAGTGCCCGAGCGAATACGGCTGATCGTCCCACTTCACGAAATCGCGCACCATCGCGCCGATGTCCTGCGCGCTGTGCAGCGACTGAACGCCGCTGCTGCGCTCGGCTCCATCGGCGTGGTTGCCCACCACCATGTAGATCGGCACGCGGTCGGCATACGCGTTGTAAATCGCCATCGACGCGTGCTGCATGCCGATGTGCCGTGGATCAGCGCCATCATCGGCTTGCCTTCGATCTTGGCGTAGCCGTGGGCCATGGCGACGGCCGATTCCTCATGGCAGCAGGTCAGAAACTCCGGCATTTTGTTGTCGCCGTAGTTGATCAGCGATTCATGCAGTCCCTCGAAAGTCGAGCCGGGATTGGCCGCGACGTATTCGAGGTCGAGCGTCTTCAGCACGTCCACCATGAAGTCGGAGCCGGGGTTCTCCACAATCCTGCGAGGAAACCAGCGCGGGCCGTACGCCCGTGTCGGCCGCGAGTGTCGTGGGATTGGGCCGGGCACGTTTTGGCCTGCGCAATCTCCTGCGCGGCGGCTGGAACTGGCGCTGTAACAAGGGCGCTCGTACCGGTCACGGCGCCGCCGACAACGCCTGCGGCCGCTCCTTTTAAGAATCCTCGACGGTCAACGGTGTTCTTCGTATTCTTCGCCATATGCCTCGCACGCCATTTTTGGCAACATCCATTACACTACAAAAATCTCCTGCCTCTAAAGCAGTGTGCTCCGACAACGATAAAATAGAAGCCATATGAAATTGCTGTACGTCGGGGCCCTGTCCGCGGTCGTGTGTCTTGCGCCTCTCTGTCTGGCGCCCGGGCTCTCGGCGCAAAAACCCGCAGCGGCCGACCAGAAGGTTGCTCCCCTCAGTCAGGCGGAGCCCGCCGGCGAGTCTGACGACCCCACCCGCATCGTTCTCGACGTGACCCGCGTGAATGTGCTGTTCACCGTTACCGACAAGAAGGGTCGCTTTGTGACCGACCTTACGAAGAGTGACTTCGATGTGATCGAGAACAAGAAGTCTCAGGTCATTCAGC
This sequence comes from Terriglobia bacterium, assembly GCA_963718155.1. GTDB lineage: Bacteria > Acidobacteriota > Terriglobia > Bryobacterales > Bryobacteraceae > BOG-234. The sequence goes on along the minus strand of CAVQYP010000022.1, from coordinate 92,322 downwards.
AGTTCACGGCCGAGTCCGACCTGCCCCTTCGTCTCGCCGTGCTCGTCGACACCAGCAATAGTATTCGCGAGCAGTTTCGTTTCGAGCAGCAGGCCGCCATACGTTTTATGCAGAGTGTCATGCGTCCGCGGGAAGACAGGATCATGCTCGTCAGCTTCGACAGCACCGCCGAGCTGGTAAGCGATCTCTCAAATGACATGAAGACGCTGGAGCAGGGCGTCAAAAACATGCGCCCGGGCGGCGGCACGGCTTTGTACGACGCCATTTACTTCGCCTGCAAAGAGAAGCTCATGATGGACCAGCCGCGCGATAAATTCCGCCGGGCGATGGTCGTCATCAGCGATGGTAACGATACCGAGAGCCGTGTTTCGCGCGATCAGGCGCTCGAGATGGCGCAACGTGCAGACGTGGTGGTTTATGCGATTTCAACCAACATCACCCGGGACGATAACGATGGGGACAAGGTTCTTCGCTATCTGACTGAGGAGACCGGTGGGCAGGCGTTCTTTCCCTTCAAGATCGAAGATCTGGATCAGTCGTTCGAAAATATCGCCAATGAACTGCGTCACCAGTACAACATCTTTTACCGTCCGGAGCCTTTAAAGACCGACGGCCTCTTTCACCCGGTGACAGTCAAGCCGAAGCGCAAGGACCTGGTCGTCCGCGCCCGCAAGGGTTATTACGCGCCTAAGTTGTGATGGAGGAAGTCTCGTGTACCCGGCCGGGTCGCATAGCCGCGTCAAGCTCGCCGGGCTGCCACTTGGACGATTTCTCGCCTCCGTCAAGCTCGTAAAACAGGGGAAACGGCAAAAACCCTGTAACGCGCGCCCCGGCCGGGTACACTTCGTGTTCGCCATCCCGAGCCTGCCGCCGTTCTCCTTCGACTCGGATTCGCGAGACTGACAACTGCCTTCGCCTGGCGCCTTCCAGCCTAGCAAGTTTTGGACCAGCTGTTATTTCGATTCTGTTTCGAACTGCCGCAACACATAAGGAGCGGCAACCCAGGGAGCGACCAGACTCTCATGGCCCTCGTTGTCGATCGCCTTGACGCCAAAGATAATGTCGTCGATGCTGAGACCGGGCAGCGTGTATTCAGTCACTTTCCCGACGTAAATCTGCTGTTCCCAGAACGGCGCCGTGCTGGGACGGAGCACAATTGCGTACCCCGCCAGATCGTTAACCGCGGCGTCCTTCCATCTCAGCACGGCATCGTAGCGCGACTTGCCCCGTGCAACAGTCGGCGTCTTTCGGCCCTTTGCAGAACCCGTCTGAATTTCGCGAGTGGTCTCCGGCGCAGGGGGCGCCACGGCGAGGCTGGCGAGTGTCGCGCCATTCACCCGGGCAACCATCGTCGCGTACTCGGGAGAGCTCTTGTCGAAGGTATCATTCGCCGTATGCTGAATACCGAGGTTCTCCGCCGCCGATGTGAACCGTACCGCGGCGAACCCGCTGGCGTTGAATGGGCTGTGATCTCCACCACGCGCGAAACGATCCTGGCGGAAGACAGGGTCGGCCTTGAACGCCGGCACATAACGCGCGGCGGTGTCCCGAATGTAACGAGCCAGTTCACGCGAGGATGAATCGGCGGGCTCCTCCGAAAAGACACGGACGAGACCATTTTCGGCATGCCCGTCTCCTGCGATCGAGACGCCCACCACGTCGTTGTTCAGCATGGCTTCGATGTGGTCCTTATGCTCCTTCGCTTTGGCCGCGTAAAGGCTGCTGCCCACCAGACCGATCTCCTCGCCCGCGAAAGCGACGAAGACAAGGGTCTTCTCAAACTTGTACTGGCTCATTACGCGCGCCAGTTCCATCACGAGCGCAACGCCGGCTGCATTGTCCGTGACTCCTGGAGCCGGCGCTTCGACCGATTTGTCGAAATCAATCACATCGTCCGCGGCCGGTTCTCCGCCTTCCGGCGTGGTCTCGGGCGCGCCCGGTTTACGAACGATATTGAGCGAGTCGTAATGGGCTCCTGTGATAAGCCGCTCCGCCGCCTGCGTGGTTCCCGGCAGCACGGCAACGACGTTGACCACTTCAACATCGCGAAGAATGCGCGTGCCCTGCTTCTTCACCTTGTAAGGATCGAAAGAGACCTCGAGACGCGGGCTATAGCTGTTGAACTGCTGCGAGATCCACAGGCGCGCCGCGCCGATGCCGCGGTCTTTTTGGTTGGGATCGGAAAAATTACCGCGAGTCTCGAAGGAAGCGAGCTTCTGCATTGTAGCCGCGATGCGGTCTCGCGAGATCTCGCCCAGCATTTTCTGAATGGCCGGATCGGGACGGCCGACGGTCTGCGCCGGCAACACCGAGACCGTCAGAAGAATCGCCAGGAACTGGGGAGTACGGCTCATGGTGAATGGGCGGAGGGACGCGACGTTTCGTCGCCTGCTCGAACGCATAGGCAAGACCGATGAGACGCGGTTCCGCGCAGGCCATTGCCGTGAAGCTTACACCGAACGGCGACGGTTTGGGTTGAAAACCTTCCGGGTATCCGCCAGGAGCCGCCGGAATCATGCCGAACGGCACGATCACCGTCGGATAGCCCGGCTTCGCCGCAATCGCCGCGCCGCTTGCACCCGGGAACAGCAAGGCATCCAGCTGATTTGCTTTCATGACCTCGTCGATGCCATGTGTTGCAGTAAGCGCCAGATCCTTCGCGCGATCGGCTTCGTAACGGTCCTTGTCGGCTTTGAGGTCCATTTCGTCTGAGACATCGAGATTCGATTGGCCGTATTTGATCGCCCCGGCCTTCAGGTGAGTGATGTTCCATTCACGCAGCGCGGTCAGACTCGCGACGGGCGCGGAGGGTCCCAAAGAAGCCAGCCATTTGTTAAAGTCGCGCTTCATCCCGTACTTGAGAACTACTGAACAGTTCGCGTCCTGGCCTTTGCCCTCGTAGATTCCGGAGCAGGAGTCCCATTTCAGGAAATTCCGGTCGGGGTCTTTGGTCACGACACTCGGAATGTCCGCGGGATCGACGATGATTGCGCCCTGCTGTTTCAGGATCTCGATGGCGTCGGTCATCAATTTCAGTTGTTCCGAACTTGCCCTGTCGTAGAATGAAGCCCTTGGAATGCCGATGCGGGCGCCTTTCAACGATCCTGAATCGAGGTAGCGGGTGTAATCGGCGCCGGCAGGCCGCATGCACAAAGAAGTGGCCGGGTCGTTCGGGTCGGGCGCAGCGCCTTCGAGTGCGCCCAGCATGATGGCAGCATCGGCGACGCTCTTAGCCATCGGACCCGGAGTGTCCTGGTCGGCAGTGATCGGGATCACGCCATAGCGGCTGATTCGGCCGACGGTCGGTTTGATCCCCACCAGCATGTTCTGGTTCGAAGGGCTGAGGATGGAACCTGAGGTTTCGGTTCCCACGTTCGCCGCCCAGAAACTGGCCGCGGTGCCGATGCCCGAACTGGATCCGCCGGTGCTGAGAACGGGCCGTCCGTCGAACGTGGCTTCACGGGGGTCGCGGCGGGGATCATAGGGATTCATACCGTATCCCGCGACCGCGTTGTAGTCGGCGGGCATCGGGGAAGGAGCGCCTGCGACCCAGTTTGCCAGTTCCGTCATTCCCGTCTTGGCGATGATGATCGCTCCCACGTCCCGCAGATTCTTCACCAGAGTCGCTTCGTACGGCGGGATGAATCCATCGAACACCAGCGCACCGCCTGTAGTCGGCATATTGGTGGTCATGATGTTGTCCTTGACTGCGACCGGAATGCCGTGCAGAGGCCCGCGCAGTTTATGTTGGGCCCGCTCGCGGTCGAGTGCATCGGCCTCTTCAAGAGCTTTCGGATTCACCGTAATGGCGGCGTGCAGTTTATCTTCGTAGAGCGCGAACCGCGTGAGATAGAGAGTTACCAGCTCATGCGACGTGACGCGTCCGCTTTCGAGGGCCGCTTTCATGTCGGGAATCGACGCCTCCACAATGCTGAAGGGCGGCAGGGGAACGGGCGCCGCAGGCGGTTTCACGTGCGGGGGCCGGGGCTTATGCGCCGCAACCGCAAGCGCCGCAAAGACGCTTGCGCAGCAGATCAGGCGAAGCGAACGATTCATGATGGGTCGAATATCCTCAAGGGTATCGGTTTCGCGATCTGGCAACTCGCGCAACGTGGCGAAGCCGCTTGCCGGGAAGTGCTTCGGGGAATCCGATTTGTTCAATTCTAGCCGTTTCGGCCTGCGGTTGGTTAAAGGGGAGTGAAGGGGCGTGTCGCCGAGCCCACACGGATCATTCGCGTAACCGACTGATCGGGTGGCAGTGAGATCACATGCGGCCGGATCGCGACCAGAACGTTCTCGTTCTCTTTGTCCTTTGTCACCTGCTTGAACAGATTTCCAAGCAGCGGTATGTGAGCCAGGCCCCAGAATCCGGAGGTCGTTTTCGAAAAAGAAGGGTTCTTCAAGCCCGCGACCACCGCCCATTCGTTGTCGCGCAGGCGAATCTGCGTGTTGAACTGACGTCTGCCGATGATCGGGATACCGTTAACCGACGAGCCCGCGAGCAACTGGAAACTCGTCTCTACGGCAAGCGTCACGCCTTCCAGACCGTGAATATACGGGGTGACCTTCACCTCTACGCCAAGATCTTCATACGTGAATGAGGGCGGCGGCGCGTATACGGTTCCCTGGGTGCCGGCCGGAACCGATCCGGCGTATTGCTGGGTAATAACGGGGAATTTCTGGCCAATGTGGAGTGTTGCCGCCTGCCCCTCCACGGAGCGCACCTGAGCGCGAAAGAGAGTGCGGCCGGCGTTAATGGTCTGGTTGAACATCGCCTCCGCCTGCGCGGCCGTGAGTCCGAACAGGGTCTTGCCACCACCAAAAGTCAGCAGGGCGGTTACGCCGGAAGGGATGGTTGGGATATAGTTCAGACCCGTGCCGAGGTAGAAGGCCGCGAACTGGTTCGTGACATTGAAGCCGTACTGGACGACGTCGCTGTCCGCGACATCGAGAAATTCCACCTCAAGCAACACCTGCGAAGGCCCGGCCATCAGTTCCTGCAGAAGCGCCTGTGCGGGGAGAGCGCGCGAGATCCGGTCGCGAATTACGATCTGATCCTGGGTTGTATCCCAGGCGATCTTGTCGATGTTTGTCGCCTGCTTGACCGCCTGCGCGACCTCCGTGAGTTGCTGTGTCGTCATCGCCGCGGGAACCGGGACAGCGACTACAATGGACTGCTCCAGATCGTTGCGTTTTTGAGGCGTATCCTGAGCAACCATAAATACGCGCGGGGAGAGCGGCACCACGAAGGAATTCGTGATTGCTTCCAGATCGTGAAGCGCTTCGCGGTAATCGATTCCCGGTATGCGGAAACGGATCCGGTTTCCAGCCGGTGGATAGTCGCCGTCGAACACCGGATCGAGCCCAAAGCGTTGCGCCACCTGGTCGAAGAGCGACCGGGGATCGCCTGTGATGTCGAAGTCTTGCCGGCCCGGCTTGGGGTTCAATGTGGGCGGGGGCAACAATTGGCGCGAGCCGGCGTACTCAGCCGCGGTGAGACTGTCGAAAACCTCTTCGGGGGCGAGTTCGGGCGGGGACGGCGCCGTCTCGTCCGCGTTTGCCGGCCCGGCCGGCGGTACAGCCTTTGCCTGGAGAGCCGCGCGCGATTGCAGCGCGTCCATTTGACCTTTCAATCTGGAGTTTTTTGGTTGGAGGGCGGCCGCTTCGGAGTAGAGAAGATAAGCATCCGCCGCGCGGTTCACTTTGGTGGCTTTCTTCGCCTTCGAAATCAGCGCGGCCGCCTGTTCTTTGGGCGAATCTTCCTGCCCGCCAAAGCCAAAACACAGACCCGCCGCGACGACAGCGGCCAGGGTCGAACCGAGATTCCTTACACGGGCCAAAACGTTTGACGCGGCCGAGCTGCGCCCCGTGCAGAGGATCTTGGGACAATAACGGCTTATGTCCGTGATGAGGCAGATCATGCAGGACCCGTTTCAGATCCTGATCCCCCTGAGCCTGCTGGTGGGAACAATCATCGCGGGCCTGATTCTGCGGAGGGTACTGTTCAGCATTATTCAAAAATGGGCCGGCAGCACCAACGGTCATGTCGCCGTTCTTGTCACGCAAAGCCTGCGGGGTCCCATCGTTCTCTGGTCCATCATGCTGGGCATCCACCTGGCGACGCAGTATTCCGAGATTCCCCAGCGATATCTGAAAAACATTCCGTCCGCTCTGGCGGCCCTTTGGATTCTGTCGCTCACCATCGCGATGAGTCATCTGGCGGGGAACGTCGTCAGGTTCTACGGCAGCCGGGTGACCGGAGCGCAATCGGTGACGACGCTGACCCAGAAGCTGGCGCAGCTGGCTGTCGTAGCCGTCGGGCTTGCCTGGCTGCTGAAGGTCGTTTTCGACCTCAGTCTGACCCCGATTCTGACGACCCTCGGCGTGGGTGGTCTGGCGGTCGCGCTGGCCCTGCAGGATACGCTCTCGAATCTGTTTGCCGGCTTTTATGTCTCCGTCTCGGGGCTGATCCGTCTGGGCGATTACATCAAACTGAACAGCGGCGAAGAAGGCTATGTCCTCGACATCAACTGGCGTTGTACGACGATGCGAGGCACAAACAACGGCATCATTATCATCCCCAACAGCAAACTCGGCCAAGCGATTTATACGAATTACCACCTGGAAGACCCGCGCATCGGCGTCTCGGTCACATTCGGCGTGGGCTATGAATCGGATGTCGATCGGGTAACGGCGATTTTGCTCGAGGAAGCGAAATCGGCGGCCGCCGAACTCCCGGGAATCCTCGAGACTCCGGAACCTTTTGTCCTGTTTAACCCGGGGCCAGGCGACTGGAGTCTGGGCTTTCAGATCTTTTTCAGTGTCCGCCAATTCCAGGACCAGAACGCCGCGCTGAGTGAAATGCGCCGGCGACTCTTCAAACGCCTCGTGAAAGAAGGCATTTCGATACCGTTCCCGACCCGCACCGTCATCAGGGATCAGAGAAATGTTGAACACGCAACAGACGCCCGCACCGGAACTTCTGAACGGGCTCAGTGACGCGCCTCCCGGCCGCGCATTGGATCTCGCCTGCGGCTCCGGCCGTCACGCGCGCTGGCTCGTTGAGAGAGGCTGGGACGTCACCGCGGTCGATATTGTGATGCCCGCGATTCCCGGCGCCCACTGTATTCAGGCCGACCTCGAACATCACGAGTACCGCGTCGAGCCTGAGACATGGGATGTTATCGTTTGCTGGCTTTACTGGCAGCCGGATCTGCTGCCCGAGATCGCCGCGGGCCTCCGCAGTTGCGGGATCGCGGCGCTCGCCGGAAAGACCAGGGGGCGCTTTGCCACTTCGCTTGATCGTTACCGCGAGGCGTTCGACGGCTACTTTGAACTCGCGTCCGGTTCAGACGCCAACAAATGCTTCTTCATCGCAATGCGTCTCGAAGAAGCTATCGACTAAACCGAGTATCTGGTTCGCTTCCCTGGCCTGGTAGATGGAGGCGCGTAACTGCGAGCCTCCGCGAACTCCATGAGTGAAGTAAGTGGCGAACTGTTTCATCTTCCCCACTGAATCGTCTTCAGCGCGGTCGAGAAGCATTCCGTAATAGGTCCGCATGATCTCGTACCGGTCGCGCTGCGTCGGCTCATCATAGCGGCCGGTCGCAAGATACTGCTCGATCTGCCGGAAAATCCAGGGATTCGACGACGCGGTACGCCCGATCATCACGGCGTCGCAGCCGGTCTCCTCCACCATTCGAGCCGCGTCCTCCGGAGTCAAAATGTCGCCGTTCCCGATCACGGGGATTTTGACCGCGCTCTTGACCGCGGCGATGCGGGACCAGTCCGAGCGGCCAGAGTAGCCCTGCTCGCGCGTGCGCGGATGCAAGGCAACGGCCTGAAGACCGCAGTCCTCCGCTATGCGAGCCATCTCGACCATCACCAGCTCGGCATCATTCCACCCAGCCCGGAACTTGCAGGTGAAAGGAATCGTAATCGCCCGGCGAACGGTGCGCAGCAGAGTCTCGACGAGCGGAAGATCCCGCAGCAGTCCCGACCCGCCGTTGCACTTGACGACTTTGTTCACCGGACAGCCAAAGTTAATGTCCAGAATGTCGAAGCCAAGATCCTCGCAAACGCGCGCGGCGGTCGCCATGGTTTCCGGATCGGCGCCGAAAAGCTGCGCCGATATGGGGTGCTCCTGCGGCTCGAAAGCGAGGTAGCGTTGGAGCGTCCGGTTCGGTTTCTTCGAATTATCGGACCGCAGCGATGCACTTACCCCGTGAGAACTGGTAAATTCGGTCATGATGAGGCCGCATCCGCCGAGATTCCGGATGAAGCGCCGGAAAACCGTGTCGGTCACACCCGCCATAGGGGCGAGCACGGTCGCGGGCGCGACCGTGACGTTTCCGATGGTTATGTGTCGCGGGAAACTCACAAATTCAGTGTAACGTCGAGATAATGACATGAAGCCGCTACATATTGGTCTTTTAATAACAGGCGCCGTGCTGGCGGGCGGTCTCGCCCTCACGTTGAGCAAACCGCCTGCGTTTCCAGTAGCCGCCACTCCCCCCGCCTCGCGCGTTCGGGTTTCGCCGCCCGCTCCCACTCCAGCTCCTGCGTATGCCCACGCGCCTGCTCCGGTAGCCCAACACGCTCCCGCAAAACCGAAGCCATTCCCGCCGGCGGTGACCAGCCCGGCTCCCGAGTTCGTCTCTCCCGAGCCCGTCGCGCCCCAGCCGGTCTATGTGGAACCGGTGGCTCCGGCCGTTCGAAAAAACAAACCCATTTCGGTACAGGCAAAGCTGACGCCGCCGCCACCGTATCTACCGCCGTCTCGCTCCGTGCCGGTGTCCGCTCCGCCACAGTCCGCTGCGCCCGCATCTGATCCACCTTCCACATCCGTCCCGGCAGCCGTCGCGCCGTCCGACACGGCATCCATCACGAAAGGGGACGAGCAGAAGTTGCCCGAGCCGGCGCCGCCGCCCGTGCCGGACCCCGCGCCTGCTCGGCACGTGACACTTCGCGTCGGGATGACCTTTAAGGTGCGCCTGGATCAAGGCCTCTCGAGTGAGAGGGATTTCGCGGGCGATACTTTTCGCGCCTCGCTCGCGGAACCGCTCGTGGTTGACGGCCTCGTGATCGCAGAACGCGGGGCACGCGTCACGGGACGAATCGTAGAATCACGCCGGGCCGGGCGATTGAACGGTACGTCGGCGATCCGGCTGGCCTTGACGACCCTTTACACGTCGGACGGACAAAAGGTGACTATTTCAACCGATCCATGGTCGAAGCAGGGCGATAGCTCGGCAGGCAGAGATGCCGCGAAGATCGGCGGCGGGGCCGCGCTGGGCGCCATTATCGGCGCCCTGGCCGGCGGAGGTACGGGTGCGGTGATCGGAGCGGGGCTCGGCGGGGGCGCCGGTATGGGTATGGTGGCCGCTACGCGCGGAAAGCCGGCAAGCGTACCCGGCGAAACGATCATCCCGTTCCGCCTGGCATCGGGAATGACGATCACCGAACAGCGTTAACAGACATCAATTGCCGGGATAGCGGAGCACCGTGTAATTGGTTAGCGCTACGCTGTCGCCGCCGCCCTGCGAGATGGCGGCCTGAACAGTGATTTCGAGGCCCGCCTGGGCTGGAGCATTCAGGATTCCCGGCAGGAACGGCATCACCGTACCCCAACTCTCCATGCTGATTTCGGCGCCGCTTGCGGTAACGGCAGCCTCTGCGCGCCCCGCTACCGCGGCGTCCTGCATCACTCCGCTACGGGCGAGAATCGTAGTGGTGCCCCAGTTCACCTGAAAGCTGAATCCCCCCGCAGTGCCCGTGTGGGCGAGCGTGAACCGGATTTCGATCCGGTCCCCGGGTTGCAATCCGGCGGCCGGCAGATCGCAGCCCCCGAGGGTAGTCCACGTGGTGGCTGTGATGCTCTTGCCCGCGGCGCTGCAGATCACCTGCGCCGAGGTGGTCCGGAGCTGGTTCGTTGATGCCGAGGTGTTAAAAGAGCTCGCGTTTCCGGTTACTGATGTGTCCACCCGGTAAAAAGCGGCCAAAAGATCTCCGGGCTGCGGTATGGCGGCCGGAGCGAACTGGATGGTAGAACCGGTCAGGGTGTAGTCGAGATTGGCGGTCATGTAGAGGCCATTGCGGAACAGCGCAAGACTCGATCCCAGCGGAGTATTTGCCAGCGTGAATGTGCCATTCACTCCGTCCAGCGCGCCGGCCGGAGTTTCGGAGTCCGAATAAGTCGGTGGTGTGCATTGCCCGGTTGTTCCGTCCACGAAGACGCAAGCGCCGATATCTCCGGCGGCGGTCTCGATGTTGCCGCTGTCGTCGATCACCGCGACCGCATTCGTGCCGAATCCCGCTCCCTTCAATGGGCGCTGAGCGAGATCCGCCTGAAGCCCGGCCACGGACGATTCGGCTATCGTTGTCGTGCCGCCGGTCAGGCCGCCGCCGGCAGGGGTGCCTCCGCCGGCCGTTCCGCTAGTCTGGGAAGTCACGCGCACTCCGCCGACGGTCAGCGGCTTCGAGCTCACGGGAACCACCCAGGTTTCCGTAAATTGGCTTCGTCCATCGCTCTGATAGAGCACCTTGTAGGTATTCGCGGGAGGCGGAGCAGTCGCGTTCGGCGCGAGCTGCACCAGCAGGTTTCCGTTCACTACAACCACATTTTTGCTCTGCTGCACGATCGTACCGATATTGGTCGCGTCGAAAGTGCTCCAGCTGATCATCAGCGTGCCGCTATAGCGTGTGCCGTCGGCCTGATAGAGCGTGTCCTGAATTGTCGTTAACCCTGTTGTCTGGCTCCATGCGAGCCCGCATAACGCGGCCGCCAGAAGCATCGTACGGCGCAGTGCCATCATTTCCTCCAGAAGAAGTTGAACTTTTCTTGTCGGCTAATGATTAGCATCCGGCCTTGTAAAAACCGGGTCTGCGTTTGCTCGAAAATCCCGCTAAGCGTATACGATCAATCGGCTTAAAAAAATTTACGTCGGTTGTGACCGATACAAGGCGTGTTGCCGAATATAGGCGAGGACGGGCGAGGGAACTGCAACGTCCGCGTCGCCCCTCATGAGTTGTTCACGGATGCCGGACGATGATATGGGAAGGTTTAATCCGGTTAATTCGTGGACGATTGCGCCGGGGGGCATCTCCCAACAGGCGTCCTGCCCAGCGACCGGGGGCGGGCTGACTGGCGGGCGAGTAACAACGAAGAACTCGACCGACGCCACCACGTCGCGCCACCGGTACCAGGAGCGGATCTCCGCGAAGGCGTCCGCTCCTATCAGGAAACCGAGGCGATTCGGCCCAGGCGCATTCAGCCCGAGCGCCTTCAGCTTCTCGATCGTGTGAATGGAATAGCTGCGCTCTGATCCCGCCTCGATGCGCGAGGCTTCGAAGCGGCGATCGGCGGCGCAGGCCAGTTCCACCATGCGAAGCCGGTCTTCATAAGGCGAGCTTACGCCTTCCGGCTTGTGGGGCGGATTGGCGGCGGGTATGAAGAGAATTTTTGTCAGATCGAAGCGATCCGCCGCCGCCCGCGCGATCTCGATATGGCCGTTGTGAATGGGGTCGAAAGTGCCTCCGAATAGAGCCGTGTCTGTCATGCCGGAGGACGTCGATGTTCCCGCGAGTCTATCCGTTCAGTTCTTTTCGATCTTGACGGAATTGATCTTCACTTCGGTCTTTGGCCGGTCCTGCGAGTTGCGGGGAACTTTCGAAATCTTTTCGGCCACGTCGTAGCCCTCGACCACTTCACCGAAGACCGAATGCCGGTTGTTGAGATGCGGGGTCGGAGCGACGGTGATGAAGAACTGGCTTCCGTTGGTATTCGGTCCGGAGTTTGCCATCGACAGGATGCCTGCCTTCGAGTGTTTCAGGGACGGATGGAACTCGTCGGCAAATTTGTATCCGGGTCCGCCGGTACCCGTGCCCTGGGGGCAGCCACCCTGAATCATGAAATCGGGAATTACGCGATGGAAAATCAAGCCATCGTAGAAGGGCTTGCCGGTTTTCGTGCCTTCGGCGAGATCGACGAAGTTTTGCACCGTTTTGGGCGCTTCATCCTGGAAGAGCTTTACTTTGAAACGGCCTTCGGTCGTATCGAACACCGCGTATGTTTCATTTGCCATAGTTCCGATTCTATCGACAAGCCGGAGATGCCTTCCGGTGCGGAACGGTTCGTCAGGATTGCGACGGTTGCCTTGCGGGATTCGTCGTCGCGATCAGTTGCCTGAGACCGTTGCAACTGGCCGTTCATCTCAGAAGAAGGGGTGAAGTTGCTTGGAGGGAAGGCACTCCGAGTGCCATGAGAATCATATGCGCAGGCTCGATGAAGGCCAGGATAACGAGTGGCCCAATCCAGAGCAATCGTCTGCGGTCGCGCCTTTCCGTACGAAGGTATATGACGCAGAATAACGCTGACCACACCAAGCCATTCAACACACACACCGACGTGACCTGCAAATGCGGCCGACCCTCTCACATGTGAAGCACTAAATTACGGCGGAAATCCGGCGACGGATCTGACGCTTGACATCGGGATGAAGCCGGAAGTTGGTGCGACGGAGCCGCGCGGGCGCCCGATCGAAATCCACGGGTCCCGCGAGCTGTCCGTCGGCGAGGACGCCGAGGGTGCCCATGACGTGCAGATGACGGCGCTCTGCTTCGGCGCGGGCGGCGCGCTCGTCGATGAGCAACGGTTCAGAGACGCGGCCAGCGTAAGGGCGGCTCTCTCGCCGGCCCCCAGAAAATCGAGCGCAGGATCGGCAGTCGGATTCGGCCGCACTTCCAGCCAGGCTGGCGGTTGCGTAATCCAGGCCCGCACAGCAGCAGGCGCAGCTGGATCTTCCAACTCCTGAACAACTGCTTGCGGCGCAACCACGCGCGTGTAAAGAGGTTTTAACACATCGATAGATCCGATCAGCACGAGATAGTTAAGCGGACCAGTGTCGGCGATAACTATCATGCCGGACTGTTAGTTTTTTGCTTCTCCCGAAACTCTCGTATGCTCGCGAGGTCGTTCTCAAAATCCTCAATCGTGTAGTCATAGACCTCGTGCCGCTTTAAGAAACCATCCAGTTCGTAGCGCGAGGTGATTCCCAGGAGTGTGCGCAGTTGATAGCCCGAAATGCGGCGCTGGCGATAAGCCTCGACGGCGATAGCCTTCAGCGCAGCGCGTGTGGGTTCCTGGTCAGGAGGCAGGAGGGGAGCTGCGAGATCATCGGGAAGAGTAACTGTGACTTGCATAAAATTTAAAAAGCACTACGATCAATCAACGACCATGCGCGTATGGATATTCTCTCGCGCCGTCGTCGCGCGGTCAATTCCGGCTGTACCAGCAGCGCTGCGGTGAGGTCGCGCTAACTGCCGCCCGTATCAGCCAGCAGCGGTATCAACGCCAGCGGCCATGATATTTTAGGCCTGCGATCCGTAAATCAACCGCGATGCCGTAGAACGAGAACGGCCGGTGATACGCGCGGCTGCGGTCGCGAGGAATCCATAAATGCGCAAACCTCTCCTTCCCGCCCTCGCCCTCGCTTTCTTTTCGCTCACGGCGTTCTCCCAGCCGGCAGGCTGGAACGATCCATTCCCACCTCACCGCGTCATGGACAACCTGTACTACGTGGGAACCAAAGAACTGGCTTCATTCCTGATCGTCACACCAGCGGGTCTGATCCTCATGAACACCGGCTACGAGTCATCCGTGCCCGTGATCGAAGCGAGCGTCAAGGTACTCGGTTTCGATTTCAAAAACATCAAAATTTTAATCGCCGGTCACGCACACCCTGACCATGCCGGCGGAGACAACCTCGTTAAAGAATTGACCGGCGCTCAGGTCGTGGTGGGGCGCCTCGATGTTCCTGCGATCCAGAAATTTCATCCCGAAGGCAAGGAGCACCCGATCGACCGGATCATCGATGACGGCGATACCGTTTCGCTCGGCGGAACAACCCTGACGGCCCACGTGATGCCGGGTCACACGCGTGGATGCCTCGCCTGGACCACCGACCTTAAGGAAAACGGGAAAACATATCATGCATTTATCGAGTGCAGCCTGAACGGCCAGTTCCTCCAGGTCCTCGATAACTACCCGGGAATGATCGACGACTTCAGAGCCACATTCAAGAAGGCCCGCACCTTCCCGGTCGACGTGTTCCTCAGTTCACACGCGTCGTTCTATCACATGGCCGAGAAATACGAAAAGCTCAAGACGCGCAAACCAGGAGATCCGAATCCATTCGTCGACCCTCGAGGGATATAAAGCTCACGTCGATGAGTACGAGAAAAGCTTCGAGGCCGCGGTCGCAAAGCGGCAAGCGCCGCCGCCGGCCAAGAGCAACTAATCAGGCGAGTAGGCCGGCTGCCGGGAAGGTCTGTTTCTTCGCGGACTTGCCGGCATAATGAACGGCGGGCGCCAGGTTACACAAAACTCCTGACACCGCCCATACCAGGCGGTCTTCCTGAAATCCCGATAACGTTATTGGTAAAGATTGCTACCCCTCGCCCCCTGGGTTCTCTTGCCTCGGCGATTGCATCGTTCGGGAACCCCTTTCCCGCGATACAATCTCCTTTTATATGTTTCAAGGCCTTGAGCACACCGCAATCGCCTCGCCGAATCCCGAAAAACTCGCGCATTGGTATGTCGACCATCTCGGATTCCGCATCAACCATTCCTACGCCGGCAATTTCTTCGTGAAAGCGCCGAACGGCACGGTGATCGAGATCATCCCCAGCGAGGGTTCCCGACCGCCTCAAACCATGGAGAACAACAAAAATCCAGGCATCCGGCACTTCGCGATCGCGGTCGATGATTTCGACGCGGCGTACAAACATCTCCAGGGCCTCAAGGTCAACTTTCTCAACGAACCCTTCGCTCTCGGCCCCAACCGCCTCGTATTTTTCCATGATGGCGACGGCAACCTGCTCCACCTGATCAAGCGCGAGACACCGCTTCCGTAGGCGATCCCGATCGAGTGCTGCGCCGCACCTTCAAAGCCTTTGAGTACCGCGATTTCCGGCTCCTCTGGGCTGGCGCCTGTACGTCCAGCATCGGTACCTGGATGCAGGAGATCGCCCAGAACTGGCTGGTCCTCGAAATCACCAACTCCCCTTTCTCCTCGGCCTCGACGCCTTTCTGGGAGATATCCCGATCTTCCTCTTCTCCCTCATCGGCGGCGTCATCGCCGACCGCATGGATCGCCGCAAGCTGCTCATGTTCTCGCAGGCCGTGCAAATGACCAGCGCGATTACGCTTTCAGTACTGATCGCGACCCACAAAATTCAGATCTGGCACATCCTGCTCTCATCATTCATCGTCGGCACAGGCCAGGCATTCGGGGGACCTGCGTATTCCGCCCTCGTGCCAAGCCTCGTCGAAAAAGAAGACCTGCCCAACGCGATCGCTCTGAACTCCATTCAGTTCAACCTCGCACGCGTAATCGGTCCCGTATTGGGCGGCCTCGCGCTCAAATACGTCGGCGCGGCCTGGTGCTTTGGCCTCAACGCGCTTTCCTTCGTAGCGGTCATGATCTCGCTGATGCGCCTGAACATCAACTTCAACCCGCCGCGTACAGGTGATTCGATCCTGACCGGAATGAAGCAGGGCATCGGCTTCATCCGTAAACAAGGGGCGATGGAGACCCTGATTCTCATCGCGTTCTGCATGACCGCACTCGCGATCCCGATGATCACGTTCCTCCCCGTCTTTGCCAAGGACGTCTTTCACAAGAACGAATTGACTTACACGCTGTTCCTGGTAGCATCCGGCCTCGGTTCCATCACGGGCGCGCTCACCGTTGCAGCGCTGGGCAATATCGCCAACAAAGGCCAGGTCGCACTCGCTATGCTGATCGCCCTCGGGGCCGGCATCACTGGCTTCTCCCTTTCAAAATGGGTACCCCTGAGTTGCGTCCTGCTTTTCTTCTCCGGCGCCGTTCTGATGTGTGCCTTCGCCATGATCTCGTCGCTGGTGCAATTGATCACACCCAACGATCTCCGCGGCCGAGTCATGAGCGTGTACAACGTGGCCTTCCGCGGCGGCATGCCTTTCGGGAGCGTTACAACCGGATGGCTTGTACCGATCTTCACCGCTCCCTCCGTCCTTTCTGTGAACGGGCTGGTTCTGCTCAGCCTCGGCGCTTATTTCCTTTTCGTCCAGAGGCGCGTCGCGAGATTGTAATCGAATTGCAGGAAGGTTTTTAATTGGAAGTTATGGCATTCTTTTCGACCACCACGCTCCCGCGACTCATGCTCCTGGGCATAGGGCTCGTCTCCCTCGCCACCGCGGCCGATGATCTGGATCGTCTCCGCGACCATCAGGATCGCGCCGGTCTCGACGCTCGTGCCGCCGCGCTTCATGCGGCTGCGGTGAAGACGCCAAACGACGCGAACGCCTGGTATCGCGCCGCCATCGCTTACTCATTTTCAGCCGAGGTGGCGATGGAGCAGCGCGACAAGAACGCCGCCGAACGGGCCGCGGAAGCAGGCGCCGCCGACGCCGAAAAGGCCATTGAACTGAACGGCAAGAATGCCGACTACTATCGCGTGCTCGGAACTTTGTGCGGCCAGATCATACCGGCCAATCCCATCATGGGAGCGCTCTCTTACGGGAAACGCGCCAAAGAGGCGCTCGATAAGGCGGTCGAGATGGATCCGAAGTCGCCCCGCGCGTATATTGCCCGCGGCGTTGGCAACTATTACCTGCCACCGAGTTTCGGTGGTGGGCCTGACACCGCGATCCGCGACTTCAAAAAAGCGATCTCACTCGACCCGAACTCCGCGGACGCTTATCTGTGGATGGGAATCGCACTGAAAAAGCAGCATCAGAACGCGCAGGCACGTGAGGCGCTCGCCAAATCGTTGCAGCTTGATCCCGATCGCGTGTGGACGAAGGATCAGCTCGAGAAGACCCCGCCGCAATGACGATTTCCGCCTCCGATGCGCTGGACCTTATCGAACGTTTTGATCCCGGCATGGACGGCCTTGCGCGGAAGAGCCGCGAACTCGCGGCCAATCTGCTGCGATACTCCGATGCGCCGTTCTCCCGAAATCAATTCGCTCCCGGGCACCTGACCTGCACCGCGCTGGTTCTTCATCCGTCGGCCGTAAGGCCGGGTGTCAAAGAAGAGCCGCCGAAAGTCCTCATGATGCTGCATCACAGGCTGCGTCGCTGGCTTTTACCCGGAGGCCACATCGAAGAATCCGACGCCTCACTGAGCGACGCCGCCGCGCGCGAGGCGCTCGAGGAAACGCTGGTGCAGATCGATCCGCACCACGCGCCCGTTCTTGCAGGAATCGACGTTCACGGAATTCCCGCAAAGGAAGATGAACCGTTTCACCTGCATCACGATCTCATCTGGTCTTTCCGCGCATTGACGCCCGAAATTAAACTCACTGACGAAGCGCCGTCGATCATCTGGGCCGGCCAGGAAGACTGGGAACAACTGAACGTAGCCGACAGCATTCGCTGCAGCATCCTCCGCACGATTGAATCCCCGGCCACCCGCAAGCCATCCATTCCCCTGAACGCAAAATGACGAGCGAACAAGCGTTTCGTCAGAAAGTCTGAAACGAATGAGCAAATTAACAGGAAAAGTAGCAGTCGTTACCGGTGCGTCCAAGGGGATTGGCGCGGCGATCGCGAAACAACTCGCGGCAGACGGAGCAAGCGTCGTCGTAAATTACTCCACCAGCCGTGAGGGCGCCGACAAAGTTGTCGACGAGATTACAAAGTCCGGCGGCAAGGCCATTGCCGTGGGCGGCAGCGTATCCAAAGAATCCGACGTGGCAGCGATCTTCGACGGCGCGAAGAAGGCTTTTGGGAAAGTAGACATCCTGGTGAATAACGCCGGCGTCTACGCGTTCGCGCCCATCGAACAGATCACTGCGGATGAATACAAACGCATTTACGACACCAACGTGCTGGGCGTGTTCCTCGCAACGAAGGCGGCTCTTCCGCTCTTTCCCGCCGAGGGAGGTAGTATCGTCAACATCAGCTCCGTCGTCAGCACGCTGGCGCCTCCCGGAGCTTCCATCTACGCTTCCACCAAAGGAGCGCTCGACACAATTACGAAGTCGCTCGCCAAAGAACTCGGGCCGCGCAAGATTCGGGTCAACGCGATTAACCCGGGCCTCGTTGTCACGGAAGGCACTCATTCCGCGGGTCTGGCGGGCAGCGATTTCGAAAAGGAAGCCGTCGCTCGCACCCCTCTGGGCCGCGCGGGACAGCCGGAAGACATCGCAATGCCCGTAGCTTTCCTGGCCTCTGAAGACGCCCGCTGGATCACGGGAGAAACGATCTTCGTCTCCGGCGGCGCCGCCATTTAAGATCCGCGCGAAATCCTTTATGTTCTTCTGAGATTTCAGGCCGAAAATGTGCTAGCCTGAAACCGCTTTACTTCCGATCGCCGCTCGGAAACGTGTGCGCCTGTCAGCAGACACTTGCCGAGCCACGACCGGGAGGGAGTGGTGTCCTGAGACGCCCCGGTCAGGACCAGGGAGAACATACAAGTGCGCCCCGTAAGCTCATGGACGAGAAACACAGCACAATCGCGACGATGGCTTGCAGGTCTTAAGCTGGGAACCCTTGCCCTGGGAACCCTGGCGCTGGGGGCCCTTGCGATACACCCGCTGATGGCTGCCGACTGGCCGATGTTCGGGCAGAACCTCAGCAACACCGCTCACAACAACACGCCTTTCTTCGGGCTCTCACCTGCGAGCGTTGCAAGTCTGACGCCGAAATGGATCTTTACCACGGGCGGAGACGTATCCGCCCGCGCGGCCGTCGTCAACGGCGTCGTTTACTTCCCGGACTGGGCCGGCAACATTTGGGCGTTGACAGCGCTGAGTGGCAGGGTATTGTGGTCCCATCAGCTGTCGGATTACGGCCTAACCGCGGGCACGATCTCCCGTACCACCCCTGCTGTCGTGAATGGCGTGCTCTACATCGGAACGCTCTTCCTCAATTCAGGGACCACAGGATGGCTGCTCGCGATTAACGCATCGACGGGCGCACTGATTTGGAAGGTTCAACCAACCACCTCCAACATCTTTCCGGGGATCACCGGCTCACCGGTTGTGGCAGGCGGCAACATATATGTGCCGATGAGCTCTAACGAGGAAGGCGCGGCTGCCCAGGGCTCTGCCAACTACCATTGCTGCTCGGTAAGAGGCAGTGTCGTGGCCTTAAACGCTGCTACAGGCGCTAAGTTATGGGAATCGTTTATGGCCCCTTCGGGTTATAGCGGGGCCGCGGTCTGGAGCAACAGTCCCGTGGTGGACATGGCCCGCGGAAGCATCTTCGTGACAACCGGAAACAACTACAGCGTTCCCACCGACCCGGCTTATGTCAATTGCATTGCAGCCGGCGGCAACAGCGACTCCTGCGAATCCCCCGACAACCATGCGGACTCCGTTGTCGCACTCGATATGTCGAGCGGCGCTGTGAAGTGGGGTACGCGCCTCGAGAACTGGAATGAGCAGGCTTTTGGTGTTACGAACGGCAGTGACTACTTTAACGTCGACTGCGAACAGACCTTCACCAACTGCCCTCCTGACCCGGGCCCCGATTACGACTTCGGCTCCGGTGCGAATGAAATCACTTACAAGATCGGCAAATTTGAGAAGACTATCATTGGCGCCGGGCAGAAGAGCGGCATTTACTACGCGCTCGATCCGGATACTGGCGCCGTCTTGTGGCAGACGCAGGTAGGTCCGGGCTCTTCGCCGGGCAGCATGCAATGGGGATCGGCCAGCGACGGCTTGCGCATCTACGTGGCGGTCGCCAATTACAACGGCATTCCTTACTCTGAGATCGGCCTGCCCGCAAGTCTGGGGAGTGCTGGCTCCTGGGCCGCGCTAAGTCCCATAACGGGAAAGATCCTGTGGCAGGTCCCGGATCCTAACGGCGCTGTAGACCTTGGCGCCATGGCCGTGGCCTCAGGTGTTGTCTATGCCGGCTCGATGGCGGGATCGACCACAGCGCCGACCATGTTCGCTTTGAATGCCGCCGACGGCAGCACTCTCTGGAGTTACGCGGCAGGTTCATCTGTGATCGCGGGCGCCACCATTGCGGGCGAGAGGGTATTCTGGGGCTCCGGTTATACGCACTCCGACATAGCCGGCTTTACAGGCAACAACAAGTTCTACGCCTTCGGCAAGTAAGTGGCCGTTCCGTCCGACTCGACGGGCACCCTTCCGAGTCCAGACACCCTTCCGACTCATCGCAACCCTTCCGACTCATCGCAACCCTTCCCACTCATCGCAACCCTTCCGACTCATCGCAACCCTTCCGACGCAACCCTTCCACTCATCGCAACCCCTTCCCGCTCATCGCAACCCTTCCGAGCCGCGACCGGAAGGGAGCGACGCTCTCGCTTGTGGCAAGGTAAAACTCTGAGGGCGTCGCGTAAGTCCTTTGTTTTTGGCGCGATCCCTCAGAAGAAGCGTCTAACTCGCTCAAACCTGCCGGCCGCGCCGACCGTTTTGGACATTAGCCGGTGAACGGTCACGGCCGTTCGAAATCTTTCTTCCCCATAGAATCAACGCATTACAGACTTTCGGGTCATCCATCCCCAAAATCGCGTGCTAAGGATAAGCCGGAGAAGATTCTGAAAATGTCGCCCGCGATATCCGCTCAACCGAACAAATCCACCGGTCCCCGCACCGAAGAAGGCAAGAAAAGATCCGCCCTGAACGCAATGCGCCACGGCCTCACCGGCCGCACGGTCGTCATGCCGCACGAAGACATGGAAGCGTACAAAGCCTTCTGCAACGAACTGTTCGTCGATCTGGCCCCCGAAACCGCAATCGAGCGCGTATACGCTCAGGCCTTCTGCGACACTCAGTGGCGTCTGAACCGCGCCCGCTCCATCGAAGACTCCATGCTCGCGCTCGGACACTTCGAAGCGGCCGGCGAAATCGAAACCGAACATGCGCAGGTTCATGCGGCTCTCACCGCCGCCCGCGTCTTCCGCGACGACTCGAAATCGTTCGCCAATCTCAGCCTCTACGAACAGCGGCTCCAGCGTACCCTCGAAAAATCGCTGCGCCAGCTTCAGACCCTGCAGGCCGAGCGTCGCGCGGCTGCCGCACTGTCGAAAGACGCCGTACGCGAGCAGGAAGCAGCCGACGCGGCGAAAGCCGAAACGCAGCGCAATCAAAACAAAACACAGGGCAATCCCTCTGTCGCGTCAGAGGCATCCGCGACCGGACAGTTCGTTTTTTCGACCACCGAATTCAAACCTGAGGCCCTCAGCCGGCTTCGAACCCCTCACCGCGCAAAACGCCCCAGAACACGAATCCACCCCCGCATATCCTGGCGCGCTGTCCCCCTCGCACCAGCCGCATAAAGAACATATAATGGGAGGGGTAACTTTTGCCTGATAGTTTCCGTATCTTAGTGGTCCGATGTCTGTAAGGCTTCGTAAACCATCCGTGTATTCCGCAGGTTCGATTCCGGAAAACCCGATTTCCGCGCGCCACGCCCCAGCCAGCGCGCGCACTCACTAGCCGCATTATATGTGGATTGTAAAAATAGCCCTGGCACGCCCTTATACGTTCATCGTGCTGGCGCTGCTTATCCTTCTTGTCAGCCCGATTGTCATCCTGCGGACTCCGACCGACGTCTTTCCGAACATCGACATTCCCGTCCTCGCCTCCATCTGGCAGTACACCGGAATGAATGCTGAGGAAATGGAAGGCCGCATGACTTCGAGTGTCGAGCGCAGCATTACGACTGTCGTCAGCAATATTGAGCACACCGAATCGCTCACGCTCAACGGCCGCGCCATCATCAAGACCTTTCTCCAGCCGGGCGCGAGCGTCGATCTGGCGAACGCCCAGCTCACCAGCATTTCGCAGAGCCAGCTGAAGAGCATGCCGCCCGGGACGTCGCCGCCGTTCATCCTTCTCTACAGCGCCTCGACCGTACCCATCCTTCAGCTCGCGATCTCGAGCGACACGCGTTTCCGAGGCGCAACTGAACGATTACGCTCAGAGCTTCATTCGCCCCGATCTGGTGACGATTCCCGGCGCCGAGATGCCCTCGCCATACGGCGGCAAGCAGCGGCAGGTGAATGTCAGCCTGAATACCGACCCAGTTACAGGCAAAAGGACTTTCTCCCGAAGACGTCGTCAACGCGATCGGCAATCAGAACATTATTCTCCCCGCCGGCACCGCCAAGATCGGCCAGTTCGAATATGATGTGCGGCTCAATTCCAGCCCGCTCACCGTCGCCGAGCTGAACGACCTTCCCATAAAGCTCTCCGCCAACAACACTCCGATCTATGTCCGAGACGTGGCCACGGTCTCCGACGGATTCTCGCCCCAGACAAATATCGTCCGGCTCAACGGCGAGCGCGGCGTTTTGATCTCGATTCTGAAGAACGGCGATGCCTCGACTCTGAGCATCGTCAAAGGCGTCCGCGACGCGCTCCCGAAGATCATGAAAACGCTGCCGCCATCCATCCGGATCGAGCCGCTGGCGGATCAATCCATATTCGTTCGCGCCGCCATCAGCGGCGTGGTTCGGGAAGCCCTCATCGCCGCATGCCTCACCGGCATCATGATTCTGATCTTTCTCGGAAGCTGGCGCAGCACAGTCATCATCGCGGTCTCGATTCCGCTCTCGATTCTGGTTTCGATCTGCGTGCTGAGCGCCATCGGGCAAACGATCAACATCATGACCCTGGGCGGTCTCGCGCTCGCCGTCGGCATCCTCGTCGACGACGCCACCGTCGAAATCGAGAACGTGAATCGCAATCTCGAAGAGGGCAAGGAGCTGCGTCAGGCCATTCTCGACGGCGCGCAGCAGATCGCGGTTCCCGCCCTCGTCGCCACGCTCTGCATCTGCATCGTGTTTCTGCCGATGTTCTTCCTGAGCGGTGTGGCCCGCTATCTCTTTGTGCCGCTGGCCGAAGCGGTGGTCTTCGCCATGCTCGCCTCCTACCTGCTTTCGCGCACGCTGGTGCCGACGCTGGCGATGTATCTCCTCAAGCCGCACGATCACGTTCTGCGGCCCACCCGCAATCCTTTCACGCTGCTGCAGCGGGCCTTCGAGCGGGCTTTTGAGCGCCTTCGCCTCGCCTACGAACTGCTGCTGACCGCTTTCGTCTATCGGCGCTATATCTTTGTTCCGGTCTTCCTCGGAATCTGCGTATTCGCCGCCGTCGCGCTATTCCCGTGGCTGGGGCAGGACTTTTTTCCTGCAAGCGACAACGGCCAGTTCCGCCTCCATATGCGCGCGAGAACCGGCACCCGCATCGAAGAGACGGCGCGCCTGAACGATCTCGTGGATCAGTCCATTCGGCGCGAAATCCCCGCTTCCGAACTGGACAGCATCGTCGACAACATGGGCCTGCCGTACAGCGGCATCAATACCACGTACAACACCAGCGGCGTAATCGGATCCGCCGACGCCGACATTCTCGTTTCGCTGAAGGAAGGCCATCATCGGCCCGACCGCCGAGTGGGTTCAGGCAACTCCGGCCCAAACTGCTCAGCCAGTTTCCCGGCACCATGTTCTATTTCCTGCCGGCCGACATGATCACGCAGATCCTCAATTTCGGTCTTCCCGCGCCCATCGACGTCCAGGTTGAAGGGGCCGACACGCAGGCCAATCGCCAGCTTCGCCGATCAGCTCCTCAGCCAGATACGCCAGGTGCCTGGGCTCGTCGATCTGCGCATCCAGCAGCCTTTCGATCAGCCCGACCCTGAACATCACCGTCGATCGCACCAAAGCCGAGCAGGCCGGCTTCAAGCAGATCGACATCGCGGGCGGCATGCTGGTTTCGCTCAGCGGCAGCTTCCAGACGACACCCACGTTTTACCTGAATCCGAAGAACGGCGTGAGTTACAACGTGGTGACGCAGACCCCGCAATACCGCATCAACTCGCTGCAGGATCTGCAGAACGTTCCGATCACCGCGCCAGGCGGCGCAAAGCCAGGAGATCCTCGGCGACGTCAGCACGATCTCGCGCAGCGAGCAGCTTGCGGTGGTCAATCACTACAACATTCACCGCGTGATCGATATCTTCGGCTCGGTGGAAGGTCGCGATCTGGGCGCGGCCGGCAACGACATCACTCGCATTGTCGATGCCAGCCGCAAGAACTCTCCCGCGCGGTTCTTCCGTCACCATCCGGGGCCAGTTCGAAACGATGAAGTCGTCCTATATCGGACTGGTGGCGGGCCTGGGTGTCGCCATCGTGCTGGTCTATCTGCTGATCGTCGTGAATTTCCAGTCGTGGCTCGATCCGTTCATCATCATCAGCGCGCTGCCCGCCGCGCTCACCGGAATCGTTCTGTTCCTGTTCCTCACGCGGACGCATCTCAGCGTTCCGGCCCTGATGGGTTCCATCATGTGCATGGGCGTCGCGACGGCCAACAGTATCCTGGTGGTCGCCTTCGCCAAAGAGCGGCTGGAGCATCACGGCGACGCCCTGCAGGCCGCCATCGAAGCGGGCTTCACGCGTTTCCGCCCGGTGCATCATGACGGCGCTTGCGATGATCATCGGTATGGTGCCGATGGCCCTGGGAATGGGCGAAGGCGGCGAACAGAACGCGCCCCTCGGCCGCGCCGTAATCGGCGGCCTGCTGCTGCGCGACCGTGGCGACTTTGCTGTTCGTTCCCGTCGGTATTCAGCCTGATTCACAATTTCATGAAGAAGTCCGGAGCGAGACCGGCGGCTCGCGAATCTTATTACCCGGCCCATCAATAAAATGAGAGTAGAAGAAAGTAACGAGCCGCCTAGCATCGTCCCGAGATGGAACCGAACCCCGGACCCCGTTCAACCCGGCGAAGCCCGAAAAGGCCGCGGCCTCGGCTTCGGACTGATTTTTCTGGTACTGGTCGCCATGGCGGCGATCGGCTGGTTTGTCTACAAAGGCATCTCGTCCCGAGTGTCCGCCGAAAAGGCGCTGGTGGTTGAAACGCATGATGCAGCGATTCTTACCGTTTCGGTCACCCATCCCAAAGTCACCGGCGCTACCCAGGAACTCGTGCTGCCGGGTAACACGCAGCCGCTCATCGACGCACCCGTCTATGCGCGCACCAGCGGCTATCTGACGAAGTGGTATGCCGATATCGGCACGCGCGTGAAAGCGGGCGAGGTCCTGGCCGACATCGAAACGCCTGAGGTAGATCACCAGCTGCAGCAGGCAAAGGCCGATGTCGAAACCGCGCAGGCGAATCTCAATCTGGCCAAACTACCGCCGACCGCATGGTCGACTCTTGCAAAAGAAGGGCGCCGTGGCGAGGCAGGATACGGACAACGTCGTCGGCGACATGAACTCGAAGAAGGCCATCGTGGATTCCGCGACCGCGAACGTCAAGAGGCTTGAAGACCTTCAGTCCTATGAGAAGGTCTACGCGCCCTTCGACGGTGTGATCACCGCGCGCAATACCGATATCGGCGCGCTGATCGACGCGGGCTCCAACGCTACCGGCAAGGAACTCTTCCACATCTCGGCGATCAATCGTCTGCGCGTCTTTATCAGCGTTCCCGAAGATTACGAGCAGGCGGCGCACAACGGCGGTACCGCGACCCTCACGCTGAATGAATTTCCCGGCCGCACCTTCAAGGGAACAATCGTTCGCAACGCGAATTCGATCGATCTCGCGTCGCGCACGCTGCTGGTCGAAGTGGATGTCGACAATTCCACCGGCGAGCTTCTCCCGGGCGCTTACGTGTCGGTTCACCTGAAGTACGTCGGGGCCTCTGCGGAAGCGCTGACCATTCCCGTAACGACAGTGCTGTTCCGCTCTGAAGGGATTCGCGCCGCAGTAGTCCGCGGTGGCAAGGCGTTGCTCATGCCCATTACTATTGGCCGCGACTTTGGCGATACTCTCGAGGTCACGGCCGGTCTCAAACCCGGTGAAGACCTGATCGTCAATCCGCCCGATTCGCTGATCTCAGGCACACCAGTTAGAATCGAAGCTGCGACCAAATAGTAAACAGAGTCAAAATGCGAACAGCCATTGTAACCGGTGCCAGCCGTGGCATCGGCAACGCCATTGCGCGCCGCCTGGCGCAGGACGGGGCGCGCGTGGTCCTCTGCGCGCGCAACGAAGAGTTATTAAATGCGACAGCCTGGGATATCGGCGATAATGCCCTCACCGTGGCGCTCGATCTCCGACTGCCCGAATCCGCTGCGAAGGTGGTCGAGGCGGCGGTCGCGAAGTTCGGCACAATCGACATCGTCGTGAACAACGCCGGTGCAACGAAACGCGGTGAGTTCGAGTCGCTCACCGACGACGATTTCATCGATGGCTTTGCTCTGAAGTATTTCGGCGCAGTGCGCATGACGCGCGCTGCGTGGCCCCATCTGAAAAAGCAGTCCGGCTCGGTCGTCAACATCGTAGGCGTCGGCGGCCGCACGCCCAGCGGGCAATTCGCGATCGGCGGTTCGGTCAATGCCGCCGTTCTCGCGTTCACCAAGGCCATGTCCGAGGTGGGTATCCGCGACGGGGTCCAGGTCAACGCCATCAATCCGGGTCCGGTCCGCACGGACCGTCTGGCTCAACGGCTGAAGACCACAACCGAAGAGGCTTTCATGCGCGAGTCGAGAATTGCCCGCATCGGCGAGCCCGAAGATATCGCCGCGATGGTCGCGTTCATCCTGAGTCCACACGGCCGGTTACTGCAGGGCTCGTTGATTGACATGGATGGCGGGCAGACCAAAACAATCTAAACGCGACAATAAAAGAAATGAGTCCAGGACAAAACGCGGGCCAGTCCGCGCCGCCGAAGCTGCCCATTGCGGGAGTAAAGAATCTGATTGCCGTGGGAAGCGGTAAAGGCGGAGTCGGAAAGACCACGGTCGCCGTCAATCTGGCCATCGCCCTGGCGACGTCTAGGCCACAAAACGGGTTTGCTCGATGCCGACGTCTACGGTCCGAACGTGCCCCTGATGATGGGCACGAACCAGACGCCGCACGCGATCGGCGAGCGCATTCAGCCTCTCGAGAATTACGGCGTGAAGCTCATGTCGATGGGCTTTCTGAGTCCCGGCGACAAGCCGCTGGTATGGCGCGGACCGATGCTGCACAGCGTCATCCAGCAGTTCCTGCGGGGCGTCGATTGGGGCGAACTCGATTACCTGGTCATCGACCTGCCGCCCGGCACCGGCGATGTGCAGTTGTCGCTGATCCAGACAGCGCCGGTCACCGGCGCGGTCGTGGTGACCACGCCCTCCGACGTCTCGCTCGAGGACGCGCGCAAAGCCGTCCACATGTTCGAACAGGTGAAAGTGCCGATCCTCGGGATGGTCGAGAACATGAGCTATCTGCAGTGCCCGCACTGCGACGAGCGGATCGACGTGTTCAGCACGGGCGGCGGCCGCCGCACCGCCAAAGAGATGGACGTGTACTTCCTGGGCGCCCTGCCGCTCGATCCGCATGTGCGGATCGGCGGCGATACGGGCCACCCGATCGCAACCTTCGGACCTGAGGACAAGCGCGCGAAGGGATATTACGATATTGCCGAACTGGTCGTATCGCGGGCGCAGGAAGCTTCAAGCATTCCCGGCCCGACGATTACGATTGCCGATTAAGCCGCCTTCGACAGAGTAGCGGTTTCCGGAACGGTGATCGGCTCGAGTTGCGCACGGATCTCGTCCCAGCGGTCCTTGAACCACGGTGGCAGGTGCAGAGCGGTGCCGAGCGTTTCCTTCGGTTCGTCTTTTTCGAAGCCGCCGGGAACGTTGCAGCAACTCTCGACCAGAATTCCTCCTGGGCTGCGGCAATACATGGAGTGAAAGTAAAACCGGTCTTTTATTTCCGATGCATCGGTATAGCCTAACTCTTCGTAGATCGCCTTCTGCTGTGCGAGAGCGTCATCGTCGGCGCCCCACAGGGCGATGTGGTGAACCGTGCCGGCGCCGAAGCCCCAACTGCCCGCCAGCTTGTCCGGTTCATGCAGCAGGGTGATCGTCTTGTTCGCGCCGCCCTTGCCGGTTTCGAATCGGTGATACGGACCGTCGACGCCCGTCTTCCGGAAACCCAGAGCCTCGGCAAAGAACCGCTCGGTCTCGCCCACTTCACGAACCGAGAGCACCGCGCCATGGAATCCATGGATAGCTTCGCTGGCCGCGACCTCGGGGGTGGTCCACCCTTGCCGCTTGTCGGAGTCCTCTTCCATGACTTCGAAGCTCAGGCCGGAAGGATGGCGGAAACGGATGAACGACTGACCGAACCGCTCCTGAACGGGATCCTGGTCCACCTTGTGGCGTTTCAGATGATCCTTCCAGAACGGAAGGGATCCGCGCGAAACCGTGAAACTTGTCGCCTGAACCTGACCCGATCCGGGGCGGCCGCTCTTCCGGCCGTACGGGAACGTCGTCATCACCGAGCCTGGCTCGATGTTCGCGTTCGAGTAGTACAGGTGATAGATCGGTATTTTGCCGTCCATCAGCACCGTCTGCTTAGCCATGCGAAGGCCGACGGCTTGGGTGAAGAAGTCAACGTCTTCCTGAGCGCCCGCCGCGCAGGCGGTGATGTGGTGGTAGCCGGTTAAAGGATATTCCATAATGCATGCGCTATGCGCAGCCCATGACTTTATCACCCGTTCCGTTCGCCTGTCAAACCGTCAGAGCGGTCGGAAGATCAATGCGAGACAAGTGACCGGATGCCCGTCGTTTGACATCCCCTTTTACAGGGGTATAGACTAGTCCCATCCGAAAATGCATGCATTCCTCTGAGTGCTGCGCGAGAGGTTTATTCTTTTTATGTTCAAAGCAGTTTTCCGTGCCGCCGCTCCGGTTTTCCTGATCGCGGCCATATGTTCAGGACCGCTCCTCGCCCAGGAACCGGCAGCGCCCGCGCGGGGAGGCCGGGGAGGACCGGGACGCGGTGACGGAGCTCCCACCGGCCCGGCGCCGAAAAACGCCGAGGGCAAGCCCGACATTTCGGGCGCCTGGGCGCCAAACGCGATTCGACAGAACGTCGATCTGGTGGCTACCGGAGTCACTCCGCCCTTTCAGCCATGGGCCGAGAAGGTCTATACGGAGCACAAGACGAACATTTCCAAAGAGGACCCCGAGGCCCGCTGCCTTCCTCCCGGCGTGCCTCGAATGAGCACCACTCCCTATCCGTTCCGGATCATGCAAACACCCGGGCTCACACTCATCGTTTATGAGGGCGGCGCGCATATCTGGCGGCAGATTTTCACTGACGGCCGTCCCCATGACAAAGATCCCAATCCGTCGTGGCTGGGCGATTCGATCGGTAAATGGGATGGCGACACGTTCGTGATCGACACCATCGGCTTTAACGGCAAGAGCTGGATCGACGAATCGGGTCTGCCCACCACCGACAAACTGCATGTGATTGAAAGGATCCGCCGTGTTGACTCCGGGCACCTCGAGATCGAACACACGGTTGATGATCCGGGCGCATACACAAAACCGTGGACCTTCACGACGCATCCGATCGTCCTGAAGGGCGAACTGATGGAATACATCTGCCAGGAAAATAACAAGGACCTCGAGCATCTGGTCGGCAAGTGACGGCGTTAAAGAACCTCGATCTCAAACTGATCGAAATTATCGGCGACCTCTACACGAGCCGCAGCGTTTCGGCGACTGCGGCCAACCTCGATATACGTCAATCGACAGTCAGCATGGCTCTGGCAAGGCTGCGGAAGCACTTCGATGATCCCCTGTTCGTAAGAACCTCGGTCGGCATGGAGCCAACTCCACGCGGAGCCGAAATCATCGAAGTCTTCCGGAGCGCCGAGTTCTACATGCGCAAAGCGCTCGAAAGCCAGGAGGTCTTCGACCCCGCGAGATCGACCAGGGTTTTCAGGCTCTGCTCTACGGATCTCGCTCAGCTTACGATTCTGCCTGCCTTGCTGAAGCGCCTGAAGTCGATCGCTCCCGCGGTCACGGTGACTTTATCCCCGATTTCCGAGCGCATGCCGGAACGTCTGGAATCGGGCGACGCGGATCTGGCGATCGGGTTCGTTCAACCCAGGGGCGTCGGATTCTGCGGCCAAAAACTCTTTCAGGACAGGTTTGTGTGCGTTTTTGGAAGCAATCATCCCCGTATCGGGAACAATCTATCGATGGAGCAGTTTGAGACAGAAGCGCACATCGCGATCGCTACGAACGGAACGGGTCACTCAGTGGTAGAGGACAAGCTCGCGTCGAACGGGATTCGCCGCCAGATCGGTTTGCAGGTCCCGGGCTTTCTCGGCCTTGGCCCGATTCTGACGAACACGGATCTGATCGCAATTCTGCCCGAGCAACTCGGAGCGTATCTGGCCCGGTCCGGGAAGATCAGGCTCGCGGAGCTTCCTGTTCACATCCCTGCTTATTGCGTTTATCAAGTCTGGCATGAGAGAGTCACGCAGGATTCCGCCAGCCGCTGGTTCAGGAAGGTGATCGCCGGTCTGTTCCTGCGTGCGACCGGCGATACCGTCCGACTCGCCTCGTAAAACGCGCGTTCCTACTGAGTGAGCCGCGCAGTTTGTATGCTGGAGCCACCTGAATTTCCCCAGGCGATCCACGCTTCCTTGCCCATTTGCAGCAACCTTGGGTAGCCGACGCTTGAGCGGGAACCCTGAGCAACCTGCGTAACAGGCCCGGCCACTCCGGCGGCGGTTACCCGCCGGACCAAAAGCCGGACGCCATCGTCGCCTTTGCCCTCCTCAAGCCATGAGACGAGCGCTCCGCCCTGATCGTCCAACGCGGCCGAAGTATGGCCGAAGGAGTTACCTGTGCTGATGCGGATCGGTTTGGAGAAGGTAGCGCCGGCGTCGCTTGACAGCGCAAGTTGTGTCCGCGGCATATCCTGCGCTTCCGTGTACCACGCGATGGCAACACGATTTTCCCGGGCTGCTACGGCCGCGCCATTAACGGGACACGCGTTGATCTCCCACTTATCAGGGTTCAGGATCCGGGACGGCAGCCAGTGACCGCCCTCAAAACGGACGACGCCGATGTCACGAATATCCTGCGGGGTGTGGTCTCTATAGGCGACGATCAGGCCTTTCGCAGTTTTCGCGATGCTGGTCGGGCAGCAGGTGCAGACATCGGAGTCCAGAGTCTCTTCCTTCACGACCTTTCCGTCGCTGTCGACGACCGTCCTCTTTAACGCGGACGGCGCATCCTCCCCTTTTAACGCCTCGAGCCACACAACAGATGCTTCCTTGTCGCCGCTGGCCACCATGGATGCCAGTGCGTGCTGAACGGGACTGCGGTCTTTATGCGCCATCACTGGCGCCGTCCACTTGATTCCATCGCTCGAAGCCGAGACATACAAGTTTTCCGCCTCGCCTCCCGCTGGAGGAACTTCGACCCATTCCGCGAGCAATGATCCGCCGGGAAAGGAGATGACCGAAGGCGACTCCGCCGGCTGGCGGAAGAACTGACGGTTGGCGACGATCGTGCGCGCTTCCGACCACTTATCTCCGCGGCGGATGGCATATTTCAGCGAGAGGGAGTCGCCGGACGATTTTTCGAGCCAGCTCAAAAGGGCGCTTCCATCGGGGGATGAAGACCAGTGGGCCTGAAGGCTTTTGGGCCCCGAGGGATTCGGCAGCGGCACTACCTTGACGGTTTGGCCGAAGGCCGTAAGGGCCACCGGGAGTAACAACAGGATCGATTTAGATTGCATGGTTCCTCGTCTTTTTCTATTCTCGGACAGGCGCTTGCGGTTCGATTGACGCGACCTTGATGGTTTCCGATTTCTCGTTATATACGCCGGTCACTTTGACCTTTTGAGCGGCGAACTTCGCCGGCGTCTTCTGGTCGCTCAGCTTCAGAACGTGTTGCCCGTCGAACAGGGCGTATTGGGCCGAACCTTTCACACACATCTTCGCGCAATCCGCCTCCGAGTGTCCCTTCATCGCATGCATGGAGCCGCACTGCGTATCGGTAATGATTCCCGTAAACGTTTGCGGCGACGCCGCGTTCAATATGGCGGTAAACGCTAAAGTCAGGTAGAGCCGTTTCATGATTTTCTCCTTCTGTTTGTCATCTACTTCTCGGGCGGC
Organism: Terriglobia bacterium; assembly: GCA_963718155.1. Lineage (GTDB taxonomy): Bacteria > Acidobacteriota > Terriglobia > Bryobacterales > Bryobacteraceae > BOG-234. The sequence goes on along the minus strand of CAVQYP010000022.1, from coordinate 60,376 downwards.
CGGAGCCGGAAGCGCAGAAAAATATTTCCTCCCACGGGATGATTGCCGTAGTATGGCTTGATCGCGGCGGGAAGCGAATAAGCGCTGAAGTTCGCGCCGATGCCGGTTTCGATAAATCGGAACAGGTTTATGTCGCGCGTGTAACCGATCGTATAAGCGCCGATCCGAAAGGTGCTGCCGTATTGCGTTTCGAGGCTTTGTTCGATGTCGGGCTGTCCGGCGAAAAGCTCGTCCTTATCGACCAGTTCGACGCGCCCGGTCAGGAAGTTCCTGCGCGTCACCGGCAGCACGGACTCCAATAGCCAGGAATTCAGATTTCGAAGCGTTGCGGTGCTGTGGTTCCGGCCCCATATCGCGCTTGTGGCCCAACTGCCGCCGGATATTGGCTTCACGTACTGCACGGAGGCCGTCGCCCGGATCTGATCTCCCGGCTCCAGCGCCTCCGGATGGGCAATCCTTCCCGCGGAGACCTGCGCCGCCCAGTTCTTTGTGGGATAAAACCAGACACGGGTTGACCAGGAGTTAATCGGTCCGCCCTGGATGGTCCAGCGATTTTCCCCGGGCTCCGAACCGTAAAAGCCGCTCGCTTCCAGTTTCACTTTCTTATACCGGAAACCAACGGTCACAACCTCGTCCGAAATGTGGGTGGAATCCTGCCAGTGATGAGAAATCGGAGCTTGCGGCAGTTCGGCCGCGGATGCTCGGTGCGGATAGGCAACAGGCCCGAGCGCGGGGTCACCCACCGGGGCGAAGTACAGTTCCAGCATCGTGTCGTCGCCCAACTGTTGGACGTAATGAAAGCCGAGAGCCATGATTAAGTTGTGAGGATGCTGGCCATCCATGATTGGCTTTCCATACGCGGTCTCTCCAGTCTGGAACAAGAGGGGATAACGCTCGCTGGTTATTGTGGCCGGTTCGAGACTGAGCATCAGATCGGCCTGGAATGCGCCGCCCGTTCCCACTCGATGTTCGGCTGAAGTCATGAACCAGTTCGGCGAATAGAATTTGTCGCCGCCACGCGCTCCCGACTGCTGCGTCTCGACGATAAAGGCGGCCCCCATGAACATCGTGTTCCAGGAGCCGTAGTGGGTCATGATCATCGGCATGCGCCAGGAGGCGGGATTAGTTGCAGTTCCTGACGCCACCTGCATGAGGTACATGCTGGCCTGAGTCATGTCGATCATGTTCATTCCTCCCATGGAGTGAGGAGGGGCGGCCGCCGGTTGGTCCTGGGCAAGGCCCATACCGACAAATACCCCCAGCCCCAAGACAATGGTGGCTCCGACAAGGGCCAGGCCTCTCGAAGGACACTCCCTGCCGGTCGTGGCTCGGTAAGTGTTTGCAAACATGCCGGACATATCCTCTCTGCGCTACGGTTTTGCAGCGTTCGGCGGTTAGTTACAAACGCGAGGGACTAATCCGGAATTTCAGATTCGGAGAACAACAGAGAGTCGGATGCCGCGGGCACGTACGGCGGAAAATCGTGCGGCCGTACAAGCGTCATTGGCGCTTGCAATTGAGGTACGGGCAAGGCGGGCGGAAGATCCAACGCCGTTATGTCAGCGACAACAGCGACTTTCTCAAGAGACTGAGGAAGGCAGTTCTGAACCTCGATATGATTGCACGGCGACGGGCCACCCTTCCCGTGATCTCCGCTCTGATGATGGTGATGGCAGGGAGGGTCAGTGGCGGGCATCTGAGCACTCGCTACATCGGTGGATGGGCTCGCGCACAGAACCGCGCAATGGGTACTGGTCCAGACCAGCAGGCAGGCGAGCACGAATATGAACTTGCCCTTACACAATTCAGGTAACCGCCAATAATAATATCAGCCGCAAGCGCGGCTCGCGGTCTGTTGGGCACCTCTATCTTCGCGCGTATGTCCCCCAAAGGAATCATCAGAGCGGTCACGTGCGGTCAATTGACCTGATGTGACCTCGATACGTGCGATCAGAGAGTGAGATCCGTGTTAATTTACGGTGTCCGATCTCCGTTCGCCTGAAATGACCGCCCGGTTTTGGTTAAAGACAGTCCGCTGGATCTCCGTGTTGGTTCTCCTGAACATCGCAGCCGGACTATATGGCTGCATGGGTGACGTTCCCGTTCCAACCAATCGCGCCGATTCCCCGACATTGGCCAGGCGAAGCCAATCCGTTCCCAACCCAACGTGCGGCGATGACTGCGACTCATGTGTGTGCTGCGCTTCCATCGTGGTTGCGGAGCACGTCGCTTTAGAGTTTGTGCCGACCGTGTCAGCCGCTTTTATTACGCCGTCAACCTTCTTCTCTGATCCCGAACCCAGCCGAATGAAACGCCCTCCCCGATCCTGAGTCCCCCGTTTCAAACCGAGATTTCAGCTTCAGGAGAGTTAAAAATGACGTCACAGCCGGCGTGGCGCGGAGTCATGTTCCGCGTTTGCCGATGTCTGGTACTATGCCAGCTTCTTTTTGCCGGACCGAGATGGTTGCGGGCGCAGGATCAGTTTGAAATTCATGTGCTTGAGTATGAGGAACTCGAGCCGGGCGAGTTTACTCTTGAAACCCACATGAATTATGTGGGCGAAGGAACCCGTACATTCGAAGGGACGGTAGCGCCGACCCACGATCAACTCCATGTGACATACGAAGTGACCGGCGGCATTACCAGTTACGCGTCCATGGGGATCATGCAGCTAAACGCAAAGCTTCCCGGTTCCGGTCTCCAGGCGGCGGGATGGAGACTCGTCCCTCATTTCTATGTTCCGGCGAGGTGGCACTGGCCCATCGACGTGGGACTGGTGGCGGAGTTCGCCTTCGAAAAAGCTGCCTGGAGCGCAGACTCCAGAAGCATCGAACTGGTACCTGTTCTGGAGAAACATCTCGGACGTACGGAGATCGATTTGAATCCTGAGATCGGCAGGGCGCTGCATGGACCAAACGTGGGACGGGGATGGGATGTGGGTCTTGCCGCCCGTCTCGGCTACCGAGTGACGAAAGTTTTCACGCCCAGCATTGAGTATTATGGCGATTGGGGACAGCTAACGGCCTTTCAGCCGTTGGGCGATCAAAGACACACGGTGCTGCCGGGCGGAGATTTTCACCTTGCGAAGAGAGTGATCTGGAACGTTGGAGTTGGATTCGGTCTGACGTCCGGCGGCGATCGGCTGATCTATAAATCGCGGCTCGAGATTTCTTTTGGAGGACGGCCCGCTCATTAACAGCGTGCTGTCACTCCCTTCCGGTCGTGGCTCGGTAAGTGTTTTTGCGAACGCGGGAAGCGCGATTACTGAGAACCTGCACCGTCAGGCGCTGAACCTGCCAGCACGCGCCGGCCATCCGGCAGCCGGATATCCCGCGCGTGCGCAAGGTGCGCGCCATCTTTAGCCATATAGCCATCAACGGTGACCACGTCACCCACTCTTAGGGAGTTCCTTCGCCAGCCTCCCCGCTGAAGTACATTCGGGCTCGCCAGTTCGAGATCCCATCGGGAAACGCGGCCATTCGCGCTTCTTACGTCGATCTGAAAATGGGCATGGGGATTCATCCACTCAACTTCCACGACGTTACCGGTAAGCGTTATTCGCTTACTTGCATCGTATTCGGCTGCGAACGCATGGTGTGCAAAAGCGACCTCCGCGGCACCGGTGAGCGAAACCATAAGAACGAGTACCCGGCCCACAGTTGCCGCTGTCATTTCCTTCCCGGTAACTCCCACTTGCGCCTCCTAGGTACATCTATCGGCAGGAGTTGCTTTCTCCCGATACTTATCGTGGCAATTGCCGCACGCGGTAGTCAAAGTATCGGCTGCGTCAAGGATCTTATCCTGATCTTTCGACTGCGCTGCCTTATAGGCCTTGATTCCCGCTTCCCGGATACCCTGAACGAACACAGCCCAGTTGGCATTTCCCATAGGAACCGGCTTGCCGTTGGAACACTTCCGGCCCGGAATCATAAGGAGGTTGGCGCCCTCGGCGATTGCGAGGGCGCTGTTTTCAACGGCTTCCCACTTTCCATAGGAATTCTGGAGAGGATCCGTCGCAGTGGCCGGATCTTTGGCTGCGGGTACATCGGCCGGATTCTGGCCCTGGGCGGCGAAGACGACGTTCGAAGCCGGGAAGAAAATGCCCTTCATCAACTGTGCCAGAGTGGCATCAGCCTGAAACGCCGGCGGCTGTGCCGCCGAACGCTGTACAGAGAACAGCGCCAGCACCACAAGGGCCAGCAGGCCTGCTCGAATCCATGTTCCAGATTTTTGCCGATTCATGTTTGTCTCCCGCGTCTTCTCGCCCGGCATTAATCAGAAGGTGATTTTCAATGCCAGCTGGACCAGCCTCGGAGAGGCTGCCTTGACTACCGTACCGAACAAAGGGCTGTCGATATTGCCCTGCACAGCCGCCGGTCCGAAAAATTGCGTGTGGTTGAAAACATTGAACGTCTCCAGCCGGAATTGCGCGGATTTGGTTTCGCTGAAATTGAAATTCTTCAGAAGCGCAAGATCCGTATTGAACGAGCCCGGTCCATAGAAAGATCGCCGCGAAGCGTTTCCTGGCGTTCCCAGCGCGTTAATGGTAAAAGCCTCGGTATTGAAGTAAGGCAATCCATTGCGGGGATTTCCGTTCAGTTGCAGGGGTGCGCCATCGTAGTCAGCGGTATCCAGGCTGTAGTTATTGACGCCGTTCGGAATGCTCCCCTGCAGGGAATTATCGTTGTTGCTCTTGATCGTAACCGGGAAGCCCGAGCTCAAACGGGTCACCCCGGTTATGGACCAGCCCTGAACCAGAAGCGGCGCCTTCTTCGTCAGCCTTTCCGTGGGGAGCAGATATTCATAGCTCGCAACCAGGTTGTGGCGTAAATCCCAGGCTGAAATGGCACGAGTTGACTTGTAGTCAAACGGATTGGCGGTTTCTCCCAGGTTCGAAGCCTGATCGATCGATTTGCTGTAGGTGTATCCGACCAGAGTGTTGAATCGGCGGCTGGAATGGCGAAGCGTGACCTGGAGCGAATTGTATGACGAATTGCCGAACGAGCCTTCGAAGCCGTCGTTGCTGAACGCCGAACCGAATGGTCCCCGAGTGCCGTTGTAGACCTGCCCGGACGCACGCTGACTATTGGGTGTCTTCGCCGAATGGTCCGCAGGTCGCCGAGCCGGGCGCGACCTGGCTGGCAGAGCTGAGCGAAAGACAAAGGCCGGGATCGCCCGGATTCAACGAGTACGTCAACAGCAGGTGATGCGCCTGGGAACCGACATAGGAAAGATTCAGTACCGTATCCGTGCCGAGTTGCCGTTCGATAGAGAGGAAATAGTTCTCGTTGTAGGGATAATTGTTGTGCGGATACGGGCCTGTTGCTCCGGCGATCGGTTCGAATACCGAGAAGTCGTAGCTGTCGTCCGGTTTTGAGATGCTGGTGTCCAATCGCGGGAAATTCAGAGGAAACGGATTTCCGGTGAACGACCCGTTTGCAGCAGTCATGAACGGCGTTGCGAACAGAGGCGGCCCGGGGCTGGTGTAGCTCAATCCGTAGGGCGGTTGCGGAAGATCGAAACCCAGAACCTGCCCCTGAATGACGGAATAGTAAATTCCGTAACCGGCGCGAATGCTGGTGTTTCCGGGTCCTCCAAGAAGCTTGCCGAGGAGGCCGGTCGATTCCCCGGCGACCAGGCAATACCGATTCGAGGGGAAAACTTGTTCGCCTGCGGCACCAGCGTAGGCGGAACGCCCTTGTCGGTCGGATATACCAGGCCCAGGGGCGCCGTTGTGAAGACTTGCGACTGCTGGCCGAGTGAAGAACGTCGGCTCCTGGTGGTATTTTTCGGACCAGTATTGCATCAGCTCCCAGCGCACGCCGTAATTCAGCGTCAGATTGGGTCTGATCCGCCAGCTGTCCTGCCCGTAAGCTCCACTGTACTTGTGGCGCAGATAGAAGGCTTGCGAATCCGCCTGATTATAATTGCTCGCGACGCCGATCAGGAAGTCCGCAAAATCAAGACCCGTTTCGGTGCCAGCGAACAGGAACGATCCGTTGTAAGTCGGATTCGAGTAGACGTTGACCTGCTCGTAGCTCTCCTGAAATCCGGTTTTGAAAGTATGGTTGCCGAGAACCTTCGAGAAGTTATCGTTCAATCCATAGGTAGTGTTTATCTGCTGCAGATTCGTGATCGGAACACCCATCACGAACGAGTTGAAGATCACGTTCTCGATGCCTTCGATGTCGGGAGCGAGAGGCACAATGCCGGGAGTGCCGACCCCGGTCTGGAAGCCCTGCGACTCCAGACGTCGGCCCGACGCCGCCCTGGGGCTGACCGACTGTATTATTACTCCGCATGAAGCTGAGCCGCAGGTCGTTCACGGCGGTCGAGCCGAAGGTTTTCGTGTGGCCCAAAGTGATCAGTTGTCCCCGGCCGTCATTGAGAGCGTTGAAGCCGGGAACGCTGGCGCCGCCCTGTCCGGTCGGATACGGGTTGTTGAGAGTGAAATCGTCGATGAAATAATATGCCGTAAAGGCTCCCCAGCGATCGCTGTTGCCGTCGAGGCGGAAGCCGCCTTTGTTGTCTGTGACCAGTCTGCGCCTCGTTGCCGGTCGAAAAAGACGCCGGACCGGAATTCGGGCGTGGGAATGTACTGAAGCAGATGCTGCGCCGGCGCCGACCATGCGCGCTGCGGAATCACGGCGTTCGGAAACACGCACTGGGCGGAACTCGTGCAGCCCGGGGTGTAGTAAGGCTCATCCGTCACGACCCCATAGCCGAGTTTCTGCGTCAGCTGATTCGCCAGATAGGGACCGCTCACCGTTGCCCGTGAGCGCATTCGCCTGATCCGCCAGATTGCCCGTCCGGTCCGCCAGTGTGGGCACCGCGATCAGGCCGGAATCGATGCCCTGAGTGGTCTTCGTTCCCTGATAGTCGGCGAAAAAGAACAGCTTGTTTTTGCGGATGGGGCCGCCGATCGTACCGCCGAACTGATTCTGCCGGTACAAGCCGCGCTCGGCCGAATAGAAGTTGCGCGCGTCGAGATCCGTGTTGCGCAGAAATTCGAACGCAGTCCCGTGAAAACCGTTGCCGCCGGACTTGGTCACCGCGTTGACGATTCCGCCGCTGTAGTTGCCGTACTGGGCGTCGAAGTTGTTGGTCAAAACCCGGAATTCCGCCAGAGAGTCCAGATTGGGGACGATCAGCGTCCCGCCGTTCATCAGTTCCTTCACGTCGGCGCCGTTGACCATAAAGCCGTTGGCGTCTTCGCGCTGGCCGGAGATTGACTGGTTGCCGGGATTGATCGTGCCAGACGGGTTGATCGCGACCGTCGCGCCGGCCATCACGACCGAATCCGGCTGCTGGGTCGACATCGGGACGATCCCGGGCTGTAGAGCCAGCAGATCCGTGTAACTGCGGCCGTTCAGCGCAATGCCGATGATCTGGCGGCTGCTTACGACCTGGCCGACCTGGGTGCTCTCGGTTTCGACCTGAACGGCGTCTTCGGTGACGTTGACCTCCTGAACTTTTTCGGCCAGTTTCGAGCGCAAGGTCGATATGGACAACCGCATCAAGATCAACGGCCACGTCGTTCCGACTCTGCGTCTTGAAGCCAGGGGCCTCAGCCTTGAGATCGTACGTTGCCGACCGACAGGCTGGGGAAGGTATAGACGCCCTTTGCGTCCGTTGTGGCTTTCGTCTGAATCCCCTGGGCTTTGTTTGTGACGGTTACGGTAGCGCCGGGAATGACGCGCGCCACTCGGATCTTTCAGAGTTCCGTCGATGGTGCCGGTAGTCGCAGCCCAAATAACGGCTTGGGCGCCGAGAATGAGGGATGCCACAACCAGTACTGAGCGGATGAAAAGACGGACCATGTTAAGTATTCGTTCTCCAGGGACGCACCACGAATTCAGCTCCAACAACTGTTTACGAAAATTGACGTGTCGGTCTTATCGAAACCCGTGTGGCAGAAAAGACCTCGGGTGAACCTGATCGCGTCGCCGAATGGCGTCCCAGCCCGATTGGCCTGAAGTCCTCACCCACAGCCTACCAGCGGGGACGCATCTCGTACGGAAAGAACGGGTCACACACGGTCTGTGACCTGTCTGTGACCGAGTTAAGCTAATCATTTGTTATAGTTAACGCTCTCCTGCAACACGCTTGGCGGCCGTTTCCGAATGGGCTGATCTGTGTAAGATCCACTGCGCGCAGCCCCAAGCTGAACAATCCAGCGCCCTCTCAGGATGAGGGTGTGGTTCGGACTCCTTATCGGTAGTCGCTTCCCGCATTTGCACGGGAGCGCATCCTTTGAGGATCACGTTCATGAGGATCACGTTCATGAGGATCACGTTCATGAGGATCACGTTCACGGTTGGGCCGCCGACGCCGTCCATGTTCCTTCCAGTATCGGGTGGCGGCGGGTTGAATACCTGTGGCTCCGATATTGGGGTGTCGCTCCCTTCCAGTGCTCGGGAGCTACTCATCACGTTCCACGATCAGGCATCCGGCTCGTCCGAGTTCTGGAAGGGATCGGAAACGGCAAACGGTGCCTCATCGCGATCGGCGACGCCCACACGCCAGTTTTTGGTTACGGCGCGGTCCGGTATAGCGGCGGGAAGAGACATCAGAAAGTAGCCAACCAAACCCGCGGCCTGCGGTTCGTAACCGGCGGACTTTTCTTTGAGCGCCGCACCAGATAGTCTACTAACGTCAAAGATTCCCGGCCGCTGAAGCAGGAAGCCTCGAAGGGGCTCCTCACTGCCTGAAAGGCGGGAGGATTCGATCGTATCGCAGGATTCCTCCAGCCCGAAAATAACCACCATGTCGGAGAGAACGTGCCGGCCCATCGCTGCTGTGAGATCGGCCTGCAGCTTCAGGCTACTGGTGGATGCCGTACCAATTACGGTTGCGTGATCGACGAGGGCCGTGAGCCAGGCCTGATTGGAATGTTGAGAATGGAAATAGCCGAGCATAGGGAACGAAATCTGATTTTCGAGGAGCTGTGCCATTCACGATTCCCACCGCTCCAGTTGCCGAATGATGCCCCCGGCCTCAAATGCCATTGAGGCCAGAAGACCGCCCGCTGACGGCGGCGACCCGGCGCGAGCATCGAGCAGGGAGATTGCCCAGCTCTCGCCGGGAGAATGACTGATACAGTACCGGCAAATACCCGACGACCAGGCCAAGAAACGCAAGGCCGAGGCCGCCCTCGCAGACCGAAAGGAACTGCGAAGCCGTGTTTCGAGGGTCACCGTCGTTGAGGGTCACGAGGGCGCGCGAGCTCAAATAGAGGTCGTTAGCGAACGTCGCGGTAAATTCGGGAGACTTCAGTCCAACAGACCATAGGAGCAAGCCGAATGCCAGCACAAGCGCGATGCCCCACAGGGGTAATCAGAAGCAGCAGCGATTATGGGCCCATATACGCCCAGAACGCTTTCCCGGCGCAAAGAGGACCTGATTCTGCGCGCCAGCGCGGCGGACGGCTTCTAGGGCACATGATAATAGAGCCGCGATCCGGAACACATGGCGGTACGACGCGCAAGCACCAGGGTGTTGAAGGCATCCACCAGCACCAGCGCGAGGAGGACGAACCCCGCAACCGCCGCCGCTATGTGCAGAGCGAAAAGGCCTCCGCCCGGGCTTGCCATAGCCTGGTCCTGTTTTCCCACCCCCGATCCGGATCTCATCTATTATTACGGAACAGCGAACCCGGGTCCGTGGAACGCGGACCAGCGTCCCTGGGGACAACAAGTGGACCTGCCAAATTGTGGAGCAATTACGCTTCGGGGAAAGGCACGAGGCTGGCGGAATGTGGCTCATAGCACTTATGATGGCTCGCTTGCTCATTGAGGCAGCATTCTGGCTTGATAAGAGCCCTATCAGCGCCGAAGTCTCGGCGGTTGCGCGGGCTGCGCTCCCAAGACTACCTATCGGAGAGGTGCGTAAAATTTTGATGGTCTGGAAATTGCACTCTGATTTCGCTGAGGGAATACCATACCGGACCGGGGAAGGAACGGCAGCAAGCGCACCCGCGTGTCCAAATGCACGGTGACAAAGGCAGAACCTCGCGTGCCAAATGTAATCCTGCCTGCGTTGCATGCTGGCGGTGTTCTTCTGGATATTTTTCAACAGACTCCTCAGTGACATCGGAGGCCAGATTGGTCATCGCCAGTAATCGAAAGCCGCTGAAAGCCAAACCCGCCAATGGGCGAGCCCGTTCCTCGAGCCATACCATCGCCGAACTGATGGAGCGATATCCTCACGTCCAGCTTGCAACGCTCGTCGATGCGGTACCGGAAGGGGACAATTGGGTTCACGAAACCAAATTCGATGGATACCGACTTCTCGGCTTCCGGGCGGGCCAGACGGTCAGGCTGATCACGCGCAATGGGAAGGATTGGACGGGAAGCTTTCCCTCCCTGGCCAGGGCCCTTTCAGTACTCGACTGCGACAACGCAGTCCTCGACATGGAAGCTGTGGTCCTCGACAGCCACGGAAAGACCGATTTCCAATCGCTGCAAAATGCACTGGGTGAAGACGGCGATCGCAGACCTATCATTGCCTATGTCTTTGATCTTCTTTATCTCGACGGAGAAGACTTGACGAAACGACCCCTGCTTGGGCGCAAGGAAAAGCTGAAGGCGCTTCTCGGAACATCGAAGACTCTCCGATACAGCGACCACATCATGGGGCAGGGCGAACAGATGTTCGGCGAAGCTTGCAAAGCTGGATTGGAAGGTATCATTTCAAAGCTGACCGATGCTCAGTACGTCCCTGGCCGCGGCAGAAGTTGGCTCAAAATCAAATGCTCTTTACGCCAGGAATTCATTATTGTTGGATTCAGCGATCCCCGAAAAGGCGAGCGCGCCCTGGGGGCGCTCTATCTCGGGTATCAGCAGAATGGCGTGCTTCAGTACGCGGGGAAAGTCGGTACGGGATTCACGATGAAGAGCGCCCGTGAACTGACGGACCGCCTGACGAGAATTTCAAGCGCCCAGCCCGTGCTAAGCCGGGCGGAGACGGTCGGCCTTGGAGCGGGAGAATGGGGAGCGGTTCATTGGGTAAACCCGATACTGCTATGCGAAGTTTCATTTACGGAATGGACCGCGGACGGACGCATTCGTCACCCTTCCTTTCAAGGCTTGCGGGAAGACAAGAGTGCGTCTCAAGTCAGGAAGGAGACTCCTGTGGCGCCAGGAACCAAAGCGATAACAACCGAACGGGCAACAAACAAAGCCAGCGGGGCAGAAAACCTCGTTCTTCACGGAATCCCGATCACTCATCCCGGCCGCGTCATCTCCGACACTGGTCGTATCACAAAGGGCGAGCTGGCGGAATATTATGCAGCCGTCGCGCCCTCGATGTTGCCGCAGATTGTGCGGCATCCGCTCAGTCTGCTGCGTTGCCCGTCCGGAGTCGATAAGCAGTGCTTCTTCCAGAGGAATCCCGGGAAAGGTCTGGGCGCTGATGTCCGCCCGTTTGAATTTCAAAACAAGGGCAAGACTTACGAATACCTGTACATCGAGGACGAAAGAGGATTGATGGAAGTGGTTCAAATGGGCGCCGTCGAGCTTCATCCCTGGGGTGCCTCGATCGACTCGATCGATTTTCCGGACCGCATGATCTTCGATCTTGATCCGGCTCCCGAAGTTCCCTTTGAAGCGCTGAAACTTGGTGCGCAGGACCTTCGACAGCGCTTACAGAGGAAGGGCCTGAAGTCGTCGCTCAAATGCACAGGAGGGAAAGGCCTGCATGTCATCGTTCCGTTGGCAGCTAAGGATTCCTGGGCTACCGTGAAACTGTTTGCCGCGGCCGTAGCGGATGAGATGGTAGCCGCGGCGCCCGAGGCTTATGTCGCGACGATGAGCAAAGCCAAACGCACGGGCAGGATCTTCATCGATTATTTCCGGAATGATTACACGGCGACAGCGATCGCTGACTATGCCGTTCGAGCACGCCCTGGGGCCCCTGTGGCCTTACCAATTGACTGGAAAGAACTGAAGGATCTGAAATCGGCCAGTCAATTTACGATGAAAGACGTCCTCGCACGATTGAAGCGGACCAGGAAGGGCGCCCCTGCTCTTTCACGCCACACCATTCCTCAGCATTGAGAATCATGCCATCCGCTCAGGCTCCTCACCGTTCTCCGGCCGTACTTATCCTCGTCGACGTCATTAATCACTTCGAGTTTCCCGATGGCGAGAAAATACTCCGTCAGGCGTTACCGATCGCACCCAGGCTCGCTCGCCTCAAGAAACGCGCACATGCGGCCGGCATGTCGAGTATCTACGTAAATGACAACTTTGGTCAGTGGCGGTCGGATGCGAGCAAGCTCCTGGAGTATTGCGTCAGACCAGAGGCCATGGGCAAATCGTTCGTGGAACAGATCCAACCCGACAAGAACGACTACTTTGTCCTGAAACCGATGCATTCCGGCTTTTATCAAACGCCGCTGGAAGTCCTGCTGCGTTATCTGGAGGCGTCCACGCTGGTGCTGTGTGGTCTCACGACCAACAGCTGTATCGTCTGCACTGCGCACGATGCCAAAATGCGGGAGTTCAAACTTTTTGTGCCACCCGATTGCTCAGCGGCGCGTACGGTAAAGGAGCATCGGCAGGCCATCGAGCATATCCGGACGATGACCGACGCGAAAGTGGCTCAGTCGGGGTCGCTGCGTCTCAGCGAAATCGCTCGCAACGCGATGAAATACAAGCGCGATGGCGTCGGAAACGTCTAACCTAAGCAACGCGGAGATCGCTGATCGCCTTGCCGGTCTGGCGCAGTTACTCTCGACTCACAAGGAGAACCCTTATAAGATCAAGGCTTATCAACGAGCCGCCGCGAAGATCCGGACGCTTTCAGAAAGTGTTGAAGATCTCGTCCATCGGGATTCAGACCTTACAGTATATGCCGGAATTGGGGAGGCGATCAGCCACGCAGTTCAGGAAATCGTCCGCACCGGAACGCTTGAAAAGCTTGAAACACTGCGGTCAAAGGCATCGCCCGAACTTGCCGGACTGAGTGACTATCCGCGGCTCGACCCGAAGCGCGTTCTTCGGGCATATAAGAAGCTCGGGATCGCGTCGGTCGATCAATTGCGTGCGAAGCTCGAAAGCGGCGAGCTCGAGCAGGTGCTGGGCTCCCGACTCGCTCGGCACGTTAGTCAGGGGCTGACCGAAACTCATGCGATGCTCCTTTACAGAGCTCATGAATTGTGCGACGCGGTCGAGAGGTTTCTGCTGGATATTTGCAAGGTGCGAGCGGTGGAAGCTGTTGGCGATTATCGTCGCCGCGTCGAGACGATCGAAGAACTCTCCTTCATTGTCGACACGGACGATTTTGCGTCACTTACTGCACGACTGGAACGCTACGGGGGGCGTACGCCGCTGATGACGTCGAGTGAAACGAGCGCAAAGTTTGCGCTTTCATCGGGCGTTCTGTTGCGGGTCGACCAGGCGACGCAGGACAATTGGGGGCTTTCGCTCATCAGGTGCACCGGCAGCAAGGCGCATCTTCGCAAGTTGACAGCTGTCACCGGGGGATGGGAAAGCGTTAGGAGCAAGGGGCCGTTCGTATCGGAAGAAAACTTTTACGCCAGGTTCAACCTGTCATTTATCGAACCTGAACTGCGCGAAGGCTACGACGAAGTAGAGCGCGCCCAACAGGGAACTCTTCCCGATCTTGTGACCGTGAAGGACATTCGTGGCGAGCTTCACTCCCACTCCACCTCCAGCGACGGATCAAACTCCATTGAACAAATGGCTGTTGCGGCACGGGATGTTGGATACGAGTACCTCGGCATTACGGATCATTCCCAGAGCCTGAAGATTGCCCGCGGCGTTTCTGTTGAAGAGCTGTGGAACCAGGTCCGTCTTATCGATAAGATAAACGCCCGCATAGCCAGTATTCGGATTTTGAAGTCGGCCGAGGTGGATATCCTGGCAGACGGGGCGCTCGATTATCCCGACGAGCTTCTGAAGGAACTCGATTACACAGTTTGCTCCGTTCATTCACGATTTGGCCTTAAGAAGCAGGAACAGACGGAGCGTATTCTTCGCGCCATGGACAACCGCTACTTCAACATTCTCGGACACGCGACCGGCAGATTGCTTCTTAAACGCCCTGGTTATGAACTGGACATGGATCGAGTTATTCATCATGCGAGACAGAACGGGTGCTTCTTCGAAATCAACTCGAGCCCGGACCGGCTGGACCTGTCGGCCGAGAATGCACGTATGGCCCGTGAAGCCGGCGTCAAGATTGCCGTCTCGACGGATGCGCACAGCACGCGTGAGTTTGGCACGGTGCGGTACGGCATGGACCAGGCGCGGCGTGCCGGGCTTGAAGCGGCTTTCGTTTTAAATTGCCTGCCGTGGTCTTCTCTTCAGCCACTGTTCCGACGCTGACGGGGTTGGGCCGGCGCCGTGCCGACCTCCGGCGAGGGAATGACCATTGCCGCTCAAATCTACATCACGCTTCAAATCCCCTGGGTCATGGTCCTGTGATTCCAGGCTTTTCCGCTGTCGCGTCACTCGGCTGTGGCGTCTGCGCGTGCCAATGGAAATCGACATCCTGGAAGCAGCGTGCTTACGAATCATTCCGCCCACATGAGCGGAGAGCGCGGGGCGAGTATCACACAACCAGTTCGAACAAAGTGAAAGGGCAGCGATCCGGCTGGAATCGCGGCCCTTAACCGAGAGATCAAGTTTTGCGGTGTTCTACTTGGGAGTGCCGGATCCGCCGGGCGGATTTGTATTCTGCTGATTGCCATTTCCGCCAGGGGTGGGGTTTGTCCCGCTTGAGTCGGAGTTATTGCCGTTGCGTTTGTTGCCCTTTTTCGTGTTGGTAGTCCCCTCGGTTTGATCCCGTTGTTCCATGGGACGAGCCAGTGGATGCTCCCGGATCCGTTTGGCCGGCTCCGGGAGCGCCCGCTCCGGGAGCACCCGCTCCTGGCGAGCCTGCGCCGCCTGCGCCCCCAGCGCCACCTCCTGCCTGACCCCATGCCATTGGTAGCATTGCTGTGCTGAATGCCAGAATCATCGCGAACCGTTTCATAAAAATCACCTCTGGTCCGACGCGAGCAGTCGGTAGCCCAGTGGAGGATTCAACCCTTTCCTGCGGCACCGCCTCGCCTGAGATCGGTACCCAACGCTACTGTGAGGCGAACGTTCACCCATGTCCTCACCAAACCTTAGAAGAGCCACTACGTAATCTGGATAGATTGCCGGGTCAGACCGGTGTTGATACATAACCCCCGCTGGAGTTGCGCGGGAGCGACCGCAGCTTTTGGGCTTATTGCAGTCTCAGTCGTCTCGGTGAGTAGCCACAAACATACTTGACACACTTCCCCGCCTCGCTCCGTAACGAGTGCTTTTTTTGTTCTCAGTCAGCATTTTGAAAGTGTTCGGTACGATCTCGCTCTCTTGTCAGCACTGGCAAAGCCTTATGTGGGAATGCGCAATGATCGCGATCGTCGCTGCCGATATTCCCCGATGTAACAGCGAAGCAGCACTATGTTGTTTTAAGAACTACGACCCCGCCACATCAGTTGTGAGAATCAGCGCAAGCGACTCATCAGACGAATGACGGCGGCCGGATCTGGAACCCGGAACCGCGCAACGCTGTACCCCCGGCCAACATGAATCGTAAATGAATCGGGATCGAGCCTGGCAAACATATCCTCATCGGTGGTGTCATCACCCACAGCCAGACGGAAGCGGGCATCTGCATTCTCAGTGAGCAACTGAGTGGTGAGTGCTCCCTTGTTGGCCCAGACAGGACGGACTTCGACGATTCTTTTTCCCCGGACCGGCCGGGCGTCCGTATCGGAAAGCAGTCCGTGGAGTGTAGTGGTAAGTTCCGACGCGAGCCAGCCGCCAAATTCGGGATCCACAAGCCTGTAATGCCAGGCCACTGAGTATTCCTTTTCCTCAATAAAGCTCCCCGGCGCGCGCTCCACGAAGTGCTGCAGAATCGAGCGAATTCGGGCCTTCCAGTCCGGACGCTGCGCCGAGGGAAGAGCCTCCCATTCCGAACTGCCGGGCCTGCGAATGAGCGCACCATGCTCAGCTGCCAGCAGAAGCCCGGGCACTGAGCCAAGCCATCCTTCAAGATCGCCCGACACGCGGCCCGAGATCACTGCGACTACGTTCCGGTCGTCCGAACTCAGGCTCGAAAGCGCGTCGATTAACTCGCCTGATGCAGTCGCTCTCGATGGATCGTCCACAATTCGCACCAGCGTCCCGTCGTAATCGAACATCAGCAGGCGCCGTTGGGCGCTTTTATAAGCGGCCGCTACGAGCGCTACATCCAGATCGAGGGGCACTCGAGTCGCGACCGCCTCAACCGTTTCCAGCGATCTGAGGAAGCGTTCCGCCCAGTCGAACACGTGATTGCGTGCGACTCGTTCGCGCAGCTGAGACATGCGATGGGCGCGTTCCTCCGGCGCCATGTCCAGCGCTCGTTCGATGGCTCCGGCAACCTGCTCCTCATCGTAAGGATTCACGAGCAAGGCCTCGCCCATCTCCGAAGCCGCGCCCGCGAACTGGCTGAGGATGAGAATGCCATCGTCATGAACTTTGCACGCGCAATATTCCTTCGCAACCAGGTTCATGCCGTCGCGCAAAGGAGTTACCCACGCCACCTCGGAAATCGCGTACAGAGCGGCAAGATTCGACCGGTCGATCGAATGCCGAAGGTAAACGATCGGATTCCACTCCGGAGTTCCGAGTTCACCATTGATTTCTCCCGCGAGCTCGTTGATCTGGCTGCTCAGATCCTGATATTCATCGATATCCTCACGCGAAGGGACTGCGACCTGGATCAGCACCGATTTCTGCCGAAGTTCCGGGCGTGCTTTGAGAAGCGCTCGCCAGGTGCGAAATCGTTCGGGTATCCCTTTCGTATAATCGAGGCGATCGACCGCGATGAGCACCCGCTGACCGTCGTACTTTCGCTGAAAATCGCGAATGATTCCTGCAGTCGTCTCATCACCTTCGACCAGCGCCGCGAGCCCATCCGGCTCGATGCCGATCGGAAGTGCTTCCAGACTGGTTGCGTGACCGCGATGCTCTACGCGATCCAGCGTGCTTTCCACTCCGAGAATCCGAAGCAGGCAGGTCCGGAAGTTCTGCAGGTGATTGTGCGTGTGAAAAGCAATGAGGTCCGCACCCAGAAGCCCTTCGAGTATCTCGTCACCGTGGGGTAGCAAAGAAAAAACTTCCGAGGAGGGAAAAGGAATGTGCAGAAAGAACCCGGCACGCACCCCCGCATCGCGCTCCCGCAGCATACCCGGCACAAGCATCAGATGATAATCGTGAATCCAGATAAGATCCCCTTCACGTTTGCACTCCGCGATGCAATCGGCGAAGCGCCTGTTTCCATTCACGTAATCACGCCAGGAAGTGGGCTCGAAGCTCATTCGCGACGGAAAAACATGAAACAGAGGCCAGATTGCCCGGTTCGGATAGCCTGTGTAGAAAGCCGGACCTTCGCCTGGCGGAAAGTCGACGGCAACAAACGAGAGTCCCTGGCCAGCGGACTCGAGAAGCCGGTCACGTTCATTGGCCGGCAGGCTGCCATCATCGCCGGCCCAGCCGATCCACAGGCCGCCGCGCTGTTTCAAAATAGGCTCCATTGCGGTCGCGAGGCCGCCGGAACTCGGCTTAGCCTGCCACCCGCCCTCGCCAGAGGCGAGTGTGACCGGCAGGCGGTTGCTCACCACCAGAAGTCGCTTTACTTCACTCACGAGAGGGCCGCTTCCAGTTCTGCGTCCGACGGCTCGGAAAGAACTTCGCCGTCGATCTGAATCGTCGGTTTTTTCTCTTTGCCGCCGTTCTGCTCCCGAACCCACCTGGAAGCCTGGGGATCGTGGTCGATATCAATGTACTCAAAATCTAAATTCATCTCCTTCAGATGGGCGATTGCGCGCTTCGTGAGGGGACACCAGTTTGTACCGTAAACCGTCACCTTCTTCATGGCTTCCGCCCAGCAATTGCATCGCCCGTAAACTGTCAGCACCACCCGGTGCTGAGCCTTGCAGCCCTTCCGGCCAGATTACGTCATATTATGCCGTACTTTTCCAGAGCGGCCTCCGCATCAGCCTTTCAGGGAGACCATCCGGTCGCACTTGAATTCGTCACGCCGATGGGCAACAGTTCCCCGAACAATAGGACCGTTGTTTCGCGGAGCATTGCTTCGGCCATTTCGCCCTTGTTGCTGATGATGAGTCAATTCGGTTGCGCTTGTGGCGATATCCGTGGAATCCGATGAACGCCTTCTTCGCGATGGCTGAACGGTTATGGTGCCACAATGGCACCTATGGTGGGGAACGGTTCGAAGTTCCGCGCACTCCATGATTTGCTCCCGGATCTCTCTCCCCTTCAGCGCGCTGGAGACTTCCGGCTGCTTTACTTCGGCCAGATGATTTCAGGCTTCGGGTCCGCCCTGACCTACGTGGTTCTGCCTATCCAGATGTATCAGCTTACGCGGTCAACGGTAATGGTGGGCCTTCTCGGTGTGGCCGAGTTCATCCCGTTGTTGCTTGTCGCCTTTCTCGGCGGGGCCGTGGCGGATCATTTCAACCGGCGCCATATTATTCTCGGTTGCGACTCGTTGCTTACGGTGGTGCTCGGAATACTGACGGTCAATGCGCTCGCTCCTGATCCTCATGTCCCGCTTCTGTTCGCAGCCGCCGCGATACTCGCCGCGCTCAACGCCATGCACCGGCCCGCGATCGAAGCCATGACGCCCCAACTCGTCCGGCCGGAGGAAATGACCGCAGTAAGCGCGCTCAATTCCATTCGGGGCATTGCCGCCTTCATCGCGGGGCCGGCCATCGCCGGCTGGATCGCGGTGACCCTCGGTCCCGCCGCAGCGTTCGGAATGGACGCCGTGACCTATCTCTTTGGGATCGGTGCCGTGCTGGCCATGAGCCAGAAGGAATTCAAGGGAGGAGACGAAGGTGGCCTCTCCTGGCATGCGTTGGCCGAAGGGTGGCGCTATGCATTGCAGCGCAGGGACCTGCTGGGAACGTATCTCATCGACATGAATGCCATGTTTTTCGGCATGCCCAATGCGCTTTTCCCGGCATTCGGTGAGGTGTTCGGAAACCAGAATGTGGGCTGGCTTTACTCAGCCGGACCGCTGGGAGCCCTTTTGCTCACCCTTACTTCTGGCTGGACCAGCCGCTTCCGGCGCCACGGAATGGTTATCGCGTGCGCCGCAGGCTTATGGGGTTTCGCTATTATCGGTTTCGGGCTGTCGAAAAAATTGTGGCTGGCGCTGATGTTCCTCGCGTTGGCGGGCGCTGCGGACATGGTGAGCGGCATCTTCCGCATGACGCTGTGGAACCACTCTATTCCCGCTCGCCTCCGGGGGCGCACTGCCGCAATTGAGATGGTGAGCTATTCGAGCGGCCCCTATCTCGGTAACGCCGAAGCCGGCATCGCTGCCCGTCTGCTGGGACTCGGCCCATCGGTGGTCTTCGGCGGAGTTCTTTGCGTCCTTGGCTCAGTCCTGATCAGCTGGGCGCTCCCTGAGTTCCGCAAGTATCGGGTTGCCCCGCTTGAACACGCTGCGTCCAGTCCTTCGTGACGCCGCTGGAAGCCGGGATAACGCGGCCGATCGCAAGAGCAACGCGAACTTGCCGTGCCAGACCAGCGCGAATCGTTTAACGAAGATACCCGGGTGCATCTGCAGTCATTGAGGGCGACAACATCAGCTCTATACTGGGGACCTTTTGCTCTCTTATCCAGCCCTCGCTCTGGATACCGGCGGCTCTCGGCAAGGCTAGGCCGCCGAGACGACTGCAGCACACATAACGACCGTGCTTGCGCGCGAGTCCCGGCCTGCCGCGATGTATCTCTCTGCAGGTTAGCCCGGGAGGTTGAGCTTGCCAATCAGGGAATTGTCCATGCGCAGGATCAAAAGAAGTCTTACGTTTGAAGTATGGGGGATGGGGCAGCGCCAGCTCGCCAATGCGTTTTTCCGGCAGATTCGCGAACGGAATCCTTTGACATGCGTGCAATAAGCCTCGCACAGCCAGCGGAACGGCGCTGCCCCTTCGTCTTTGCCGAACCGGCGCCCAATCCGTCGATTCGCTCCGAAGCGATGCCTACTAGGTTCGGCTCAGCTGCGTGCCGCCACCGACGGGGAACCCGTTTGCACCCTCCCAGGCTTGGAATGTGCCATTGCTGTCCTGTGTGCCGCACAGTGCCACCAACTGCCTGTCATCCATCTGTGCCACGACCTGAACCGGTACCGCCGATCCGGTCACGAGTGGAAGCGGAAAGATGTTGTCCGCCGCCGGCGGCGCAAGCGGCGACCCGTTCGTCCATTGAAGAGCAGCGGCGGGTTCGTTGCTGGTCAGGATCAGTTGGTCGCCGGGGTCGATTCGCTTAATTGTGCTGACAACAGACACGCCGCCGTTGACGCGATTGATTACGTATTCGATCAGTGCCATGCTTTTCGTCTCCTCTGTTCTTCATTGAATGTGACGGGACTTCATCAGTTGTTCAAAGCGCGAACTATGGCGAAGTTCCGCCAAATCGGCTTCGCGGTTGATCCGACTCAGAACACTGTCGGGAACCTGTTCCAGGAGTGTGAACTCCTCTTTCTGGTTCCTGAGCGCGTCCCAGGTCATTATGAGCCACCAATCCGCTTCCACTGAATTAGGGGCGAGATGGTGCGACTCATTCGCTTCCTGGCGCGCCCGGCTGTGTTCGTTCAATTGTGCGCACAAGTATGCGAGCTGAGCTTTCGCAATCGCGTCTCGGGGGTTTCTCTCCAGCCACGTTTCCGCCCGATGCAAACCCTCGAGGTACGCTTTCCTTGCCTTGCCTCGGAAGCCGGCGAGCCGATATGCTGTCCCCAGGCCCGAGTAGAACAGGTGAGTTGCGGGACCTGTGTTGATGGCGCTGACAAAGAGCGGGAGCGCCTCGATCCAGCGGCCCTGTGAGGTAAGCGCAAACGCACGGCCAAAAATCGCGTTTGCGGACTTCGGATCCAGTTCGATCGCCAGCTTGAATTCGGATTCGCTCTGGGCCCAGGCCCCGCTTTTGAAGTACGGGATCGCCAGCCAGAAGTGCGCGTCCGAGAAATCAGGAGCAAGCTGAACCGTTCTCCGGCACTGCTGAATGGCTTCCGCATAGTTGGCCTGCTGTGTGTAGAGGTCACATAAATGCTGGAAATTGCCGAAATATCCGGGCTGCAGATCAACCGCTTTCCGGAACGCCATTGCCGCTTCGGCAAAACGATAGTCTTCCTCATAAACCTGACCCAGACGACGCCATACGTCTCCATCCCGCGGGTCGATGTCGAGGGCTCGCTTGAGATCAGCCTCCGCTTCTTCGTAAAATCCTCCGTACTCATCGATCCTGCCGGATATCAACCAGACCGACGCGAGATCGGGATTGCGCTCCTCGGCCTCGTGAAGAGATGCGTTGGCCTTGTCGAGCCACTCCGGGACCAGGCTCAGGCGGTACTTGCGCGCCTGCGCCTCCGCGAGGCGGGCATAGGCGAGTGGTGAATCGGGGTCGGCTGCAACGGCTCTCTCGAGCAATGGGAGTGCCGCGTCCACGCCACTATCACGCTGCAGCAGACCGATTCCCGCGGCGAAATCGGGATAAGCGGCGGGATTTACCGTTGCGCTGACGGTGAGGGGCCGCAGCCGCAGCGCTCCGGTGACCATGCCCGCCAGTGCCACGGGCAGGTTGCCAAGAGCCCCCGGCCGGTATTCGGCGTCCCACTCCTTCAATTTGAGACCGGATTGGGCGTCGGTCAGCACTGCGTGAATATTCAAAAGGCCGTCGCCCCGGCGCAGCGTACCTCCGAGTATGTGCGTCGCTCCCACACGCCTGGCAGCGTTCTCCGGCGCGTCCGCCTTGTTCTGGGAAATATCGCGCATCGGGATGACTGTCAGCTTCGTGTGGTCATCTTTGACGCGGCGCAGCTTTTCGGCTGTGTCCTGCAGCAGCCCGTCGGTCAGAGACCTGCTCGCCGGATCCGTCGCGAAGGGGATTACGGCCAGACGAACTGTCTCGTGAGATACGCCCGCCGTGCGGTAGGCGAAGGCGCCCGCAACGGCCGCGGCTGCCACGGCGGCGGCAATCGCGGACCACCGAAACCACGCGAACGGAACGAGAGCAGCGGCAATCTGCGAAGGGTTGGCGTAGCGGAGTCGAGGGTCGGGTTCGAGGCAGCGCGCAATGATGCGGCCCCACGCATGTTTCAACCCGACGGGCCGTCGCGCGATCCGATTCTGCAGCGACGCCGGGCTGCCAAACGGCGTTCGCCCCGACGCCATTTCGTACAGGATGACGCCCAGAGCATAGATATCGGAAGCGGCCGAGGGTCGCTCGTTCTTGAACAACTCGGGCGCCATGTAACTCAGGGTGCCCGCTGCTTCTCCGGACATACCAGCCGGGGCCTGCGACAACCATCCGCGGGCCAAACCGAAATCGGTAATGACCGCGCGGGTTCCCCCGGGCTCTCGGGCCAGCAGAACGTTATTGGGCTTAAGATCGCCGTGAATCACCTGATGACGATGAGCTTCGGCCAGACCGGCGCAGAGCTGCGCCGCGATGCTGGCCGCTTCCTTTTTCGGCAAAGGGCCGTCGCGGAGCGTCTCCGCCAACGTTTTCCCTTCGATGAATTCCATCGTGAGGAAGTCAAAATCGCCCTGCGGCCCCGACGCCGTGTGGATTTCCCACGTCTTGCAGACATTGGGGTGATTGATCTCGCTGGCATGGCGCACCTCCGGGGAAAGCCGGTTATGAAAGCCGGTCCGGGCGCATTTGACGGCAATCCGCCGGCCGAGTTTCTCATCCCATGCCTCATAAACCATGCCCATTCCGCCCCCGGCCACCTCTCGCACAATGCGGAAGCGGT
Organism: Terriglobia bacterium; assembly: GCA_963718155.1. Taxonomy (GTDB): domain Bacteria; phylum Acidobacteriota; class Terriglobia; order Bryobacterales; family Bryobacteraceae; genus BOG-234. Next base: position 37,543 of record CAVQYP010000022.1, on the reverse strand, counting down.
CTTCGAGGACTCGTCCGGGTTCCAGCGTGGGTTCCTCCGGCACGGCCAGAACCGGGTGAAGAAGGAAGTCCCGCATACGCCCGTCCCAATTCACGTATGACCAGACGGTTTGGAACAGTGACTCATCACCCGCGCACGCGTTCCGAAGGTACTGCTCTCGCTCATTCTCGGGCTGTCTGAGTACCTGCTCCACGAGGCCCATGACGAGATCGTCGTCGTTATTGGCGGTTTGGGTATGGGGTGGGCTGGCGATCAATTTCCGGCTCCAGTCGTTCGAACAGCCATTGGCGGGCGCCGCGCCAGCCGCGCTGCAGCGTCCGCAACTTCATTCCGAGGGCCTCCGCGGCTTCTTCGTCGGTGAGCCCGAGAAAGTATTTGATTTCGACGATGTGGCACCATTCGGGATGAACAGCCTGTAGTTGCTCCAGGAGATCGTCTATGGTGACGGCGACGTCCAGCTGGCGGCTCTTCGCAGGCAGCAAATCGTCGATACCAAGGGCAGTGAACCTGACGTCGAGCTTGCCGCGCGCGTGATCGATCAGGTACCGCCGCATCGCTCGCGCCGAGATCGCAAAAAAATGCGCCCTGTTCTGCCAATCCTGATTTCGCGCGCCGACGAGGCGCATATAAATCTGATTGACGAGCTCGGTGGCCTGCAGCGAGTGGCCCTTTCTCTCGCCGCGCAGGTAGTAACGGGCCAAACGGCGAAGGTCGGGCATGACCCGAGAGAAGAGCTCGTTCTCGGCTTCACGGTCTCCGGCGCGCCATTGATGAAGTAGCTGCGTAATTTCCGGGTTTTCAGGTGCCATACAGCTTTCGGTTCAACGGCTCACGTTCTTGAACCGTCCCTACCGCCCCGGAGGCGCGTTCTCAAATCACTACAATCTGTCGTAAACTCCCGTGTGGCTAGATTCTAGCGTATAAAGCCGTTGGGAAAAGGGGCGCGGCCCGGCAAGCAGCTGGCGGATTCTTTCGGGGAGTGCGCTTACCAGGATGTTCAGCCCGTGAGAAAAACGTCGGGCGATCTGATAAGGAGCTTCCAAATGAATACATCGACGATCCGCGTTCTGGCACTCTTCAGCCTGATCGCTGCAATCGGGCCTTCTGCCGTCAGGGCGGGAGACTCTTACCACTTTACAGTTCCGTTCGACTTTACGGCACACGATAAGTCTTTCGCCGCAGGCGAATACCGCGTGGCGGAGTTATCGCCGAACATCTTCCTGATCCAAAAGGAGGACGGTCACGCCAACACATTGTTGATCGGCTCTGGCGACGAACCGGTGAAAAATGCCCGGAACCTGGCGACACTGACCTTTAGCCAGTTCGGCCACCGCTACTATCTTTCCAGGGTCTCGGATTCCCAACGCGGATGGTCACTCCCGAAATCAGCCGAGGAGAAGCAACTCATCGCCACGCGGGCGCTCCCCCGAATTCTCAGTCTCGTGGCGGCCCACGGGCGGTGAGCGAACTAACTCTGGACGCGGCGCTGATAGTGGCGCGGGACCGAGCGGCCCCCGTCGCCATCAGCGTGTCGCGCGGCAAAATCAGCGGCCCGACATGCCTGTAACCGCATCGCGGCTGGGCGCCGCACTGGAATCTACAACTTTTGAAAGGGCCCCGGTGCGCCGTCCTGGGCGAAAACCGGAGCAAGTTTCGTGCGGGTGCTGCCCGATTCAACCCCGACTTTCACAGTGAGGCTTTCAGCGCGCGTAAGCCCCAACAATATTAACCCGACCGGGCAAAGGAGAAGGTAGCAAACGCCCCCTGCTTCAGTTGTCGTATTGATCGAAAAAGCAATGCTGGATGCAACGCCGATCCCGGCCGCTAAAACCCCGGCGGCGCCGTTGATGCCCCAGAACCACGGCGTGGGCCGTGGATCCGACCGAGTGACGAGCCTCATGCCGGTCGGGAAGCCGAATCCCATCAGCACGCCGGCAGGCACGATCACACCGACCGTGGCCGCAGCTCGCACCAGAAGAGAAGCGGTCTCGAGGGCATGGGTCACCGCGGGCAACCAGAGCGGCAACACAATCAGATAAACTCCCAGCGTTCCGAGCCAGATTATGAAGTGCGACGTATTCCTGGGAGTCAGGCTCTCGGACAGAAAGCTGCCGATCCCGGTCGACAGAATGATGCTGAAGAGGACGACGCTGAGACCGTAAACCGGGTGCCCGATAAAGACTCCCATTCTCTGAATCAGGCTGATCTCCACCAGCATGAACCCTACCCCAATCAGCAGGAAATACCCCGTCCCCGACCAGACCAGCCGGCGGCTCGAGCTGCTTGTGGACGATCGGCCGGGGATCACAATCACCAGAGCGACCAGGATCGCCGATAAGACGATCAGCAGGAAGAGCGTGCCGATTGCAATGAGGTTGCCCGTAACAACGGTGCTGGCGCGCCCATTGAAGCTGCCGGTGCGGCGATATTCGCCGACCATTTGCATCACGTCCCCCGGGTGGGAGATGCGAAGCTGATTGAAGAAGAACGGGCGAGCATCGGTCGGTGCTGAAACGTCCAGCGGATATTTGCGGGCGCGCGCAGCGAGGTCTTGCGAGTCCTTCGCCTCCCCCAGATCTCTGAACATAGGAATCCCGGCAGGCCGTTCAGGGCTCATGATAACGTTGTACTCGAGCCTGGCGGCAGCCTCCGTCAGACCCCTGACGTCTGCCTGGCTGAGCCGGTCACGACCGATGACGATCGTGCCAAGCGCAGCGTTGCTGGCCAGGAAGATGTGGCTTGCAGGATCCCGAACACCCAGAGAAAACAACGCCGCGCATGCAAGGCTTACCACTCTGCCGATTTCCACGGGGTTATCAGGAGAATGCCACCGCGATACTGTGAAGACTCCGCTCGGCGTCAGAGCAGAAAGAAAAGCCCTCCACGCTTCGACAGTGTACAGGCCGTTCTCCGACAACGAGAACGCGCCGGCGCCGGTCGAAGCGAACGTGTCGATCATGCTCATCTGAACGAGGTCGAAGCGCTCGTGAGTGCGTGCAAACCAACTCCTGCCCTCGTCCACAATGAGGTGAACGCCAGGCAGTCCGGCGATGCCCGCGTAGTCTCGCAGTTCGTTCTGATTCTGGAGAAAACCAACGAATATCGGGTTGAGTTCCACGCCCGTGATGTTGCGAAAGCCGAACAGGTATGCGGAAAGGAGATCGCGTCCGCTACCCACTCCCACGACGGCTGATTTGCCGTTGTTCCGGATGTAGTAAGCCAGGTTGGTCAAATCGTAGCCAAGATACGAGACGGACTTCAGGTCGCCATTGAATTGAGGCATAGATGTGCCGGCAAAGCCGTCAATATTCAGTGACCTGATCTCGACGCGAAGATTCGGATCCAGAGTGCGCGAGGCGGACCAGAGAAATGGCGGTTCGATGCTGGATCGGGAGGCGACTATCCGCGAGAAGGAATTCCACTTCTCGAACGCGAAACTGCTGGGGTGTTCTAACTGGCCCTTGACAAATACGGGACGAAAGCCAAACTTTGTGCTGGCATTCAACACCGCCAGGACCAGGATGATTTCCGCAAGCAGGCCGGGTCTCATCAAGAAATGCCAACGCCTGTTTGGCGAAGTTGCACCTGCCCCGGCGCGGGAGAAGCAGAATGCCCCGGCGGCCGCAAGCGACGCGATGGCCAGGACCGCGGATGGCCCATCCGTCAGGTTCAGGAGTAGAAGCACGGCAAGGCAACCCGTTGCCGCGCCAACCAGATCGACTCCGTAGACCAGACCGATCTTGAACGGGCTGCGGGTGAGCGCGAGCGAAACCGTCATGCCGGCAAACACGAAGGGAATTGCGAGCAGAACCAGCAACTGCAGCCAGACCACCACCGTAGTTGCGTAAGGCACCACAACGAGCACAGATGCCGTCTGCAATAGAAAGCAGATCACGAGCGAGACTGCATATCCGCTCGCCGTCCAGGTCAAATGATACGAGAAATCCTCAGCACGAAAGCTGTCCTGTCTGAAGTAGACGATCAAGGCGCCGACGGACATACCGCACATGGCCATGCTGATCGTTAGAAACGCCAGGTAGTAGAAAGCCACAACCGACAAGACCCGCGTTTCGGCGATCTGCAGCATCAGCAAGGACATGCACACCAGAAAGAGACCTGGGAAGAACCATTTCGCTCGCGTCTTGTTCACATTAACCCGTGACATAAGCACCTCCCGAGGAGTCCTCCCCTATCGCAGATTCAACTTCAGGGCCGCCGCCACCGAGGCACGTGGAGTACGTCTCAATCCAGTCTTGACGCGATCCATAGAATCACAGAGACCGATCCCGGTGATCCGCGTTTGCTCAGAACATAACCGCCCTACGCTCGCGGAGTGCGGCTCATTTCAACAGAATAGTCAACAGGTTCGCCTCCAGCAACTGATCTTTTGGCCGATCGCTACTCTTTTGGACAGGTTGGCTCAGCATAAAGAATGAGCTTGCCGGAATGAGCAGGAACGGCAAGCAACCTGCGCTCGTCGTGATGAATCCGTTTCGCGGGAGTTTCAAGTCAGATATACTCCGCCAGGGAGGGCTCCGATGCGTTTTCAGTTTTTCTTTGCGGCCATGATCGGCGCCACGACAATCGTCAACGCGCAGGCCCCTTCAGAGCAGGCGAAGCGGGCTCCGGATCCCCACAGCCTTGTTCTGGTGGGCGATCGGTTCAAGCCGCTCAAGTACGACGAGATGACACCCGAGCAGAAGACCATGATCGATCATCTGCTTGCCGGAGAGCGCGGAGGGGCGAATGGGCCGTTCAACGTCCTGCTGCGCAGTCCTGAGGTGGGTGATCTCGGCCAACAATTCGGTGGCGCAATGCGTTTCCGGTCAGGCCTCCCAAGGCATGTCTCCGAGGTCATCATCATCATGACCGGACGTTTCTGGATGGCGCAATACGAGTGGAACTCTCACAAGAATGCGGCCCTGCAAAACGGTGTGTCCCCGGCGATCGTGGACGCTATCGCCACAGGCAAGCGTCCCGACAGGGATGCCGCCGGAGATGGAAGTTGCTTACAACCTCATCGACGAACTCCTCACCACTCATCAGGTGACCGACGCCACATTCAAGGCCGCGAAGGATAAATATGGCGAGCGGGGCGTTGTCGATATGGTCGGGTTGAGCGGGTGGTATGGATTGGTTTCAATGTTGCTCAACGTGGACCGGTATCCTTTGCCACAAGGTGTGCAACCCGGACTGCGTCCTCTCGAAAATCCGCTGCCGGTGGTCGGAATGGGCTTTGCCACGCCGGTTCCCGGACTACTCTCGCCGGCGCGAGGTGAAGTCTTCCGCCAAGGGCAAGGAATTCACCATGCGGGGGGACCGTTTCAAACCGCTCACCTATGAGCAAATGACACCCGAGCAGAGGAAAATGACCGATATCGCCGTGGCGCAACGAGGCACCGGAGGGAGCTTCAATATCAGTGTCCGCGACCCTGACGGCGGGCCAGTTGTTCTTCGACATGGGGGACCGCGTCCGTTTTCATATGTCGGTTCCGGACAAGCTCAAGGAATTGGCGATTATTCTTACGGCGCGCTACTGGGGCGCACAGTTCGAATGGCTTGCTCACCGGCGGGCCGCCGTGCAGGCCGGGCTGAGCGAGGACAAAGGTGAAGGCCATCGCCGAAGGCAGGCGCCCGGTTGGGATGTCGGCCGATGAAGAGGCCGTCTACAACTTCATCACCGAGCTGTTCAAAACCAAACAGGCGAGCGACGCTACCTTCGCGGCGGTCAAGAACGTCGTCGGACGAGCGTGGCGTCGTGGATTTGATTGTCAGCGCAGGCTACTATCAGGCCGTTTCGATGTTCATGAATACCGACCGTCTGCCTGTGAACGCTGGCCAGCAACCTGAGCTGAAATATCTGGCCAGGCCGCTTCCCTGAAGCCGCATCGATTTAGGGGTGCGGTGTCGCCGACCACATTCACATCCTTGTGGCAGCACCGCCGCATCTGGCGCCGTCGAAGATGGTGCGGGACATCAAGGGACGGTCGTCCCTGTGCATATCGTCTCAGGAAACCGCGTCCGTAAGCTCTCCCCGACCGGACGTCATCACCACCCTGGCCGGAGTCGACGACTCTGTCGTCGGCGACGATCGCGATCGGGGCGCATTGTTAACCAAACACGCATCGCCCGTGTGGAAAGTCTGAGAGGTTCGCCTGGAAGGTAGCCTCGCGCTGCTTTGGGTGCGTCAGCCAGCGGTACGCGCCCCTGCCACAGCCACATTCACCTCGCTTTCGCCAACTTCAAACCGAAAAAATTCCTCACAGCGGTCTGCCTGATTGCATACGATGAAATCGCTATGCGACGCCTCACACTGCTTTTGCTTTCCCTCTCGATCGCTCTCACCAGCCACGCCCAGACTCCCCCACCGGCACCCTGGCGAGGAGCCGGTCCGACCCCATGCCTCGGCTCGGACGGCGGCTTCTTCGCCTGTCGCCCCGCGCCTCGCGTTATCGCCATCCGCGCCGGCCGCATGTTCGACAGCAAGACAGGCCGGATGCTGACACGCCAGATTGTGCTTCTCTCGGGTGACCGCATCGTCCAGGTCGGTCCCGAAAATCAGATCAGGATTCCCGCCGGCGCTCAGCTCATCGATCTCACACGCGCCACCGTCCTGCCCGGCCTTATCGACGCCCACACCCACATGTTCAACCAGCGTGGACCCAGGGGAACCACCGAAGCCTCCATGCTCATCGCCGTCCAGAACGTCCAGGCCGACCTCCGTGCAGGTTTCACCGCCGCCCGCGACATGAGCTCTCACGGCAACGGTTACGCCGACCTCGCCGTCCGCGATGCCATCAACGAGGGCCGCATTGACGGACCCAGGTATCAGGTCTCCACGCTTGGCATCGTCTGGGGATCGGCGCCTCCCAACCCCGCCGCTCCCGATAATCCGCTCGCCAGCAAAGTCGTGCGCTCGGTGGACGAAGCGCGCGCCGCCGTCCGTGAGCAAATCGCCCGCGGCGCAGACTGGATCAAGCTCTTTCCTACCGGCGGCTACTCCTTCACTCCCACCGGCGAGGCTCAATACGTCGTCACCTATCCGCTGCCCGTTCTACAGGCGCTCGTCGACGAAACCCACAAGCTCGGCAAGAAAGCCGGGTGCCATGTCTACGGTGGAGAAGGTCAGAAGAACGCCATCATCGCCGGCTGCGACACCGTCGAACACGCCTTCGGTCTCGACCAGGCGCAGATCGACATGATGGTCGCGAGAGGCCTCTACTACGACCCCACCCTCATGCGCTACACCGAACCCTACATGGACGATAACGACGCCAGGAACACCGGCGGCAAATACCGCATGATTCCCATCTTCGAAAAAGCCGTCGCCATGGCGGCAGCTGCCAAAGGCCTGAAGATCATGGTCGGCAGCGGCGTCGACGGGTCTACCTTTGTTCACGGCACGCAGGGCCTCGAGTTCGAAGCTCTGGTAAAACACGGCGGCCTGACTCCCGTGCGAGCCCTTCAAAGCGGGACCATCGTCAACGCCGAAGCCCTCGGCTGGCAGGACCAGCTCGGTTCCATCGACAAAGGCAAATACGCCGACCTGATCGCAGTCTCCGGCGACCCGCTCGCGGATATCACCGAGCTCCAGCGCGTCAAATTTGTGATGAAAGGCGGCAGGATAATTCGCGACGATCTGAAATGACCTTCTCCAAATCCACGGCTCTCGAACTTTGCCAGTTGAACGAGGTCGCTTACACTTTTGCAACCACCGGACACTGCAATCTGCCCGATGGTTTCACGCTGAAGCTGGTAGCGGCGATTTCGAGTGAGTGACTTCGGGAACATCACTGCGGTTGCTCATTTCATCGTGCTGCTCACTCCGATTTCCGATATTTGTCAGGGCCGTATCGGAATCTTCCCGCGCCGGGCGGTGGTTCAAGCGGCTCCCTGCAACCGCTATTGCCTGGGGCTGGTTCATTGGTCGCCGTGCGCCTCGTTTTTCGATTTGGGCTTCTGCATTTTAATCTTCTGGCATTGCGGGCACCGCCACTTACGCTTCCCGTGAAAAATGTGGCCCTTCAGTTCCTTCATCGTGACCTTACATTTCCGACAGGTCATCGTCGCGCGGTCCCACGTCGTTTCATCCATGATCGCCGCGGGCATCTGACGGAACATCTGGCGGCGCGTACGCTGAAGAATGCGAATCGGACTGCTCTCCGACACACACGGATTTCTCGACAACGCGGTTTCCCGGCATTTCGCCGAATGCGATGAGATTTGGCATGCGGGTGACTTCGGGACGATCGAGATTCTGGATAGCCTCAGGACCCTCAAGCCGGTCCGGGGCGTTTACGGGAACGTAGACGGGGCGGAACTCCGTGCTGAAATTCCCCAGGATCTCGTTTGGAATTGCCAGGGCATCACTGTTTACATGACGCACATCGGGGGCTATCCGGGCAATTACGACCGGCGTGCAGGAAAGGAGGTCCGGCGGCTTCGGCCGGGTTTGTTCATCTGCGGTCACTCCCACATTCTGAAAGTAATGCGCGACCAGACGCTCGGCCTCATTCACATGAATCCAGGCGCCTGCGGCCACAACGGATGGCACCTCGTCCGGACCCTGCTTCGGTTTACTGTGGAAGGCGGGAAGATATCCGACTTGCAGGCAGTCGAACTGGGACCGCGCGGGCGGCGGCCATACTCGCCCAAATGAGTCCCGCTGAGGCGCGTCTCTATTCACGGGGACGTGAACGCTGATCAAACCTGAGTACAGAATTGAGGAATCCGGAACAGGGCAAGTAAGTTCAAAACGCTTCCTCTACTACTCACCATCGGAAATCGACAACTTCACGAACTTCGGCGTGGTGTAGCCCTTACTTGCGCGTTACGCCCGCGCCAGGATCCTTGACCAGATTGTTAAACCGCTGCTCTTCGGTGGGCACGCAAAAGAGCTCCTGGATTTCGCCTTTCGGGACGAGTCTCAAGGTTTTTTTCTCGCTCACCCACGGCTTCGTGTACGCCTTGGGGGCATTGATGGTCATATTGACTTCGAGCGTGTCGCGGTCGACGCGGTGGTAGCGTTCTTCGAGCGTCATGTCGTCGCTTACCGGATTGCCGAAATGATCGAGCCAGGTCCGTTCGTCAAAGCCCAGCGACTTGACCACGAACGTATCACCATCCCATTTACCCACCGAGTATCCCATCCAGTGCGGATCGGGATCTTTGGGAAGTTCCCTCCCGTCGGTCCAGATCACACGGTAAGAGTGCGCCCACTCGAAAAACTGGTAGACACGGTCCCGCGCCTCTACAATCTCCTCGGGGTAAATCGAAACTTCCAGAAAAAGATTGCGCGGCATTCCCAGAGGATCGCAGGTGCTCATGGGGTCGTTGCCCCCGGCGACCGCTCGAGGGCCGTAAACCGGTTTGGCCGCGTTGAACTTTGCTTGTCCCCACGGCGTCATGGGAGGAGCTGCATTGCTCATCGTTAGAACTCCGCCGGATCGCCGCCAGACGCCGGAGAGGTCGTGCGGGTCATGGGGAACGGAAACGGGTGGCGGCTCGGCCGCCCTGCCGCGTCCCCGGCCCTGCGCGAACAAGGCAGGCAGCGATGCCATCACAGCTGCGATCACCAAAGCCGTCTTCATTGCTCCGGACCGATTTGGAGCGGCTTTCCATTCACCATAAGACTCGCTCTGCTGACCAAACCTACCGGTGTTCCGGCTTTGTTGGGCCGGACGCTGAGCGTCACCTGGTCGCCGGGTTTCAGCGTAGTCTTGGACCAGCCGGCGGCCCTCAGCACCCCGGGGCTGTTCATTTCGCCAGCCCAATGCACGACATTGCCCTTGTCGCCCTTCACATCGAACAGCACAAAGACATGAGGATTGGACCAGACAAATTCCGTAACAGTCCCGGAGAGCATGATCGCTTGTGCGTCTGTGGCGTAATTGCTCGTGCCATGATGCGCCACCAGCGGAACGCAAGTCATCAGGAGACAAAGTCCTAAGGCGGTCACCTGCATATGCTCGACCTCCGCGAATATGCCGGAGCGTCCGGCTACTCGCCGCGTCTCAGTATATTCTACTTTCAGGCTGGGAGCGCGCCTCGTAGCGTCCCAAAGCTCGTTGTTCTGGAGAGTCGGGTTTGAGCGGACGTAACAGGAATATTGCCTGCGGATCGGGGTGCGTGCTGCGCGGGGAGCAAGATCTTCTCGGCTCCATTCCCAGGGAAGGTAGCCGCGATCTCAATCGGTCCGCCGAATTGCTCAATCAGCGTGGTCGGATCCAGTGCGTGCAGACGCTGGTGGTACCCGGAATTCGTATCCTTTGACATCGGGATGATGTACATTGTTCCTCGCCGGTGCGGCGGTCAGATGATCGCCGGCGTAGCGGTGATGCCTGTTTCAAGCGTTACCTGCGAGCAGTGCGGTCATCCGCGTCTCGCCGCTTCCGTTCAGCGAAACATGAAGCACTTGCGTGAACAACGGCAGTTAACCAAACGAGCACAGCTCGACGGAGATCGCGAGAGGTTCACCTGGAAAGCGCGCCCGTGCGCCGCGTTGGGTGAGTCCGCCGGCGGTACGGAGCGGAAATCGGGCGTTGAATTCAGCAAGCCCCCAAAGTCTGTTTCAATTGAGTCAGGAGGTCAGGAGAACAATGGAAAACACCCAGAAGATGGCAGTAGCCGGGTCCGGGCTCGTCGTTGCGGGAATCGGTTTAGGCATTGTCGGTATCGCGCTGATAATACCAGCTGTGTTCGAGTGGACTGTAAACGTGGTCGGAAAAGGAGCAGATAGCCTCGGCCCCAAGCTCGAAAAAGCATCCGCGACGGTTGGTACGGTGGCCGGCAGCTTGCATCGGTCTTTCAACGCGGCGAGGGAAGCTGGAGTGGCAGAGATCCGACGTGCACGCTCTGACTGAGTCGCTCGGGGAAGTGAATTTCAAAGTCCTGTTAATCAAACGTGCGCGGCCGGATGGCTCTTCTCTTCGAATATTGCCATTTTGGCGAAAGTCCGAGCCGGTTGCGTCAACCAGAAGCGGAGAACTCGAAGTGCAAATGACGTTTGGCTCCTCAGGTAGGATTCGCATCAGATAAACGATTGACAACATCGATTATAGAAACGGTCGCGCTAGTCTGTAAACCACTGTAATATATGGAGTTATCTGTTGCTAAAGAGTGATCGGGAGCGATAGTTCGAAAAACGAAATATGTCTGTAGATCGGCCCAATTAGACTTGGTGCATGGAACGGAAGATGTTTTGGCTCACGTTCTCTCTTCTGGGCCTCGGAGCCGATCTCGTTCTGCCGATGTGGTGGGCGTTGGGCGCCACAATACCAATCTTCGTGGTGAGTTGGTGGTTTGCTTATCGCACGGGATGGTTCTAACGACCCCGGCGAGCCCGTGTTTCGCCAAAGCGCGTTAATCGCTAAATAGCGTAACGCCGACTGAGTGAGACGCATTCGCGATTACTCATCGTCCTCGGCTTTGACGCTTTGCGGCTATCAACAACGAGATGCCTGCCGCAACCGCGATCCCGCCGTAAACCGCCCAACGGATCTGCCCAGTCATGAAGCTCCCCGGCAACACGTTGATGCCCTGCAGGAACCAGATCGCGCCGAAGAGCACGAGGACCGTGCCTACGATGTTCAGTGCAACTTTCATGTTCGGTCCCGTTTTTGTTCGAGGCTACGATTCTCCCATTTCGGCGCAGCGATTGGGGAAACGTTTTCGCAGTGCCGGTAGCGCAACGAAGTAAGATTGACCTGGGAGAAAGTCGATGCTGAAATGGAAGCTCCTTACGGTACTTGCTTGCGGCGCCGCGATTGGTGCCTGGGTGACAGTCTGGGTTGAGCACGGGGCCGTGGTGGTCTCGGCAGCTTCGGTCCCTTCACTGACGGCACTCGACTACGAGCAGATCACGCAGCTCACCAATCGGTATGCCTATGGGATCGACACTTGCTCCAACAACGGCTACGACTATGCGGATCTATTCACGCCCGACGGCGTTTTCATTGACAAGAACACCGACGAGGGTTTCAAACTGGGCGGCCGTGTGCTTGCGAAGGGTCGCGAGGCGTTGGCGACTCTGGTAGGTGGTGGCCCCCGCGGCTGCAAGACCAAGCTGATCTGGACGGACTGGAGCCACATAATGGCCAACCAGGTGATCACTCCGTCACCCCAGGGCGCGGTCGGCAGGATTTATCTACTGCAAATGGGAATCAAAGGGCCAGGCAGCATCGAGCGGCATGGCGGTTACGAAGATGTTTACGTAAAGACAGCCGAGGGTTGGCGCATCAAGTCGAGGACCCACGTGCGTGACAAGGCGTGGCACAATCCACTCCTCCAAACACCCGATCTGAACTAGGACTGCCGTCTCGGCGAGGTAGACGGAAAAGGGCTAACGCCACCTGTGAGCCGGATCGAACTCCCGACCTCCATCGTTGCTAAGGAGTCCCCACGATATTTCAGGGTATTGAAGGAGCATCCCCACAAAAGTCCCCACAGTCTGGCGAAAAGCAGGGTGGTCGAAGGGGTTCGAGCGGCTGTAAGTCTTTGAAAAATTTGGCTCCTCAGGTAGGATTCGAACCTACAACCCTTCGGTTAACAGCCGAATGCTCTACCATTGAGCTACTGAGGAGCAATGCAGGACGGTTTTCTTAATACTACACCACGCCCCACAACGGACTCAAACCGATGACGAGGCAGGAACCGCAGCAGGTGCCAGACTCAGCACCAGCTTTCGGAACAAAGCCAATCCCTCAAGGTGCCGCGTCGACAATGGATAAACAATATGGCGGGTGAAATACGCCTCCACCAGCTCGCGGTGAAAACCGCGTTCGGCCGAAGCGTGCTCCACCATCTCCTCAAGATGACTGCTGCCCCATTCGTGCGACGCGCGGAACGCCGCAGCCACCTCTTCGGTCAAAACTTCGGCACGACCGGCCCACACCGCGAAAACCATCGGCAGACCCGTCCATTCCACCCACTTCGCTCCCAAATCGAGCGTTTGATAGGGCAATTTTTCCGGATCGAGACGCAAAGCCGGATCCCCGATGATCAACGCGGCGTCATTTTCCGCCAGCATCGCTTCCAGTGTCGGAGCCAGCGGGGTCACGACCGGCCGGCACCCGTAGCATTCGGCGAGCAGAATTCTCGTGAGCGCCACCGATGTCCGTGAACTGGAATCCACCGCGAGCGTCCGAATCTCCGAAAAGGGCCTTCGCGAAATCAACAGAATACTGCGCACGGGGCCGTCGCAGGCGATCCCGAGGTCGGGCAGAAAGTCGAGGTTCAGGCGGTCCAGTTCGGCGCACGGCACCAGACCAATGTCCGCCTTGCCGTCCCCCAAAGCCTCAGCGCAATGGACAGGCAGGTCGAAGCGGAACTTGAAAAGACCGCGCTGCGGGCCGTGAAGAAAACCCCAGACGAGCGGCCACGTATTGAGATAGCTTACGGCGGAAACGATCAACCTTTAGCTTATCGGACGGGGTCGTGTCGCCTGAGCCAGCCTGGTTTTCCGGAATGAGTGGACTGATTTTCCGGAATGAGATGATAAATACGCTCTCTTTTTCGCCTTTCAATGAAAATAGTCTTTTCGGCGATTTTTGCCTCTGTTCTCTTCCTGCCCGGGGTTTTCGCACAGATCACGCTTAACCCTTCTCCTTCCCGCGTTGTCGGGCAGGATTCGACGCAGATCGGGAGTCTCAATCCGAATCTGGTAGAAGGTCGCGAATTTTATTTGCCGGAAGGCATCGCGCTCGACACCTCCACTAGTCCGCCGGCGCTCTATGTGAGCGATACGCGAAACAATCGGGTGCTGGGGTTCCGAAACGCAACCGCCCTTGCCAACGGCCAGGCCGCCGACCTCGTTTTGGGGCAGCCCGACCTCGCGACAACGCTTGCCGCTGCCGGCATGGGCCTCACTCAACCGAGCGGTGTCGTGGTCGATTCGCACGGAAATGTTTATGTCGTTGACAGCGGAAACAACCGAATCCTGCGATTTCCCCGGCCGTTCGCGCAGAGTGGCGCGCCCGCTCCGGATATCGTGATCGGGCAGCCTTCGTTCGCGACCAATGCCGTAAACCAGGGAGGCATCTCCGCCGCGACGCTGTCATTTACCTCCGGCACCTCATCCCTGCAGGCGCTGATCACCTTCGATTTGTCCGGAAATCTTTGGGTGGCGGATGCGGGTAACAACCGGGTGCTGCGCTTTAACGCGAATGTCCTCGGTAGCCCGGCCGCTTCTGGCGCGGCTGCCGATATCGTAATCGGCCAGACCAATTTCACGACGAACAGCTACAACCCAGGCGCTGGTCCATCGACGTCTCTAACGGCTTTTACCACTCCCACCGGGATCGCTTTCGATACCGCCGGCCGCCTGTTCGTATCCGAATCCATCTCCTCTCAACGCAGCCGAATTCTGATGTGGACGCCGCCCTTCTTCACAGGCCAGGCGGCGTCTCGCATTCTTGGCGTGGTTCCCGGTGTGGGTACGAGCAACCCGCCGCCGGCCGCAATCAGTGAATACCAGCTCGGCCCCTCGTCGGGCGCTCTTTTTCCTGTGGGTGATGGAATCGGCATCGCCGATACATACTACAGCCGCGTGCTTGTGTTCCCGCCGGTAGAACGGTGGACTCCGAATACGACATATCAGGCCGCCATCGAGGTCGCAGGCCAGCCGGATTTCGCGAGCGGTACAGCCAATCAGGGTCTACCCACAGCGTCCGCGAGTACGCTGAATCACCCCGCCGCCGCCCTATTTTTCAACTCAGAGCTTTATGTCGCCGATTCCGGCAACAACCGCATACTTGTAATGCCTCAGGGTGGCAGCGCATTCGGCCCCGCTACCAGCGTGCTCGGGCAGGACGCGATGAACCTCAACGCCCCTAACCTGGTGGAGGGCCGCGAATTCAATTTTCAGAACCCGAATACCGGTGCACCGGATGCCGGTATCGCCGTCGACTTGATCTCAAATACACCGCATCTCTATGTCGCGGATCCCTATAACAATCGCATCCTGGGCTATAACGATCTGCGCAACATCCAGCCTGGCGCGAAAGCGGATCTGGTCATTGGACAGCCCGATTTCCAGCAGACGCTGATCAATTATCCAGGCAACAACGCCAATGCGCCCAACGCGTCGGGCCTCTACTTTCCGATCGGCCTTGCGGTGGACCTGAACGGAAACTTGTACGTCGCCGATACCGGCAACGGCAGGGTCCTGCGATTCCCCAAACTGTTCGCAAATTACTCAACGGGCTTGATGCAGCAGGCCGACCTGGTCCTTGGTCAGTCGGGCTTCACTACGGCGAAAATCACAGACGCCACCCAACGGACAATGGCGGAGCCGACGGACTCGCGTTCACGCTTGCGGGCGGCCTCCTGGTGTCGGATGTGTTCCTGAACCGGGTCCTCTATTTCCAGGGACAGCCCGCGGACCTCACGTCCGGCATGTCCGCATCCGAAGTCTTCGGGCAGCCCGATTTCACCTCGAGCGCCTCCGGCTCCGGCCCGGCACAGTTCAACGCCCCTCATCACATCGCAACCGATAGCGACGACCGGCTCTATGTCGCTGACGCGGGAAACAGCAGAATCTCGATCTTCAATCACTCCCCCACGGCGCCGCCGGGTTCGGCCGCCGCGCTTTTCCTCACGGACAAACTGGGCAGCCCGAGGGGCATCTATGTGAACCCGGTCAACGGCGAGATCTGGGTGGCGGACGAAGCCACCGGCAATGCCGTTCGCTATCCCGGTTTTCAGCAGCTCATCGCCGCGGGAACCGCGTCCAACGCAACCGTCCGCGACACCGGCCGGCCGGTCGCCCTTGTGGAGGACGGCTGGGGCAACCTGTTCGTGGCCGACGGAGCCAGCCGCGTCGTCACGTTCTACCCGAGTCTGGCTTCCATCAATGCCGCGAATTTCCTGAGCCAGAATGTCCTCGCGCCGGGAATGGTCGCAGCCATGTTTTCGCTCGGGAGTTACAACCAGTTCGGCGGACAGGCGCATCGGCCGCAACGCTGCCGCTGCCGAAAACGCTGAACAACGTGCAGGTACTGTTCAACGGTGCGCCCGTGCCGCTTTTCTACGAGGTCCGAATCAGGTCAACTTCCAGGTCCCGATGGCCGCGCCACAGAGCGGCACGGCAGAGATCCAGGTGCTGGAAGCCGCGACGGGCCGGCTGCTGGGCGATGGTCTCGTCCAAATGCAGCCCACAGTTCCGGGACTCTTCACGCAAACCGGGGATGGCATCGGAACGGCTGCGGCCCTCAATCAGGACAACACTGTGAACAGCCAGAATAATCCCGCGGCGCAGGGGACTGTCATTCAACTCTACGGAACCGGCCAGGGCTTCGTCCCCGGTGCTCCCCCGGACGGCACAGCCCCGACCGGACCGGTACCCGGTCCGGCCACACCAATGGTCATTATGGGGACCGCATTTGTGCCGAGCGCCAACATACAATACGCCGGGCTTGCGCCTGGTCTGGTGGGCGTGTGGCAGATCAACGTGCTGATCCCGAATTCAGTAATCACACTGGCAAACAACCCGACACAGGTCGTGGTGATTCAGAACAATATCCCGAGCGGCGGCGCAGGCATCGGCCGCTTTGTTCAGATTTACGTGAAGCAGTAAGTCATCCGCCCTGTATCGTGTGCCGTTTGACGGAGACGGCTTTGCCGGTCCGATCGTCGATGTCGACGATTACCGAGTGAAGTTCGACTGAGCCCTTCGCGGGTTCCATGCGCACCGGCATCGCATTCAGGAACTTCTTCAGCACGATCTCCTTTTCGACGCCGATGATCGAATCGTAGGGCCCCGTCATTCCGCAGTCCGTCTGATAGGCGGTCCCCCCGGGAAGGATTCGCGTATCGGCCGTCGGGATATGCGTGTGCGTGCCGACCAGCGCGGATACGCGGCCATCGACATACCAGCCCATTGCGACCTTCTCGCTGGTCACCTCGGCATGGAAGTCGATGAACCGAACTTTGACATCATCAGGAATCGCGGCGATGAGCTCATCGGCTTTGCGAAAGGGACAGTCGGTGTGCGCCATATACACGCGTCCCTGGAGATTCATCACTGCGCACCGCCCGCCGGCGCGAGTCTGGTGGATATAGACGCCGGCGCCGGGACAGCCCGGCGGGTAATTCGCGGGCCGCAGAAGGCGAGGGTTGCGGTCGAAATATTCGTAAATGTCGCGCTTGTCCCAGATGTGATTACCGGATGTCATGACGTCGATACCGCAGCGGAACAAGTCATCCGCGATGGAAGGCGTGATGCCGAAACCGGCGGCCGAGTTTTCGCCGTTCGCGATCACCACGTCAATTGACTGGGTTTGCCTGATGTCCGAGAGATGATCTGCGACAATACCTCGTCCCGCACTTCCGAAGATGTCGCCAACGAAAAGAAGCCTCACCCTTGCGAGGGTACCAATGTCATCATAATTTCCAATGCGCATCGGGATCGATTCCGGCGGCACATTTACCGATTTCGTAGTGTTTGACGACGACGGGGATATGGAGTCATTCAAGCTGCGCTCAAATCCGGCATCGCCGGCGAGCGTGATTCTGGACGGCCTCAGCCGGGTTAGCGCGAAACGCGCCGAGGTGGTGCACGGGTCGACCGTCGCCACCAATGCGCTGCTCGAACGCAAGGGCGCCAGGATCCGCCTTCCTCACCACGCGCGGCTTTGAAGACCTGATCGCCATTGGGCGCCAGAACCGGCCCGAGCTTTACAACCTCACGCCCGCGCTGCCGCAGCCGCTGGTACCGCGAGAATTGTGCTTTGGCTGCGACGAGCGCATTCTGTTCGACGGCACGGTGGAACGCGGGCTGCGCGATGAGGATGTGGCGGCGTTGGGTGCAGCAATCGCCGCCTCGGGGGTCGAATCGGTCGCGATCTGCCTTCTGCATTCTTACCAGAACGACGCGCACGAACGAGCTCTGCTGGCAGCTCTGAATGGGTTCGTTTGTGCGGCTTTTGTTTGTGCGTCCTGCGATGTGTCGCCGGAGTTCCGCGAGTTCGAACGCGCCAGCACCACCGTAATCAACGCCTACGTGGGCCCGCTGATGGACCGTTATCTGGGCGAACTGGAGAGGCGCAGTCCGTTTCCGGTGGCGATTATGCAATCGAATGGCGGCCTGCTGAAGGCGTCGGAAGCCCGTAAGCAAGCCGTGCGGACCATTCTTTCGGGGCCGGCGGGTGGCATTGTGGGGGCGGTCGAAATTGCACGTCTATGCGGGTTCAGCAAGGCGCTCACATTCGATATGGGAGGAACGTCCACTGACGTGGCGCTCGCTGGACAGCAACCTCGGCTGACAACTGAGGCGCGCATCGAATCCGGCGGAGTGAGTCTTCCGGTGCGCGTGCCGATGCTGGATATCCACACGGTCGGCGCCGGGGGCGGATCGATCGCGCGCGTGGACCCAGGCGGAAGTTTGCGGGTGGGTCCCGAGAGCGCGGGAGCATCGCCGGGTCCGGCATGCTACGGGATGGGCGGCGACGACGCCGTCCCGACAGTCACGGACGCGCACGTTGTGCTGGGCCGAATCGCCTCGGACCAGCTGGTTGGCGGCGAGATGCGCATCGATGCGGTAGCGGCGGGAGCGGCTGTCGAGCGGGTGGGGGCGCGATTGGGCCTCGACGCCGTGAGCGCGGCCGCGGCGATTCTGCGGGTCTCCAATTCGAACATGGAGCGCGCGATTCGGGCAGTATCCGTGGAGCGGGGAGAAGATCCGCGCGAGTTCCCGCTGGTCGCTTTCGGCGGTTGCGGGGGGCTTCATGCGTGCGAAATGGCGGAGGAACTGGGGATCGCGACGGTAATCGTGCCGCGAATGGCCGGCGCTCTCTCCGCCCTCGGAATGCTGCTGGCCGATCGCACGCGCGATTATTCGATCGGCGCCCTGGGCGCAACCGATCACGAGGCGCGCTTTCGCAAGCTCGAAAAACAAGCGAAGAGAGACGTGCGCGGGGCGGCCCTGGAGCGTCTTGCCGATGTCCGGTACGCGGGTCAGAGCTATGAGTTGACGATTCCCTCGGGAGGAGACTTCCACAAAGAACATCAGCAGGTATACGGCTATTCCGATGCGAAGCGTGCCACGGAGATCGTGACGCTGCGGGTACGAGCGATTGTAAGAATCGAGAAACCTTCGCTGAAGGTGCGCACTACCGGCGCGGCGGGGGTCGAAATGCGGCGGGTGTGGGTCGACGCACGATGGCAGGCCATCCACGCGTCATCGCGAGAAGCACTGGGGGCCCGGGTACACAAAGGTCCGGCTTTGATAACGGACTACGGTTCAACCACCCTGGTGCCGACAGGGTGGTCAATGCGACTGGATGCGAACGGCAGTCTGGTTCTGCATCGCGAATGAGGCAGCATGGATGCTCACCCGACGAAGGGGAAGCGGGCACTGCTGGAAATGTCGTGCGCGGCGGCGGTGACCAGCGCAATGAGTCTGCGCGGAGCCTTCCATATAGCGGCTGAGGGGTTACCATTCACCGAGATCGCTGCCGGAACAGCCCCCGTGAAATCGAAAATCGGAGCGCTGATGGCGCGGACACCGCGGGAGTGCTCTTCATCCGACGTCGCGTAGCCTCGCCGCCGGATCTTCCTGAGCTCAAGCACCAGCTCGGCATGTGAAACGATGGTCCTGGGCGTGCGCTGCGTAAGAACCAGCTCGTCCAGACACTCGACGAGCGCCGCGCGCGAAAGGTACGCCAGCAGCACCTTGCCGAGTGCCGTCGAATGCGCTGGAAGTTCGCGGCCGATTTCGCGTTGATCGCGGGGGCGCTCGTCGATGAATCGTCGCGAGCCTGAGAACTCGGGAGCCTCGACACGATCGACGACGAGAACCTGGCGGTCTTCCAGCACGCCAATTCCGGCGGCGAGGCCGGTCTCGCTCGCAATTCGGTAAAGCACCGGCTCGGCGCAGGAGCGGAAACCCAGTTCGCGAAAGGCCCCGTGCGCCAATGCAATCGTTTTCAGACCGATTTTGTAACGCCTCGTGTCGCCATCGCAAATCAGATAACCTGCGCGCTCGAGACGCGCCAGAATCCAGGAGCAGGTGCTCTTCGGCATACGCAAACGGCGGCTGATTTCGGCGTTCCTGAGGCCGCCAGGGGTCTTCTCCACCACGTCGAGAAGTGCGAGAGCGCGTTCCAGCGAATTGGTACCTGTCATTGTGCCGGGAAGACGTTTCCGATCCGCGACGATATCCGAGCCGCGACCGGGAGGGAGCGACTGGTGCCTCTTCCCGAAGCCTCCTGGATCAAGTGTGCAATAGGTTGAACAAACTGTCTACTCCATGCAGGGTTGATATAGACTCCTGGACCGGGGAATTGAATGAAAAATACAAGCTTTTGTTTGAGTCTGGTGGCGTCTGCGCTGTTTCTGGCCGCGCCGGCCGCCGCGCATCATTCATTCGGCGCGGAGTATGACGCGAACAAGCCGATTACGTTGACGGGGGTCGTCACAAAAGTGGAGTGGATGAACCCGCACAGCTTCTTCTATCTGGACGTGGCCGACAGCAAGGGAGTGGTCGCGAACTGGAAGTTTGAGGGCTATCCCCCGACCGTTTTATACCGGACGGGCTGGAAAAGAGATGTGACCTTACGGCCAGGCGACACGATCACGGTTTTCGGCTGGAGGGCGAGGGACGGCACGAATTGGGCACACTCGCGAGAGGTGACTTTCAAGGACGGGAAAAAGCTGTTCTTTGGTCCGCCCGCGGGAACCGGTGATGGCGGCAGCACCTCGGCGGTGGCGCCGTGAACGGCCGTGTCCTGAAGATGCTCAACGGTGTGTCCCTTGCGTGCGCTCTGTTGACTTTAGCCGGGCTTGCCCAGGCGCAGCAGACGCCCGCCAAAACGGCAACTCCGCCCATGCCGCGAACGGCAGACGGAAAGCCCGACATGACGGGAGTGTGGCAGGGCGGCAGCAATCGGGTGGGGACGTGGGAGGAGGCAAACAGCCCGCCGCCAGTGGGGAGCGGCCCCGCGCGCGCCGCGGGCGGACGAGCCGCGGCTCCGTTACCGCCGCGCCAACCGGCGCCCTATCAGGATTGGGCCAAAGCGAAAGTCCAGGAGTCGTTCGATCGCAGAGGCATCGACGATCCCATGGCGCGCTGCCTGATGGCAGGCATTCCGCGTTCAACGACCGTCGGGCTTTTCCCGCTTCAGATCATCCAGACGCCGACGCAGGTGATCATGCTCTATGAGGTGTTTCACGAATTCCGCGTAATCCCTTTGAATGCGAAACATCCCGACGATATCGAGCCTTCCTACATGGGCGATTCAGTGGGGCATTGGGAAGGCGACACGCTCGTGGTGGATGTGATCGGATTCAATGACCGTACGTGGATCGGCGCGACCGGGACCTTCCATTCGGAGGCGATGCATGTGACGGAGCGCTATACCCGTGTCGATTACAATCGAATCAATTACGATGTCACGGTCGAAGACCCGAAGGTGCTGACTAAACCGTGGATCATACATAGTTCGCTCATGCTCCGGCCCGGCACGCGGTTACGAGAATACGAATGCGCCGAAAACAACACTGACATTCAGCAATATGAGCAGCTGCTGAAGGACGAGTCGGTTTTCAGAAGGAAATAAACAAGCATTGGAATTCTCCGGCTCCGCCCAGGGCGCTGATCGTTCGATCGTTCCGGTGAAACGCAGAATTGTGAACTTTCGGCAGGATGAAGAGGGCGACTGGATCGCCGAACTGGAATGCGGGCATGCTCAGCATGTCCGGCATAACCCGCCCTGGACGTCGCGGCCGTGGGTCACCTCGGCTGAAGGCCGCGCAGAATTTCTGGGTCACGAACTCCCGTGCGCTGCTTGTCTGGCCGCCGGAGCTCTGATTCGCTAGCCGCCTTTCCAGACATGGCCGACATCGAAATCCCGGTTCTGATTGTGGGCGGCAGCCTCGTGGGCATGTCGACGGCCCTGCTCCTTGGGTATCAGGGCATCCCCGTGATCGCAGTTGAGCACCATCATGGAACCGCCATCCATCCCAGAGCGGCAATGATCAACCAGCGCACTATGGAGATTTTCCGGGGCGTCGGCATCGAACGCATGGTGGGCGAGAAATCCGGCGAGCAGTTCGATCAGGACGGCGCCATCATGGCCGTTGAGACTCTGGCGGGGAAGGAGCTCGCGTGGTACATCGCAAACCTGAATGAAGGAGTGAGGGACGTCAGTCCCTGCGCGCGGGTTTTCATCACGCAAAGCGTGCTCGAACCTTTACTTCGGAAGCGCGCCGCGGAACTCGGAGCGGAATTGTGCTTTGGGACGGACATGATCTCGTTCGAACAGGACCCGGATGGTGTGACCGCAGTGATCCGGGATCGCGATAGCGGCATCACGAAGACCGTGCGGGCTCGCTATATGGTCGCCGCCGATGGCTCTCACAGCTCGATCC
This sequence comes from Terriglobia bacterium, assembly GCA_963718155.1. GTDB lineage: Bacteria > Acidobacteriota > Terriglobia > Bryobacterales > Bryobacteraceae > BOG-234. The sequence goes on along the minus strand of CAVQYP010000022.1, from coordinate 15,178 downwards.
GCGATAGTCTGGGAATCCCCATGCTCGGCCGGGGCGTCTTTTCGAACAGCGTCACCATTTACTTCCGCGCGCCGGTCGCGCCATTGATACGGGGACGGAATCTAAGCGTGATCATGGTCGTCAATCCGACGCTTCGGGGTTTCTTCAGGATTGAAAAGCCGTACGAATCGGGCTTTCTCGCCGTCCACACCATTGGTGATCCCGTCCGGCCGGAAACGAATGTTTCGAATGGTCTCACTGAGGAACGATGCCTCGAATACGTTCACGCCGCGATGGGAACGGCTGAGATTCCCGTCACGATCGAGAACGTAATGCACTGGCAGTCGACCGCCGAAATAGCCGAACACTTCCGCCAGGGTCGTGTGTTTCTGGCCGGCGATGCGGCTCACGTGATGCCTCCCTATGGCGGTTTCGGCGGCAACACCGGGATCCACGACGCGCACAACATCGCGTGGAAGCTTGCGCTCGTACTGAAAGGGATCGCCGCACCAGACCTGCTCTCGACATACGACCTTGAACGCCGTCCCGCAGTCGGCCTTCACGGTTGAGCAGGCATATTCGCGGTATGTTACGCGCGCTGCTTCATATCTCGGCACCACGGGGATGCAACCGCTCGAAGACGATCTGAATATCGAGCTGGGTTACTGCTACTCTTCTGATCGAATTCACGAAAATCCACGTGAATCGAAGGGACGTCCAGGCACGCGCGCTCCGCATGTCTGGCTCGAACGCAACGGTGAAAAAATCTCCACGCTCGACCTGTTCGGTCGGAATTTCGTCTTGCTGGCCGGCCCTGAGGGAAAGTCGTGGCGAGATAGCTGCCACCGCAGCGTTCACGTCGTTGTGATTGGAGAAGACGGCATCGTCGATCCTGAAAACGCGTTTCCCGCCGCTTACGGGATAACGTCATCAGGGGCCATTCTCGTACGTCCCGATGGGTTTGTCGGATGGCGCGCGGAGACGTCTGTCTCACAACCAGCGCAAGCCGTCGCAAATGCGTTGGGCTTGCTGTTGTGCCGTGAACCCCGCTGACTCCGAAGTTGATAAACTCCATCCTGAAACCGCCGGGAGGAGTATCCGCTATGCGTCTTTATCGTTTTGTCCTGCTCGCGTTCGGTCTGTCACTGCTCGCTTTGGGACAACCGGCCGGCGCTCCCAAACTCGGAGTCGATGCCGCCACGATGGGCTACAAAGAGGTGCCGGAATGGCCGACCTCGGTCCTGAACGCGGCCGGGACACCGGGCGGTCCGTGGAATTTCATTCAAGTATCCGGGCATCGCGGTGGACGCTCAGGGCCACATCCTCGTGCTGCATCGCGGCGCGCACCCGATCATGGAATTCGAAAGCAACGGGAAGTTCGTGCGTTCCTGGGGCGACGGCATGTTCAGCGAAGGCAAGGTGGGCGCCATCGCGCAGGCTGACCGCGTGCCGGGCCACGCGCTTTACTCCGCCATCTATGGACCTGCGGGATGCGATTCCTGTGGCGCGCATTCCATTCGCGTCGACCCGGAGCACAACATTTGGACCATCGACGCCCCGGGTCACGTGATCTACAAAATGAATCCGCAGGGCAAGATCCTGATGCAGCTCGGTCACAAAGGGGTGGCGGGAGCCGGCCATGACACATTCAACCTGCCGACGGACGTGGGCTTCGCTCCGAATGGCGATTTTTACATTTCGGACGGCTACGCCGGCAACCGTGTCGTGAAATTCTCGCACGATGGACATTACCTGCTGGAGTGGGGGACGCGCGGAACGGGGCCCGGTCAGTTCGAACTTCCGCATGGCGTCGTGGTCGACCCCCAAGGCAAGGTTTACGTCTCGGATCGGGAAACCCATCGAATCGAAGTCTTCGATTCCACCGGTCACTTTCTCACCGAGTGGCCCGTTCTCGAAGCTGTCTCGGCCCTCTTCATGACGAAGGACCAGCACATCTGGGCGGGCGCTGTGTTGCTGAACCTGAAGGGAGAAGTCGTCGGAAGATTGCCCAATGGGACTGCGGCCGGCGGGCATGGTGTTGCCGCGTCCGACTCCGGCGATGTTTACCTGGCCCAACTAAGCGGCAAGGTCCAAAAATTCGTCAAACAATAAGGGGCCTCACGCGTAGCGCAGCAGCGCCTTGAAGCCGTAATCCATGTGCTGCTGGATATGGCAGTGAAACAACGTCGGTCCCGGCTGGTCGGCGGTAAAGTCCACGCTGGCGCGCCCGTAGGTGGGCACCACGACCGTGTCCTTGATCACGCCCGAGGTGGCTTTGCCGTAAATCTCGGCGATCTCGAGCTGGTGGCGATGCAGGTGCAACGGATGCGCATCGTCGGTGCGGTTATGAAACGTCAGCCGGTAGCGCGTGCCCTGTTTGAGCAGAAACTCCTGATCGTGCGGATACGGTTTGCCGTTTACGGTGAAGCTGTTGAATTTGCCGGCGCCGCGCGGCACCTTTTCGAAGACCATGTCCAGTTTCTCGGTGGGCGCCGGTTGCGACGGCGGCTTGCCGAAGATCGTGTAGTCCCAGGCGGATTTGGGCGGCGCCACCCACTGCGGCGTGCGGCGTTGATTGGCGTATTCGATGACGATGCCCAAGTCCGCCTTCGCGCACCGGGTCCTCGGGCGCGCCCAGAATCCAGACTCCGGGCTGATTCATCTCCACCCAGGCATCGATGCGCTCGCCCGGACCCAGCATCAACACGTCCACCGGCCGCCGGCGTCGGCACCGGATTTCCATCCAGCGCGATCACGTTGAATTTGTGGCCGGGCAGCGCCAGGTGGCGATTCTCGATGGCGCTGGCGTTCAGAAAATGAAACAGCACGCGTTCGCCCGGATTCACGCGGATCGGCTCGCCGGCGCCGAGCGCCTTGTCGTTGATGGAAAAAATATCGGCCGCCACCTCCAGCCCGGCGGCCGCGTATCCAGCACCGCCGGCTTTTCCGGCTTGCGCCAGCGAGGGATCGAGATCGTCGTTATCCATCAGCTGGTTGGTGAAATAGGGCTCCCAATCGCGCAGCGCCAGGTAGTGTTCCTGATCGTAGTTGCCGGGATTGTTCGCTCCCTCGACGATCAGAAAGCCGAACATTCCGGTATAGCTGCCGCGGTGCAGGTCGTCCATCGACATGGTGTGCGTGTGATACCAGCGCGTGCCGGCCGGCGTGGGCGTGAACTGATAGCTGCGGCTTCCGTGCGGAGGCACCACGGGCGTGCCTTCTTCCTCCGATCCGTCCACGTCGGAGGGAATCAGCAATCCGTGAAAATGCACAAACTCCGGCACGTCGGTGTTATTGACCACGTTCACCGTGACCGGCACGCCTTCCTTCATCCGCAGCCGCGGCCCCGGCGAGGTGCCGTTGTACCCGATGGTGCTGAGAATGCGATTGGGCGCCAGTTCGACCGTGACCGGCGCGATTTGCAGCGTGAAATCGGTCTCGGCAATCTCCGGGGAGACCAGTGGCGCCAGAGCGGATGGCATTGCCGTCTGCTGGCGCGGCCAGCGGGGTGCCTGCGGCCGCTAAACCGGCCAGCTTGAGAAAGTCGCGTCTTTGCATGAGAGAGCTGGGCATGAGAGCCTTGCCGTGAGAAACACCGCGCAAAAATTGCGGCACGAATTCTCCGACCCATAGTAACGCTCGCGTCAGGCCAACTGCGAATTCCCCGTTGTGATTTCCCGGTCCCCGTGATGGTACCCGTGTCGAACTCGTGATACCCTTCAAGACACCGAAAGGTCATTCACCATGAAGCTGGCGCATCCGTTTGTCGGGATTGCTCTCCTGTTTGCAGTGAGCGTCGGACTATTTGGACTGCAACGGGGAGGCCGTCGGCAATCAGACTACGGCATAGGGCCGATCGTTGAGCCGTCGGAATTTTACTTCAGCCGCCTCCGCTACAACACCGGCTATGCCAGCGGCGCGAGCTTCGGGTATCGCAGTGCCCGCAACACCTGGTCCCAGGATTGGCCCAGAGCGGACAACGATTGCCTGGTCGTCCTGCGCCGCCTGACACGCATCGACTCGCCCTCGCCGCTGAACGTCGTGGATATCGATGACGACCGGATGTACGACTTCCCGTGGATCTACGCGGTCGGAGTGAACACATGGGCTTTCACGGACGAGGAGGCCAAACGCCTGCGCGAGTATCTTGCGAGGGGCGGGTTCCTGATGGTCGACCACTTCCACGGCGAAGACGACTGGGCCCACTTTATGGCCGGCATGAACATGGTGCTGCCCGATGCCATTGTGGAAGATATCCCGGATAACGATCCGATCTACAACGTCCTGTACAGCATCCAGGAAAAGTTTCAGATACCCGGAGAAGTTTACGTCAACACCGGCCGCACCTATGAGAAGGATGGCTACATTCCCCGCTGGCGGGCCATTCGTGACAGTCACGGGCGCATTTTAGTCGCGATCTGCGCCAACATGCATCTCGGCGACGCATGGGAGTGGGCGAATACCGGTGAATACCCGGAGAAATTTTCCGGACTCGCGTTTCGCGTTGTCCTCAACTACATCACTTACTCGATGACCCACTAAGCGGGATGACAATGTCTCAGCGCCGGCCGCGCGCAGAAAACCGCCGCGATACCAATGCAACAGTTCACCGTAAACGCCCATAGTCCCACACCCAATCCCGATCTGCGCTCTTTTCTGAGAGCCGATCCGCGGGTGAAAGCGACCATCTCATAAACTCTTGATGTGCGGGTCGGAGGCGGCAAATGAAACCGCAGGCTATCGTCTTCGATGCCTACGGCACATTGTTTGATGTGCACTCGGTCGTGGTGCATGCGGCCAGCGGTATCCCGGCGGACTTGAATGCGCTTTCAATCCTGTGGAGGCAGAAGCAACTCGAATACACCTGGTTGCGATCACTCATGGAGCGGTACGAGGACTTCTGGAATGTCACCGAAGCCGCATTGCGTGCGGCCGTCGCTCAACTGAAGATTGAAGCGCGCGAGGATCAGCTTGACGGCCTCATGCAGGCCTTCCTGAGTCCGTCGGCGTTTCCCGACGTCAAGCCGGCTCTGGATGGCTCTCAAGGCGGTCCCGCTGGCCATCCTCTCGAACGGTTCGCCCAGGATGCTTGAATCCGCGGTCGCAAGTCAGTGGTCTGGAGTCCGTTTTCACAGAGATCATTTCAGTCGACCGGGTCAGAACCTACAAACCATCTCCCCGCGTCTACGCGCTGGCGCCCGCGGATCTCAAGGTTCCCCGTGAAGACATTCTCTTTGTCTCGTCGAACTCATGGGACGTCGCCGGGGCCCGGGCATTCGGCTTCACGGTTTGCTGGTGCAACCGGTCCCAGGGAAACATGGACCGGCTTGGGCTTCCCGGCCGACGTGACGATACCTCACCTCGGCCAGATTGCAAATCTTCTCTAACGAATGCAGCTCGATCCGGCGCCGAACACCGGAGAAGACGCCACGCGACAGGTGCGCGTGCCAGGCTTCCCCTCGGCGCGGAGCTTAGGCCTTGACGGGGGTCATTCAACGGTGGTCCCGCTGCCTCTTTACGATAAATTTTATTCGGCCGGCCGCCGACTCCTCCCACCGGGACTGCCGAATCCTGGATATGATGCAATTCGGACTTTCAAAATGAGAATTACACCTCAACGGGTTTTGCGCTACGCGGTTCCGGTAATCCTGGCCGCCACTCCGGCGGCACTCTTCGGCCAGTGGCTTGGCTATGCGACTCCAGGAGTGCCGCGCACCCCTGACGGCAAGCCCAATCTCGCGGCTCCCGCGCCGCGCTCCGCCGACGGAAAACCCGATTTCTCGGGTATGTGGGGGTGGGTGAACATCGGACCCCCGTGCGGCGCCCAGTGTGGCGACACGCAGATTTCCCGCGAGTTCATCAATATCGCCTCTACGCTGAAAACTCCTCTGCCTTACCAGCCGTGGGCGGCAGCGCTGGTCAAGAAGCGAAGTATCGAGCAGGGTCTCGATCCCAACGTTCACTGCATGCCGCGCGATGCCCCGAGAATCTGGACCGACGATTACTATAAACGGATCTTCGAGGTGCCGGGCCGTATCGTCATTCTCACCGAGCGCAACATGCAGTACCGGCAGATCTTCACCGATGGGCGCGCCCTGCCGAAGGATCCCAATCCGACCTGGAACGGATACTCAGTCGGTCATTGGGACGGCGACACGCTGGTGATCGAAACCATCGGTTTCCGCGACGATCTCTGGCTGGACGCCGCCGGGAATCCGCTGACCGAGCAAGGCAAAATGACCGAACGGATCCGGCGGCCGAACTACGGGAACCTCGAAGTCGAAATTACGATCAACGATCCCAAGGCGTACACGGCCCCCTTTACTGTCACGATCAAGCAGCCGCTGGTGCTTGACAGCGAATTGATCGACTATTATTGCCTCGAAAACGAACGCGATTCGGCGCACATGCGTTCTCAGGATCGTCCGATCGGCACTCCGCAGTAGCACCGGCGATCTCTTACAGAAAGCAGAGCAGCCCGCAGGCGGTCATATCGAGCATGGCATTAAACAGAAACAGGTGCCGTCCGGTATCGACGCCATCAAACAAGACCAGAACGGCGGCGAGCACAACCATCGTCGTCCAGACCGCGGCGATCGCTGCCACGCGAGCGCGCATACTCAGCACCCAGAGTGCGGCCAGAAGGCCCGCGGCATAGAACCCGTAAAGCACCGGACGATTTCCGAACACTCTCGCCTTGAGATCGCTCCAGAAATCGAGAAAATGGCTTTGCGCTTCCGGCGCTGTGCCCGCGCTTTTCTCATAATTGCCCAGTCGGTACTGTCGCGCGCCGATCTTCATTCGCACGCGCTGCAGCGATCCCTCGGCAAGCGCATGCCGGAAAACCAGCCCCGCGATTCTGGGATGCGACAGATAGTAGACCGTCAGAGTGCGAACTGAAAGAAATTGGCCGAGCCGTTCCGTTTCGCGCGGGTCCTGCATCGGCGAGTCCGGCAAAAAAGCATGCTTCCCCACGTAACGCGCCATGCCGGGGTCCATGCCGAGTCGGGTCAGATCGCCAGCGGGATCCTGCGAGTGAGGCAGGGATTGATAGAAAAGCGCGTTATAAGAGTTGATGGTCCGATACCAGGGCGGAGCACTGGTGAACATCACAGCGGCCGAGACCACCACCACAACGGTGGCAGCGAGGCGCAGTGGCAAGCGTGGAAGCGTGGCGCGTCCTTAGTCGCAGCCAGAAGCAGGCGATCAGCGGCAATGCCAATGCGGTGTGCTGCGATTTCGAAGTTTCAAAGACAACCACACCGGCGAGCGCCGCAAGATAATCCCACGTTGTCACCTTTTCACACAGCAGCAGACGAACACACAGCAGGATCCCGCACCACAAGAAGACATACGACGTCGTATCGAAGTAGAAAGAATCGAACGACGGGATATAGCTCGCGCTGCAGAAGACAACGAGAACGGCTGCGGGCGCCGACACCCGGGCAATGGGACGCAAGCCACGAACCAGTCTCTGCACCGCGGCGAATACCAGCAGAAAGAGCACCGCATACACGGCGCCGAGCCAGCGCACGTCGAACTGGCTGCCGGAGAACGGCTTTGCCACCGTGAGGGCAACGCTTAACGGCAGCACGGCCGAAGTGATCAGACCGCTGTTCCAGCAATACTCCGCTGCGTAGTGATACTGAAAACCCACATACTCGAACAGCGGATGCTCGCCGCCGAGACACACCCGGCCGATCAGCTTCGCGTAATCGTTGTTGTCGGCTAATCCCAGGCTCGGAGGAACGAAAAGCTGCCAGCTCACCAGCCCCGCGCACAACGCGAGCAACGCCCATTCATATACCGCCCAGCCGCGCCCGTTTCCCATGCTGGAAAGTTGAGTGTACTCCCGTTAACGGGCAATGTTAGCATGCGTTGAGATCGATGAATCCCCGCAAGAGGTTTGCGCCACTGGCGGCCGGCGCTTTGCTCGCACTGATGGGATTTCTCGCCGCGGGCGCTGCCCTGCGCGAATCCGTGACGTACGACGAAGTAGTCAACGTCGGTGCGGGAGTCAGTTACTGGCAGCGGCTCGATCTGCGTCTGAGTGAAGAACACCCGCCGCTTGCAAGAGTAATCGCGGCATTTCCTCTGATTCTCAGAGGCGTGCGCGCCGACTACTCGAACATCGCGTGGACCGTCAGCGGCCGCCTGTTTCCTTCCTACGCCGGCCAGTTGTACTTCGGCGAACTCGTCCTGAACCACTGGAACGATCCCCGAACCACACTGGCCCTCGCGCGGCTTCCGATGCTCGTTCTTACGTTACTGCTTGGCTGGCTGGTGTACCTTTATGCGCGAACCATCGGCGGACCGTGGGGCGCCCTGCTCTCCACAGCCGTCTACGCCACGACGCCCCTGTTTTTGGCGCACGGCGCCCTGGTCCTTACCGATGTACCGGTTGCCGCCTTTTCGGTGCTGGCCCTGTTTACCGCCGCCTCGCTGTGGCGCTCTCCCGACTGGACGCGGGGCGTGGTATTCGGTCTGAGTCTGGCCGGCGCTCTCCTCACGAAGTTCAGCTCGATCTTCGTGATCGCCGCCCTCGCCCTGTTCGTTCTGAGCTCTCTGGATTCGCCCGCTTCATGAGGGTCCTCCAGACTTCCGGGAGAGGCGTTTTCAAACCACTCTGCTGGGATCGCGGCGCTCTTGCGCCGCTCTACTGGGAATCCTGTGCGCGCTGGCGGCGGCCTGGGCCTTCTATCTTGTCTTCTCCTGGAACCAGTCCACTTCGGTCCTGTGCGACCTCAACTCGGGTCCCGTGTTACGAAGGCTGCTGATGCCGCCATGGCTCTACTTGCGCGGCCTCTTTTTGCTGCTGATGAGTTCATCCCGGCCCACTTACCTCCTGGGCCATTCGTATCCGCGGGGAGTCTGGTTTTATTTCCCCGTCCTGTTATGGCTGAAATCCCCGCTCGGTTTCCTGAGCTTGCTCATAGTGTCGCTGATTGTTGTGGGCGCAACTGCCATGTTCCGGCCTCGCGTCTGCGCGATTCCCGCCACTGCCCAGGCGCACTGGCGCGTTCTTTGGATAGCCCTGGTCGTATTCACCGTCGTGTCGCTGAACAGCCCCCTGGACATAGGATTTCGGCATTTCAGTGCGCCGCTGGTGCTCCTGATCCTGATACTCGCGCCGCTGCCGCGAATGGTCGCGACCCTCCGCCTCTCGGCTCCCAAAGCCGCGCGCACCTTCGCCATCGTAATCGTGGCGTGCGCGGCGCAATGCCTCGTGACGGCGCTGGCGGCGTACCCGTTCTATCTGACTTACGCCAACGCCTTCGGCTCTTTCTGGCCCCACTACGAGTTATTCAACGATTCCAACCTCGATTGGGACCAGTCGCTTCCCGAAGTCGAGCGCTTTGTGCAACAGCACGGCATCAAAAGCATCGGGATCGACCACTACGGTTACACCAGCGCGGCTGTTTCCGTTCCGCAATCGCATAACTGGAACTGTGAAAACCCCGCGGCCGCAGCCGGGCAATGGGTCGCCGTCTCCGCAAATCTGATTGCGCAGGGGCGAGATTGCCGGTGGCTGTTGCAATATCCTTACGAATCACTCGGCGGTGGCAGCATGTACGTTGTTCGGCTCCCGCAAATCCTCCCTGCGCGGCATGGTGCGCAAACCGGTTTTATGACGACCTCCGCAGGCGGCGATGCGCGCGAACTCTTCATAGACTTCATCCGCGATCCGGCGCTCGTCGAGAGATCGGCAGTCGACGCCGACCAGACACTCTCTCAGTGGAGCGCGCAGCTTTTGATGAACCACCCCTGGTTGCAACGCCAGGTCCCGCGCTGGCTCCACGACGGCGCCGTCCTCGACAAATAGCCCCAGCCGTTACAATCGCAACCATGCGACTCTTTCCGAAACCAGAAGACTCGGCGGCTTCGGCCGGACGTGCGGTCACCCGCGTCGGCGTCGGAGCTGCCGCCGTCGGTACAGTGGCGATAGGTGCAGTGGCGATAGGTGCAGTGGCGATAGGTGCAATGGCCATAGGCGCACTTGCAATTGGACGCCTGCGTGTCCGGCAAGCCAGGTTTGAAACGCTGAGCATTGGCAAACTCATCGTGGATAAATTGATCGTCCGCGAGCAGTCTTAAGGCGAACCATCCCGCGCACGCCGATTGAAAAGGCTGCCTCAATCCTCCGTTTTTATGCCTTGACACGTATATGCCCTGTAAGGTATATAATGAGTGTGGAATCTGTGTTCGAAATCATTGCGGAGCCGAACCGCCGCGCGATACTGAGCCTCCTGGTCTCGTCCCAACAGTCGGTGGGAGAGATCGAGCGTCAGCTTCGTATGCCGCAGCCGACCGTGTCAAAGCACCTGCGAGTGCTGCGCGAGGCCGGTTTCGTGGAATCCACGGTGGACGCGCAGCGCCGTCTCTACCGGCTGAAACCGGAACCACTTCAGGAGGTGGATGCCTGGCTGGCTCCGTTCCGCCGGTTCTGGTCCGCTCACGTGGATGCTCTCGAACGCCACCTCGACCGCATGGATCAACCAACGCCAACGAAAGGGAAGACAAGGAGAAGAAAATGATCGATCGCGAGCAATACACACCCGGTCCGGCCAGCGGGGCGCGGATACAAAAGGACGGAGAGAAGTGGACGCTCATTCTCGTCCGAGAACTGCGCCACTCGCCGGAAAAAGTCTGGCAGGCGCTAACCGACCCGGCGCATCTGCGCGAATGGGCGCCCTTTGAAGCCGATGGGAGCCTGGGTACGGCGGGTGCCGCGGTGAAGCTCACCACGGTGGGAGCGCCCGGGCCGCACGTTACCGAAACAAAAGTGACGCGAGCCGACGCTCCCAAGCGTGCTCGAGTACGGCTGGGGTGGCAACGATATGCGCTGGGAACTCGAAGCCCCTGGGTGCCGGCACGCGCCTGACGCTGTGGAACAGCATCGATCGCCGCTACATCGCCATGGGTGCTGCCGGGTGGCACGTTTGTTTCGATGTTCTGGATCGCCTTCTCAGCGGAACTCCCATCGGCCGCATCGCCGGCCCTGAGGTCATGAAGTTCGACGGCTGGCAGCGATTGCACGCCGAGTACGCAAAGCAGTTCGGCGTTGAGACCCCCGGTTGGGCGGCCAACGCCCCGAAGTCTTGAAGTCTGAAAGGAAGAACCCATGGAATCGACCCTGCAGAAGTCGGCGCTCTCCGCAGCCGAGACCACCTCCAAAGCCACGACCATCGTCTATTGGATCGTCACCGCGCTCTTCTGCCTGCAGATGAGCTTCACTGCCTACGCGCAACTGCGCCTGCCGCAGGTGGCGGAGGCGTTCACCCACCTCGGCTTTCCCGATTACTTCCGGGTCGAGCTCTCGTGGGCCAAACTCCTCGGCGTGATCGCTGATGCTTGCGCCGGTGCCGGCGCGGCTCAAGGAGTGGGCCTACGCCGGCTTCGCCATCGACCTCGCCTCGGCGCTGATCGCTCACCTCGCGGTGGGCGATGGCCCGGAGGCATGGGGCTGGGCGGCAGCCACTGGCGTCGTCTGGGCGATCTCGTACTTCACGTGGCGTCTCCTGGAGCGCAGCTAAGATGGAACCGGTGGAATCTGCTTGCGCATTAATAGACAGGAGAATTAAAGAACTTGGGGACTGGCGTGGAAAGACGCTCGCAAAACTCCGCGAAATAATACACGAGGCAGACCCTGAAATCATTGAAGAGTGGAAGTGGAGAGGTACGCCCGTCTGGTCCCACGGCGGCATCGTCTGCACGGGAGAAACGTACAAGAATGTCGTGAAGATGACATTTGCGAAGGGAGCTGCGTTGAAAGACCCTTCAGGTCTATTCAACTCCAGCCTCGACGGAAATGTCAGGCGCGCGATCGACATTCACGAAGGCGGCAAAATCGATGAGGCGGCTTTGAAGGATCTCATCCGCGCCGCAGTCGCGCTCAATCTCAAGGCCAGGACCAAGGGCCGGTAAGAGCGGGTAGCGCCGGCGATCTTGTCGCCGGTCCTCCTCTTCAACGGACGCGGTCGAAGCTCCGCACCACGCTAAAATAGCGCGGCAGGAGCCAAGATGCATCTCACGACTCGTATCGGAATATTCTTCGCGTTCGGGCTCGCGAGCAGCATCACGCAAAATCTTCAGTCCCAATCAGCCGCTCCTCCGCAGACGGCTTGCGGCATTCACGGCGATATCGCCGTCTACTGCGGCGCGCACCAACCCGAAGATCTGGAGCTTGCGCCCGATGGCAAATTCCTGATCGCCACCGAATATGTAAATGAGGGCCGCGGCGGCGCCTCCGGCGCTGGCGTAATGCTTTTCAATCTTGCGACGAAGACCTTCAGCAGGATGAGCCAGACCGTTCAGACGGATAAATCCTGGGGCGATCCGGCGTGTCCCGGCCCTATCGGCGAAGCGCTCATTTCGCACGGCTCCTCGCTGGCCAAAAGACGCGACGGCCACTGGGCGCTCTACCTGGTCAATCACGGCGGCCGCCAGTCGATCGAGATGTATGAGCTCAAGCCGTCGGCCGGTGCCTGGGCTCTGGTCTGGCGTGGTTGCGAGATCGCCCAACACGACTACAACGACGTAGCCATCCTTCCGGACGGAGGTTTCGTCGGCACGTATCCGACGGGCCTCGCCACCGGCAACAACGGACGAGCTCCCGCCGGCGGACCCACCGGCTACGTAGCACGCTGGACACCCGGCGCAGGCGAATCGGAAGTGCCTGGCACGCGCATGCGCCTGCCGAACGGAGTAGTTGTCAGCGCCGACGGCCGCGATATGTACGTCAACGAATTTGGCGTCCGGCTGGTTCGCAAATTCGATCTGCGGGACGGCAAAGAGGGCGGTTCCGTGAAGGTCGATTTCCTCCCGGACAACCTGACCTGGACGAGAAAGGGCCTCTTGCTCGTGGCTGGCATCAAGGGTGCGCGAGGCGAGTGCCCTGAGGGAAGCGGCAGGCTCTGCATCGACGGCTTCGGAGTCGCCGAAATCGATCCATCCACCATGCAGGCGCGAACCATCTTCGATTCCGCCACCGTCGATCCGCTCATGTCCGGAGTGTCGGTAGCTCTCGCGGTCGACCGCTCCGTCTATCTGGGAGCCTTTCGTGGGGATCGCATAGTCAGGATCCCCTACAAACAGCACTGAGCCACGCGCGTAAGCAAGTGGTCTTACCGCCGTTACAGCCGGCAATGGCTCCGCAGCACCGGATCGTAATCCGCCACGCTCCGATAAATAACCTTTGGCGAATTTCCTTCTGGCCCGGGGCGCTTCTCCTCCGCCGGCTTGTCCTTGCCCGAGATCTGTGCAATCGCCTCGCGAATCGCTTTGGCATCCGGCTCTGGCCGTTTGTTCCGTCCGATATAGCCTGTAACACTCATGTCTTTGTTCCTCCTGAAGTTTTCGTGAACTTAAATCCCCGGCAACCGCTGTGAGCCCCATCCGATCTCCTTGCGCGCCGCTCTCCAGCAGGCCAGCGCCAAAGCGAGCACCAGATCGTCATGCTGCCCGGTGCCGTCCGCCCCGATCTTTACCTTCCCGATCCCCCGGCCCGCCGTAGCCCGCACATCCACCAGTTCCCGCACCAGCGTGCCCGACTCCTTCATCCGCCGCGAAATCCGCAGTTCGCGCTTCTCCAGCGCCACCTGCAGCCCCGCAATCAGATCGCGCTTCGGCACGCTCCGCGACGCGCCGCTCCCCGACTCCCGCTCCCCGCCCGTGATCGTCACCGCCGTCACCTCACACCCCAGCCGCGCCGACCGCAGCATCTCCACCACCGGAGCCCCCACGCCCGTCCCGTCCACCACCAGCACGGACTGTCCCGCCAGGGCCGGACCGCACACCAGTTCGCGCACCCGAGCCACCACGCCCGGATATGGCGTCCCCAACGGCAGCCGCTCCACCTGCCGCACCAGCAGTTCGCGCCCTTCCGGCGGCAGGAACGCCAGCCGCGGAACCCTCTTCTCCACCACGGCGATCGCGCTATGATCCTGCCGCTGTCCCAGATCCAGTCCGACGTAAAACATGCTTCATGCCTCCCGTGGATCCAGTTCGTCGTCCAGGGCCGGACCGCACACCAGTTCGCGCACCCGAGCCACCACGCCCGCATATGGCGTCCCCAGCGGCAGCCGCTCCACCTGCCGCACCAGCAGTTCGCGCCCTTCCGGCGGCAGGAACGCCGGCCGCGGAACCCTCTTCTCCACCACGGCGATCGCGCAATGATCCTGCCGCTGTCCCGGATCCAACCCGACGTAAAACATGCTTCATGCCTCCAGTGGATCCAGTTCGTCGTCCAGCGCCGCTTCCACCAGATCTCGATCGAACACGCCCATGCCGCTGCCGGTGAACTCGCACATGTGCTCCTGCCGGAAAGACTCGAGTCCCATCACCGACGTTGCTCTTCCAGAAAGCTCTTCGAAATTCGCGGACACTCCGTCGCCGGCACGCGCACCCGCATCCACTCCGAACCCGCGTGCTCCCACGTCTCGTAGAAGAACCCGCGCTTGCCGCAAGGCGTGCTCATCAGCCACAAATCGCCGTCACTCACCGCCAGCATCGGCCGTAGCGCCCGGTAGAGTTCGTCCGGCACCCGCGAAGCCTCGTCGATCACCAGCATCGAGAGCGCCGAAAAGCCGCGAACTTTAGCCTCCGTCCCCGGCAGCCCGACAATTCGCGACCCGTTCGGCAGCAGCAGCGACAGCTTGTTGTAGCCGTCTCCTCGCGGCCGGATATCGAGCCGCTCCACCATCTCCTCGGCCTTATGCATCCACTCCCCGCTCTGCCGCTCCCCCGGACTCGCCACGATCACCGTCGCCTTCGGCACGGTGAACGCCCGATGCACCGCCTTGGCCGCCGCCACAGTCGACTTGCCCCACTGCCGCGTGCAATTCAGGATTCCGCGTTTCGCCTTCGACCGCAGCACTGCCTGCTGCGGCTCATCCGCATCGAGCCCGAGCCGTTCCCGCGCAAACTCCACCACGTCCAGCACCCGAGCCGGTTCCTGGGCGTAAGACTGGTAGTGGTTCGGATCTGCGAAGCCCTCGATGTAAGTCAGCGGCACGCCATTATAGCTACCACGCCAAAAGTCGGATGCCGCCCGTCCGTACAAACCGGAAATTGTAACTGATTGATTTAATTATTTCGGCCACCTGAAAATAAATCTGCCGAACTTGTGAATGCCTTGCAGAACTCATCTCAAATTCTCTTAAAGGGAGTAGGTGAACAGCATTTTGTGGGTGGCCCCGCG